>JBMORD010000175.1:0-14062 GCA_049322495.1 Myxococcota bacterium | reverse complement strand
TGGCCACTGACTCTGGAATACCCTCTGCTCCGTGTTCGACCCCCGCGTTCACCCGGCCGCGCTCGCCGATCAGGATCTGGAGACGCTCCAGCTCTTCGGCGTGCGCTCGGTGATCGCCGTCGCCGACGCCACGGCGCACCCCGCGACGCCCGACGGGCTCTTCGCCCACTTCGACGAGCTGCTGGGCACGCAGCTCCCGCGGCTCGAGCGCTCGGGGCTCAAGGCGTGGGCGTCGCTCGGCGTGCACCCCGCGGCGCTCCCGAGGCGCGGGCTGTCGCAGGTGCTCGACGCGCTCCCCGCGTACTTCAAGGGCGGCAAGGTGGTCGCCATCGGGCTCCTCGGGCTGCTCCACGGCGACGAGCACGAGCAGGACGCGCTCCTCGCGCAGCTCGAGCTCGCCCAGCGCTTCCACAAGCCGGCGATCGTCGCCGCGCCCGGCCGTGACAAGGAACGCATCACCCGCCGCCTCCTGGTGACGGTGCAGCGCGCGGAGCTCGAGCCCAAGCGCATCCTCGTCGACGGCGCGGTGGGGAAGACGGTGCGCACCATTCGCGAGCTGGGCTTCTGGGCGGGCCTCACGCTGCACCCCGATCACCTCACCGTCGAGCGCGCGGTGTCGCTGGTCCGCACCCTGGGGCCGGAACGGCTGGTGCTCGACTCCGCGGCCGGCGACGGCGCGTCGGACATCCTCTCGCTCAGCCGCGCGGCGCACCGCCTGGCGAAGGCCGGGCTCTCGTCGCGCGTCGTCCGCCGCGTCACCGCCGACAACGCGAGCGCCCTCTTCGGCGTGTGAGCCTGTACACTGCGCGCGCTTTGGCAGCAGATACACACGATCACACCGTCGTCGTCCACGTGACGCCCGGCGAGCTCCTCGATCAGCGGTGGCGCATCGAGACCCGCATCGGCCAGGGCGCCATGGGCAGCGTCTTCAAGGGGCGTGACGTGCAGGCCAACAAGCCGGTGGCGATCAAGATCCTCGCGCCGGAGCACTGCCGCAAGCCGAAGGTCGTCGCCCGCTTCGAGCGTGAAGCCGAGAAGATGACCGGGCTGCGGCACCACAACATCGTCGCCTTCCACGGCCACGGCCGACGCGGCGCCCTGCCCTTCATCGTCATGGAGTTCCTCGAGGGGCTGACGCTCGCCGAGCTCGTCGAGAAGCAGGGCGGGCGACTCGGCCTGCCGGAGGTGGTGGCGATCGTGAAGCAGATCGCCGCGGGGCTCGCCTTCCTCCACCACCACGGGCTCGTGCACCGCGACATCAAGCCGCAGAACGTCTTCTTCGGCGTCGGCGGGCGCGTGACGATCCTCGATCTCGGGGTGGTGCGCGATCAGGCCAACCCCGGCCTCACCCGCCCCGGGGCGATGGTCGGCACGCCGTACTACATGTCGCCCGAGCAGATCCTCGGCGTGGAAGACATCGACAAGCGCACCGACGTCTACGCGCTCGCCGCGGTCACCTTCGAGCTGCTCACCGGCCGGCCCCCGTACCTCGGCAACAACAACTTCGAGGTGCTGTACGGGCACAAGAACACCCCGCCGCCCGACGCCGCCCAGCTCGTGAAGGGGCTCTCGAAGACCGTCGCGCAGGTGCTGATCCGCGGGCTCGCCAAGCGCCGCGACGAGCGCCCCGACACCGTCTCGGAGTTCGTCGCCGATCTCGAGGCCGCCGCGGGCGTGAAGAAGATCGACCTCGCGAAGGCCTTCCCGATCGTCGCGGAGCAGAAGCCCGTCACCGCGGCGAAGACGCGCCTGGTGCCGAAGATCAAGGAGGTCCCTCCTCCGAAGCCCGCGCCGGTCGAAGCCCCCGATCAACGTCCGGCCGACAGCGTGCCGGAGGCGTCGAACAGCGACGTGGTCTCGGTGCCGGGTGTCCCCCTGTCGGAGACGAGCACCTCGGGCGAGCAGAAGACGGTCATCCTCCGGTTCGACGAGAAGCCGAAGCGGGCGCCGAAGGACGATCGGACCTTCGTCGGCCCGTCGCCGAACGAGCCCGCCGAGCCGACGCGAGACGACAACCCGGTGCCGGTCTCCCCCACCACCGGTCAGCTCCGCGTGGTGGTGACCGCGAAGGGCATCGCGGCATCGGCGGCGCTGCTCGTCGACGGCCGCCCGTCCGGCACCTCTCCGTCCACGCTGACCCTCAACGCCGGGCCCCATCAGGTGCGCATCGAGCTCGCCGGCTACCGCACGGTCGAGCGCTGGGCGACGGTCGTGCCCGGCACCTCGACCAACCTGCGCGTCTTCCTCGAGAAGCTGTAGGCGTCAGGGCAGCTCGCCGAAGCCGGCGTCGAGCGTCATGCCCGAGAAGGTGCCGCTGAGCGTCCGCCCGAAGCCGACGTCTCCGCCCTCCTGCTCGAAGAGCATCGAGAAGTTCCCCTTGGTGACCTCGCCGATGCCGCCACCTTCGGTGATGAAGAGATCGCCCTTCTTCACCTGGGGCAGGTTGCGCACCGGCTCGCCGCCAGGGGCGTGCGTCACCGCTGCGCGCAGCACGCCGGTCGGCGCGAAGCCCTCGAGCGGAATGCGCGCGCCGGGCTTGAGCTCGAGCGACGGCACGCCGCCATCGGCCGAGCTGCCCTCGTCGGCCATCGAGACCGACACCCGCACCACCACGTCGAGGAAGACGCCGCGGTTGCGAAGGTAGGTGATCTGCAGCGCCTCGTCGTTCTTCTGGACCTCGACCCGCGAGATGTCGAGCGGGAAGACCTCGCCGAGCGAGCCCCCGAGGCTGTTGTCGAGCGCGCAGGAGCTGAGCACCACCGCTCCGAGCACCACGATGGACGCGCGCCGGCTCATCGCTCCACCGCGATCTTGAGCTGCCCCGCGTTCGGCACCTTGAGGCCGGTGTCGGGGTTGATGGAGTTCGGCGTGCGGTACACCACGAAGCGCTTCCCGCTCGCGAAGAAGCCGATCTTCGGGTGGTAGCCACCTTCCGTGTCGACCACCGACTCACGCCACTGCCCGGCGATGCGCTGCGAGACGACGAGCTCGTCCTCGGTGGTGGTGCAGTTCGACTCGCTGACGGAGCTGCGCGGGCTGCAGTTGTAGAAGGCGATCGCCGGCTCGTGGTTGATGGGATCCATCGCCAGCGACGGGTACCAGCCGCCGCTCCCCGCGCCGAACACCGGCTGAATCGCGTTCCAGGTCAGGCCATCGGCCGAGTTGGTGTAGCTGAGCTGATCGCGCGTGCGATCGACGACCGCGATGCCGAAGCCCTCGGTCGCGTCGTAGGCGAGCGACGCACCGGTCTGCGTGTTGCCGATGTTCAGCACCGGCCCCGCCTGCGTCCACGTCCCGTCGGCGTTGCGCTTCGAGAACAGCACGTTGTTGCCGTTGCTGTCGGAGGTGCCCGGCATCTGATCGAAGATGATCGCCGGCTGCTCGCCCGGGCCCATGACCATCTGGACGTGCCCGCCGTAGGCCTTCTTGTTGTTGCCTCCTGCGGCGACGCACTTGCCCGTGCCGGGCGGCACGCCTTCCCACACCTCGACGTCGGAGCCGCCCCAGTCCTGCTGCGGGAACTGCCCGTCGTGACCGTCGCGGTAGGCGAGGTAGAGCCGCCCGGTCCCATCGAAGCCGATCGCGGGCCACAGCCCGACGAGGAGCCCGCGATCGCTGACCAGGCTGCCGCAGCTCACCTGATCACCGGTCGTGGCGATCACCGTCTCGGTCCAGGTGCTGCCGTTGCTGCGCTGGTTGATCACCGCGTCGCTCTGGAACCAGAAGATCGACTCGCCGGGCACGAAGCCCGCCGCGCCGCCGAGGTACGCGACCACCGGCTCACCCGTCGACGGGTGGAAGGCGATCGCCAGGCCCACCTTGCGCTGCACGTAGCGGATGGTCTGCGGAGGCGTGACGACCGAGCCCTGCTTCCACTCGAGGTACTTGAGGTCGTAGTCGGGCGTGCCCATCATCGTCTCGGTGCCGCGCGGCGTGAAGTACGCCACGCCGACGCGCTCCAGCGCGGGGTCGACGGCGATCGCGAAGTACGTCGGGTCACGCGCGTCGACGTCGAGATCGCTGATGCCCCATGGCGAGAGCCCCCCGCCACCACCGCCGCTCCCGCCTCCACGGCCTCCGCCAGTGCCGCCATCGGTGATCGGCATCTGGGGACAACCGGTGAGCGCGAGGGCAACGCACGCGAACGTCGCGAGTCGATTCATGACCGCGCATGGTAGCGGATCGTTCCCGGCGCGCGACTGTGGAGGAGTGTCGTCACCCTGTCCGTAGACTCCCCCACCCTTTCGCCCTCGAAGAGACGTGGCACACTCCGCCCGCCATGACGCGGGAAGAAGCACACGAGGTCCCCCCGGCCGCGGAAGATGACGACGTCTCGCGGCGCGTGTTCGTCCAACACCTCACCTTCCTCGGCGGAGGCGTGGTGCTCCTCGGCGGCTGCAAGGAGCCCGCGAAGCCGGCCGCGCCCACACCGCCTCCGGCGCCCCGCGAGGCGCTCACCGCGTCGCACCGCACCGTCACCGACGCCGAGTGGAAGACGCTCACCGCGGCGGTCGATCGCGTGCTCCCGCGCGATCAGGATCCCGGCGCGCTCGACGCCAACGTGCCGGAGTACATCGACCGCATGCTGCAGACCGAGAACCTGCAGCAGATGCGGCAGAACTTCGTGCCCGGCCTCGCCGCGCTCAACCGGCGCGCCGAGCGCATGTTCAAGAAGCCCTTCGCGGAGTGCACGCCCGCGCAGCAGGACGAGCTGCTCACGATCTTCAAGGACTCGCCCGAGAAGAGCGGCGAGGCGCGCTGGTACGAGATGCTCGTGGTGCTCTCGCTCGAGGGCTTCCTCGGCGACCCGAGCTACGGCGGCAACCAGGGCGAGGTGGGCTGGAAGCTGGTCGGCTTCCAGCTCGTGGGGCGCAACGTGAAGGGCGACCCGAAGGCTCCCTACGACGGCAGCCAGAAGCTCCACCAGCTCGTGTGCGGTGGCGGAAAGGGCTGCTGAGATGGCGAAGGATCCAGTCGACGTGTGCATCGTCGGGTCCGGCGCGGGGGGCGCGCCGCTGGCGCTCGAGCTCGGCCGCGCAGGGTTCAAGGTCGTCGTGCTCGAAAAGGGCGCCTGGTACAAGAAGGACGACTACGTCCACGACGAGATCCTCAACTCGCGGCGCAACTTCTTCATGCCGCTCCCGTGGGACGAGCCTCACCTCTGGCGCAACGGCGCCGATCAGCCCTTCTCGCGCACCAACGAGGCCTGGACCGCGAACTGCGTCGGCGGCGGCACGGTGCACATGAGCGGCTTCTTCTACCGCCTCAAGCCCGTCGACTTCCGCATGAAGTCCGAGCTCGGCGCGCCGAAGGGCAGCAACGTCGTCGACTGGCCCATCACCTACAAGGATCTGGCGCCGTACTACGACAAGGCGGAGATCGAGCTCGGCGTCAGCGGCAACGCGGTCCCCCACCCGTTCCTCGAGCCGCGCTCGGGCAACTACCCGCTGCCGCCGCTCGCCGAGCACCCGGTCGCCGGAGAGATCGACAAGGTCGCGAAGACGCTCGGCTGGCACACCATTCCCACCGCGCGCGGCATCTTGAGCCGCCCCTACCGCGGCCGCGACTCGTGCGTGTACTGCTCGCTGTGCGGGAGCTACGGCTGCGAGCACGACGCCAAGGCCAGCACCGGGGCGTCGCTCTTCCCCAGCGCGCTCGCCACCGGCAACGTCGAGCTCCGCCCGAAGTGCATGGCGACGGAGATCACCGTCGACGCCCAGGGCAACGCGAAGAGCGTGGTGTACCTCGACGCCGACGGCGTCACCCAGGAGCAGCCGGCGAAGATCATCGTCGCGTCGTGCACCGCCGTGGAGAGCGCGCGGCTGCTGCTCAACTCGAAGTCAGCGCGCTTCCCCAACGGGCTCGCCAACGACAACGGCCTCGTCGGCAAGAACCTGCTCTTCTCGAGCTTCGGCCAGTCGAAGGCCACCTTCACCGTGAGCAAGCGCGAGAAGGACCTGCCGTGGCTCACCGCCACCATGCCCTTCGTCAACCGCAGCCTGCAGGACTTCTACGTGATGCCCGACGAGCGCTTCGGCTTCCGCAAGGGAGGCACGCTCGGCTTCATGTGGGCCCACCCCAACCCGATCTTCGCGGCGGTGGGCATCGCCAAGAAGGGACCCAACGGCATCTTCGGCAAGGCGCTCAAGGACAAGCTGCGCGAGTACCGCGACAGCCGCATCCTCGAGTTCGAGATCTACGGCGAGTTCCTCTCGAACGATCAGACGTACGTCACCGTCGACTCGAACGTGAAGGACAAGTACGGCCTGCCGGTCGCGGCGATCACCATCAAGCGCCACCCGATGGACTTCACGATGACGAAGTTCCTCGTGGAGCGCGGCGAGGAGGTGCTCCAGGCGCTCCAGCCCGATCGCCTCGATCGCGTCGGCACCGCGGGCGAGACGACGATCCTCCAGGGGGGCACGTGCCGCTTCGGGAAGGATCCCGCGACCAGCGTGCTCGACCCCGACTGCCGCGCGCACGGGGTGAAGAACCTCTACGTCGTCGACGGCAGCTTCCTGCCCACGAGCGGCGGCGTGCCGATCACCCTCACCATCGCCGCCAACTCCTTCCGCGTCGCGGACCGGATGATCGCGCGACTCAAGAAGGGCTGACCCGTGCCGTCACTGGATGTCGCGCAGACGCAGCGGGAGCACGTCGATCTTCATCAGGTAGCGGGTGCGCGCGTCGCTCTCGACCTCGATCAGGTGATCGCCGACGCCCGACAGCTCGGCCTTGCGGCTCACCCAGCCCAGCTTCTCGTTCTCGCCCACCAGCGCGCGGCCCTGGAGCTCGACGCGCACGCGCGAGCTGCAGCTCGGCTCGAAGAAGTTGAGCACCGTGTTCTCGCCGGCGCCCGAGGTCTCGAAGAGGTAGAGGCCGACCGTCACCTCCGATGGCTCCTCGAGGCGAATGCCGACCTTGTTCTGGCCCGGAAAGCGCCCCTCGACGTAGCTGCGATCGCCGAGCAGGCAGCCCACCGTCGTCGAGCACATCGGCCACTCGCCGTTGCAGTCGTCGGCGATGCGCACCCCGATGAACTGCTCGCGCACGCTCCCACAACCCGCCGTCAGGAGAGCGACGGCCCACATGCAGTGAAGTAGTTTCATGCCGCTCTCGACCACCCAGCTAGTGAGGACTTTCATGAAGAGAAAACTGCTCGGCTTCTTCAGCGTACTTGGGATTCTTGCCGGATTCTCGAGCTGCGCCAACGAGTCGGTGTGCGGCCTGTTGCCCGACGGCGGCAAGGGCGACCCCAAGTACCTGACCCCCGAGCCGCAGGCGTGCGCCGATCGCGAAAGCATCGGCTTCGGTCTCGAGTTCAACAGCGGCGCGTACATCGGCACCAAGCCCCAGGACACCCTCGTCATCCGCAACGGGGGCATCGCCGATCTCAACGTCGAGAGCGTCTCGCTCAGCGGCGACTCGGCGTTCAGCCTCACCACCGACCCGACCACCTTCCCTGCCGTCATCAAGGGCAACGAGCGCCTGCTGATGCGCGTCGTCTTCGCGCCGACGCAGGGCAAGCTCTACACGGGCAAGATCACCGTCACCAGCAACGCCGACAACTTCCCTGTGAAGGAGCTCGCGCTCGCTGGCTGCGGCGTTCCGGCCGACGGCGGCTACTCGAGCTGCTACGGCGACGGCGGGATGTGAGTCGTCGCAGCAGTCGGAAGTGACGGGGGCGTCCGGGAGCTGCTCCCGGGCGCCCTTCGTCTTTTGCTCAGCGGGCGAAGCCGCAGCCGCCGTCGGTGACCGGGCACGTCACCGTCGCCCCGCCGTCACCCGTGTACGAGCTCGGGTAGGCGCTGATGCGCTGGGTGAACTGGTAGCGGATGGGATCGTTGGTCAGCCGGTGCACGGCGGAGACGTTCGCGAAGAAGGTGCCCGCGGCGACGCGCGGCGCCGAGAAGCACGAGCAGCCGACCGGCGTCACGGTGTAGGTGGTCGAGCTGCCGTTGTTCATGCGGGTGAAGAGCATCCGCCCGTTCGAGACACTCTGCGACAGGTACCAGGGCGTGAGGCTCTGATCGTTGAAGGCGAAGATGCGGTTCTGCGCGCCCGCACAGAGGCCGCCGTCCGGCGCCGGGCCGCTCGAGTCACAGAAGGTGAGCTCGAACGCCATCTCGCCCGGAGGCGCAGTGCCGCCGTCAGGGTGCTGCAGGATCCACGAGAGCTCCCAGGCCTGCTCGCCAGTGGCTCCACCGAAGTTGAACTGGAAGAGATCCTTGTCGCTGTCGATCGCGTCGTAGTCGTTGAGCCCGCGCAGACCGGGGCTCGAGGGCATGAACCAGTCGCTGTCGAGGTAGAGGCCGTAGCCGTACGTCAGCTCACCCGACGACACCGTGCTCGCGGAGCCCAACGCGACGTTGGTCGGCCCGCCGAGCCGCGCAGCCTCATCTGCGTCGTCGCGCCACTCGAGCTCGAGCGTCCAGTCGCGATCGTCCGCGTACTTGCTGAGGCCGAGGCCCTCGTCACGGAACATCACGAGGAACTCGGTGGCGGTGTTGGGCGCCACGGGGATCGCGCCGACGAAGTTGCGCAGCATCTCGAGGCGCGGGAGCTCCTCGCTGCGCTGCGCCCACAGACACTGCGGCGGTTCGCTCGCGTTGCAGATCGCGTTGATGAGGGTCGGCTCGGCGTCGGCGGCCTTCGGGCAGGCGGTCGCGTTGGTGCGGCAGTTGGTCTGGCGGTCCTGCGCCGTCGCGCCCATGGTCACCCGCTTCGTCACGCGGAGCTGCCGCGCGGGCGTGCCGGTGAGCGGCTCGAAGCGTCCCCCGCTCGTGGCAGCGGTCACGCGGTAGCGGAAGGTCGACGGCGAGGCGCGCGCGGGCAGGCTGACCACGAACCACTCCTCGTCGGGCACGTGCGACAGCTTGCCGGTCACGCTCGTCGAGCCGTTCGGTGAGAGGTTGATGGCCTTCGCGGTGGCCACCGTGTCGTTCGGCTCCTGCGCGTCGATGTCGGGCATCACCTGCACCTGCACCTGGTACTGGAGGCGCAGGTCGCCCTTCACCGAGCCCGTCGTGTTCGGCGGCTTGAAGCCGTTGATCTTCACCTTGTAGGTGCCGGTCATCGGGGCGAGGCGCGCGGTCGCGAGGTTGACCTGGAGGGTGTCGTTGTCCATCACGCCCTCGGAGATGGGCACGTCACCCGGATCGTAGAGGGTGTACGCGAGGCGGAAGCCCGGCGGAGGGTTGGTCGGGTGCATGCCGACCTCGGTGATGTGGAGGTAGATGATCTGCCGCCCGCTCGCCGTCATCGGGAAGGAGAAGAGATCGACGTCGTCGTTGGTCGCGAGGTAGCCCGTCGCGGTGCCCTGGCTGATCGCCCCCATCGGCGAGAGGGTGATCGCCGTCGGCGTCGTGTCGTTCGGCTCGTTCGAGTCGGGGTTCTCCTTCACCTCGACGAAGAGCGAGTACGGGTTGCGGTTGTCGACGTGGGCCTGGCCCGACGAGCCCTCGTCCCCGACGAGCACCCACAGCTTGGTGCCCGACTCCGAGAACGGCAGGATGAGGTCGACCTGCTTCGGGGCCGCCGCGCCGTGGCGATCGATGCCATTGACCACGGTCTGCAGGCCGTTGGGCCCCTGCTTGAGGACGTTGAGCGAGAAGTTCACCCCCGTGCCTGGAACGCCGCCGTAGCCGCCGTTGACGTGCAGCAGCGAGCGCGCGGTCAGGTTCGCCGGCAGCTGGGCGAAGTACCAGTCCTTGTCCTCGAGACCGCCGTCGGCGAGCCGGCTGATGTAGACGTCGCGCTTCGGCGCTGGCATCGCCCCGCCCGTCGTCACCGTGAGGTGGCAGTTGGTGGCATCGCTCTCGGCTTCTTCCTGCGAGTTGCAGAAGTCGGGCGGGAGCGAGCCGCCGTCACAGGTCTCCTCGGTGCCGTCGATGCACTCGACGGGCGGCACGGGACAGGCGGTCAGAGAAGCGACCACACAACAGGAGGCGACGCTCAGGGCGAAGTTACGCATGGGAAGCTCGGGGTTGTCGGCCGGAGAACGGTCAGGGGCTGGTCGTCGGGGTGACGGACGTGCGGCAGCCTGCCACGAATTCGTCGGGCTGAATGCGGATCACGCCGTCGTGCGGAGACTTGATCCCGCCGACCGGGTAGCGCGACGTCGTGTGCCGATACGTGCGCAGCGAGGTGCGCCCCGTCGGATCGTCACCCGGCGTCATCGAGAAGGTGACGTAGAGATCGTTGTAGCCGGCGCCGCGGCGGTAGAAGTCGGGCCCACCGTCGGGGTTGCCCGCATCGCGCGTGTCGGCGAGCGTGGGCGCGAGCGCGACGTTGCTCACGCGGAAGTCCCAGCACTGCCGCCCCTCGGCGTCGAGCCCGCCCGCCTTCACCACCTCGTAGCGGTAGCCGTTGACCGACAGGTTGTCCGAGTCGACCGAGAGCGGATCCATGTGCATCAGCAGCTCGTCTCCGGTCGTCACGCGATCGTTGTCGGGATCCTGCGCGAGGTCCTTCGAACTCGGCTGGCTGCGCAGCTTGAACTCCACCGCGTCGGAGATCCCGTCGTCGTCCGAGTCCATGCGCTGGGCGTTGGTGCCCACGATCTGCTCGTCGCAGTTGGTGAGGGTGTCGCAGTCTTCGTCGACGCCGCGCAGCTCCGGCGGGCAGCCCGGGTCGAGCCCACCTCCATCAGGGAGCGCGATCTGGTTCGGCGTGAACATCGCGCCGCGAGATCGCCCGAAGACCTCGACGCCGTCGGAGAACCCATCGCCGTCGGTGTCGGCCACCCAGGGGAGCGTCCCTTCCTCGAGCTCAGCGCTGTCGAGCAGGCCGTCAGAGTCGGTGTCGCCCGCATCGGGCGGGCTGCCGGGAGGCGCCGAGAGGTTCGAGACGACCAGCTTGTCGAAGACGTAGTTGCGGCGCACCTGGCCGAAGCGGAAGTTGAGGAAGTTGATCGGCTCGTTGTTGCGGAAGTCGCGGAAGTCACCGCCCCCCAGCAGGCTCATGCGGTAGAGCCGCTCGGCGTTGGTGTTGATGATCACCAGCGGGCACGAGCCGGGAGGCAGGTCGGGCAGCGCGCAGGTGCTGCCACCGATCGGCGTCATCACCCCGCCGTCGAAGGTGCAGGCCGAGGAGTCGAGCGGCTGGATCGGCGTGAAGACGTGCACGGTGTTCACCTTGACGTCGTCGGCGAGATCCTTGAGCTGGCGAATGCGCCGCACCGCGTCGCCGCACAGCAGCTCGTCATCCTGGTTGTTGGTCGGCTGGCCGTCAGACAGGAAGATCACCGAGTAGCGCGGGCGGCTCTCGTCGCTCGCGTTGCCGAGGCGCGCCTCGGCGAGGTCGCGGCTGATGAGGGCGTAGATGTCCGACAAGGGCTTCACGAAGTCGGTCGAGTCGCGGTTCACCTGCGACCCGGGCACCGTGAAGTTGAGGATCCGCTGGCGGAGCAGCTCCTTGTCCTGCGCGGTGAAGTCGATCACCCGGTCGAACTCGTTCATCCCGCTGCGCGAGAGGAACGCCGTGGTGCTGCCCGCGAAGAGCATCACCACGAAGCTGATCTCGTCCTCCTGCGGGAGGTTGTCGAGCAGGTCGAGCGCCGCCTGCGCGCGCGTTCCGTTCGGATCGGTGACGTTCATCGACTGCGACGCGTCCATCGCGATGAGGATCTTGATGGGGCGAACGGTCTGGTTCGGCGAGGGCGTGCAGAACTGGCCCTCGAGCACCAGGTTGCGATCGCGCGGCAGCTCGTTCTCGCGCCGCTCGTCGTAGATGTACACGTTGGTGCACGCCGCGAGCACGGCGCTCACCAGGAACGAGACGAACCCGATCCGCAGGGGGGCCATCGATTGCTTCGACATCACGGGGTCCTTGAGGGGCGAACACCGAGGCAGTTGGTGTCGTACTCGGCCGTCGACTCGATCTGCTGAGGCGGACGGAAGTCGCCGTCAGCCAGCGCGGGCACCTCCGGCCCGGCCGGCACGCGCACCGAGGGCGGATCGTACTGGGTCCAGAAGCACGCGGCCTTCCACACGCCGTAGTCCGTCGCCACGCCGCTCTCCGGCGCCTCCGAGAACCACACCTTGAACAGGTTGTAGCCCTGCGTGATGCCGGCCTGGTTGGGAGGCGTCACCATCTGGAGGTTCGAGACGGTGAAGTTGTAGCAGACGCGGGCGTTGTTCCCCGTGCCGACCTCCTCGGCCTCGATCGCGTACTGGTAGCCGTTCTTCTGCTGGAAGACGACGTCGCGCGAGACGGGGTTGCTGCCGAGCCGGAACTCCTCGAGGTCGGAGGTCCCGTCGCCGTCGGTGTCGATGCCAGTGAGCGAGCGCGTGACGGGATCGAGGCCGTACCGCGCCTCGAGGCCATCGGGGATGCCGTCGCCGTCGGAGTCGACCAGCGTGGCGCGCGTCTTCAGGTAGTCCTCGGCGTACTGCGACAGGCCGTCACCGTCGGTGTCGGCCACCACGCAGTTCGGCGTGAGCGGCGACATCGGGTTGCAGCCGCGCCCGTCCTTCGTGTCGGGGCGGAAGCCGTCCTCGAAGCGGCGGACCTCGAAGTTGTCGTCGAAGCCGTCGCCGTCGCTGTCGCGGAAGTACTTGTTGGTCTTGTTGCTGAAGTCGTTGTCGAAGGCGTCGACGAGGCCGTCCCCGTCGGTGTCGACCTCGCGCTTCGTCTCTCCCGGCTCGGCGGAGAGGTGCTGCACGAAGAGCGACTTCATCACGTTGCGCGACGCTAGCGACGAGTAGTCGAGCAGGCCGAGGTTGAGCTGGGCGAGGCCGGCGAAGTTGCTGAACTCCTGGTAGATGCCGTTGCCGCGCTGCGCGAGCTGCTGCAGCGTCCAGGCGGCGATGCGCTTGGCCGCCGCAGGACCGTCAGCGACCGGCGTCGGCCCGGGCCACCGCACGTACTGCCCGTAGACGTCCTGGCAGATCGGGCCGCAGTTCCGCACCGCCTCCTCGTTGAACATCAGCACCGTGTGGAGCCGGATGTCGCCGATGTTGTACTGGTCCTTCAGATCGACGAGCTGCTTCACGTAGCTGAAGAGCTGGTAGTTCTGGTTGCGATCGGTGCCAGCGACGAAGCCGGTGATGGCGTCCGGATCATCCGGCTCGATCAGATCGCAGAAGTCGCCGGCGCCGTACGAGTCGGCCCAGGTCAGCTCGGGGTTGAGGTCGTCGGCGTACTGCGTGAGATCGTCGTTCGCCGCGCACTTCGGGAAGGGCACACCGTCGGTGAGGAACACCACCACGTAGCGCGTGCGCGGGAGCTGATCGGGTGAGGTCTCCTCGGTGGCGACGATGTCGCTGGCGATGAGCGAGTACGCGTAGGCGAGCGCGCCCTGGTAGTCGGTGCCCTTGCCGAGCTCCGACTGGAGCTGGTTGACGCGATCGCGGAGCTCCTGCGTGGGGATGCCGAAGCGGTTGCCCGCCACGCCCGGCCACACGCCCTTCACGTTGGTCTCGAACGGCACCAGGGCCACCGAGACGTTGGGCTGCGTCGAGAATTGGTCGAGCAGGCGGTTGACGGCGCGAACGCGCGCAGGCTGCGTCACGCCCGGCGGCACCGTCGAGTACATCTCGCAGAAGCCGCTCGACTCCTGGCTGCCTGGCGGGTCGGAGATGCACATCGAGCCGGACTGGTCGACGATCAGCACCACCTTCACCGGAAAGCCGCGCGGGTCGGCGCGCGTGGTGCACACCCGCCCGGACACCGCGACGCGATCGTCGACGTTGATGTCCTGCACCGTTCGCTTCTCGATCAGCGCATCACTGCAGCCGGTCACGACCGCGAGCAGCGCCGCCAGGAGGGAAGAACGAAGAGGCTTCACGGAAAGCTCCCTGTGGTTGTCGGCCGAAACGGCGAGACACTAACTCAACGACCAAGCCCCCCGTCAGCGCGCGCCGACGAGGGGCTTCTGCTTCAGCTCTGGAACCCGACCACGCTCAACGGCGGCGACGGGCGAGGGCCAGAAGACCGAGGCCGAGGGCCGCGAGCGAGGCGTCGACCGGAATCGCGCTGCAGGCCGCCGCGCCACCCTTGCCGTCCGGCGAGGCGTTCAGCTTGAGCGAGCTGGTCGAGTCACGGTTCTCCGGGTACGCGC
>JBMORD010000174.1:0-14083 GCA_049322495.1 Myxococcota bacterium | reverse complement strand
GGCCGAGAACCACACGGCGCGAGCGGGGGTGGCCGTCCGCAGCGCGGCGCCGCGCGCTTCGCAGGCCGCGCCGTCGCCCGCCTCGCAGAGCGTCGCCTCGAAGATCGTCGTGTTCGCGCCGCTCAGCTTCGCCTGCGCGAGGGCGGGCGCGCACACGCGGAGCCCGTCAGGCCGCGCGCAGGCCTCCTCGAGGAGCGAGAAGGTCGCGGCGCGCTCGGCGACGCGGGCCCGCGCGATGTCGTCCTCCAGCGTCGCGCACTCCTGGGCGGTGACGCAGGCCAGGACCGTCGCGGCGAGCAGCTCCCTCGGCGTCGCGCCGGGCGTGGTGCGCCGCAGCGTCACCCACTCGCGGCACGCGGCGAGCTCGTCTGGCGGGTGGCACAGCCTCTCGAGCAACGGGAGCCGGGCCGTCGGCGCGGTCTCGGTGGCCAGCGCCGCGCGGCACGCCGGGCGTGAGCCGCCCTGGCACGCGATGACCCGCGCCGCCTGCGCGCGCGCCGGGGAGCGCCGCTCGGCGTCGAGCGTCTGGGCGAACGCCTCGCAGGCCGCGACCTGGTGCTCCGCCTCGCAGAGCACGCCCTGCGCGGTGGTGCGCACCGCTGGCGAGAGCCCGCCCCGCGAGAGGAGCGCCCGGCACTGCGCCGCGTCGCCCGACTCGCAGAGCGCGCGCTCGAGCGCGGCCACGCGCCCCGCGGGCACCAGCGCGCGACGCCCGAGCAGGTAGCGGCACGCCGACGCGCCGCCCGCGAGGCAGGTGCGCTCGACGAGCTCCACGCCACGCGCCGCGTTCTTCGTCAGGCCCCCGCGTCCCTCGAGGAGGAAGACGCCGCGCACCTCGCAGAACTCCATGAGGCCGCCGTCGCAGGCGATGGCCGCCGGCGCCGCCGCGGCCGCGTCGTCCTTGCGCTCGAGCGCGTCGGCCGCCACCACGCCGCAGGCGAGCGGCTCGTTGCGCTCGCACGGCCCGCGCGAGAGCCGCAGGGCCTCCTCGGGGTTGCGCGCCGCGCTCTCGAGAGCCCAGAGCGAGTACGCCAGCGCGCCGCACGCCCAGTCCGCGCCGCGGTTGCAGGCGCGCGCGGCGAACTGCGTGCGCTGCTCGGTCGTCATGGGCGCGGGGTCCAGCCGCGTCACCAGCTCGTACTGCACCCGGCAGCTCGTCGCGTCACCCGCGGCGCAGGCCTTCTCGGCCAGCTCGTAGGCGCGCCGCTCGAGCGCGCTGGCGTCGCCGCCCTGAATGCGGACGAAGAGCGCGGCGTTGCTGCAGCCCAGCGGCAGCCCGCGGTCGCACGCCTGACGCAGCCAGGTCTCGGTCGTCTCCGGGTCGCGCGCGAGCACCTCGGAGTCGTTGAGCAGCACCCCGGCGCTGTTGCACGCCTCGGCGCTCCCGCGACGGCACCCGTCCCCGAGCGCCGCGAGCGCGCGGCGATCGTCCCGGTGCGCGGCGTCGAGGTGCCAGAGGCCGAGCTCGTAGCAGCTCCGCGCCGTGCCTTTCGTGCAGGCGGTGACGAGCGCGGTCGGGGGCTCAGCGGTCAACAGGAGCGACAACCAGAGCGAGAGCACCCGCCGAAGATATGCGAGCCTCCTCCCGCCGCCGTCTTCGATGTTTCGAAGTGTGCTTTGACGTGCGGGATGGCAGGCGGCGACACCGCGACGACGTTCCGCGCCTCGATGGCGCTCCTCGCGACGCGTCGCTTCGGCACGTTCTGGTTCGCCAGCCTGCTCTCGAACATCGGCACCTGGGCGCAGCAGGTCGCGCAGCCGTGGCTGATGCTCACCCTCAGCGGCTCGGCGTTCCTCGTCGGCCTCGACGCCTTCGCGATGGACGCGCCGGTGTGGCTCCTGACGCTCCTCGGCGGGGTGCTCGCCGATCGCCGCGACCGCCGGTGGATCATCTTCGGCTTCCAGTCGGTGCAGATGCTCTGCCCCACGCTGCTGGTGGTGCTGGTGCTCACCGGCGCGGTGCAGCCGTGGATGATCATCGCGCTCTCGGTGGTGGTGGGCGTCACCGACGCGCTGTCGATGCCCTCGTTCGCGAGCATCGTGCCCTCGCTCGTCGAGAAGGAGCAGATCGGCACGGCGATCGCGCTCAACTCCACGCAGTTCAACCTCTCGCGCATCCTCGGGCCGGCGCTCGCGGGCGTGCTGCTCGCCGGCGCGGGCGCGGCGTGGTGCTTCGGCGTCAGCGCCGCGTCGTACGTGCCGTTCATCCTCGTGGCGCTGTGGGCGCTCCCGTCGGCCCCGCCGAAGCACGACGGGCCGCGGCCGCCGCTCTTCTCGGGAATCGGGGAGATCGTCCGCCAGCCGGCGCTCCGCGGGGCGCTGCTGACGGTGTTCATCACCGCGGCGCTGTGCAGCCCGCTCATCACCTTCTGCCCGGTGCTGGTGAAGGACGCGTTCCAGGCCGGCGCCGGCTCTTTCAGCGGCGCCATCGCCGCCTTCGGCGTGGGCGGCGTGCTGGGCGCGACGGTGCTGCTCGGCATCGAAGGGCGCTTCGAGCGGCGCACGCTCAGCACGCGCGCCGGCGCGGTCTACGGGCTGCTGGTGCTGTGCGCCGCCCTGACGCCGTGGCTCTGGTCGCTGCCGGTGGTGCTGGTGTTCGCCGGCGTGGCGATGGCGATGAGCAACACCCAGGCGAACTCCGTGCTCCAGACGGTGGCCGGGCCCACGCTCCGCGGACAGGCGGCGAGCATGCTGATGCTCGCGATGCGCGGCGGCATGTCGACCGGCAGCCTCGTCACCGGGGTCACCGTCGAGGCGATGGGCGTGCGCCAGGCGCTCCTCGTCAACGGCGCGCTGGCGGTGGTGCTGCACCTGTCGCTCGGGCGGAAGTGGCGCGCCGCGCCGCTGTGACGAGCCGCGGGGTGTCGTCTCGCAGGTCACGCGCGCCGCGCGGGTGTCGCCACGCGAGCGACGGTCGCCGAGTTCCCTCGGGCGAGCGTGCGTGGCACAGCCGTCGCGATGGCCGCCGGGCCCTTCACCTGGAGACCGTGCATGAATCGACTCGCTGCCGCGCTGCTGTCGCTGAGCCTCACCACTGGTTGCATCTTGAGCCCGACGGACGACCAACGCGTGTCCAACCCCGCCGCGCCGCTGGCCTTCAGCGGCTATCACTTCTACGGCTCGTCGCCGGTGCAGGTGCAGGCGTGGAACTACGACACCAACAGCATGGAGAACCTCGGCGCGCCGGTGAACTCCGCCGCGTCGTCCTCGGTGTCGCTCGGCGATCAACCTCTCTACTCGTGGAGCGTCACCCGCTCGCTCGCGCCGCGCCACTGGCGCACCGGCCCGGTGAGCGGTCAGTGCGCGACCATCGCCGCCACCACGGTGCTCAACGGCTCGACCTGGAATCTGTACACCGTCGAGAACGACTGGGTGTCGTGCTTCAGCAGCAACCCCACTGTCGGGGCGTTCTCTGCGCACTGCGCGTCCGACGCGAACCCCTTCGCACGGCTCTACACGAGCGACTGGGGCAGCCGTACCGTGACACCCACGCGCCTCAACCTGGTCGCCACCATCGCCAGCGGGCTCATCAGCATCAACTTCGACAACTACCAGCCGACGGAGTACCTCCACTGCAATGCTGGCAACCCCGCTGGTTGCCCGACCGGCGGCGCGAGCGACCCGGAGACCTGGAAGTTCTTCAACCCCAACGCGTCGTTCGTCCAGCAGGCGACGCTCGACGGCTCGCCCGGCTCGACGTTCAACTTCAGCATCGACCCGAGCCGCAGTGACCCGATGACGGTCTACCTCGACGACATGCGGTCGACGACGCTCGGCCTGCGCGTCGAGGGTGACGAGCTGGTGATGCGGGTCAACTTCGAGGCGGCCGGTCCGGAGATCCGCATGAACTGCATCCGCAACATCGCCTGCGCCTTCGTCGACGGCCGCACCATCGACTTCGTCGCGCCCCGCGCCGAGATCCGCTTCCGCCTCGCGATGCAGAACGGCAAGGTGACGTACACCAACGCGACCGCCACCTTCACCGGAGGAACGCCGGGCGACGAGGCGGTCCAGGCCGAGGCGGCCATCGCCGCCGCCATCACCCAGAAGCTCAACGCCGACGCGAGCATCAAGACGGCGGTCGGCGATGCCCTCCACGAGCTGGTGCGCAACGCTGCCGACCTCGGCCCGTTCCCCATCGAGCGCGTCATCGTGAGCGGTGGCTCGCTGTCCGTGCAGCCCGCCTGCGTGCGCGACTGACCGCGGCACGGGAGGTACTGAACAACTTGTCAGTGGGTGGTGCTACAAGCGCGGGCCGTGAGCGTCGTCGTCGTCGCCGAGAAGCCGTCTGTTGCCCGGGACCTGGCCCGGGTGCTTGGCGCGCGCACGCGCACCGACGGGGCGCTCACCGGCAACGGCTACGTCGTCACCTGGGCCATCGGGCACCTCGTCGGCCTCGAGGAGCCGGAGGGCATCGACGCCCAGTGGCGGCGCTGGAGCTTCGAGACGCTCCCGATGTTCCCCCGCCGCTGGCCGCTGCGCGTCTTCGACAACACCCGCGCGCAGTTCGAGCTCGTGCGGCAGGCGCTCACCGCGCGCGACGTGTCGGAGGTGATCTGCGCCACCGACGCCGGCCGCGAAGGGGAGCTCATCTTCCGCTTCATCTACGAGGCGGCAGGCTGCCGGAAGCCGGTGAAGCGGCTGTGGATCAGCTCGCTCACCGATGACGCCATCCGCGAGGGCTTCGCGCGCCTGCGGCCGCAGCGTGACTTCGACGGGCTGGCCTCCGCCGCCCTCGGCCGGAGCCGCGCCGACTGGCTGGTGGGCATGAACCTGTCCCGCGCCTACGGCCTGACGATGGACGCGCAGCTGTCCGTCGGGCGCGTGCAGACGCCGACGCTCGCGATGCTCGTCGAGCGCGAGCTCGCCATCCGCACCTTCAAGCCGGAGGACTACCTCGAGGTCGTCGCCACGTTCTCGCCGCGCGAGGGCGTCTCGTACCAGGGCACCTGGCATCGCGACGGGCAGGTCGAGCACCCGAAGCGGCTGCCCGTCTCCGGCGAGGAGGCCGCGGCCATCGTCGCGCGCGCGAAGGCCGGCGAGGCGAAGGTCGCGTCGGTCACCTCGAAGCAGAAGAAGATGCCGCCGCCGCTGCTGTACGATCTCACCGAGCTCCAGCGGCACACCAACCGGCTCTACGGCTTCTCGGCGCAGCGCACCCTCGAGCTGGCGCAGGCGCTCTACGAGCAACACAAGCTGATCAGCTACCCGCGCACCGACAGCCGGCACCTCTCGTCGGAGGTCGCGCGCACCCTCGGCCCCATCGCCCAGGTCATCGCGCCCCTCTTTCAGCCGCACGTGGCGCCCGGCACGGGAGACCGCCCGCTGAGCCGTCGCTTCGTCGACGACGCGCAGGTCAGCGACCACCACGCCATCATCCCCACCGCGACCTCGCCGCAGGGGAGGACGCTCTCGGTCGACGAGCGCCGGGTGTACGAGCTCATCTGCCGCCGGCTCCTGCAGGCGTGGCACGACGACTTCGTGTGGGCGGCGACCGAGGTGGTGACGGAGGTGGCGAGCCCGGGCGTCGTCGATCGCTACCGCAGCCACGGCACGGCCATCGAGCAGCCCGGGTGGAAGGTGCTCGACGTGGGCGCGATGAAGGCGCCGGCCGAGAAGCGCGCGCCGGGGGAAGAAGACGACGACGCGGCGCTGCCGGGCGGGCTGGTGAAGGGGCAGCCTCAGCGCGTGCTCGACGCGAAGGCGGTGCAGAAGCGCACCCGCCCCCCGCCGCGGCTCACCGACGCGACCCTGCTCACCGCGATGGAGACGGCCGGCAAGACGCTCGACGAGCGCGAGCTGTCAGAGGCGATGAAGGAGAACGGGCTGGGGACGCCCGCGACGCGCGCGAACATCATCGAGACGCTGCTCACCCGCGGGTACATCGTGCGCGAGGGCAAGTCGCTGGCCGTCACCGAGAAGGGGCTCGGGCTGATCGAGGTCGTCGACCCCGAGGTGAAGAGCGCGGCGATGACCGGCGCGTGGGAAGCGCGGCTCCAGCGCATCGCGAAGGGGCAGGGCGAGCTCCCTGAGTTCATCGAGGGCATCGAGCGCTACGTCGAGTCGGTGATCGGCCGGCTCCGCAACGGCGGCGCCCCGCCACCTTCGGGTCGCCCGCCGCCGCAGTCGCCGCCGCGAGCCTGGCCGGTGCGTTCAGTGGCCGACGAGCGCCGCGGCCCGATGGAAGGACGCCCCGCGAGCTCGACCGGGGCGGACCGAGGGAGCCCGAGCGACCAGTGGAATCGCTCCTCCGCTTCGGTGGACCAGCTCGGCGCGCGCGCGGACCGGCGTCGTACGACCTCTGCTGCGGAGGGCTCATTCTCCGCACCGCCATCAGCTGCGAGCGTCGAAGGGAACCGATCGCGCGCCGTCGTCACGCCGCCCGGCGGGCGAAGCGTGGGCGCCACGGCTCCACCGCAGAGCTTGAACTCCGAACGAGAGCGCTCGTCGTCGGAGCGCAGTGCCTCCGTCACGCCGCCGCCCGCGCGACGCGTGAGCCCCGAGCGCCCTCGCTCGTCGTCGGAGCACAGCGCCTCCGTCACGCCGCCGGTCGCGCGAAGCGTGAGCGCGGAGTGGAACCCAGCGCCAGGCTTGAGCCCCGAGCGCCCTCGCCCGTCGTCGGAGCGCAGTGCCTCCGTCACGCCACCGGCCGAGCGAAGCGTGAGCGCGGAGTGGAACCCAGCGCCAGGCCTGAGCCCCGAGCGGCCTCGCTCACCGTCAGAGCTCGGTGCTGCCTCCGGAGCGGTGGACGGCCTCTTGGCCGCGACGACGGAGCGGCGCTCGGCAGCGGCGCCCGTCTTCATGCCGGGCGCGAGGCGGGAACCCCACGCGGTGACGGGTGGGGCGCTGACGCCAGCGCGCGAGAAGCAGCTCCTCTCGCGCTTCGGCCACGCCTCCTTCCGGCCGCACCAGCGCGACGCCTGCGCCGCGTCGATCGCCGGAGACGACGTGCTCCTCGTGATGCCGACCGGCGCAGGCAAGTCGCTCTGCTACCAGCTCCCGGGCCTCGCTCGCGGCGGCACCACGCTCGTCGTCAGTCCGCTCATCGCGCTGATGGAAGACCAGGTGTCGCGGCTCCAGGCGCTCGGCCTCCGCGCGGAGCGGATCCACTCCGGCCGCGGCCGGCCCGAGTCGCGACGTGTCTGCGCCGAGTACCTCGCGGGCCAGCTCGACTACCTCTTCATCGCGCCCGAGCGGCTCGGCGTGCCGGGGTTCCCCGAGCTCCTCGCGCGGAAGAAGCCGGCGCTCATCGCCATCGACGAGGCGCACTGCATCTCCCAGTGGGGCCACGACTTCCGGCCCGACTATCGGCTCCTCGGCGAGCGGCTCCCGCTGCTGCGACCGGCGCCGGTGATGGCGCTGACGGCCACCGCGACCCCTCGGGTGCAGGCCGACATCGTCGCGCAGCTCGGGCTCCGCGGCGGCGCGAAGCAGCTCATCCACGGCTTCCGTCGCGACAACCTCGCCATCGAGTGCCTCGAGGTGCTCCCGAAGGAGCGCCCGGCCCGCGCGCTCGACTGGCTCCTCCAGGCCGGCCGACTGCCTGCCATCGTGTACGCCGCGACGCGCAAGAGCGCCGAGCAGACCGCGGAGTTCCTCTCACGCCGCCTGCGCGCCGCGCCGTACCACGCCGGCCTTTCGACCGAGGAGCGCGACGCGACGCAGAGCCGCTTCCTCGGCGGCCAGCTCGACGTGGTGGTCGCCACCGTCGCCTTCGGCATGGGCGTCGACAAGGCCGACGTGCGCACCGTGCTCCACCTCGCGCTGCCCGGCAGCGTCGAGGGCTACTACCAGGAGATCGGCCGCGCCGGCCGCGACGGCAAACCTTCGCGCGCGGTGTTGATGCACCACTTCGTCGATCGGAAGACCCACGAGTTCTTCCTCGAGCGCGACTACCCCGACGCGGCGGTGCTGGCGAAGGTGGCGCGCGCGCTCGATGACACACCGCAAGACGCCGAGGCGGTGCGCCGGCGCGCGCGGGTGAAGGTCGACGACTTCGAGAAGGCGCTCGAGAAGCTGTGGATCCACGGCGGGGTGCGCGGCGTGACCGAGGACCAGCTCACGCGCGGCCACGACGACTGGCAGGCGCCCTACGCGGAGCAGCGCGCGCTCAAGGTCGAGCAGCTCGCGCTCATGGCGCGCTTCGCCGAGGGGCACCGCTGCCGCATGCTCGCGCTCGTGCAGCACTTCGGAGATCGCTCCGACACGGGCGCGCCGTGCGGCCTGTGCGACGTCTGCCGTCCCGAGGCCTGCATCGCCGCGCGCTTCGAGGCGCCCACCTCGCGCGAGGTGACGCTGCTCACCGAGCTCCTCGAGCGGCTGCGGACCCAGCCCGGGCAGGCGGCCGGTCGGCTGTGCCGCGAGCTGCTCGGTGACGCCCCGGAACACCGCCGCGAGTTCGAGCGGCTCGTCGGCGGGCTGGTGCGCGCAGGGCAGCTCCGCGTCGAGGACGCGGTCTTCGAGAAGGACGGCCGGCGCATTCCCTGGCAGCGCCTCTTCGTCGTCGGCACCGGTGATGCGCAGCGCGCGCGGCTGGTGCCGAAGACCCTGCCGCCACCCGAGCACGGAGAGCGGTTGGGCCGCCGTCGGAAGGGCCGCACCGCGCGGGCGTCGCGCGAGCCCGTCGAGCTCCCCGAGGCGGGCGAGGGCTCGGCGCTGGTGGTGAAGCTCCGCTCGTGGCGGCTGCAGGAGGCGAAGCGCCGCCGCGTGCCCGCCTTCCGCGTGCTCACCAACCGCGCGCTGCTCGCGGTGGCCGAGGCGCGACCGACCACGCCGCAGGCCCTGCGTGCCGTGAAGGGGCTCGGCCCGAAGACGCTGAAGGACTGGGGGGACCAGCTCGTGGCGCTCTGCCGCGACTGAGTGACGCGAGGCGCCCACTTCGGGCATGACGTCGACCCATGTCCTCGGTGCTCAAGGTGGCCGCCCTCGTCGTCGCGCTCCTCTTCGGCCTGGGGGTCATCCTCACCACCCACAGCCTCTTCTTCGGCAGCAGCAAGCTCCGCCCGCTGTTCGGCGCGAGCGAGGCCGCCCTGAGCGGGCCAGCTGATGGGGGAATCCCCGCCGCGCGGTGAGCCGCAGGAATGCGCACCCCCGACCGTTCGTTGAGGAGGTGCTTGCGAGCCGGCGCATCGAGCGCCGTACCATCTGCCCTCTCATGCGCCTCCTGACGCGTCGTCGTCTGCTCCTGGGGTTGTCGGCCGCCGCCGCGGCGCCGCTCGTCTCACGCGCCGAGCGCGGGCCGGCCACCGAGTACTTCGAGCTCGCGCAGGTCGAGCTCTCGCTGACGAGCCTCGATCCCGCCCACGACGGGCTGCGCATCGTCCAGCTGTCGGATCTCCACGTCGGGTCGGGCGTGCCCGACGGGCGCATCATCTCCGCCATCCGCGAGGTGAACGCCCTCCAGCCCGACCTCGTCGTGTTCACCGGCGACTTCGTCACCACGAAGCGCGATCCGCTCTCGCGCGTGCCCGAGCTCCTCGAGCCCCTCACCGCGCCGCGCGTCGCCGTGTTCGGCAACCACGACCACTGGAGCGGGCCCTCCGAGCTCCATGACGGCCTCGAGCGCGTGGGCGTCTCGGTGCTGCAGAACGAGAACACCGCCGTCCGCCTGCGCGGCGTCGACTTCAACGTCATCGGCGTCGACGACAGCACCACGCGCAACGACGACGTCGCGGCGGCCTTCCGCGGCGCGGGCAGGGCCTCGCGGCTCGTGCTCACCCACACCCCCAACGCGGCGGGGAAGCTGCCGGCCTGGGAAGACCTGCTCTGTCTTTCCGGGCACACGCACGGCGGCCAGTGGGACGTGCCGAAGCTCACCCGTGGCGTGTTCAAGACCGTCGGCCAGCCGTGGTACCGCGGGGCCTACGCCGTGCGCGGCAACCAGCTCTACGTCAACCGCGGCCTCGGCTTCGGGCGCGGCACGCGGCTGCCGCGCATCAACTCCGATCCGGAGGTGACGCTGATCACCCTCCGGCATCGCAGCGCCTGAGCGCGCTCAGGTCGTCGGCGCGTCAGCCTTCGGCTCGGCGGGCTTGAGCTCCACCGGCTTCGTCTCGGGCGCCGGCGCGGGCGCGGCCTTCTTCGCGAAGTCGAAGTTCGCGCGGAGCCCGAGGATGATGCCGTACCCGCCCGAGGTGTAGATGCCGTTGCCGACCGCGCCCGGCGTGATGGTGGGGTCCGTCTGGCCGCGCGTGACCTCGCTGTCGGTGATGACCGTGGTGACGGTCGGCGTGTAGAGCGCGCCCGCGATGACGTCGACCGGGCCGAGGTGGCCGGTGACGCCGCCGGTGAAGATGAAGCGCGTCGGGTGCGTCCAGTCGACCGAGTAGGTGCTGCTCGGCGCGGCGCCGGTCTCGAAGAGCGCTCCGAGGCTCACCGAGAGGTACTTGATGACGCGGTAGCTCGCGCCGAGGCGCAGGCTCCACGTCGGCTGCCAGTTCTTCTTCACCCCGAACGGCGCGATCGGCGTCACGGTGCCGTTGTTGTGGAGCGCCACGTTCTCGGGCGTGAGGAGCAGCTGATCGACCGAGTTCCACCCCTGGTAGAGGAAGTCGAGGTTGATGCCGAGGCCCTTCACCGGCGTGACGCGCGCCCCCGCGCGGACCTCGAGCGGCAGCGTCATCTGCAGGTTCGCGGTGTCGCCTTCGACCGTGGCGCCGGCGTTCTTGAAGAAGTCAGGCAGCGCGACGGTGATCTTCCCGCGCGCGCGGAAGGGGATCGGCGGGCGGATGCTCGCGCCGAAGCTGAGCCAGTCCGTCGGCCGCGCCATGAGCCCGAGGATGCCGGTGAAGCCGACCTGCCCGGGGAGATCGATCGACACCGTCGCGTCGTAGTCGGGGTTCTCCTCGCGCATCGTCATCGGGTTGAGCCCGAGCGTGTCGCCGCCGAACATCGTCTGCGTCTGCTGGAACTGCGACACCGTCAGCTGCGCCGACACGCCGACCTGGAAGCGCGGGTGGATCGCGTAGGCCAGCGTCAGCGTGGGGTAGGCGATGACGATGTTGGTCATGATCAGCGCGTAGCGCTGCGGGGCGTTCTTGATCGGGCTCTCGACGTACCGGCCCATGTCGTTCTTCGTGTAGTTCGGGACCGGGTACTCGTACTTGCCCTGCGACGGCGGCGCGAAGAGCCCGAGGCCGATGGTGAACGGCCGCCCCGCGAGCTCGAAGCCGTACGACGCGCCGAAGTACGGCAGGAGGAACGGCGCCGGGTTGCTGCGCACCGTGTTGATCAGGTTCGACGGGTTCGCCGGATCGAAGCCGGGATCCTGGCGGAGGAAGCTCACGTCGTGCCGGAGGATCTGGAAGTCGGCGAGCAGCGAGAGCCCGGGCAGCTGCGTGAGGCCTGCCGGGTTGTGCTGCATCGCGGTGAGATCGTCGGCCTGCGCGGTGAACGCGCCGCCTTGAATCATCGCCTTCGCGCCGTTGTCGCCGAAGTAGAAGCCCGATGCCTGTGCGCTGAGCGCGCCGAAGATGATCAACAGCTCGATGATGCGCTTCAAAAGGGGACCCTCCCGGGGTGAAGGGCGCGCACCGTACTCAAAGGTCACGAGCCCACGCCAAGCCCCGTCGCTTTCATCTCACCGCCTCGG
This sequence comes from Myxococcota bacterium, assembly GCA_049322495.1. Classification (GTDB taxonomy): domain Bacteria; phylum Myxococcota; class Myxococcia; order Myxococcales; family Myxococcaceae; genus Archangium_A. The sequence goes on along the minus strand of JBMORD010000174.1, from coordinate 2,493 downwards.
TTTTCCATGACGCATCACGGCACGACGGTGCAGCGGCGCGCACGAAAAGCAGAACGCCGGCCCCCGAAGGAGCCGGCGTTCGCGATGTCGACTGTCTCAGCTCAGCTCAGCGTCCGGGCGGAGGCGGGGCTCGCATTCCACCCGGAGCCGGCGGAGGCGGCGCGGCAGGAGGCGGCACCGCGTTCGGCCTCGGCCGCGCGACCGGCGGCGGCGGCGGCGGGTTGGGGTTGGGCGGCAGCTGCGGGTTCACCTGGTACGGGAGGTTCGGGCGAACGTCCGGGTAGTACGGGCGACCGGGCACGTTGAGCTGCGGGTTGTTCTGACGCACCGGCGGCTCGACGCTGGTGCCGGGCTGCACGCGGCCGGGAGGCGCCGGAGGAGGCACGTAGGTGCCAGTCGGGTTCCCCGGGTTGGCCGGCACGTACGGGCTCGCAGGCGGAGGCGCAGGGGGCGGGTTGTAGGTGCCCGAGGGCGCCGGCGGCGGGACGTAGGTGCTGCTGGGAGGCGGCGTCCGCGCGGGCGGCGGGTTGTAGGTGCCCGTCGGCGCCGGAGGCGGGACGTAGGTCGACGACGGCGGAGGCACGCTACCGCCCGTGTTCGGCGGCGGGACCGTGTAGCCACCACCACTCGGCGGAGGCGGAGGCGCCGCGTTGCCCGAGCCGGTGTTCGGCGGCGGGAGCGTGTAGCCACCGCCGCTCGGCGGAGGCGGAGGCGGCGCGTTGCCCGAGCCGGTGTTCGGCGGCGGCACCGTGTAACCACCACCGGTGCTCGGCGGAGGCGGAGGCGGCGCACCCGAGCCGGTGTTCGGCGGAGGAACGTACCCACCTCCCGTCGAGGGCGGCGGAGGCGGCACGTAGCCACCACCCGTCGACGGCGGAGGCGGCGCATAGCCGCCGGTGCGCGGCGGCGGCGGCGGGGCGCCCGAGCCGGTGTTCGGCGGCGGGACGTAGCCTCCGCCCGGGTAGCCCGTGTTCGGCGGAGGAGGCGGCGGAGCGCCCGAGCCCGTGTAGCCACCGCCGTAGCCCGAGGGCGGAGGAGGCGGCGGGGTGCGCGTGTTGGGCGGCGGCGGGTAGCCGGTGTTGGGCGGCGGGGCGTAGCCGTAGCCGGTGTTGGGCGGGGGCGGAGGCGGCGTGGAGCGCACCGGCGGCGCCGTGTGCCAGGTGACGGGGATCGCCGTGTGGTAGTTCGGCGGCGGCGGCGTGTAGCGCGGCGGCGGCCGGTACGAGCCGGCCGGCGGCACGTAGTACGACGGCGGCACGTAGCTCGGCGGCGGGTAGGTGATGACGATGTTCGACGGCGGCAGCGGGTACGTGCCCGGGGTGCCGAGCGCGTCGTAGTAGCGATAGCCGTCGTAGAAGACGTAGCAGGCGCGCCACTCGTCCCAGTAGTAGGTGTTCGCGCACGGGTACCGCGGATCACACGTGGTCGTCGTGGTCACCACCCGCGTCGTCGACGGGTACGAGCGAACCACGCAGCCCGAGCCCAACAGGCCCAGCGCGGCGAGCGCAGCGACGGTGGTTCCCTTCAGTGGCAGGCGCATGGCGTCCTTCCTTCTCGGTCTTCGGTGTGAGGCAGTGGATCAGACGAGCCGACCCCGTCTCCATTCAATCGCACGGCATCGAGGCGCGCATTAGAGACCTCGTTGCGTGAAACGTCCAAGTTGTTGGTTTTCCCTGCTTCTTCTGTGTGGCTGCTCATGGGCGACCCCTCGTTCGGGTGACGTCGTGGCTCCTGGTGTGGGCCGTGCCGTGTTCGATGCCCGGGCGAACGGAACGGATCGCGTGCCCGTCACGGTGCTCTTTCCGGCCGACGATGCAGGCGCGCCGACGGGCAGTCGTCGCCCGGCGGTGGTGTTCATTCAGGGCGGCTTCGTCTCGACCGCGCGCTACGAGTGGCAGGCCCTCGAGCTGGCGCGCGCCGGGTACGTGGTGGCGCTGCCCGAGAACCAGCTCGCCCTTGCGTTCTTCTCGGTCGACTACGGCCAGGTCGCGCGCACGCTGCTGGTGGAGCCACCCGAAGGCTCGTTGCTCGAGCGGCTGGTCGACCCCACGCGCATCGGGGTCGCGGGCCACAGCCTCGGCAGCGTGGTGTCGATGAAGCTCGCGCTCGAAGGGGGCTTCGCGGCGGTCGCGCTCGAGGCCGGCTTCCCCGACGGCGCCGACGACGCGAAGCTGCCGTCGCTGGCCATCCCTTCGCTCTCGCTCGCGGGCCGCCTCGACTGCCAGGCGAAGGTCGAGGGCGTGACGGACGGGTGGAACAAGCTCCCCGGCCCGACGGCGCTGGTGGTGCTGGAGGGCGTCACCCACTTTCAGTTCACCGCCGACGACGCCGAAGACGTGCGCCGCAAGTGCCCTCCCGAGGCCGCGCTCGACGACGCGCACGCGCGCATCGGCCAGGCCCTCCGCGGGTTCTTCGACGCGGCGCTGGCGGGTGAGGGCGTCGGCGCCGCGGCGCTCGCCACCGTGCCGGCCGCGTCGGTGGAGGTGCGGTGAT
>JBMORD010000173.1:0-98489 GCA_049322495.1 Myxococcota bacterium | reverse complement strand
GAGCGCGAGCGACTCCTCCATCGGGAAGCTGCTGAACAGCACCGAGATGAGGACCCACGACGGGGGCATGGCTTCGGCGGACATCGCCGCGGGACGTAGCGTCGAGCGCCGGGTGGGTCAACTGCGCGCTCGGGTTCACCAGAGAGTGTGGCGCGGCGCGCGGCTCCGTGAGAACAGACGCCGCCATGAGTGCCGCCGTCGTCACCGAGCGTCCCTGGGCCCACCTCTCGCTGGTCGCCTTCGCCTACGTCATCGCGCACGTGGTGGCGTCGGTGGTCATCACCGCCGCGCCGCCGTGGCACCCGATGGTCACCGTCGCCGTCGCCGACGTCGCGGCCACGGTCGTGGTCTTCGTCTTCTCGCGCGGGTTCGACAACTCGAGCCTCTACGATCCCTACTGGTCGGTCGCGCCGGCGAGCGTCGCGCTGTGGCTCACCTTCGGCCCGGGCAGCCCGGGAGGCCTCACGCCGCGCCAGGTGCTGGTCGTCGCCCTCGTGCTGCTCTACGCCGTGCGGCTCACCTACAACTGGGCGCGCGGGTGGACCGGCCTCGCCCACGAAGACTGGCGCTACGTCGACATGCGGAACAGCACGGGGAAGGCGTACTGGGTCGCCAGCTTCTTCGCGCTGCACTTCTTCCCCACGGTGATGGTGCTGCTGGGGCTGCTCCCGCTGCACGCGGCGCTGGTGACGAACAAGGACGGCCTCGGCTGGCTCGATGGCCTCGCCGCGCTGGTCACCTTCGGGGCGATCGCCATCGAGACCATCGCCGACGAGCAGCTCCGCGCCTTCCGGCGGTCGGGGCGGCCCGCGGGGGCCATCTGCGACGTGGGCCTGTGGGCGTGGTCGCGTCACCCCAACTACTTCGGGGAGATCTCCTTCTGGGCGGGGCTGTTCCTCTTCGGCCTCGCCGCCGGCGCCCCCTGGTGGACCGGCGTGGGCGTGGTGGCGATGGTGGCGCTCTTCAACGGCGCGTCGATCCCCATGGCCGAGGCGCGCTCGCTGCGCCGCCGCCCCCACTACGCCGAGCACCAGCGGCGCGTGTCGAAGCTGATCCCCCTGCCTCCGAAGAAGGCGTGAGTCACTTCACCTTGCAGTTCCGCACCTTCGTGAGCGCCTCGTCGGCGATGCGCTGACCGAGCGACTTGCCGCCCCACGAGAGGGAGAGATCGACGTCGTCGCCATCGGAGCCGCGCACGCGCAGGCCGCGGTCGTTGATCTCCACCACGCCCTCGACGCGCGCGTCAGGCGCCACCGTCACGCGCCCGCCGATGGCCAGCGCGGTCTTCTCGACGCGCGCCCCGCCCTCGATGGTCACCGAGCCGTGGAGCGACACCGCGCTCTTCACCCGCGCGCCCTTCTTGATGATCACCGCCCCGTCGACGGCGATCGCGTCTTCGACGACCTGACCGGCCTCGATCACCACGTCGCCGCTCTTCTTCACCACGTCGTTGGGCCCCGCCTCGATGGTGCACTCCTCGGCGGCGAAGGCAGGGACCGCGAACGTCACCACGGCGAGGGCGAGGAAGAGGCGCATGCCAGCCGTACGCGCGCCGCGCTCAGTGATTGCGCCCCTTCAGGCGGCGCACCATCGCCGCCTCGTCCGACAGCGCGCCCCACACCCGCTCGGCCTGCCGCCGCCGGCGAACGTCGTGCCGCAGCTCGAAGGCAGCCGCCTCGCGGCCGAGCTGGAGCCAGTGCTCGAGCCGCCCCGCCTCGAGGGTCCCGGCCTCGACCGCCGCGCGCACGGCGCAGCCCGGCTCGGTGTCGTGCTGGCAGTCGCGGAAGCGGCAGTCGCGCGAGAGCTCCTCGAGCTCGGTGAACACCTGCTCGAGCCCTTCCTCGTCGACGAGCTGGAGCTCGCGCATGCCCGGGGTGTCGAGCAGCAGGCCGCCAGAAGGCAGCACCACCAGCTGCCGATGGGTGGTGACGTGCATGCCCCGGCCGTCGTGCGCGCGCACCGCGCCCGTCTCCATCAGCGGTGCGCCGGCGAGCGCGTTGACCAGCGTCGACTTGCCCGCTCCCGACGAGCCGACGAAGGCGACCGTCGCGCCCTCGTGGATCAGGGCGGTGAGCGCCTCGAGGCCGCGTCGCTCGGTGGCGCTGGTGACGAGCACCTCGACGTGCGGGGCGTGGCGCAGCACCTCCGCCAGGCGGGCCGCGGGGTCGTCGCAGAGATCGGCCTTCGAGAGCACCACCACCGGGCGCGCGCCGCTCGCCCACACGCGCGCGAGGTAGCGCTCGATGCGCCGCACGTTGAAGTCGGCGTCGAGGCCGCACACCACGAACACCAGGTCGACGTTCGCCGCGATGGCCTGGGCGCGCGTCTCGCGGCCGGCAGCGCCACGGCTGAAGAGCGTGCGCCGCTCGAGGACCCGCTCGATCACCGGCTGCTCGTTGGCGCGCGGGGCGTCGCGGAGCACGACCCAGTCACCGACGGCCGGCAGCGCCAGCTCCTCGGCCTCCTGGCGCCAGCGCCCCGCCAGCCGCGCGGTGACCGAGAACGACGAGCCCTGCACCTCCCACGCGCCGCGGTGCTCGGCGGTCACCCGCGCGGTCCTCGCCCGCTCGTCGTCAGCGAGCTGGGCACCGAAGTACGCCGAGAAACCGAGCCGCTCGAGATCGTCCATGATCGCCGCGACGCGCTGCGCGCGCGCCCCTGACGCGAGCGTGCTCCTCAGCCGAGGTCGAAGACCAGCACCTCACCGCCTTCCGGCACGCCCTCGAGCATCACCGCGGCCTCGTCGCTCAGCGCCGCGCCGTCGCCCTCGCGCAGCTCCGACGCCCCGAGGCGCACCGCGCCGCGCGCGACGTGGACCCACGCGTGTCGACCGGGCGAGAGCGGGTGCGCGACCGACTCGCCGCTCCCCAGCCGCGTCACGAACAGCCGCGCGTCGGCGTGGAGCGTCACGCTGCCCTCGGCCCCGTCGGGCGAGGCGATGAGGCGCAGGCGGGCCTGCTTCTCGGCGTCGCTGAACCGCTTCTCCTCGTACGACGGCGCGAGCCCCTCGCGCGCGGGGAGGATCCAGATCTGCAGGAAGTGGAGCCCCTCGGTCGCCGAGGCGTTGAACTCCGAGTGCCGCACGCCGGTGCCCGCGCTCATGCGCTGCACGTCGCCCGGGCGGATCACTCCCGCGTTGCCCAGCGAGTCGCGGTGCGCCAGCCCGCCCTCGAGCACGTACGAGACGATCTCCATGTCGCGGTGGCCGTGCGTGCCGAAGCCCATGCCCGGCGTCACGCGATCGTCGTTGAGCACGCGCAGCGCCCGGAAGCCCATGTGCCGGGGATCGAAGTAGTCGGCGAAGGAGAAGGTGTGGCGCGTGTCGAGCCAGCCGTGGTTCGCCCCGCCCCGCTCGTGCGCCCTGCGCAAGGTGATCATGCCCGGCTCCACAGCAGCCCACGTGCCACGGCACCGCGCTCGGTGGCGCCGCGCCGGCTCGACGTTAGACTCTCTTTTCGAGACCCACCGACTCCCATCTTGAGAGGCCCATGCGAGCGAGCCACCTGCGCCTGACCGACATCTTCGACTTCGAGCCCGACGGGGGCGTGATGACGCTCGCGGGGGAGCGCGTGCTGCTGATGGACGCGGTGGCGATGGGGCTGCTGCGCAGCCAGCTGATCCGCGCGTTCGGGATGACGGGCGCGCGCTCGATCTTCACCCGCTTCGGCTACACGCACGGCTACCGGCTCGCGGAGGCGATGAAGACCGCCATCCCCTGGGAGGACGAGCGGGAGTGGCGGGTGGCGGGCGGGCGGCTCCACCGGCTGCACGGCATGGTGACCTTCGAGCCGGTGAAGGAGTCGGCGCACGACCCGGCGCCGTTCGCCGAGGCGGTGTGGCACGACAGCTACGAGGCCGAGCAGCACCTGATCCACCAGGGGCGCGCCGACGAGTGCGTGTGCTGGACGCTGGTGGGCTTCGCGTCGGGCTACCTCTCGAAGGTGCACAACCGCACGGTGTACTGCCTCGAGGAGACCTGCCGCGGGAAGGGCGACCCGGTCTGCCGGATGATCGGCCGCTTCCGCGAGGAGTGGCCGGTGGAGCAGCAGCAGTTCTTCACCTTCTACGAGAGCGAGTGCCTCAACGAGGCGATCGGCAAGCTGCAGCTGCAGCTCAAGAAGGTCGACCGCCGCCTCGCCCAGCGGCGCCGCGAGCTCGAGGCGGCCGAGAAGGACGAGGCCGGGCTGGTGACGCGCAGCGAGGTGATGCGCACCGTGCTGGCGCAGGCGCGGAAGGTGGCGTCGGTCGACACCACGGTGCTGCTGCTGGGCGAGTCGGGCGTGGGCAAGGAGCGCATCGCGCGGCTGATCCACGACTCGTCGGCGCGGCAGACGGGGCCCTTCGTGGCGATCAACTGCGCGGCGGTGCCCGAGAGCCTGCTCGAGAGCGAGCTGTTCGGCCACGCGCGGGGCTCGTTCACCGGCGCCACCAGCGATCGCGCCGGGCTCTTCGAGGCGGCGCGGGGCGGCACGCTCCTGCTCGACGAGGTCGGCGAGCTGCCGTTGCCGATGCAGAGCAAGCTGCTGCGCGTGCTCCAGGAGCGCGAGGTGCGGCGGGTCGGCGAGAACAAGACGCGCAGCATCGACGTGCGCGTGCTCGCGGCCACCCACCGCGAGCTCGCCGCGGAGGTGAAGGCGGGCCGCTTCCGCGAGGATCTCTACTTCCGCCTGCGGGTGATCGAGCTGCGCGTGCCGGCGCTGCGCGAGCGCACCGACGACATCCTCCCGCTCGCCCGCCAGGCGCTGGCGGCCGCCGCCGCGCGCGAGAAGCTGCCGCTCAAGGAGCTGTCGAGTGAGGCCTCCCGCGCGGTGCTCGCCCACCCGTGGCCCGGCAACGTGCGCGAGCTCCTCAACGCCATGGAGCGCGCCCTGGTGCTCGCCCCGGGCAAGCGCATCGAGCTGTCCGATCTCCCGCCGGAGGTCGCGCGCCCCCCTGCGCAGGCGGTGAGCGTCGGCGAGGGGCAGACGCTCGCCGACATCGAGCGCGAGGTGATCCTCAGCACCCTCGCCCGCGAGCGCGGGAGCCGCGCGCGCACCGCCCAGCGACTGGGCATCGGGCAGGCCACGCTCTTCCGGAAGCTCAAGCAATATCAGGCCGATGGGCATACGATTGCCCCTGCGGCCTGAGACTCTGGCTCAGCCCTTGCGTTGAGAGCGACCCATGGCCCCGAACGTCATCGCGGAGCTGACACGGCTCCTGTCGCGCAGCGACCGATGGCTCGAGGCCAGCGAGCAAATCCGCAAGGCTGTCGGCGCAACCCGGCTCGAATTCCACCTCGCCAGCGAGGGTCAGCCCCCACCCGCGCCGTCCGCTCCGACCCAGTGGGTGCGACCCGTGGTGTGGGAAGACGAGCTGCAGGCGGTGCTGCTCGGGGAGGGACCGGTCGACGAGGGCGCGCTGAGCCTGGTGACGCCGCTCATCGGGTGGGCGGTCGCGCAGCACCGCGGCCAGCAGCTCGCCGAAGCGCGCATGGCGGAGGTGCAGGTGCGCGCCGCCCGCGCCCTCGATCTGTCGGAGCTCGTCACGTGGCTGCTCCACGCGCGCGACGAGTCGGAGGTCGAGAAGCTCGGCACGTCGGCGGTGGCGTCGGTGCTGAAGGTCGACGACGGGGCGCTGCTGACGCGTGAGCGGAGCGGGGCCTGGACGCTGCGCGTGCCGTCGCGGGAGCTGGTGGCGCCGATCGCCGATCTGATGGGGGCGCGGCAGCGGGTGCTCCTCGCGCGCGATCAGGTCGAGGTCGAAGGGCCGATCTCCGCCGACGGCGGGCTCGTCGAGCGCCTGCTCTACCACTGGGGCTACCGGCACGTGTTCTCGGTGCCGCTCGACTCGGGCGTCGAGCCGCTGGGCATTCTCTTCGCGCTCTCGCGCGAGCCGCGGGTGATCGACGCCGAGGCTCGGGTGGCGGCGGCGCAGCTGGCGATCATGATCTGCGTGGCGCTCGATCGCCTCCGCGACCAGCGCGGCCTCGCCGAGCAGCGCAAGGCGCTCGAAGACGCGCTGCGCCTGGCGAGCATGGGCACCTGGGAGCTCGATCTCGGCACGCTCGAGGTGACCTGGTCGAAGGAGTACCACCAGCTCTGCGGCGGCGGCTTCACCGAGCTCCACCAGCCACACGAGGACTCCCTGCGCGGCCTCGCCCCGGAGGAGCGCTTCCTCTACGAGCGGCACCTGCGCGAGGTGCTCGGCACCGGCACCACCACGCCGCTGCAGATCCAGATGACCACCATCGACGGCCGGCGCATCTGGCTGCGCACGCTGTTCGAGCTGGCGCGCGACAACCAGGGCGTGCCGACCCAGGTGCGCGGCGTGTCGCGCGACGTGACGACCGAGATCACCTCGCAGCTCGAGCGTGAGCGCGCCCTCGAGCGCGCCACCAAGTACGAGCGGCTCTTCTCGATGTCGGACACCCTGGCCGCGGTGTGCAACGCGAACGGGGAAATCGAGGAGGCGTCTCCTTCGTGGACGCGCCAGCTCGGGTACGAGCCGTCGCAGGTGCTCGGGGTGCGCATGACCAGCCTCGTCCACCCGTCGGATCTCAAGGACGTGGCGCGCATCGTGCGCGAGCGCATCAAGGAAGGGCAGCCCGCGGGCGCGATCTCGCGCTTCAAGGCAGGCAACGGCGAGTGGCGCTGGCTGTCGTGGACCGCCGCGCTCGACGGCGGGCGCTTCTACGCCGCGGCCACCGACGTCACCTCGCTCGAGGAGACCTCCGAGCGGCTGCGCCGCAGCGAGGAGCAGCTCCGGCAGGCCGGCGCCCTGGCGCGCGTGGGCGGCTGGTCGCTGGCGGTGCCGAGCGGGCACCTCACGTGGAGCGACGAGGTGCGCCGGCTCTACGAGGTCGACGCCGACTACACCCCCTCGCTCCCCGCGCTGCTCGGCTTCTACTCGGCCGGCGACGGCGCCCAGCTCCAGCGGCACCTGCAGGCGTGCCTCGATCACGCCACGCCCTTCGATCTCGAGCTGGAGATCGTCACCGCGCGCGGCCACCGCCGCTGGGTGCGCCACCAGGGCAACAGCGAGCTGCACGACGGCCGCACGGTGCGCGTCTTCGGAGCGCTCCAGGACGTCACCGATCAGCGGCGCGCGCGTGAGGAGGCGATCGCGGCGTCGCGCGTGAAGTCGCAGTTCCTCGCCAACACCAGCCACGAGATCCGCACGCCGCTCAACGGCATTCTGGGCATGACCAACCTCGCGCTCGGCACGCCGCTCACGCCCGAGCAGCGCGAGTACCTCGACGCGGTGCGGGTCTCGGGCCAGAACCTCCTCGCGATCGTCAACGACATCCTCGACATCTCGAAGATCGAGTCGGGGCGCCTGGAGCTCGAGCGCGTGCCCTTCTCGCTGCCCCAGGCGGTGTACGAGGCGGCGCGCAACCAGGCCAGCCGGGCGCACGCGCGCGGCATCGAGCTGCTCGTCGAGCTCGACCCGGGCATGCCGGAGAACTTCGTCGGCGACCCGGTGCGCGTCGGGCAGATCGTCACCAACCTCGTGGGCAACGCGGTGAAGTTCACCGAGCGCGGCGAGGTGCGGGTCGAGGCGACGCTCGAGGCCGACGTGCTCCACCTGCGGGTGCACGACACGGGCATCGGCATTCCGGCCGACCGCATCGACTCGATCTTCGAGGCCTTCACCCAGGCCGACGGCTCGACCAACCGCCGCTTCGGCGGCACCGGCCTCGGGCTCACCATCACCCTCGAGCTGGTCAAGGCGATGGGCGGGCAGATCACCGTCGACAGCACGCCGGGCAAGGGCAGCACCTTCCACGTGTGGCTCCCGCTGCCGCTCGCGGGCGGGGAGCGCCGCCTGGCGCCGGTGCCCAACGCCGGCCGCGTGCTGGTGGTCAGCGATCACGAGGGCAGCCGGCGGATCACCGAGCGGCAGCTCCGCGCGCTGGGCTACGAGGTCGCGGGCTGCGAGGCGAGCGGCGCGATGCGGCGCCTGCTCGAGATGGGGCGCCCGGAGGCGGTGGTGCTCGATCAGGAGCTGGCGCGCACCAGCGGCATCGAGCTCGCCGAGGCGATCGAAGGCTCGGAGCTGCACGACGTGGCGCGCGTGCTGCTCGCGCGCACCACCAGCCGGCCTTCCGCCGAGGAGCTCGAGCGCGCGGGCGTGCGGCGGGTGCTCACGCGGCCGGTGTCGATCCCCGAGCTGCGGGAGGCGCTCACGCAGCTCTCGACGACGCCCGCCCACGGCGTGCCCCGGGCGGCCCCGGTCAGCGCGCCGCGCCGCTCGCTCAAGGTGCTGCTGGCGGAAGACAACGCGATCAACGCCCGCCTCGCGCAGCGCCTGCTCGAGCGCCTGGGGCACGTCGTCACCCACGTCAGCGACGGCTCCCAGGCGGTCGACGCCGTGCAGCGCGAGAGCTGGGACGTGGTGCTGATGGACATGCAGATGCCGATCCTCGACGGGCTCGACGCCACCCGCCGCATCAGGCTCGACGAGCAGGCGAAGGGCACGCACCTGCCGATCGTCGCCCTGACCGCCAACGCGATGAAGGGCGACGACCGCATCTGCCTCGACGCCGGCATGGACGCGTACCTCACCAAGCCGATCGATCTCGATCGCCTCGCGGAGGTGCTCGACGCTCAGACCGCGCCGGCGCTCAAAGGAATGACCGGGTGAAGGCGTGCGGCAGCAGCTCGCCGAGCGTCCACCGCGTCTCGACGCCGGACAGCGTGCGCGAGGCCACCGGGAGCTCCGGCGTGCCGAACTCGGCGAGCACCTGACGGCACATGCCGCAGGGAGGCGTCGGCTCGCGCGAGTCGACGACGATCGCCACCGCCACCGGCTTGCGGCCGGCCAGCGCCAGCGCGCCGATCGCGTTGCGCTCGGCGCACACCGTCAACCCGTAGCTCGCGTTCTCGACGTTGCAGCCGCTGACGAGGCTCCCGTCGTCGCAGGCGATCGCCGCGCCGACCTGGAACTTCGAGTACGGCGCGTGCGCCCGCTGGCGGGCCTGCTCGGCGGCGGTGAAGAGCTGCGTCCAGTCGACCGGTGACATGACGGGCGAGTGTACCCGGGGCGTGGTAACTCGCACCTTCATGACGACTCCCGTGGCGTTGATCACCGGCGGCAGCCGCGGCGTGGGGCGGGCGCTCAGCCTGCGCCTCGCGCGGCGCGGCTACGACATCGTTTCCACCTACCGCCGCGACGTCGAGGCGGCGCAGAAGCTCGAGGCAGAGGTGAAGGCCCTCGGCCGCCGCTGCGTCACCGCGGTCGCCGATCAGCTCGAGCCCGAGAGCCTGGGGCCGGTCTTCGAGCGCGTGAAGCAGGAGTTCGGCGCGCTCGACGTCTTCGTCGCCAACGCCGCCTCGACGAAGTTCGCCCCGCTGATGGACACCAAGCTCCACCAGATGGACAAGACCTTCAACGTGACGGTGAAGAGCTTCCTGCACGGGTGCCAGCTGGCGCAGCCGCTGATGACCGGCCGGGGCGCGCGCATCGTGATGGTCTCGGGCATGGACTCGCGCATTCCCCTGCCCTTCCACGGGCTGCTCGGGGCGATGAAGGGCGCGATGGAGATCCTCGTGAAGTACCTCGCGTGCGAGCTCGCGGGTGACGGCATCCGCGTCAACGCGGTGAACCCCGGCTACATCGACACCGACTCGTCGCGCTTCTACGTGGGCGAGGAGCAGTGGGCGAAGCTCGAGAAGCGCCTCGAGGCCATGGTGCCCGCGGGCCGCATCGCGAGCGCCGACGAGATCGCCGAGGCGATCGAGTGGGTGTGCCTGCCTGAGTCGCGCTACGTCAACGGCACCACCATCAACGTCGACGGCGGGCTCGAGGCCAACTACCAGTTCTTCATCACCTCGCAGCTGGGCTGACGTCGACGCGGAACACCGGCAGGAGCCCCTGCCGGGCGTCGAAGCTCGGGTGGCGCCGCGAGAAGAAGGCCAGCCGCGCGTCGGGATCCTTCGCGAAGGCGGGATCCTTCAGCTTCGCGTCGAACTCCGCCTTGATCGCCGGGTCGGCGAGGAGCTGCCGCGCGTACTCCTCGGTGAGGTAGTCCTCGAGGTACTCCTTCTGCTCGAGGTGCGCGTTGAAGAAGCCCCACGCGGCGAACGAGTCAGGCGCGCTCGGCTCGAAGAGGTGCAGCACCAGCTCGGCGTGCGGCTGGGCGATCGGCACGAACAGCGAGCCCGCCGGCAGCGACTCGACGCCCGGCTTCCACTCGCCCTTCACCTGGAGCGTCAGCCGCCCCTCGTACGGCCCCGGCCGGAACTTCGGCTCGAGGACGTGCATGCGCTCGACGGGCGCCTCCGGCCACGCGCGGGCGAGCACCTCGAAGCGGACGCCGTGCGCCTGCAGGCGGGGGGCGAGCAGCGCGGCGTGCGAAGCGGGCACGAGGTAGCCGGCCTTCGGCGCGGTCACCGTCAGCGCGGGGGCGAGCTCGTCGCGCAGCGGCACCTTCCACACCTGCGGCTTCGTCTCGTCGTAGCGCACCCAGAACTTGCCGCTCACCTCGCTCTTCGCGCGTACGTACTCGTAGCCCTGGAACTCGAACGGCTCGGCGTGCTTCGTGGCTTCCCACAGCAGCACCACCGGCTGCCCGGCGAGCTTCGCGGCGGCGTCGTCGGCCTGCTTCGCGGCGCGGTCCCAGTCGGCGGCGTGGGCGGCGGCGTCTTCCAGCAGGGCGGCGCACACGTCGAAGGTGGTCTGCACGCGGTGCGCGTACGGCCGCCAGGAGTGCGTCTCGACCAGCACGCCCAGGCGGTGGTGGAGCGCCCAGTAGGCGTTGCCGAAGCGCGGCGGCGGCCAGCCCGAGTCGAAGCCGCTCTGCGGATCGTCGGCGTCTTCGAAGGCCGGGTAGAAGTCGACCGGCAGGTGACCGCGCGCCTCGAGCTTCTGGAACAGCGACTGGCGGAGCGTGCGGCCCCAGGTGCGCAGCCCGTCGCTGCCGATGCGGCGAGGCTCGAAGCACACCGAGACGTCGTGCTGGAACTTCGCGCCGTCGGTGACGTGGAGATCGACGTAGAGCACCGGCTCGTAGCGGTGGAGGAGCCCGAGCATGGCGACCATCTCCGGCGCGTCGGCCTTCATGTAGTCGCGGTTGAGGTTCAGGTTCTGCGCGCTGACGCGCCAGCCCATCTCCTCGGGCCCGCGCTGGTTGGGCCGCTGGTTGGGGCCGAACCGCTCGTGGCCGTCGACGTTGAAGACCGGCACGAAGACGAGGGTGAGCTTCTCGAGCGCGCCCTTCGCCACCCTGCCGTCGAGCACCTCGCGCAGGAGCCGGAGGCCGGCGTCCTTCCCGTCGATCTCTCCGGCGTGGATGCCGCCCTGAATGAGCACCACCGGGCGCTGCTTCTTCTTCGCCTGCTCGGGCGAGAAGACGCCGTCGGCGGACGCGACGAGCATGAGCATCGGGCGACCGAGCGGCGTGGTGCCGAAGCGCTCGCACTTCACCCTGCCCGGCCACGCCTTCGGGAAGGCGGCGCAGAGGCGCTCGACTTCCTCGTAGCGGCCGGTCTTCGTCCACCCCGACTGCTCGGCGACGGTCACCAGCGGCGCGGCGAGCGCCAACGAGAGCAGCACGTTGAGCATGCGTTCAGTTCTTTCCGGGCGGGACCGCGTCGGGCTTCTCGCGGAGGAAGATCCACAGCGAGGCGGGCAGCGCGGTGAAGTCGGCGATCATCGAGAAGGCGAAGGCGATGCTGGTGACGATGCCGAACTGCCGCATCGGCGGGAGGTTCGAGAAGGACAGCGCGAGGAAGCCGCTCGCGTTGATCAGCGTCGCGTAGATGATCGCGTGGCCCGAGACGTGGAGCGTGTGGAGGAGCGAGCGCTCGGAGCTGGCGCCGTCGCGCTTCGCCTCCTGGTAGTGGTGGAAGAAGTGCACCTGATCGTTCTCGGTGGTGCCGAGCACCGTGGTGGCGATGAGGATGGTGGCGACGTTGAGCGGGATGCCGGTCAGCCGCATCACGAGGAACGTGGCGAGGATCGCGAACACCGAGGGCACCATCGCCATGAGGCGCGCCGCGCCGCTGCGGAACACCACCAGGAAGGTGAGGAAGATCAGCGCCGCGGTGAGCCCGAAGCTCTCGGTGAGGGTCGGCACGAGGTGCTCGGCGATCTTCGCCTGGAGGATCGACTCGCCCACCACCTCGGCGCTGGCCTTCGCAATGGCGGGGGAGCGCGCCTGCTCGGCCTTCCACAGCGCGTCGATGCGCGCGGAGAGCTGCTCGAACGACTTCGAGTCGCCGCGCCGGGTGATCACCATCACCTGCGCCTGACCGAGGGTCTTGAGATCGATGAAGCCGCGGAGCTCCTTCTCGGTGAGCATCAGCTGCTCGAGGTCGGCGGTCGCGGCGGCGAAGCTCTCGGCGTCTTCGGGGAGCGCGTCGCCCTGGCCTGCGAGGTAGCGGCGCAGCTTGAGGATGGTGGTCGGGCCGATCGCCGAGCTCACCGCCGGGTCGGCCGAGAGCGCCACGGTGAAGCGCTCGAGGGCGTGCAGCGTCTCGGGCTCGACCGCCGCGCCCTCGTCGGTCTTCACCCACACGCGCACCGCGGCGAGGCCGGCGATGGCCTTCTCGTAGGCGGCCATGTCCTTCCGCAGCGGGAGGTCTTCGTCGATGTAGTCGACCGCGTCGACCTCGAGGCGCATCGGCTCGAGGAGCTTCGGCGCACCGAAGAGCGCGACGGCGCCGGCCGCGGCGATCACCAGCGAGCCGAGCAGCAGCGCCCAGCGGAAGCGGTACGTGAAGCGCGGCAGCGCGTCGGCGAGCCGGAGGTAGAGCCGGCCCGCCGGGGTGACGCCCTGCCGCGTGGGCGCCTTCACCAGCCGCTGCAGCGCGGGGAAGAGCGTGAAGCTGGTGAGCCACGAGAGCGCGAGGCCCGACGCGGTCCACACGCCCATCTCGCGAATGGGGCGGATCTGCGACACCGCCAGCGCCGCGAAGCCGAGGAGCGCGGCGATGATCGACGCGGTGACGGGCAGCGCCTTGTTCGCCAGCGAGAAGACGTGGTGGCGCTCGACGCTCACGCCCTCGGGCTGCTGGATGTAGCGCGAGTGGAGGTAGACCAGCGTGCCGGTCGCGGTGACCAGCACCACCAGCGGCACCAGCTCCGAGACGATGGTGAGCGAGAAGCCGAGCAGGTGGCCGAGGCCCATCGAGAGGACCACCGTCACGCCCAGGGTGACGAGGATCGCCACCAGCGCCTTCAGCGAGCGGTAGAGCGCGAGCACCAGCACCACCACGAACGCGCCGAACAGGGGGAAGTAGCGCACCGTGGCGCTCTTCGTCTCGGTCTCGAGCCACTGCTCGACGTAGGGCTGGCCGACGCGGCGCACGTTGCCGAGCGTGGGGTGCGGCGTGCGCTCGACGGCGGCGTCGATCTCCACCAGCTTCGCGTCGCGCTCGTGCGTGGTGGGCGCGTCGAAGGTGACGGCCATCGAGTAGTGGTGCGCCCCGACCAGGCCCTGCCGCCTGAAGAGCTCCGCGCCGGTGGCGAACGTCTTGAAGCGCTCCGACAGGTCGGGGATGGACAGGTCGGGAGCCTGGCGCCGGAAGAGGGAGATCGCCGAGAAGCTCACCACGCCCTTCACCTGCGTGACGGCGTCCTCCACGGCGGCGAGCTCACGGATGGTCTCCGCCGCGAAGGGATCGCCGGCCGGCTCGAAGAGCAGCACCACCTGCCGGCCCTCGGGGAACACCTGCTGGAACGAGCGCGTGCGCACCACGTCGGGATCCGACTCGACGACGAGGCGATCGATCGCGCCGTCGCTGGGGATCTGGAACGCGAGCCACGCCGCGCCGGGGACGAGGGCCAGCCACACCACCAACACCAGCACGCGCTTCGCGATGATCGCTTCGAACAGCCGCTCCAGCCGGGAAGGCACTTCCATGAGGCGTGGGCTAGGGCACCCATCAGGCCCGCGCAACGTCAAACCGGAAGCCCGCAGCAGTGGTAGCTACATTGCCCTCATGCTCGCGCTGACGCTGCTCTCCACGCTCCTCCTCTCCGCTCCTCCCGCCCAGGCCGCCGCGCCCGCCGGCCCTCGCGCCCTCGTGTTCTGCGCGCCCGGCTACCCGGGCACCACCGAGGAGGCGAAGTCGCGCATGGACGACATCGCCGCGGCGCTGGCGGAGCTCTCGGGCTGGCCGGCGGGCTCGCTCCAGGCGACCTACTTCCCGCAGGAGAAGGCCGGCCTCGCGCGGCTCGCCGAGCCCGACGTGGTGTTCGCGCTGGTGCCGCTCCCGTTCTTCCTCGCGCACGAGGCGGAGCTCAAGCTGACGCCGCGGCTGGCCGTCGTGCAGCAGGGGCTGGAGGCGACGCAGAGCTGGTCGCTGGTGGTGAAGAAGGGCGCGGTGACGAAGGCGGCCGACCTCGACGGCTACTCGCTCTTCTCCACCGCCGGCTACGCGCCCGACTTCGTGACGAAGGTCGCGCTCGCTGCCTTCCCCCCGCCCGCGTCGGTGAAGGTGACGAGCGGCGGGCAGGTGTTGTCGGCGCTCCGCAAGGCCGCCGCCGGCAAGGAGAAGCTCGCGGTGGTGCTCGACACCGAGCAGGCGAAGGCGCTGCCCACCCTGCCCTTCGCCGCGGACCTCGAGGTCGTCCACGTCAGCGCGAAGGTGCCGGTGGCGCTCGTCGCGACCCTCGGCGAGCGGCTCCCCGCGGCAGACTGGAAGGCGGCCGCGGGCGCCTTCACGAAGCTCCCCTCGGTCGAGAAGGGCAAGCTGGCGCTCGAGGGCGTGCGGCTGACCGGCTTCGCGCCGCTCGACGACGCGGCGCTCGGCGCGGCGAAGAAGGCGTACGCCGGAGCGGCGAAGTGAAGCGCGCCGGCTGGGTGCTGCTCGTCGCCCTGAGCGCCTGCCCTCCGCCGAAGGTGCCGCCGCCGGAGCCGCTGGCGGGGCTCGCGCCCGAAGCCGCCCTCGCCGCCGCCGACGCGGCCTTCGCCCAGCGCCCGAACGACGCGCAGGTGCGCGAGGCGTTCAAGCTCTACCGGTCGGCCGCGGTGGAGCGCGTGGAGGGCTCGATCGGCGTGGTGCGCACCGCGGCGTGGCTCGTCGAGCACGGCGCGAAGGACGATCGCAAGACGCTGGTGCGGGCGGCGGTCGAGGCAGGCGCGCAGTGTCAGCAGCGCGCGGTCGCGCCCGGGCCGTGCGACTACTGGCAGGCGGTGGCCCTCGGCCTCGAGGCCCGCGAGCAGCCGCTCACCGCGCTCGGGGCGCTCCCGCGGATCATCGAGCTGCTGAAGAAGGCCGACGCGGCGACGCCCGACCTCGACGATGCGGGCCCGGCGCGCGTGCTGGCGCTGCTCCTCGCGCGCGCCCCGGGCTGGCCGACCGGGCCGGGCAACCCCGACGACGCGCTCGCCTCGGCGCAGAAGGCGCTGGAGCACGCCCCGAAGCACCCGCTCAACGAGCTCGCGCTCGGAGAGTGCCTCGCCGCCACTGGAGACACGGCGGGCGCGAAGGCGGCCTACGAGCGCGCCGCGGCGCTGGCGAGCGCCCGCGGTGACGCCGACGGCGCGGAGTGGGCCGCGCAGGCCCAGCGGGCCTTCGAGCGCCTGTGACTCACTCGCCGCGGTAGTCCGGCTCGCGCCGCTCGAGGAAGGCGGCGATGCCTTCCTTGTAGTCGCGGCTGTCCCACACCTTGCGGCGGGCGCCCTGGATCTCCTCGAAGGTGATGGGCGGGAGCGACTTCGCCTCGGTGAGGATGTGCACCGAGCGCTTCATCGCCGTCACCGACAGCGGCGCGTTCTTCGCGACCTTGAGCGCGAAGGTCATCGTGAAGTCCTGCAGCTCGCTCGCGGGCACGAGGTGGTTGATCACCCCCAGCGCGTGCGCGCGCGACGCGGGGATCGGCTCACCCGAGAAGGCCATCTCGTTGAGCAGGCTCAGGGGCATCTTGTTGAGGAACGTCAGGAGCCCCGAGACGTTGTAGGGCACCGAGAGCTTCGCGGGCGTGATGGCGAGCGTCACCTCGGGCGCGGCGAAGACGAGATCGCAGCTCAGCGCGAGCTCGCACGCCCCGCCCCACACGCTGCCCTCGACCATGGCGATCACCGGCGCCGGGAAGTCCTCGATGCGGCGGATGACGGTGCGGAGCGGATCGCTCCAGCCGAGCGGGTCGCGCCCGCCTGCGGGCAGCTCCTTCACGTCGTGGCCGGCCGACCAGACCTTCGACCCGGGCAGCGCGCGGATGATCACCGCCCGCGTCCGCGCCTGCTCCATGACGTCGAAGCCGTCGAGGAGCTCCTGCACGAGGGCGCTCGAGAGCGCGTTGCGGCGCTCCGGCTGGTTGAGCGTCAGCGTTCCGACGCGGGAGGCGTGCTCGGTGAGGACGAGGGGCATGGGCGATCAGCTCGAGAGGGAGATGGTGCCGCGCATCAGGGGAATGACGCGCCCCGCGACGAACACGCGGCGCTCGCCATCGATGCGGAGGCGGAGGTGGTTGAGGCGGCCCGTCTGGTGGCCCTGCTCGATCGTCCACGTCGCGGGCCCCTGCACGCCGCGCTCGACGAGCCACGCGCCGAGGTTCGCCGCGGCCGAGCCGGTGCCCGGGTCTTCGCGCACCTCGCGGTGGTGGAGCCAGAAGTAGCGGCTCGTGACGCGCTGCCCTTCGACCAGGAAGAGCGAGACGTTCGCGCGCCCGGCGCGGTTGGTGCCCACCGACGACAAGCCATCGAAGTCGGGGTGCGCGGCGCGGAGCGCGACGAGGTCGCGGATCGGCACCAGGAGCTGCTCGGTGCCGGTGCTCACCCACCGCGCGCCCTCGCCGATCGCCGCCTCCGAGAGGTGGAGCAGCTTCGCGATCGCCTCCGCGCTCGGCGCCTCGCGGCTGGTGCCGGCGTTCGCCTGGAGCTCCCACAGGTCGCCCTCCGCGCGCACGGGGATGAGGCCGGCCTTGAGCTCGATGGAGAACGCGTCGCCCATCGCCTCCAGCTCGCGCAGCACGTGAGCGGTGCCCAGCGTGGGGTGACCGGCGAACGCCATCTCGCCGTCGGGGCTGAAGATGCGCACCTTCGCCACGCCGCCGGCCTCGGGCGGGTAGATGAAGGTCGTCTCCGAGAGGTTGAACTGCTGACAGATCGGCATCAGCTCGTCTTCGCGGAGCCCCGAGGCGTCTTCGATGACCGCGAGCGGGTTGCCGGCGAAGCGCGCCTCGGCGAACACGTTGAGCACCTGGAAGCTGACGGACCTCACGCGGAACTCCTCCTTCACTCGAGGTCGAGGGTCATCTCGACCATCGTCGGCCGGTAGCCGAGCTCGCGGAAGAGCGCCTGCCCGTCCGCGTTGGCAGCCGCGGAGTAGAGCACCACCCGCGTCGCGCCTTCGCGTGCAAAACGCGCCCGCGCCTCGGCCATGAGCGCGCGCGCCACCCCGTGCCGCCGGAAGCCCGGCGCGACGAAGACGTCGTGGATCGCCCCGTGCGCGTCGAGCAGCTTCGCCCAGTCGCGCCCCTCGAGCGTGCCGTACAGGTACGCCGCGACCTGACCGTCGACCAGCGCGGTGAGCAGGAGCACGCCCGCGTTGCCGAGCTGCGACTGGAAGAAGCGGTGGTAGCCGCGCGCGACGTCGGGCGTGGTGAAGAAGCGCGTGCGATCCCACGCGTGGTGGAGGAGCACCAGCTGCTCGGCGAGCCGCGAGACCTCGTCGAGATCGTCCAGCGTCATGTCGCGAACGGTGACCATGCACCGGCTCGTAGACCCACCGCGGGCGGGAGTCGACGGAGTCACCACCGCCCCGGTGAACGCCGCGAATGAGCGCGTTCGGCCCTGATGATGTAGAGGCGGCCCATGGCGCCCCGGTGCATTCAGGGAGACTCGACGCTGCGCGAGACGTGGGAGCGCGCCCTCGAGGGCCGCAAGGCGGACGTGCTGCTCAGCGACCCGCCGTACTGTCTGCTGACGCGGCGGCGGAAGGACGGCGACCTCCGCGATCCGAAGCAGCGGAAGATCGAGCGCGGCCCCGTGCGTCGCTTCGAGAACGTGCGCGAGTTCCGCGACTTCACCAAGCGCTGGCTCGAGCAGGCCGTGCGCCACCTCGCGCCCGACGCGCCGATCGTCCTGTGGATGAACCTCCTCGGGCGGGAGCCGATGACCGCCGTGTGCCGCGAGCTCGGCTGGGCCCACGTGCGCGGTGAGTTCGTCTGGGGCAAGCGCACCCGCGAGGGCAACAGCGGCGAGGAGATCCTCCGCGTCGTCGAGACCGCGCTGGTCTACGCACGCACGCCCGCCCCTGCGGCGACCAACGAGGCCCCCGCGCTGCCGTGGGCCGCCGTCGCGGGCTACGACGACGACGGCGAGGCCGAGCGCTGGGGAAGCCACCCGAACCACAAGCCCTTCGGCGTGCTCGAGCCGCTGGTGCGCACGTGGAGCCGCGCGGGACAGCTGATCGTCGATCCCTTCGCGGGCTCCGGGTCGATCCCCGCTGCGGCGGTGCGGCTCGGGCGAGCTGTCGCGTGCATCGAGCTCGAGCCGGAGTGGGCCGAGCGCGTGACGACGCGGCTCAGTTCACCTGCACGGTGAGCGAGAACGGGCCCTTCGTGACGAGCTCGCCGTCGACGATGAGGAAGACCGTCGCGCCCGCCTGCACGGTGAAGCTGAGCGACTCCGGCTGCCCCGGGCCGTTGAGCACCGTGCCCGTGACACAGGCCGCGGCGCCGCAGGTCTCCTGGACGTACAGCATCGGATCGAAGGTCGAGTTCGAAGGCGTGACCGTCACCGAGTAGTTCGTCGTCACGCTCGGGCTGAGCCGGTACGCGACGTCGCGGCCCGACGCGTTTCCGCCGCTGGGACACCCGCTGCCTGCCGAGGGGCCGTAGTCGTCGGCGATGCCCGCGCCGTCCGTGGTGCCGGTGAACGAGCCGCCCGCAGTGACGTCGGGGGCCATCGCGCACGTGTCACCGCCATTGAGCACCGAGCTCCCTCCGCCGCCGCCCGTCGCAGAGCCGCCGCCGCCCGTTGCCGAGCCCCCACCCGTTGCCGAGCCGCCGCCCGTCGCTGAGCCACCGCCGCCCGTCGCTGAGCCACCGCCGCCCGTTGCCGAGCCGCCGCCTGTCGCGGAACCGCCGCCCGTTGCCGAGCCGCCGCCCGTTGCCGAACCGCCGCCCGTTGCCGAGCCGCCGCCCGTCGCGGAGCCGCCGCCCGTGGCCGAGCCACCGCCCGTCCCGCCGTCCATCGTGACCGTCGAGGTGCCGCACGCCGAGAGCGCCAGAAGAAGAGGAAGAACGCGAAGTCTCATGGGCGCCGATTGAACCCATATTCCAAAACGATTCCAAGCACTTGGACTGGCGCCAACTGTCCGGCGGGGTGTCGCGTGCGGCGGCGCGCGGAGCCGACAACGCGGTGTGTTGCACACCATTCCTCCCTCTCGGGTTTCCCACGCGGCCGCAGTCCCTTCGGCCCCCTTTCTCCAGCAGGAGTCGCACATGTCTTGGTCAGGTCGAGTGTTGTCTCGCAGTGTCGCAGCGCTCGCGGCGCTGGTGCTCGCGGGGTGTGGCACCGCGGACGTGACGGTCTCCGGCGCGCTCGGCGACGACCCCTTCGTGCGCGTCGCGCGCACCTCGCAGGCGCTCTCGGTCGATGCGGGCACCGACGGCTACGCGACCAACGAGAACTTCTACATCGCGATCAACAAGGCGCAGCTCGGCACGAAGTGGTTCCTCGCCGCGTACCTCACGCAGTGGCACCCCGCTGAGGCGGGCATGGCGGCGCGCTCGCTCGGCACGCGCGTGGTGAGCTTCAAGATCCAGAACGACAAGCTCTACGTGTTCGACGTCACCGATGGCGCGAAGTGGAGCGACACGCTCGACCCGCAGCGCGTCGTCGAGGCGTACCCGCTGGTCACCAACTTCGCGCCTTTCAACGCGCTGCCCGGGGCGAGCAACTACGTGCTCTTCGACCCTGCGGCGGGGCTCAACCGCTTCGACGTGATGGGTGACTCGTTCGCGCAGTCGTTCTCGGCGCGCTTCGAGGTCGAGCTCTCGTACCTCCAGAACTTCAAGGTGCTCTCGGACGGCGTGGCCTTCGAGCAGGTCTTCGCGGGCTACACGGAGATCCCCGGTCCGGGCGTCCTCGGCTTCGACCAGCCGTTCCGCGGCCAGGGCACGATGGCGATCTCGCTGCGCCGCTACGCCGAGGGCGAGGGCTTCGTCGCCAGTGAGCTGACCACCAACCGCTACTTCGGCAGCGACAACGTGCAGTACGTGCCGAACGAGCCGCGCGCGAAGCGCAACGTCGTGAAGTGGAACATCAAGCCGGGCATGCAGCCCATCCCGTGGCGCATCGGGCAGGCGATCGCGAAGCTCAAGGCCGACCCGCGGCTCGCCGGGGTCGACATCGAGGGCGCCATCGCGCGCGGCATCACCGGCTGGAACGACGCCTTCGGCTTCCCGGTGTTCAGCGTGGTCCCGACCTCCGCGGGCGACTCGTACGGCGACGACGACAAGAACTTCATCGTCATCGACAACAACCCCGGCCTGGGCATGGCCTTCGCCAACTGGCGTGAGAACCCGAACACCGGCGAGATCCGCGGTGCGTCGGTCTACTTCTCGTCGGTCTTCATCGAGGGCGCGCTCCAGTCGGCGGGCGACGCGGGCATCGAGCCCGTCGACGCGGGGGTCGACGCGGGCACGACCGTGGACGCGGGCGTGATCGACGCTGGCGCCGGCTTCGACGCGGGCGTGGTGGACGCGGGCCCGCCGCCGGTCGCTCCGGGCAACGACTCGTGCGCCGCGGCCTACCCGCTGGTGCCCGGTCTCCCGATGGTCGGCACCGTCAACACGGCCACGGTCGCGGACCCGCTCTTCGGCGCCGGCGCGACGGGCTGCGTCTCGGCCAACAACACCAAGCGCGACGTCTACTACACGCTCACCATCCCCAGCGCGCAGACGGCCACCATCACCGTGCAGCCGGCCGCGGGCCTGGACACGCTGATCAACGTCATCGGCTCGACGGCGGCGTGCAGCGGCGTCACGGCCTGCGTCGCGAAGGACGACACCGGCTTCGGCGGGCAGCTCGACAAGGCGGTGTTCCAGAACGACAGCGGCGCCACGAAGACCGTGCTGATCCAGGTCGGCGCCTGGTACTCGTCTGGTGACTTCGTCATCACCGCGACGCTCGAGCCGATGCCGGTCTGCGCGCAGGCGTTGAGCATCGCGCAGGTGTACGGCGGCAACTCGGCCACCGGGCTCCGCAACCAGGACTTCGTGATGCTCCACAACCGCACCCCGCTGCCGGTGAACCTCGCGGGCATGTCGCTCCAGTACGGCTCGTCGACGGGCACCGCGGCGTGGCAGGTCATTCCCCTCTCGGGCACGGTGCCGGCCAACGGCTCGTACCTCATCGGCCTCGCGGCGAGCACCGGCGGCACGCCGATCCCCACGCCCGACCTGGTCAGCGGCATCAACCTCTCGGCCTCGGCCGGCAAGCTGGCGCTCGTGCAGAACACCACCGCGCTCACCGGCGCGTGCGGCCTGACCTCCGCGGTGATCGACGCGGTGGGCTACGGCACGACGAACTGCAGCGAGCTGGCCGCGGCGCCGTCTCCGGGCACGGGCCTGACGATCATCCGCAGCGATCAGATCGGCTGCAACGACACCAACAACAACCAGGTCGACTTCGTGGCCTCGACGCTCGAGCCGAAGAACACCGCCTCGGCTCCTTCGGCGGGCGCCTGCGTGTGCGCGACGACGCCGGTGCCGGCGCCCACCACCGACGGCGGCGTGCCCACCAGCACCGACGGCGGCGTGCAGCTCGTCGCCCCGCCCTCGCGCGACCTGCGCCCGCACCTCCGCTGGGGCTCGATGGTCGACCAGTCGCTCTGCGACTTCGAGGCGCCGAAGACGGTCATCCCCGCGGGCATGACGCGCAAGGAGTTCCTCGAGAAGTACATCACCGAGGTCATCCTCCACGAGGTCGGCCACACGCTCGGCCTCCGCCACAACTTCAAGGGCTCGCTCGAGCTGTCCTCGGTCATGGACTACAACGTCGAGGCCGACGCGGTCCGCCTGGACAGGCCGGCGCCCTACGACGTCGCCGCGGTGAAGTACCTCTACGGGCTGTCGCAGACCGCGCCGACGCAGGCGTTCTGCACCGACGAGGACACGCTCAGCGACGCGCAGTGTGATCGCTTCGACGCCACCTCCAACCCGCTGACCAACGACCTGGCCCCGCGCTTCAAGCGGCAGCTCCGGGACGCGCTGGCCGAGCGCTCGCAGCTCACCTACGGGCAGATCTTCGCCATCACCCGCTACGTGCGCGGGGCGGCGACCGAGCAGCAGCGCCTCGAGGCCTTCAACGCGCTGATCGGTGACGTCGCGCCTCCGCTCGCCGCCGACGTGACGGCGCTCGGCCCCAACGCCGCGGCCTGGGCCAACCTGTACAACGCGCTGCTCCTCGAGAACCTCTTCGTCGCGCCGCAGGGCTACCGCGACGACATCGCGGTCAACCCGCCGCTGTACGACGCCGCCTTCCGCGCCCGCGTCGTCGAGGTCGCGAAGAACAGCCTGCTCGGCACCGACGGCAACCGCTCGCTCGACACGATGCGCACCATGGTCGACGTGCTCAAGGCCATGCAGCACGGCGACGCCCTCACCGCGCTCGCGTCGGCGCGCGCCACCTTCGCCGCCAACCGCAACAGCTACCCGGTCGCGACCCAGCCGTACATCGACGACCTCATCCGCCGCATGGACCTGGCGATGTCGCCGTACTTCTACTGACCCGACGTCGCGCCGAGACCCACGCCGGGGCCCGCCATCGCGCGCGCCCCGGCGTTCTCATGTGCGGTAGACCAGCGCCATGCGGCGCCCCACGGTCCTCCTCTTCGACATCGACGGCACCCTCGTCACCACGGGAGGCGCCGGCCGTCGGGCGATCCAGCGCGCGTTCGAGGTGCTTCATGGGCGCCCGGACGCGTGCAGTCATTTCAAGTTCGGAGGGATGACCGACCGCGCCATCGCCCGCCAGGGGCTGACGGCGATCGGCGTCGAGCCGAGCGACGAGGCGATCGACACCCTGCTCGCGCGCTACGTCCGCGTGCTCGAGGAGGAGGTCGCGCGCGTGCCCGACGCCACCTACCGCGTGCACGCGGGGATGCGGGAGGCCGTCGCCGCCGCGCACCGCGAGGGGATGGCGGTCGGGCTGGGCACCGGCAACATCCGCGAGGGCGCGCGGGTGAAGCTCGAGCGCGTGGGGCTCTTCAGCGCCTTCTCCTTTGGCGGCTTCGGCGACGATCACGAGCTGCGCGCGGAGCTCATCCGCCGCGGCGCCGAACGTGGCCTCGCGCTGCTCGGCGTGCGCGAAGCGCGCGTGGTGATCATCGGCGACACCCCGAAGGACATCGAGGCCGCCCAGGCGATCGGCGCGGAGTCGATCGCCGTCACCACCGGCGGCTTCACCCGCGCGCAGCTCTCGGCGGCCACCCGGGTCTTCGATACGCTCGCTGACGAAGGCGCGCTCGAGGCGACGCTCGGTCACCGCTGAGCCGGCTCGAGGAACAGCGACAGCCCGCGCGCGGCGAGCTCGCGGGCCCGCTCGAGCCGCACCACGCCGTCGCCCGTGAGCACCTCGGGAACGAGCAGCGCGCGCAGCCGTGTCGCGGCGTCGGCGGTCGGAGCGCGGCCCGCGGCGCGCACCACGACCTCCGCGTCGAGCGGGCAGCCCACTGCGAACCGCGGGCTGTCGAGCACGCGGCAGCGCAGCTCGCGCCCGACCTGGAAGCCGAGGGGCCTCGCAGGCTCATGAGGGTCTCGCGGAGCCGGACTCGGCGCGCAGCTCACGAGCTCGGCCTGCAGCGCCCCGCCGACCAGCAGGCAGCCCTGGCTGACGACCACCTTCGCGGTGAGGTCGCCCGCCACGATGAGCTGCCCGTTCACGTGCACCACCGGCGCCTCGAGCGAGCCGGCGACGACCAGCGTGCGGAGCCGCCGGGCTCCGAGCGCGAGGGGCGAGCCGAGCCGAAGGGACGGCGTCAGCATCGAGTAGCTCCACTGCGGCTCGCTCAGCGCCTCGAGCTCGACCGTTGGTCCCGCTCCGTCGCGCGCGAGCATCGCCGCCAGCCACGTCGAGAAGACCGGGTACTGCTCCTCGACGAGGCTGGTGGTCGCGCTCCGGAAGGTGCGGACGATGCGCCCGAGATCCGGCCTGCCGAACGGCGCGAGGAAGCGGAGCAGCTGCGGCTCGGTCTGCGCCTCGTCCCACAGCACCGCGACGTCGTGGGCGAACCGCTCGAGCTGCTCGCGCGTCGGCTGGAGCATCAGAATGGGAGGAAGAAGGCCTCGAGGAAGACGTCAGGCGTGAAGTCGAGATCGCCCTCGGGCCGCCGCAGGTAGCCGCGCGACTCGTACAGCGCGCGCACGCCCTTCGCCCCGCGCCGCACGTGGAGGCACACGCCCTTCCAGCCCTGGCTCCGCGCCCAGTCTTCGGCGCCGTCGAGGAGCCGCTTCGACACGCCCTTCCCCGTGTGCCCGCGGGCGACGGCGAGGTGGCGCAGGTCGCCCGCGCCGGCGATCCACGCCTCGGAGCCCTCCGAGCCCGGCGGCCACATCGCCACGGTGCCGACGACCCGGCCCTCGTGCTCGACGACCCATACCCGGGCCACCGCGCGCTTGCCGGCGACGTCGCGCAGCTCGGCCTTGCGCTTCTCGGTGACCACCACCTCCGGCATCTTCCTCGCGTAGCTCGAGACGAAGGCCTCCACGAGGAGCTCGCCGAGGCTCGCGTCATCGGCGGCGGTGGCGTCGCGCAACAGGTAGCTCATGGCGCGCAGCATCTACTCTCCCGCGCCGTCGATGGGTGCCGTAAAGGAGCCCCATGGCCGTCCGCCGCCTCACCGTCCCGCCCGACGCCTCGCCGCGCCTCGACGCGTTCCTCGCGAAGTCGCTGCCCGGCTGGACGAAGCCGCAGATCCAGAAGCTGCTCGCCGACGGGCGCGTGAAGGTCAACGGCAAGAAGGCGAAGCCGCTGCGCCGCGTCGTCGGTGGTGAAGAGGTGGAGCTCGATCTTCCGGAAGCCCGCCGCGCCGACGTCCCCCGCGCGGCGATGAAGGGGCCCTCGCTGCGGGTGCTGTTCGACGGCGCTGGCTTCTATGTGATCGACAAGCCCGCGGGCCTCGTCGTCGAGCAGGAAGACGATCGCCCCTCGGTGGTCGCCCTCGCGGCCAGCCAGCTGCGGGGCTTCGAGGTGGGCGGGCGCGCCGAGCCCGGCATCGTGCACCGCCTCGACAAGGACACCACCGGCTGCCTCCTGCTCGCGAAGACCGACGAGGCGATGCTCGCGCTCCAGCGCGGGTTTGACGAGAAGCGCATCAAGAAGACCTACCTCGCGCTGGTGCTCGGCGAACCGCCCGACACCGGTGTGCTCGACACGCCCTACGGCCGCCACCCGGAAGATCCGCGCCGCTACACCACGCGCTTCCCTTCGCCTCGCCGCGCGCGCCTCTCGTGGAAGAAGCTCGCCCAGCGCGACGACCACGCGCTGCTGGAGATCGATCTCGACACCGGCCGCACCCATCAGATCCGCGCGCAGCTCGCCGACGTCGGGCACCCGCTGCTCGGCGACTGGCTGTACGGCACGCGCGCGGCGAAGGAGCTCGGCATCGGCCGCATCGCGCTCCATGCGTGGAAGCTCACGCTCATCGGCTTCGGCCCCGCCCCGCTGGAGATCGAAGCCCCGCTCCCGCCCGACTTCGAAGGCTCCGGTGCGGCGGCGGCGCGTGGTATGCCGCACCGATCATGATCACGTCTCCCCTCGACGCGTTCGACCTCGTCGCGCACTCCGAGCAGCTCCTCCTCCGCCTCGAGGCGGCGTGCGCGGAGCTGTCGAAGAAGCAGGGGCTCAAGGAAGAGAAGGCGTGGCTCGAGACGGCGCGACAGCGCGTCGCCACCGCGCGGGAAGGCGTGGGCGATCTGCTGACCCGCGTGCTGCGCCTCCCCGAGCTCGAGGGCATCAAGGAGGATCAGGCGCGCATCCTCCAGGGCGCGGCCGTCGACGCGGTCGAGCGCGTGCACGCCGGCATCGCCTTCGCGGGCGGCGCGCGGGCCCCGCTCCTCGAGGCCCTGTACGGAAAGCTGAAGGTCCCCGTGCTGCGGCGGTGCGACCGCGAAGACTTCGAGAAGTTCTGCACCGACTTCGAGAAGCGCCTCAACACCGGCTACGCGAAGCGCATGTTCGCCGACCCGTCGTACGCCGTGGTGCTCCCGGCGCTCGATCAGCTGCGCCAGGCCTTCGCCACGTGGCGCGGCGTCTTCACCACCGATCCACTCGGCGAGGCCGAGGCGCAGGCGCTCCGCGACGAGCTCGACGCGGCGGCGCGCCGGCTCGAGCTCCCGTGTCGGCAGTCGCGGCTGCTCGCCCAGGCAGCCCTCGTGCCGCTCAAGGAGCTCCTCGAGGAGTCGGGCATCGCCACGAAGCCGAAGCGTCGCGGACCGCGCGTGTCGATCACCGAGAGCGACGACGACGACCACCCGCTGCTCGAGGAGGATCCCGCCGATCCGTCCGCGCCGAGCCCCGCGGAGCTCGCCGAGCTGACCGCGGCCGCGCAGGCCGAAGCCGAAGCGCCGGAGGTCGAGGAGGACGAAGAAGAAGAAGAGGATGACGAGAGCGGGGACGAGGAGGAGCAGGCCCCTGCCGCCGAGAAGCCACGCCGCGGCCGCAAGGCGAAGACTGAGCCCGCCGAGGCCTGAACAAGCAGCCCCCGCCCCGAGCCTCGGGACCGATCGGCCCCTCGACTCACGCCGCCATCGCGGCTATCCGCACCCGCCGTGACGACGCTGCCCATCGACGCCCTGCTGCCGGACATCGTGGCCGCGCTCCGCACGCGCGAGGCCCTGGTGCTCGAGGCCCCGCCCGGCGCCGGCAAGACCACGCGGGTGCCTCCGGCGCTCCTCAAGGCCGGGCTGGCGGGCGACAAGGAGATCGTCGTCCTCCAGCCGCGTCGCCTCGCCACCCGCCTCGCCGCCAACCGCGTCGCCGAGGAGCTGGGCGAGCGGGCGGGCGAGACCGTCGGCTACCAGGTGCGCTTCGAGGACGTCAGCTCGAAGAAGACGCGCATCCGCTTCGTGACCGAGGGCATCCTCACGCGGCGGCTGGTGGGCGACCCGCTGCTGCGCGACGTGGGCATCGTGGTGCTCGACGAGTTCCACGAGCGTCACCTCGCCGGCGATCTCGCGCTGGCGATGCTGCGGCGGCTGCAGAAGGGCCCGCGGCCCGATCTCAAGCTGGTGGTGATGTCGGCCACGCTCGACGCCGCGCCGATCGCCGCCTGGCTCGACGGGGCGCCGACGCTGCGCAGCGAGGGCCGCCGCTTCGACGTCACCATCGAGCACCTCGAGCGCGAGGACGAGCGCTTCCTCGACCAGCAGGTGCTCGCCTCGCTCAAGCGGCTGGTGCAGGCCGAGCTCGACGGGCACGTGCTCGTCTTCCTCCCGGGCGCGGGCGAGATCCGCCGGGCAATGGAGACGTGCGAAGACTTCGCGCGGCGCCAGGGCCTCGAGCTCCACGTGCTGCACGGCGATCTGCCGCCCTCGGAGCAGGACCGCGCGCTGCGCCCGAGCAGCAAGCGCAAGGTGATCCTCTCGACCAACGTGGCCGAGACCTCGGTCACCATCGACGGCATCGCGGCGGTGATCGACTGCGGCCTGGCGCGCGTCGCCGCCCACTCGCCGTGGAGCGGCATGCCGACGCTCAAGCTGGCGAAGGTCTCGAAGGCCTCGGCGATCCAGCGCGCGGGCCGCGCGGGCCGCACGCGCGCCGGCACCTGCCTGCGGCTGTACACGAAGGGCGACTTCGAGGGCCGCCCCGCGACCGACGCGCCGGAGATCCGCCGCCTCGACTTCACCGAGTCGGCCCTCTCGCTCCGCGCGATGGGCGTCACCCGGCTCGGCGAGTTTCAGTTCTTCGAGGCGCCGGCGGCGTCGTCGCTGCAGGCCGCCGACGAGCTGCTGCACTCGCTCGGGGCGATCGATCGCGACGGCGCGCTCACCGCGATCGGCAAGCGGCTGCTGCTCTTCCCGCTCCACCCGCGGCTCGCGCGGCTGGTGGTCGAGGCTGAGAACCTCGGCGTCTCCCGCGAAGGCGCGACGCTGGCCGCGCTGCTCGGCGAGCGCGACATCCGCCTCGAGTCGCGCGCGCGCTTCGGCGACAAGGGCGCCAACGCGCACGCCCAGAGCGGCCCGTCGGACCTCCTCGAGCTCTTCGAGCGCTACGAGCAGGGGCAGCGGGGAGGCGCGCGGCAGGCCGGCCTCGACGCGTCGGCGATGAGCGCCGTGGAGCGGGTGACGAAGCAGCTCGCCCGCGTGCTCGATCAGGACAAGGCCAACGCGCCACGCAGCAACGTCGAGCGCGAGAACGCGATGCTGCGGGCGGTGCTCGCCGGCTACCCGGATCGCGTCGCGCGCCGACGTCGGCCCCGCGCTCCGGAGCTGGTGCTCTCGGGCGGCGGCTCGGCGACGCTCGATCCCGCCTCGGTGGTGCACGACGCGGAGCTGATGGTGGCCGTCGACGCCGAGGAGAAGAAGGGCGGCGTGGTGGTGCGCCTCGCGAGCCGCATCGAGGCCGAGTGGCTGCTCGAGGTGGCGCCCGAGCTGCTCGGCGAGGTCGATCGCCTCGAGTGGAACGAGAGCGCGAAGCGCGTCGATCGCGTGACGCGCATGACCTACGGCGCGGTGACGCTCGAGGAGACGAGACAGCCCGCCCCCGCCAGCCCGGAGACGAGCGCGGTCCTCGCCGAGCACGCGCTGGCTGCGGGACCCCAGGTCTTCGCCGAGCAGGAGCGGCTGACCAACTGGCAGTGCCGCGTCGACACGCTGCGCACCGGCTACCCCGAGCTGCAGTTCCCCACCCCCGACGCCGCGTTCGTGAAGCAGGTGCTGCGCGAGCTGTGTGACGGCCTCCGCTCGTTCAAGGAGCTCGAAGAGGCGAGCCTGCTCGACGCGCTCCAGGCGAGGCTGACGCCGCAGCAGGCGCAGCTCCTCGCGCGCGAGGCGCCGTCGCAGCTCACGCTCCCCGGCGGGCGAACGGTGAAGGTGACCTGGGAGCCCGGCAAGCCGCCGTGGATCGAGTCACGGCTCCAGGACTTCTTCGGCATGACGAAGGGGCCGATGGTGGGGCGCACGCCGGTGGTGCTGCACCTCCTCGCGCCGAACTACAACGCGGTGCAGGTGACGACGGATCTCGCCGGCTTCTGGGATCGCCACTACCCCGCGGTGCGCAAGGAGCTCATGCGGCAGTACCCGAAGCACTCGTGGCCCGAGGATCCGCGCACCGCCCAGCCGCCGCAGCCGCGGAAGCGATGAACCCGCACGACGCCCGCCTCTTCGTGGTGTTGGTGGTGGGCTTCGCCTGCGTGCTCACCAGCGCGTTGTCGCTGGGGCTGTGGTTCGCCGAGCGCCGCGGCTGGCTCGTGCGCAGCCGCTTCGCGATCGTCAGCGGCCGCCTCACTGGCGGCGTGGTGCTGCTCGCCTTCGCGTGCTTCCTGTGGGGCGTGTTCATCGAGGCCGACTGGCTGGTGGTGACGCGCGAGACGGTCACCACGCCGAAGTGGCCGAAGGGGAAGACGTTCCGCATCGCGCACCTCAGCGATCTCCACGTCGATCGGAACAGCCGGGCCCTCACGCGGCTCACCGAGCTCCTCGCGCGCGAGCAGGTCGATCTGATCGTCTTCACCGGCGACGCGATCAACGAGCTCGGCGCGACGAAGCTGTTCCGCAGCACGCTCGGCAGCCTCCCGGCGCGGTTCGGGCGCGTGGCGGTGCGCGGCAACCACGACGTCTACCGCTGGAAGGACCTCGACCTCTTCGGTGGCGGCGTGGCGACGGAGCTCCCCGGGCGTGGCGGCCCGCTGGTGCTCGAGGGCGGCGCGCTGGCGATCTGCGGCGCGCCGTTCGATCACTACGACGCCCTGCCCGACTGCATCGCCGGCGCGCCGAAGGGGGCCTTCGTGCTCCTCGCGTTCCACACGCCGGATCTCGTCGAGGCGCTCGAGCCGCGCCCCGACCTCTACCTCGCGGGGCACACCCACGGCGGCCAGGTCGCCGTGCCCTTCTACGGGGCCCTCATCACGCTCAGCCGCTTCGACAAGAAGTACGAGGCGGGTCGCTTCGAGGTCGCCGGCACGACGCTGTACGTGAACCGGGGCATCGGCTTCGAGCCCGGCTTCTTCCGCGTGCGCTTCGCCGCGCGGCCGGAGCTGACGCTCATCGACGTCGTCGGTACGCAGTGACGCCGCTCAGAGAAGGATCGTCAGCGTCAGCGCCCCGCCCAGCTGGCTCATCCACGGCTCATTCAGGCGAATGAAGAGGTCCCACGTCGCGCGCGCCCCGAGCGCGAACGACTCCGAGAGCACCCACTCGAGGCCCGCCCCGGCGCCCGGCCCGACGAACCATGAGACGCCGGGCGTGGTGACGAGGATCGACGTGCCCACGTGCGCGCCCACCCAGGGGCGCAGCGCCTCCTCGGCGAAGAGGTACCGCGCGCCGAGGCTCAGGCCGGTCGCGAACACCCAGCCCTTGCCGGTGGGCGTGTCCGCGCCGGCCGGCACCTGCGTGAGGAGGATCGGTGCGCGCCCGAAGAGCTCGAAGCCATGCTCGAGGTACCGCGCGTACTCGATGAGCAGCCCGGCGTGCACCCGCGCGCTGCCGAGCGAGACCCCCCTCGTGGGTCCGACGGTGAGCGCGCTCGAGCTGTACTGCGCGTGGGCCAGCGAGGCGGCGAGCAGCGCGCTCGCCACGAGGGTCTTCAGGAAGTCCATGGTCGTCTCCGTCGCTCGCGGAAGTGAGGGCGAGCGCGGGAGACGACGACCGGAACGACGACCGCCCCGACTTCGGGGGCGGGCACCACGAGCGTGCGCAGCGACGCGAAGGTGACCGCGAGCCAGCGGCCGAGGTGCGAGAGACCTTGCGAGATGCGCAGCACGAAGAGGTATCGCCCGCCGCCTCCGCGAGGTTGCGTCGCGAGCGTCAGACGCCCATGCGCGCCGCGCGCGCAGCGAAGAACTTCTGCAGCGCCAGCCCGTACTCTTCGTGCGCGCGCAGCTCCACCGAGTCGAGCTGGAGCCGCTTGAAGAGCCGGTTCCGTTCCTCGCGCTTGCCGGCCATGAAGTGCATGAAGCGGCCACGCACGCGCGGATCGGACGTGTCGATGGTCATCCGCTCGCCGGTCTCGGTGTCCTCGAGATCGACCACGCCGAGCGCGGGGAACTTCTCTTCGAAGGGGTCGGTCACCACCACCGGCACCAGATCGTGCTTGCGGCCGACGATGCGGAGGCCCTTCTCGTAGTCGCTCGCGAGGAAGTCGGAGATCAGGAAGGTCACCGTCTTCCGCTTCGCGACGTGCGAGAGGTAGGTCAGCGCCTCGTTGAGGTTGGTGCCGCGCCCGACGGGCCTGGTGGTGAGGATGTCGGTGATGAGCCGCAGCACGTGGCTCTTGCCCTTGCGCGGCGGCACCACCTTCTCGATGCGATCCGAGAAGAGGATCAGGCCCACCCGGTCGTTGTTGGCGATCGCCGAGAAGGCGATCTGCGCGGCGACCTCGGCGCAGATCTCCTCCTTGCTCCGCTCACCGCTCCCGAAGAGCCCCGAGGCCGACACGTCGACCAGGAGCATCACCGTGAGCTCGCGCTCCTCGGTGAAGACCTTCACGTACGCGTCGTTCATGCGCGCCGTGACGTTCCAGTCGATGGTGCGCACCTCGTCGCCGGGCTGGTACTGGCGCACCTCCGAGAAGGCCATGCCCCGGCCCTTGAAGACCGAGTGGTACTGGCCAGACAGCACCGACGACACCACCTTGCGGGTGGCGATCTCGAGCCGGCGGATGCGCTTGATGAGATCGCGCGGGAGCACGGGTCGCTCGACTCAGGGCACTTCGACGCGCTCGAAC
Source organism: Myxococcota bacterium (assembly GCA_049322495.1). Classification (GTDB taxonomy): domain Bacteria; phylum Myxococcota; class Myxococcia; order Myxococcales; family Myxococcaceae; genus Archangium_A. Next base: position 66,670 of record JBMORD010000173.1, on the reverse strand, counting down.
ACCCGCTGGATGATGCGCTCGGTGGTGAGCTCTTCCGCCTCGGCCTCGTAGGTGAGCGCGATGCGGTGGCGCAGCACGTCGAGGCCCATCGCCTTCACGTCCTCGGGGGTGACGAAGCCGCGGTGCCGGAGGAAGGCGTGCGCCTTGGCGGCCTGGGTGAGCGCGATGGTGGCGCGCGGCGACGCGCCGTACTGGATGAAGTCGGGCAGATCCTTCAGGCCGTACTTGAGCGGCTCGCGCGTCGCGAACACCAGCGAGAGGATGTAGTCCTTCACCTTCTCGTCGACGTAGATGCCGTGCATCACCGAGCGCGCCTGGGCGATCTGCTCGGTGGTGATGACCTTCTGGGCCTTCGGCACCGTCTCGCCGGTCATCTTGTTGAGGATCTCCTTCTCCTCCTCGCGCGTCGGGTAGCCGACCTTCACCTTGAGCATGAAGCGGTCGACCTGCGCCTCGGGCAGCGGGTACGTGCCTTCCTGCTCGATGGGGTTCTGCGTGGCCAGCACCAGGAACGGCGACGGGAGCGGGAAGGTGGTGTTGCCGATGGTGACCTGCCGCTCCTGCATCGACTCGAGCAGCGCCGACTGCACCTTCGCCGGCGCGCGGTTGATCTCGTCGGCCAGCACCACGTTGGCGAAGATCGGGCCCTTGCGCACCGCGAAGCTCGCGGTCTGCTGGTTGTAGATCACCGTGCCCACCACGTCGGCGGGCAGGAGGTCGGGCGTGAACTGAATGCGCTGGAACTGCGCCGAGATCGCGTCGGCGAAGGTGCGCACGGTGAGCGTCTTCGCCAGGCCCGGCACGCCCTCGAGCAGCACGTGGCCGTTGCACAGCAGCCCGATGAGGAGCCGCTCGAGCATCGGCCGCTGGCCGACGATGACCTTCCCGGTCTCCTGGAAGAGGGGCTCGATGAAGGCGGACTCCTTCTGGACCGCCTCGGTGATCGCCTTGATGTCGGTGTGCATGGCTGGGGTCGGGTTCAGCGCAGCTGCTGGAGCTTGTTGCGCGCGTCGCTCTGGAGCTCGGGGCGGACGTCAGGCGCGTTGGAGGCGACGTAGCGCTGGTAGTACGCCCGCGCGTCGTCGACCCGGTTCATGCCCCGGTAGGCCTCGGCGAGGCCGTACAGCGCGTCGCTGCGCGCGGGATCGAGCTTGAGCGCGTACTGGTAGTCGACCGCCGCCTCGGCGAAGCGGCGCAGGCCGATGAGCGTCGAGCCGCGCGCGACGTAGCCCACGGTGAGCGCGGGCTCGAGGCGCAGGCTCTCGTTGAGGTAGTTGAGCGCCTCGCCGTAGCGCCGCTGCCCGATGAGCTGCACCCCGCCCTCGTAGTACTGGCGCGCCTGGGTGCGGGTCGACTCGGCGACGGGGCCGGTGCCGGGGGCCTTGTTGGCCTCCTGCGGCGAGCCCGTGCCGCCCGAGGTCGCCATCTTCTGCTGCGCCCGCCCGATGTTCTCCGACGCGGCCTTCTTCACGTCGGGGTCGTTCGAGAGCTGCTGCACCTTCGTCCAGCGATCGATCGCCTGCGAGTAGTAGCCGAGCACCGCGTAGCAGTTGCCCAGCTTGAAGAGCGCGCCCACGTCGTTCGGGTTGCCGTTGACCGCGTCCTGGTACGCGAAGCTCGCCTCGCGGTACTTCTTCTCGGCCCACAGCTTGTCGCCCTCGGCCACCTTCTTCGCGGCGATCGCGCCGAGATCGGCACCCGCGGGAGGCGTCGCCGTCGGCGTCGTGGCGCTCGGCGCGGGGCTCGCCGTCGTGGGAGCCGGCGCGGGAGCGGTCGCCACCGGCGCGGGCGCGGGCTGCGCGGCCTTCAGCGTGGCGATCGACTCCTTCGCCTTGTCGATCCACTTCTGCTCGGTCGGGCGCGTCTCCTTCTTGAGGTACGTCTCGTACGCGGCGATCGCCTTGTCGTTCTGGCCGGCGCCCTTGTACGACTCCGCCAGCCCGTAGAAGCCGTCGGGATCGTTCGCGTCGAGCGCGGTGTACTTCTCGTAGGCCTGCGCCGCGGTGGTGAAGTCCGACGACTTGCGCGCCGCGTAGCCGAGGTTGAACCACGCGAGCTTGAAGGCGGGGTCGGCCTCGGTCGCGAGGCGGAACTGGGCGATCGCCTCACCCGACTTCTTCTGCTTGAAGAGCACCGAGCCGTAGCCGTTGAGCGCGGCCGCATACCCCGCCGTCGCCTTGATCGCGTCCTGGTAGTTCGCCGCCGCGTCGTCGAGCTTGCCGGCCGCGAGCGCCGCCTCGCCCTTCTCGAACGCCGCCTTCGCCGCCGGAGAGGGCGCCGCCGCGAAGCTCAGGGTCGCCAGCAGGACTACGAGGGAAACCAGCATCTTACGCATGTCGTTGCTCTCCAGATCGAGCGGGGCGGTCATCACGGCCGGACGGTTGCCCACATGAACGCACGGGTGCGTAGCAAAGTTCATCGGCCGGTGCACGGAGCGGCTGCCCTGTCAGGAGGAAGCTTGCCCCTGTGGCCACGAATTTCCGGCGCGAGTCAGCCTGACGAATGCGGCTCCCGGTGCTCGCGTTGGTCATCGTCGCGCTCCCGACCTTCGGAGCGCCCAGGAAGAAGAAGGCCCCGCCTCCGCCTCCGCCCGCGCCCGTCGTCGCGCCGGCGCCGGCGCCCACGCCCACGCCCCCGGCGCCGAGCCCACCCGAGCCGCCGCCCGCGCCGGTGGTGGCCCCGCTCCCGAGCGCGCCCGCGGCGGCGCAGCCCGCGGAGCTCGCGGCTGACGAGCTGGTGCCGCTCCCGCCCCTGCGACCGGCGACGCGCTTCATCCTCTCGGCGAGCGGAGGGGTGGTGGCGCCCTTCTCGGTGCTGGGGGTCGGCGGGCGCGGCGAGCTGCGCCTGACCTGGCTGACCGGTGCTCCGCTCGCGCTCTCGTTCTCAGCGGGCTTCGAGCAGCACACCGCGCGCACCGCGGCGACCTTCTTCCCACCACAGCCCCTCTCGCCGCGCGGCTTCGATCCCGCGGCGCTCGACAACCAGACGCTGTTCCCGCTCCAGCTGCTCGCCCACGCGCTGCTCCTGCGCGACGAGCAGAACCGCGTCGACGTCGGCGCCGGCTACGCGCTGCTCGTCGCGTGGACCCACGCCCAGGCGCTGGGGACGAGCGCGCAGGAGAGCGGCGTCGGCCACGAGCTCGCCCTCGAGGCGGGCTACGCGCGGCGCGTCGGCCCCATCGAGCTCAGCGTGCGCGCCCGGTACGCGGTGCGCCGCACGGCCGTGGGGCCGCTCACCGCGACGATGGAGCTGCCCTGGTACCAGACGGCCGGCGTGCTGGTGGGGCTCGGCCTGCCCCTCTGAAGACCCCTCCCCCGACGACGAAAGGTCCCCCATGAAACGACTGCTGACGGTCGCGCTGCTCGCGCTCGCGGGCTGCGCCGAGAAGGACACCACCGCTCCGCCCGCGCCGCGCGTCCACCCGGTGCAGAGCCCGACGAGCCGCGAGCGCATCACCCTCACCGGCGCCGCTGAGTTCGCCAGCACCATCACCATCTCCGGCGGCAGGGAGACCGTCACCACGACGGCCGACCGCTTTACCGCCGAGTTCCTCGCCGACGTGCCGCTCACCACCACCATCCCCGCGGGGCAGGTCGCGGTGACCAACACCCTCTCGGTGACGGCGACCGACGCCGCCGGCAACGTCAGCGAGCCCACCACGCTCGAGGTGAAGTTCGGCCCCGAGCCCGGCGTGCCGGCGAAGCTCACCTTCACCCTCACCGGCGCGGCCGCGAGCGGCACCATCGCCGCCGGCACCGACGTCACCTACTCGTACAGCGTGAAGGACGCGTACGACGGCCCCGTCGATCACCCGCTCTCGGTCATCCCCTCCGATCCGAACACCACCGTCTTCGACGACGGCATCTCCGGCACCGGCCTCATCCTCGGCTTCCGTCGCGTGGGGAGCTTCACCATCACCGCCCGCGCCTCGGGCGTGGCCGGCGTCTCACAGCAGGTGCCGCTCACCGTGACGCCCGCCGCGGGCCAGCGCTTCGTGGAGCTCGGGCTCACGCTCTCGCGCATGGCGACCGGCGACAGCACCGCCGCGCTGACCATCGTGAAGGACACCTTCGGCAACGTAGTGCTCGACGACGCCAACGGCATGGGCGCCGGGCTCACCCTCACCTGCACGCCGCAGAGCGCGGCCACGCCGGCCACCGCCTGCGTGAAGCTGGGCAACGTCTTCACCGTGACGCGGGCGGGCGTGTACCGCATCACCGCGAGCTACTCCGACGGCACCAACCCCACGGCCACCGCGTCGCAGTACGTGTTCGCCGAAGACGCGCCCGACGTCGAGCCGCCCACCGCGGCGATCACCGGCATCGTGTACCCCACCGGCGCCTCACAGATCCCCCGCAACACCAACAGCCGCATCGAGGTCGCGCTCGACTTCGCCGACAACAAGGCGCTCGCCAGCGCCACGCTCTACGCGCTGTTCGGCGGCAACCCGGCGTGCATCTCGAACTCCGGCGCGCTGCTCCTCACCGGGCAGGCGACGGTCACCACCAACGCCTCGGTGCGCGTGCCCGGGTGCGCCTTCCCGTTCGACTCGATCGCGCTCTTCGCGAGCGTCACCGACGAGGCGGGCAACCAGGGCTTCTCGTCGCTCAACACGACGCTCTCCATCTCCGGCGCCGGGCTGGGCAACGTGAGCGCGACCACCGGGTACACGCTCGGCGTGGCGGCCATCGGCGGCGGCACGCTGCAGCAGGGGCTCGACGTCGCGTGGGATGCCGCGGCGGAGATCGCCTACGTGCCGTCGCTCAACAACCAGCGCATCGGCGCGATGCTCCCCGATCGCACGCAGGTCACGCTGCGCGACATCACCGGCCAGTCGTACCAGGCGAACAACGGGCCGACGGGCCTCGCGGTCTCGACCGCCGGCGAGCTCTTCGTCAGCCGGTACAACAACGGGAACATCGCCTTCATCCCACCGACGCTCCCCACCAACCCGCCGTCGCTCGTGTCGGGCCTGGTCGGGCCGACGAGGCTGATCTTCGACGCGCGGCCGACGAGCCCGGTGGTCTGCGCGGCGCGCACCGGGGCGCTCAACTCGATGAACTGCTACCTCTTCAACGCGGCCACGCCGTCGCTCACCGCCAACTTCCCGCAGCACCTCGTGCCCAGCCCCGCGCCGAGCGGCGGCAACAACGCCGAGCTGGCGGGCATCGCGCTCGGCGCGCCCACCGCGGGGGCCTTCCCCCTGTATCTCCTCTACGGAGGCTGCGCGCTCTACGCGACCACCACGAGCTTCAACGGCACGCAGCCGCCCAACCCCACGGCGCTCACCGTGACGCCCTCTCCCGGCAACACCTGCGTCGACGTCGCGGGCCTGCCCTCGGGTGACGTGGCGGTGCTGACCCCGACCTCGCTCCTGCGCGTGACGAGCGCGGGCGCGGCGACGACGATCCTCACCGGCCTCAACCAGGCGGCCGGGCTCGACTTCGCCGGTGGCGAGCTCTTCGTGCTCGATCAGGGCAGCCAGGCGATCCTCCGCCTCCGCGCGCCGACCGCGACGCCGTTCTGATCAGAGCTTCGTCTTCAGCAGGCTCGGCAGGCTCAGCACCACGATGGCCGAGATGACGAGGCCCGCGCCGATCGCCTCGCGCCAGTCGAGCGACTTGCCGAGCCCCAGCGCCCACAGCGAGAGCGTCGCCACCACGCCGGCGAGCAGCGAGGACGCGCGGTTGACGGGCACCGAGAACGAGTTCTCGCGCGAGTCGAGCAGCACCAGGGCGCCGAAGATGCCGGTGCCCTGCGAGAGCACGCCGATGATCGGCGGCCAGAGCGCCTGCGCGCTGAAGGGCACCTCGGTGAAGCCGTGGCGGATCTCGAGGAGCGACGGGTTGTCACCCGCCGCGAGGGCCAGCACCACCATCGCGAGGAAGGCCGCCGGCGTGGACACCAGCTGCTCCTCGACGAAGTAGCGGCGCGTCACCTCGACCGAGGTGCTCTTGGCCAGCTTCGACATGAAGCGCAGGCGCACGAAGTAGGCCGCGAGGTACGCCGTGACGTCGAGGATCGCCACCAGCGGGAGCGTGAACGACTCGTCGCGCCCGATGAGCGTCACGAAGAGCGAGCCGAGCGTGAGCGCGGTCGCGACCCACGACACCCACTGCACCTTGCGGCCCGACACCAGATCGACGACGGGCGCGATGGACAGCAGCCCGCCGCGGAGCAGCAGCATCATGAAGACGATGCTCACGCCGTTGATGGTGTACGCGAGCGTGGTGGTGGTGAGGATCGTCGCGCCGCACAGCCCCGAGAGCGCCGTCCACACCGTCGGCGCGGGCACCTCGCGACCGAAGAACTTCGCCTTCCCCGCGCTGCGCCACCAGCCCGTCCCCAGCAGGAAGAAGACCATGGCGACCATCGACGCGAAGGTCGACAGCGGGAGGATCGCGTTGCCGGGCACCTTCTCGCCCAGCTTGCCGTCAGAGAGGAGCTTGGTGAGCGCCGCATACGGCGCGTACGCGGCGAAGTAGCCGAACGCCCACCACCAGATGCTGACGTGCCCCTTTTCGACCGGCGAAGTGCTCACGCGGACAGTGTGTCACAGGCCCGCAACGACGCGAGGAAGCACTCCTCGCGGGCCCCTCGGAAAAGGAGCCCGCGCTTCTGCCGGCGATCAGCGCGTCACGCCGAGGCGAGCGACCGCTTCGCCGCCGCGACGACGTTCGCCACGGTGAGGCCGTACTGCTCGAAGAGCACCTTGTCGGGCGCCGACGCGCCGAACCTGTCGACGCCGATCGCCACCCCGGCCTCGCCGATCCACCGCTCCCAGCCGAAGGTGACGCCCGCCTCGACCGACACGCGCGCGCGCACCGCCCTCGGCAGCACCGCCTCGCGGTACGCCGCGTCCTGCTGCGCGAAGAGCTCCATGCAGGGCATCGACACCACGCGGGTCGGCGTGCCGCCCTTCTCGAGCTCGTCCTTCGCGGCGAGCGCGAGCTGCACCTCGGAGCCGGTGGCGAGGAGGATCACCTTCGCCGCCGCCGAGGCCTCCGCCAGCACGTAGGCGCCGCGGTGCAGGCCCTTCGCCGACGCGAGCTTCGTGCGATCGAACACCGGCAGCTTCTGGCGCGAGAGCACCAGGCCCGTCGGCCCATGCTTGCGCTCGAGCGCGAGGAGCCACGCCTCGGCCGCCTCCGCCGCGTCGGCCGGGCGCACCGTGCACAGGTTGGGAATGGTGCGGCACGCCATGAGGTGCTCGACGGGCTGGTGCGTGGGGCCGTCCTCCCCGAGGCCGATCGAGTCGTGCGTCCACACGTGCACCACCGGCAGGTGGTTCATCGCCGCCAGGCGCACCGAGGGGCGCATGTAGTCGACGAAGCAGAAGAAGGTCGCGGTGAAGGGCCGCAGGCCACCGTGGTACGCCATGCCGTTGGCGATGGCCGCCATCGCGTGCTCGCGCACCCCGAAGTGGATGTTGCGCCCCGCGCCGGTCTGGCCGTCGAAGCTGCCGAGGTCCTTGAGCACCGTCTTGGTCGAGCCGCCGAGATCGGCGTCGCCGCCGATCAGCTCCGGGAGCACCTTCGCGAGGGCGTTGAGCGCCTGGCCCGCAGCGGTGCGCGTCTCGACGCCGGTGCCGGCCGCGAACGCCGGCAGCGCCGCCGCGAGGTTCGCCGGCAGCTCGCCCTTCATCACCCGCTCGAAGTCGGCCGCCAGCGCGGGGTGCGCCGCGCGGTACGCCTCGAACCTCTTCTGCCACTCGCCGAGCGCCGCCTCGCCGCGCGTCACCTGGCCGCGGAAGTGGGCCTGCGCCTCGGGCGGCACGAAGTACTTCTCGTCGTAGCTCCAGCCGAGCGCCTTCTTGGTGAGGGCGATCTCGTCGTTGCCCAGCGGGCTGCCGTGCGAGCTCGACTTGCCGCTCTTGTTGGGCGAGCCGAAGCCGATGGTGGTCTTCACCACGATCAGCGTCGGCTTGCCGGTCTCGGCCTTCGCCTGGGTGATCGCCGCGTCGAGCGCCGCGAGATCGGTGTTGCCGTTGGCCACGTGCAGCACCTGCCAGCCCCACGCCTCGTAGCGCTTCGCGACGTCTTCGGTGAACGAGAGCTTCGCCGGGCCATCGAGCGTCACGTCGTTCGAGTCGTAGAGACAGATCAGCTTGCCCAGCTTGAGGTGCCCGGCGAGCGACGCGGCCTCCATCGCCACGCCCTCCATCACGTCACCGTCGCCGACCAGCGCGTAGGTGAAGTGATCGACGATGGTGTGGCCCGGCTGGTTGAAGCGCGCCGCGAGCGCCCGCTCGGCGATCGCCATGCCCACCGCGTTCGCGTGCCCCTGGCCCAGCGGGCCGGTGGTGGCCTCGACGCCGGCGGTGAGGCCGAACTCCGGGTGGCCCGGCGTCTTGCTGCCCCACTGGCGGAAGTTGAGCACCTCTTCCTTCGAGAGCGGGTAGCCCGAGAGGTGGAGCAGGCCGTAGAGCAACATCGAGCCGTGCCCCGCCGAGAGCACGAAGCGATCGCGATCGGCCCACGACGGCGAGGTCGGGCAGTGCTTGAGGTGCTTCTGCCACAGCACGTACGCCATCGGCGCCGCGCCCAGCGGCAGGCCCGGGTGTCCCGAGTCGGCCTTCTGGATCACGTCGATCGCCAGCGTGCGGAGGGTGTTGATGCAGAGCGTGTCGAGGTCGGCGGCGGCAGCGGTCATGGACCGCCCCTCTACCGCAAGATCAGCGCACGGCGATCGGCTTACTGACCGTCGCCCGCGAGGTAGCTCAGGATGACCTCGTCGAGGCTCTTCTCGCTGATCAGATCCTCACCGAAGAGCGTTTCGACGCCGATGTTGTTCTCCTTCGGCGTCTCCTTGAGCTCGCGCGCGGCGAGCACCTCGGGCGGCAGCGACGCGGGCTTGATCGCCGGCGGGGCGGGCACCACGTTCTTGAGCTGCAGCGGAATGGGCTGCGGCGCGGGCGTGGGGCTCGAGACGGGCGGCTTCTTGTCGAGGGCCAGCTCACCCGGCTGGTAGTGCGTCGCGGCCGAGCCGCCCACGTTGTCGTACGAGCCGTTGATGAGGTTCCGCAGCATCTGCTTGTGCTGCTCCTCCATCATCTCGCGCACCAGCTCCGCGAGGTTCTCGCTCCTGGCGATGTCGGCGTACGACGACTTCTTGGTGGCGAGGATGTTCCCGCCCACGAAGAGGTGCGTGATGATGTGAGGATTCGAGACGCCCGAGTCCTCGGTCTGCACGTGGTACACCTTCCCCTTGTGCTTGATGTTGTGGTTGAAGCCGGTGACTGCCTTTTCGAACGTCTTCACCATGGGGAGCCTTGAAAAGTAGCAGAAGCGCCTGATCTCCTGAAACTTTCCGCCGCTTCGCGGACGTCGTCGAGGGAGTTCAGGCTGATCAGGTGGTGGGGCTGCGGTGACTCGATCGTCTCGAGGTGGGTGGACTCGAGGAGGCTCCGCAGCGACGGGTTGCCTTCGAGGCGCGGCGCCCAGTCCTGCCAGAGCGCCTGACGGTAGAGCCCGACGAGCGGCTCGAGCCGGCCCTCGCGGGTGAAGCAGATCGTATCGGCGCCCGGGCGTCGCGCCGCGGCGAGCAGCGCCAGGTCTTCGCGGGTGACGAGCGGCATGTCGCACGCCACCACGAAGACCCACTCGCTCGGCGCGATGGCCAGCGCCGTCACCACCCCGCCCGGCGCCCCCTTCTCGGGCACCAGATCGCCGATCAGCGGCACGCCGAAGCGCTCGTACGCCTCGGGGTCGTTGGTGTTGATGAAGCGTGGCCCCTCACCGAGCGAGAGCAGGTGCTCGACGATCGTCAGGCCGCTCTCCAGTTGGATCAGGCCCTTGGGCACACCGCCAAGCCTCCGGCCTCGCCCGCCGGCGATCACCACGAGGGTCGGAGGGACCCCCGGCTTGACGGACATGTCACGACTTCCGTACACGGTTCCCCACAGTCTCCCACCGTTTGGCGCCTTCGACACTTTCTCGCCCAGGAGTGCCTGCATGTCCGAGCAGCTGCCGCCGATTCGCCGCGAACTCCGGAGCCGGATCGCGGTGCCGGTGCCGCCTCCGACGCTCAAGCCGTCGCTGATCCCGGTCGACGTGCTGCAGGCGGTGCGCGAGCAGGAGCGGCACAGCACGCTCGACGAGTCGTTCGACACCGATCCGAAGACGGCGCCGATTCCCCTCGCCGAGCCGGTGCGCGGCCACGTCAGCGCCGATCTCGAGGTGGCGTACTTCGCGCTGACGCAGGTGCCACTCTTCAAGGAGCTGCCGCAGGCGTCGCTCGAGGCGATGTCCTCGGGGGCGATTCAGCTCGAGGTGCCCGACGGCGAGTTCCTCTTCCAGGAAGGCGACGAGGCGACGAGCTTCTTCGTGGTGGTCGACGGCACGCTCGAGCTCCTGCGCCACAAGGACGGGCGCGAGGTGGCGCTGCGGCACGCGAAGAAGGGCGAGGCCTTCGGGCTGTTCGGGCTGTTCTCGGCGCAGCTCCGCGCGGCGTCGGCGCGGGCGATCGGCGACTGCACCATCCTCGAGATCAGCGCCCAGCGGCTCCAGCAGCTGCTCCACGACGACGACGTGCTCCACCAGCGCCTGCTGGGCTTCTACCGCGAGCGCCTCGTCGAGGGCTTCATGGCCTCGAAGCTCTTCGCCGACATCGACTCCATCGCGCGGGCGCGGCTCATCGGCCGCTTCGCGCACCGCGAGCTCGAGGCGAAGCACACGCTGCTCAACCCCGGCGAGGTGTCGAACCTCATCGCGGTGGTGACGCACGGCCGGCTGATCCTCGAGGACCGCAGCCGCGTCGCGCAGGCGCCCCGCCAGTACGAGGTGACGCAGGGGCAGTTCCTCGCCATCACCTGCGCGCTCTCGGGCCTGCCCTCGAAGCTGCGGGTGTTCTCGCCCGACTTCGCCACCGTCTCGATGCTCGCGCACAAGGACCTCAACGAGCTCCTGCGCGACTACCCCGCCCTGCGCTCGCTGCCCGCGCGGCTGCCGAACTTCGGGCGCGCGCTCGATCGCGACGTCTTCTGTGGCACCACCGGCGTTCCGGGGCTCTGAAACAAACGGCGCGCGCCGGGCGTTGATCTCGACGATGAACCGCTCGGAGCTCCGCCCTGGCCGCGCCCTGCTCCTCGTGGGCATCGTGGTGGCCGGCGCATTCTTCTGGAGCTCGCCGGTGCTGCTGCCCTTCAAGCTCCTCTCGGTGATGGGCCACGAGACCGGGCACGCGCTCGCGGCGCTGCTGGTCGGCGGCTCGGTCGATCGCGTCTCGCTCCAGCTCAACGAGGGCGGCGAGTGTCTCTCGCGCATCCCCGACGGGTTCTTCGCGCGGGTGCTGGTCTTCTCGGCGGGCTACGTCGGCAGCGCGATCATCTCGGTGCTGCTGCTGGTGCTCTCGTTCCGCTTCAACGCGCGGCGGGTGATGCTCGCCTTCGCCTGCGTCTGGCTCGCCGCGATGGGGCTGTTCTACGCGCGCGACGGCTTCACCCTGCTCTTCGCCGCGGTGATGGCGGTGGCCTTCGGCGTCGGCGCGAAGTGGCTCCCCGATGCGCTGGTCGGCGGCCTCAACCTCTTCATCGCGAGCTTCACCGCGCTCTACGCGGTGATGGATCTCAAGGACGATCTCTGGAACTCCGCGGTGCGCTCGCACAGCGACGCCCAGCTGCTGGCTGACGCCACCGTGGTGCCCGCCATCGTCTGGGCCGCGCTGTGGACGCTGCTCTCCGTCGGCGTGCTCGCGGCGGGGGCGTGGCTCGCCCTGCGAGGGCCGCGCACGCGCGCCCTCAGTGTTCCTCGACCACCTGCACGCTGAGGCCGTGACGGTGCGCGAGCGTCGTGAGGCGAACCGCGAGCTCGGCCTCCATGCCGGCGGGAGCAGTCACCCAGACGAGCTCGCCGGCGAAGCGCACCCGGAAGTGGAGCTGGTGGAGCACCGGGCACTCGAGCTCCCGCGCGCTCAGCTCGCGCGGAGGGCCGGCCTCGGCGCAGAGCGCCCTCGCCACCTCTTCGCCCGGTCGGGACAGGCGGAAGACCGTGGTGTGGCTGCACGACGAGAGCAGGCCCAGCATCAGCACCGCGGCGCGCGCGCGCATCACTCCTCTTCGGGCAGCCGGCGCGACGCCGCCCGCGCGATGATCCACATCACCACGCCGACCAGCAGGCCGAGCGTGAAGATCACCCCCACCGTGGTGAGCCCGTAGATGAGCCTCACCTCGAGCGAGCCGATCTTCTGCTCGGAGAACGCGCGGCGGATCGGCTCGAACAGCCCGAGCAAGGCCAGGGTGCGCGCGGGGAAGGCCTCGAGCGCGAGCGCGAGGTGATCGACCCAGCGCGGGTTCCACACGCGGCGGATCACCTCTACCGAGACGGCGACCAGGAGGTAGAGCCCGGACAGCAGCGTCGCGTTCGCGAGGCTGATCCGGAACACGGGGATCGGCGGCGGCCGTTGGGTCGGCATCACGGAGCCAGCTGCTTCTTGAGCGCGGTGATCGTCTTCTTCACGCGGGAGACGTCACCTTCGTTCTGATCGATGAGCAGCACCGCCTCGTACTGCTGGAGGGCCTTCGGGAGCGAATCGCCGCCCTGCTTCGCCAGCCCGTCGGCGAAGGCCAGCCGCGCCTGGCTCCACGAGCCATCGAGCTCCGCGGCCTTGCCCCAGGCCTCGAGGGCCTTCGCCTCGTCCTTCTCCTTCTTCGCCACCTCGCCCGCGGCGAACCACGCCACGGGGTGGAAGGGCGCGGACTGCAGCGCCTCGTCGACCGCGGTGCGCGCTCCGGCCGCGTCGTTGCCTGCCAGGAGCACGCGCGCGAGCGTGGCCTGCAGGAAGCCCTTTTCCCACGCGCTCTGCGAGCGGCCGATGAGCTGGTGGAGCACCTCGCGCGGCGCCGGCTTGCCCTTCGAGGTCGGCTTCGCGTGGAGCGGGCCGGCGAGGCCACAGATCGACTTCGGGTCCTCGCGGAGCGCCGCCTGGTACGCCGCGGGCGCGGTGTCGCCGTTGCCCTGACGCACGAAGGCGTTGCCGATCTCACAGAAGGTCTCGGCGTCCTTCGGGTTGAGCTTGTTCGCCTTCTCGAGGGCCGCCATCGCGTTGCGGCCATCACCGCGCGCGAAGAGGATCTGCGCGCGCGTGCGCCACACCTCGAGGTCCTCGGTCGAGGGAGAGACCTTGTTGGCCGCCGCCTCGGCCTCCTTGAGCTTGCCCGTCTGGAGGTAGACCAGCGCCGCGTCGCGCCACACCAGCTCCAGGCCCGGGTTGTCGGCCGACCACGCCTCGAGCTGCTTGAGCGCGTCCTGGTACCTGCCGAGCGCCAGCAGCGTGCGCGTGAGGAGGTGCCGCGAGGGCGCGTGGCTGCCGTTGCGCTCGACGGCGCGCGTGAGGGGCTCCATCGCCACCTCGAGGGGCACGCCGGCCTTGAGCAGCAGCTCGCCGAGCAGCGCGTTGCCCTCGTAGTCCTGCGGGTCCTTCGCGGCCTCCTCGAGCTGCGCGCGCGCTTTGTCGAGCGCGCCCTTCTGCATGTAGACCCGCGCGAGCGCGACCTGCACCGTCGCCTTGTTCTTCCGGAGCGTGCCGGCGAACTTCTCGAGCGTCTCGATGGCCTTGTCCTGGCCCTCTTCTCCGGCGTCGACGAGCGCGAGGTAGACCGCGGCCTCGGCCGGGTACTTGCCGTTGACCTGCGTCGCCTGGAGCTCGGCGCGCGCCTTCTTGAGCTCGCCCTGGCGGAACCACGCGATGCCGCGCAGGAGCGCCACGCGCCGCGCGTCCTTCTCGGGGCGCAGGCGATCGGTCAGCTCCTTCTCGCGCGAGCGGGCGAGCAGCACGCGGCCGAGGCCTTCCTTCGCCGTCTCGCTCTTCGGCGCGAGCTTGAGCGCGTCTTCGTACGACTTCTGCGCCTGCGCCATGAGGCCCGCGTTGCGCTGCGCCTGGCCCAGGGCGAGCGCGAACTCGAGCGCGTGCTGGGTGTACAGCGGCTGCCCCTCGCTCAGCGTCTTGAGCGCGTCTTCGTGCTTGCCGTTGGCCGACTGGGCGCGGCCGAGCATCAGCGCGTAGCGGCCCTTGAGCGGCGTGGGCACCTCCGCCGTCTTCGTGAGCCCCTCGAGATCCGACAGCGCCTCGGGCAGCTCGCGGCCGAGCTCGAGGCGTGCCTCGGCGTGGCCGATCACCCGGCCCGGGTGGAACTTCGAGAGCGCCTCCGCGCGGCTGAGCATCTCGAGCGCCGAGTCCCAGTCTTCGAAGGCGAGGTAGTAGTCGCCGAGCGCCACCAGCGCGCGCACGTTGCGGGGGTCGAGCTCGGTGGCCTTCTTCAGCCGCGTCAGCGCCTCGTCGTACTTCTTGTCGCCGAGCAGCATGCGCCCGGCCTGCGCCTGCACCACGCCCTTCTCGAGGTCCGACCCGAGGAGCTGCTGCCGCGCCGCCGACCTGCCCGCGTCGTCGGCGGTCAGGAAGTCCACCACCAGCGCGAGATCGGGGCGGCCGTTGCGCACCGCGGGCGCCGCGAAGGCCTGGATCGCCGCGTCGCGATCGGCCTGCGTGCCACCATGCTCGGCGAAGAGCATCGCGTGCGCGTAGCCCGACAGCGCGAGCGCCTCCGGGTTGCCCTCGTCCATCTTGAGCGCCTGCTCGAGCGAGCGGATCGCCGCGCCGTACTGCTCCTTCGTGTCGGCGTTGACCGACGCCAGCCCCTTGGCGATCGCCGTGTCGAGCGTCTCGCCCTGGTTCTTGATGCGCGTGTAGATGAACGAGCCGCCGAGCCCGCCGAGGACCACCAGCACCGCGGCGATGCCGGCGATCTTGAGGCCGTGCGCCTGCCAGAAGGTCTTCTTCTGCTTGGTGACCTCCAGCTTGGCGCGCAGCTCGCGCTCGTACTCGCGCGCGATGGCCTCGGTCGCCTGGGTGTTGAACTCGACGCGCGGCGCGACCGGCGACGACGGCGGCTCGATCGTCTCATCGGGGATCTCGTCGAGCAGGCCGCCCGAGCTCTTCGGCTTGAGCACCGGGATCGGCGCCGGGGCCTGCGCCGCGCGACGGGCCGTCTGCACCATGCCCGGCATCTGGAACTCGGAGGTCGGCAGCTCCGACTGCGCCGAGACCACGTCCTCGAGGAGGCCGCCCCCCGCAGGCTTCGCCGTGTCCACGGGCGAGAGCACAGGCGGCGGCAGCAGCTGCTCGCCGGACACGACGACCGACGGCTCGCTGACGGGGTTCGACGGCCGCGGCGCCGGCGCGGTGCTCGCCGGAGCCTCCGGCGTCGCGCCCGACGAGAGCGCGTCGAAGGTGCTGGTGAGGCCGCGGAAGGTGTCGGGCTCCTCGGCGCTCGAGGGCACGGCCGCGAACGGGTCCGGCGGCTCCAGCACCGGCGGCTGCGCGGGCAGCTCGAGCGTCTGTCGCGGCTCGAGCACGCCGCCGATCACCGGCAGCTCGCCCGTCGGCACGGGCGGCGGCGGCGGGCTCCGCGCGGGCAGCGCGTCCATCAGCACCGTCGGCTGCGCGTCGGGATCGGGCTTCGCCGGGGTGAAGGCGGCGAACGGATCGGGCTCGTCGAGGCTCTCGCTCGGCTTGCCCTGCGGCACCGCGGAGGCTGCGGGCCGGCCCGCCGCCGGCGTCGGCGCCGAAGGAGCCGGTTGCAGCACCGGCCTGCCGCTCGCGGGCGTGGGGGTCGAGGGCCGCGCCGGCTGGGGCGCGACCGGCGCGGGCGCAGAGGCCGCGGTCAGCGCCTGGGTGTCGACCGAGGTCGAGTCGTAGAGCACCGGGGCCGGGCCACCGGCGAGCGCCTGCTTGGTCTGCTCGAGCCACTGCGCGATGCGGCCGTCATTGGGCTGCAGCGCCGCCGCCTTGCGGAGGATCGGCAGCGCCGAGCGGTAGAGCCCCTTGCGCAGCAGCGCCTCGCCGATGAGGTTGTACGCGTGCGGGTTCTCGCGATCGATGTTCACCGCGAGATCGAACTGCTTCATCGCGTCGGCGGCCTTGCCGGCGTTGATCAGCGCCTTGCCCCACAGCACGCGCCCGACGATCGAGCCGGGGTGGTGCCCGACGCCCTGCTGGCAGACGACGATCGCCTTCTCGTTGTCACCGCGATCGAGGTAGGCCCTCGCAAGCTCGACGAAAACCGTGCTCGACGGATCCTGCGCGAGCATCTGCTCGTACTTCTCGATCATCGGCTTGGACATATTTGCGCGCGGGACCATACCCAACACGGGTGCTACCGTCCCGCGCCATGACACGCTTCGTCACGCTCGCGATCGCCCTCGGTGCTGCCTCCTGCGTGACGGTCAACAAAGGTGACGTCGACGAGCTCAAGCCGACCGTCGAGGCCTTCCATCAACGCGCGCGCTGGAAGGACTTTCGCGGCGCCTCGGACCTCATCGTGGAAGAGCGCGCCGGCGCCTTCATCAAGGCGCGCTCGAAGACCAACGACGATCGCGATCTCTTCATCACCAACTTCGAGCTGGAAGACGCCCGCGTCGCGACCGATCTCCTCACCGCGAGCGTGGTGACGAAGATCTCCTGGTACCGGCTCCCGTCGACCACCGAGAAGACCGCCACCGTCACCAGCGTCTTCGTGTGGCGCGGCGGCGCGTGGCGGCTCGAGAGCCAGGACGACGGCCCGTTCGAAGAGCTCAAGCCCGCGCCGAAGCCCTGAAAAAAAAACCGCCCGTCGTCTCGGGGCCGGCCGAGGCGACGGGCGTCGGAGATTCCCCTATGGAATCTCCTCACCGAGGCTCTGACAGAGCAACCCCGGTGCCACGTCAACCCAGCGACAACCGGACCGTCATTTCAAGCACTTGCACGTTCGGCGGGTGGTGGAGATCGGAGCGCAGGGGCCCCTCGCTCTGACAATCGCGTCAGACCCGTGTGAAGGAAGGTCACTCCTTCACGGCGCGGATCGTCTCGCGCATCGAGAACCGCGGCTTCCAGCCGGTCTCGGTGGTCCAGCGGGAGCCGTCGACCATGCACAGGAACTGGATGTGGTCGATCTCCTCGGGCGGATAGCTGGCGAGGCGGTACTTGAAGAGCGTGCGCAGCAGCGGGCGCGCGACGACGTGCGGCATCGAGCGAGGGCGTGAGCCGAGCTCCGAGAACACCGCCGAGAGCGGCACCTCGCCCGGGCCGGTGACGTTGTAGACGCCCTTCCGCCCCGGCTTGAGCGCCTCGATCATCGCGCGCACCACGTCTTCCATGTGGATCAGCTGGACCATCGGATCGAAGCCGGCCAGCACCCACGGGCGCTCGAGGCGCAGGTAGTTCGACGGCGCGTTCTTGATGGTGGGGCCGACGATGTGCACCGGGCGCAGCACCACGGTCTCGGTCTGCGGCTGCCGCCAGAAGAAGCCGTGCGCGAGCATGTCGACCTCGATCAGATCGCGCACGCTGGGGAAGCGCGAGGCGGCCATCAGCGGCGCCTCCTCGGACAGGAAGTTCGAGTTGTCCGGCGAGGGGCCGTAGACGTTGGCGCTCGAGAGCATCACCAGCTTCTTCACGCCGTAGCGCGCCGCGCACTCGAGCACCTTCATGGTGCCCAGCACGTTGAACGAGTGGTGATCCTCCGCGCTCATGCGCGGGTCGTGCATGATGCCCATGTGCAGCACGGCGTCGGGCCGGTGCTTGCGGAAGATCTCCTCGGTCTTCTTCTTCCGCAGATCGACCTGGTGGTGCTCCACGTCCTTCGGGCGGCCGGGGAACGGGCGGCGATCGATGCCGATCACCTGCGCCTCGCGGTGGAGCAGCTTCGCGACGAGCCGGCCGAGGTTCCCGGAGATGCCGGTGACGAT
Organism: Myxococcota bacterium; assembly: GCA_049322495.1. Taxonomy (GTDB): domain Bacteria; phylum Myxococcota; class Myxococcia; order Myxococcales; family Myxococcaceae; genus Archangium_A. Next base: position 48,950 of record JBMORD010000173.1, on the reverse strand, counting down.
CACCTTCTGCAGCGCGCTCACCAGAACACCGCCTTCCGCTCCTTGAGGCCCTGCTCGATCATCGTCTGGATCGACGCGCGGACGATCTTCACCTTCTTCTCCAGCTCCACGTCGTCGTCGTCGGCCCGCCCGGTGAAGCGCAGCGGCTCGCCGAAGTAGATGCGGTACTTCACCGGCAGCGGCAGCGGCAGCCCGTAGGGTGTCAGCGGCATCACCGGGAAGCCGAGCAGCTTCGCCAGCGGCTTGACGTTGACGATCGCCGGGGCCTGCTCCTCGGCGCCGATCACCGCGATGGGGACGATCGGCGTGTTGGTCTCGAGCGCGAGCCGCATGAAGCCGAGCCCGAAGTCCTGCAGCTGGTAGCGCTGCGGGTAGAGCTTGCTGATGCCCTTCACGCCCTCGGGGAAGACGAGGATCGCCTCGTCGCGCTCGAGCAGGCGGCGGCAGTTCTCCGGCGTGCCGACGATCTGCCCCACGCGCGCGAAGAAGGTCGACACCCACGGGAGCGTGGGCACCCACTTCTCGACCATGCTGCGGATCACCCGCGGCGGCTTCGCCTCGGTGAGCATGGCGACGCCGATCATCGCGCCGTCCGCCGGCAGCTGCCCGGAGTGGTTCGAGATCAGCAGCACCCGGCCGGTCGGCACCCGCTCGACGCCGAAGGTCTCGACGCGGAAGTAGTGCTGGTAGAGCCAGATGAAGGGCCCGATGGCCGAGAGCGCGTACTCCACGCTCAGGCCGAAGGGGTCGACCCCGTACTCGTTCGACGGCCGGCTGCCCTGGAGGCGATCCTCGAGATCGTCGCCCACCATCGACTCGGTCCAGCGACGGAGGCGCTGCTTCATCATTCGGCTGAGTGGTCCGTTCACGCGGCGCGCAGCCTACGCCAGAGCGCCGCGCGGCGACGCAGATCCGTCGCGCGATGCTAGGCTCCGTTCGTGCTCTGGCGGTGCTGTGTGGCGCTCCTCGCCCTCGCGGGGTGCGTGATCGGTCTCGACGACGTGCCGGGCCGAGCCTGCGACGAGCAGCACCCCTGCCGCCTGCCGCGCACCTGCGTGGCCAACGCCTGCGTCGAGCCGCTGAGTGACGGCGGCGCGGATGCGGGCCCGCCCGACGCCGGCCCACCGGTCGACGCCGGGCTCCCCCGCTGGCAGCAGCGCCTCCACGGCTTCACCGGCACCACCGTCGACCCCGGCTGCACCCTCGACATCGATCCGCTCCGCGGCAACCGCGTGCTGGCGACGATCGCCGGGCCGGGAGACGGGCAGGACACCGCGACCGCGGAGCTGACCGATCTCAACCGGCTCCCGCGCGGCGTGGAGGGGCGGCTCCGCGGGCGCCTGACGCTGCCTGCCGCGGTGCAGGTGCGGGGCTTCGTGCCCGTGCTCTTCCTCGGCACCCAGACCGGTCAGGCCTTCGTGCGTGCGGGCTTCGACGGGCAGGGGCGGCTCCGCGTCGAGAGCGACGCGCAGACGCTGGGCGCGACGCCGCTCGTCGAGACCTTCACCATCGACGGCGGGCTCACCGCCGGAGACTGGATCCTCGAGCTCGCCTGGCGCGCCGGCGACTTCCGCGAGGTGCGCCTCAACGACGTGGTGCTCGCCACCACGCCCGTCACCGGCGGAGCCACCGCGCCGCCCGGCGAGCTGACGCTCGGGCCCGCGCGCTACGACGGCGACGCGGGCGCGGCCTTCTCGCTCACGCTGTCGGGCTGGCAGCTGGCCGACGAGCTGGCCGTGCCGCTGGGGACGCAGCCATGAGCGCCCTGCTCGCCCTGGTGCTCACCGCCGGCAACCCGTTCCTCGCCGAGGGCCTCGCGCACGAGAAGGACCTCGACTTCGAGAAGTGCGTCCAGCGCCTCCAGCAGGCCTCCACGCAGTGGAAGAGCACGCCCGCCGAGCTGCGGGAGATCGAGCTCCACCTCGGGCTGTGCACCTTCAACCTCGGCGATCGCCGCGCCGCCGCCGAGCACTTCCGCACCGCGCTGCGCATCGACGAGTCGGTCGATCTCCCGCCGTACACCAGCCCCCGCGCGGTCGAGCTGTTCCTCGAGGTCAAGCGCGCCCTGCGCGCCCCGCCGCCGCCGCTCCCCGACGAGGATCTGCCGCCCGAAGACGACGCGCCGAAGCGCGCGCAGCTCGAGCCCCGCCCACGCCCCGAGCCCTTCTCGTTCCCGCCGGCGCTCGAGCGCCGCGCCCTGCCCCTCTCGCTCGCGGCGGTGACGCTCGCCACGGCGATCGCCGGCCTCGCGTTCGGCGTCCACGCCCGCGCGCTGGCCGCCGACGCCAACGCCGCGCGCTTCGAGGCCGACTTCTTCCGGCTCGGTGAAGTGGCCACCGGCTTCGCCGTCGCGTCCACCGTGAGCTGGCTCGTCAGCGGCCTCGCTGCGGTCTCGACGGGCGTCGGGTGGTGGGTCACCAACGAACCGCGCGCGAGCGGCGAGCGCGGCCGATAGAGTCCGATACTTCGATGTCCAACGACGTGAGCAGCGATCGAAAAGGACAGCCCCTGCGCGCCTGGCTCGACGCACTGGCAGAGGGCGTGCTCGTCTTCGACGCGACGGGCGCGGTCGTCGACGCCAACCACGCGGCCGCGGAGCTGCTCGGCGTCACGCGCGCGGAGCTGCTCGGGCCCACCTCGCCGGTCAGGACCTGGACCAACCTGCGCGCCGATCTCACCGAGCTCCCCGCCGAGGAGCGCCCCTCGGCGGTCGCGCTGCGCACGCGGCGGCCCGTCTTCCGGCGGGAGCTCAAGCTGCGCAGCCCGGCCGGCGCCGTCCACGAGGTGGCGGTGACCGCAGTCCCGCAGCTCGACGCGGCCGGAGAGGTCGAGCGGGTGATCGCCTCGTTCATCGATCTCTCGCGCGACGGCTCGGTGGTCGGCGAGCTGCGCGTCTTCGAGCGCTTCTTCGAGCTGTCGCCCGACCTGCTGGTGGTGGCCGACCCCGACTTCCTCGTGCTGCAGGTCAACCCCGCGGCGCGCCCCACGCTCGGCTGGGACGAAGCAGCGCTGCTCGGCCGGGGCCTCCTCGAGCGGGTGCACCCCGACGATCTGCCCCTCGTGAAGGAGACGCTCGCGGGCGCCACGGCGCCGGTCGAGTTCCACGCCAGGCTCCGCGCGCGCGAGGCGGGCTGGCGGCAGTTCGCGTGGGTGCTGACGCCGACGCTCACCAGCCACCTGGGCGCGACCTTCTTCGCGCGGCTCCACGACGTGACGGAGCGCACGGCAGAGCTCGAGGAGGTGCGCCGCGCGAGGCAGCTCCTCGACGAGGCCTTCGAGCTCGCGGAGCTGGCCGTGCTGGAGCGCAACCCCGCGACCGGCACCACCCACGCCACGCGCCGGCTGGTGGAGCTGCTCCAGCTGCCCCCCGACGCCGCCGACACCATCTCGCTCGAGCACTACGTGCTCCCCGAGGAGCTGGAGCGCTACCGCCAGTTCCGCACCAGGGCGACGATGCAGGAGCGGCTGCCGCCGCACGCGCTGCGCATGAAGACCGCGCGCGGCGAGCTGCGTGAGGTGCGGCTCTGGGTGCGCACCACGCGTGACGAGCAGGGCGTGGTGAACCGCGAGCTCACCGTGGTGCAGGACGTGACGCAGCAGAGCGTGCTCCAGGCGCAGCTGCGCCTCGCCGAGCGCCTCACCAGCCTCGGCACCATGGCCGCCGGCGTCGCGCACGAGATCAACAACCCGCTCGCCTTCGTCACCGCCAACCTCAACGTGGTGAAGGGCGAGCTGGCGCGCATTCAGCAGGCGCCGGAGGGCATCGATCTCGTCGATCTCCGCGCCGCCGTCGACGAGGCGCTCGAGGGCGCCGACCGCGTGCGGCAGATCGTCCAGGGGCTCAAGCCCTTTTCGCGCGTCGACGATCGCCAGCGCGGCCTGTGCGACGTCGCGCGCCTGGTGCAGGCGTCGCTCAACATGGCCCGCAACGAGCTGCGCCACCGTGCGCGCGTGGTGAGCGACCTGCGCGAGGTGAGCCCGGTCGTCGGCAACGAGGCGCGCCTGGGCCAGGTCTTCCTCAACCTGCTGGTCAACGCCGCGCACGCCATCCCCGACGGGCACGCCGCCGACCACCTCGTGACCGTCACCACCCGCGAGGACAACGGCTTCGTCTTCATCACCGTGAGCGACACCGGCACCGGCATTCCGCCCGATGTGCTGCCGCGCATCTTCGATCCGTTCTTCTCGACCAAGCGCATCGGGGAAGGCACCGGGCTGGGGCTCTTCATCAGCCAGGGCATCGTGCAGGAGCTCGGCGGGGCGATCTCCGTCAACAGCACGCCCGGCGCGGGGAGCACCTTCGAGGTGCGGCTCCCGGCGGCGCCAGCGGGGTACATCGGCACCGGCACCACGCCCATCCCCGCGCGGCGCCGGGCGCGGCTGCTGATCGTCGACGACGAGCCGTCGATCCTCCGCTCGCTCGAGCGGCTGCTCGGCAAGCAGCACGAGCTGACCCTCGCGCGCAGCGGCCGCGAGGCGCTGTCCCTGATCCACGCGGGGCTCAAGTACGACCTGATCCTCTGCGATCTCATGATGCCGGAGATTTCCGGCGTCGATCTCTGGGAGCAGCTGACGACCGAGCAGCAGCAGCAGGTGGTCTTCATGACCGGCGGCACCTTCACCGAGCGCACCGAGCGCTTCCTCAACGACGTCAACCCGCCGCTGCTCGACAAGCCCTTCACCGCCACCACGCTCGAGGGGCTGCTCCAGCGCGTGTCGAAGACGCCGGTGCCGGCCCGCCCGCCCGGGGGACAATCGCGTTGACCCGCCGCGACGCGCGCCTTACTTCGGGCGCATGTCGTCCGACGGCTTCGCGGCGCTCCTCTCCGGGCTCGTTCCCGGCCATCGTGTGCGCACCGTCGGCCTCACCGGCTCGGCGCGCGCGTGGGTGCTCTCGCGGCTCTCGCGACGGCTCGACGCGCCGCTGGTGTGCGTGACGCCCGACGAAGACTCGGCCGACGCGCTCGCGGGCGATCTCGCCTTCTTCCTCGGCGGAGACGGCACGCGGCTCGCGCCGACCGTGCTGCGGCTGCCGGCTGACGAGGTGACGCCGTGGGACGAGCTGGTGCCGGATCACGGCGTCGTCTCGGAGCGGCTCGGCGCGCTGTACCACCTCGCGAAGGGCACGCGGTTCCACGCGCTGGTGCTCTCGGTGCGCGCGCTGGTGCGCCGGGTGATCCCCCTCGCGGTGATGCGCTCGCTGACCGCGGAGGTGAAGGTGGGTTCCGACCCGGGCCGCGACGAGCTCGCCCGCCTGCTCGCGTCGATGGGCTACCGCAGCGCGCCGCTGGTGGAAGACCCCGGCACCTTCTCGCTGCGCGGCGACATCCTCGACGTGTTCCCCGCGCTCCACGACGAGCCGGTGCGCCTCGAGTTCTTCGGCGACACCGTCGAGTCGATGCGCAGCTTCGACCCCGACACCCAGCGCACGATCGACGCCATCGGCACGCTGACCCTGCTGCCCGCGCGAGAGCTGTTCTTCTCCGACGAGACGCGCCGCTGCGCCGAGCGCGCGGTGCGCGAGCTGGCCGAGCAGCAGCACGTGCCGACCTCGAAGGTCCGCGAGCGGCTCGAGCAGATCCGCGAGGGCTTCGCCGCGGGCGGGCTCGAGGGGCTCCTGCCGGGCTTCTTCGAGGGCGGCCTGGGCACGGTCTTCGACTACCTCCGCGCGTGGAGCCCCGCACCGGTGGTGTGGCTCGACGAGCCGGCGGGGCAGGAGCGCGCCCTGCTCGAGCTGGAGAGCGATCTGAAGCGCAGCTGGGAAGACGCGGTGCGCCGCCTCGAGCTCACCGAGCCGCCCGCGCGACACTTCCTCACGCTCGAGCAGCTGGAGGCGGAGCTGGCCCGTCACCGCGTCGCCGCCGGCGGCGGCCTCTCGCTCGACGTCGGCGAGCCGCCGCTGCCCTTCACCTTCGGCGCGACGCACCAGCTGCGCGAGGCGGTGCGCTCGCACCACGGCGAAGAAGGCGCGCTCACGCCCTTCGTGGAGGCGCTCGAGCGCTGGCAGGCCGACGGCCTCTCGGTGCTCGTGGCCTGCGGCACCCACGGCCAGGCCGATCGGCTCAAGCGGCTGCTGGCGGATCGCAAGGTGAAGGTGCAGGTGCACCCGGGCGCCTTCCCCGGCGAGCTGGCGACGCACCACACGCTCCACCTCTTCCACGGCGAGGTGAGCCAGGGCTTCGTCGACGCCGCCGGGCAGCTGGTGGTGCTGTCCGACGAGGATCTGTTCGGTCAGCGCGCGCGCCGAAAGACGCGCCGGCGGCGCTCGGCGGCCGAGGGCTTCGCGGCCAGCTTCAAGGATCTCAAGGAAGGCGACCTCTGCGTGCACGCCGACTTCGGCGTGTGCCGCTACGGCGGGCTGATCACCATGCAGGTGAACCAGGTCGCCGCCGACTTCCTGGTGCTGGAGTTCGCCGGCCGCGACAAGGTCTACCTGCCGGTGAGCCGCATGCGGCTCATCTCGAAGTTCACCGGCGGCGACGCCGAGAAGGTGGCTCTCGACAAGCTCGGCACCAACGCCTTCGAGAAGCGCAAGGCCTTCGTCAAGGAGCAGCTGCTCAAGATGGCGGCCGAGCTGCTCCAGCTCTACGCCCAGCGCAAGGCGCACCCCGGCCACGCCTTCAGCGCGCCCGATCGCTACTTCCGGCAGTTCGAGGCCGACTTCGAGTTCGACGAGACGCCCGATCAGCAGAAGGCGATCGACGACGTCATCGCCGACATGCAGCGCCGCGAGCCGATGGATCGCCTGGTGTGCGGGGACGTCGGCTACGGCAAGACCGAGGTGGCGATGCGCGCCATCTTCAAGGCGGTGCTCGATCGCAAGCAGGTGGCGATGCTGGTGCCGACCACGCTCCTGGCGCACCAGCACTACGCCTCGTTCAAGCGGCGCTTCGACGGCTACCCGGTGACGGTCGACGTGATCTCCTCGCTGCGGCGGCCGGCGGAGGTGCGCGAGACGCTCCAGAAGGCGCGCGAGGGGCGCGTCGACGTGATCATCGGCACGCACAAGCTGCTCAACAGCGAGGTGGGCTTCAGGGATCTCGGGCTGCTGGTGATCGACGAGGAGCAGAAGTTCGGCGTGAAGCAGAAGGAGAACCTCAAGCGCCTCAAGACGACCGTCGACACCCTGACGCTCTCGGCGACGCCCATCCCCCGCACGCTGAACATGGCGATGTCGGGCCTGCGCGACCTCTCGCTCATCACCACCCCGCCCGCAGAGCGCCGCGCGATCCGCACCTTCGTCAACAAGTTCGACCCGCAGCAGATCAAGGAGGCCATCACCCGCGAGGTGCAGCGCGGCGGGCAGGTGTACTTCATCCACAACCGGGTGCAGTCGCTGCCCTCGATGGAGAAGTTCCTCCGGGAGCTCGTGCCGAACATCAGCATCACCGTGGCCCACGGGCAGATGGCCGAGGGCGAGCTCGAGAAGCGCATGCTGGAGTTCGTCGAGCGGCGCGCGCAGCTGCTGCTGGCCACCAGCATCGTCGAGAGCGGCATCGACATCTCGTCGGCGAACACGATGATCGTCAACCGCGCCGATCAGTTCGGCCTCTCGCAGCTCTACCAGCTGCGCGGGCGCGTCGGCCGCTCGAAGGAGCGCGCGTACGCGTACCTCCTCGTACCGCACGGGCGCACCATCACCCGCGACGCCGAGAAGCGCCTCGAGGTGCTGCAGTCCTTCACCGAGCTGGGCGCGGGCTTCCACATCGCCAGCCACGATCTCGAGCTCCGCGGCGCGGGCAGCCTGCTGGGCAAGGAGCAGTCGGGCTCGATCGAGGCGGTGGGCTTCGAGCTCTACGCCCAGCTCCTCGAGGAGGCGATCGCCGAGGTGCGCGGAGAGGTCCCCGAGACCGCCGTCGAGCCCGACGTGAACCTGCCGGTGCCGGCGTTCCTCCCCGAAGGCTACGTGCCCGACGTGCACCAGCGCCTCGTGCTCTACAAGCGCTTCAGCCAGGCGCGCTCGCCCGACGAGCTGCAGGATCTCCGCGCGGAGTGCATCGATCGCTTCGGCGACGCGCCCGACGAGCTCGACGCGCTCGAGGAGGTCATGCTGCTCAAGATCGATCTGCGGAGGCTGCGGCTGCGGCAGCTCGACGGCGGGCCGGGCCGGGTGGTGGTCACGCTCGGCACCGATCCCCACCTCGACGGCGCGCGGCTCGCCTCCCTCGTGCAGCGCTCGAAGGGCCTCTATCGGCTCACGCCCGACATGAAGCTCGTCGCGAAGCTCGACGCGTCGGTGAAAGGCATGGAGTTCATCCCCGCGGCCCGCAAGGTGCTCCGCGACCTCCTCGCCTGCGCGAGCACGGCGATGCGCTGACGCGCCACCGCGCCGACACGAGGTTTCGCAGACTCCCCCGTCCCCTCCCACCCCGAGCAGCGCGGCGACAACCGCGCGTCACGAGGCAGAAATTGCCGCGGCCGGGCCATTGCACTGCTGGCGGGCATGCTTGCCGCAGTCGCCGCTGTGCTCCTCGCCGTCGCTCCCCCGCTGGTCACCACCGAGGGAGTCGCGCTCGAGGAGAACGGCAAGGCCCCCTTCGAGGCGCCGTTCTTCGGGGTCCACCTCGACGCGGGTGCGCCTGACGGCATCGGCGCGGGGATGACGGTGACCCCGGGTCGCTTCCTGCGGATCCAGCTCAGCGGGCTCACCAACGGTGTCGGCTCGGGTGTGCGCCTCGGCGCCATGCTGGTCGCCTTCCCCTCGTTCGCCTTCCGGCCCTTCCTCGGCGTCGACGGCGGCTACGTGTGGGGCGGCCAGTGGGCCTGGCTCCCGCAGCTCATCGACGACCCGACGGTGCGCTCGATGATCACCGGCGTCAGCGTCGGCTTCGCGAGCGCACAGGTCGGCTTCGAGCTGGGCTCGAAGAACTTCGCCTTCGTGCTGCGCGCGGGGCTCTCGTACGTCGATCTCGGCCTCCCCAATCAGCAGCTCACCACCGGCAGCGCCAGCAGCGTCTCGATCGGCGGCCTCGCGCTCCACGGCTTCATCCCCTCCGCCCGGCTGGGCTTCCTCATCTGCTTCGGTTGATCGCTCTCTGAAACTCCCCCCGGCTTGTCCGGGCGCGCCTCTCCACTCCCCCCTCCCCTCGTGTCGGGGCGCGCCCGGGCAGGTTTTTTCTCCAGAAGGAGGCCCCCCATGCCTCGCCCGCTCATCCTCTCGTCGCTCGTCGTCCTCGCCGGCTGCACCGGCAACCCGTTCTTCATCGAGGCCGAGGCGGCGTCGATCTGCCAGCACCTGACGGGGCAGCGCTTCCAGGTGCCGACCGACGTTCGGCAGCAGCTCGAGGCGCTCCCCGAGGAGCTGCGCTCACACGTCGCCGTGTCGCGCACCTTCGCCTTCGATGTCACCGCGCAACTGCCCGTCGAGCTGCAGCAGATGTCGGACCTCGACTTCGCGCTGACGTCGATCTCGCTGACCGCGGTGCAGGACTCGGTCGACCTCGGCTTCGTCGACGAGGCGCACGTGACGCTCCAGCCCGGCACGAACTCGAGCCTGCCCGCGCGACAGTTCGACTACCTGCGCACCGAGGAGGCGCCGCGCACCGTCCGCTGGGACGGCGAGTCCTTCGACGTCGCGGCGTACCTCCAGTCGGGCGACCTCCAGTACCAGGTCTCGCTGGTAGGCGGCCTCCCGGACGGTGACGTGGTGGTCGACGTCGAGGCCTGCGCCGCCGCGACGATCCGCGTGCAGTATCTCCAGTGAACGTGGCGCCAAGACCGGCATGACCAGGGCGGCTTGAGAAGGAGCGCGCGAGGCAACTCCTGGTTGCCTTCGGCCGTACGAGAGCGACGCGGCGATCTCCAGCGCCGCGCGAGTTCCTCCTCCTTCGCCAGCGCCGACACGATGCGCCGCAGCCGCCGCGCGTCGACCGCGCCGTTCAGCGTCTGCTCGAGCAACTCGGCCTCGGCGATGCGCAGCCGCCGCAGCTCGGCAGCCGCCTCAATGGCCGACACCAGCACCTCACGCTTGGCGGGCGTGCTCAGGAAGCGGAACACCTCGCCGTCGTTGTTCGCCGACGCCGGGGCAGTGACCCGAGTGAGGCTTCTCCAGGTGCTCGAGTGCAATCGAAAGCGCTCTGCGACCGACCAGAGCGGCATTCCATCGCTCGAAGTCACGAGGGAAGAGTTGCGCGCTCGAGTGTTCATTCGAACGCGCGGCGCCTGAACACGCGAGCGACAACGACCTCCCAGAACGGTGCAGACGCCCAGCCCCTGATGACCGCCAGTGCGGAGTGGCCGGGGCCAAAGGCATGAGGCGGCGGCGATGACGGCGCCAGGTACGCGGAACGCCGTCATCGCTCTCCTTGAACGACTCGCCATCGGCGTCGCCAGCAACTTCCTCTACGAGAAGCTCCAGCGGCTGCGCGGCGCTCTTTGAGTCGGCTCTCGCTCAGGATCCGGGATCGAGTCAGCCGCGCGGTGGCGATGCACGCTCCGCATACCCATCGGGGCCATCGCTGCGGTATGCGCGGCGACATGGATCTGCGCCTCAAGGAACGCGTCATCCTCGTCACCGGCGGAACCCGCGGCATCGGCCACGCGATCGCGCGACGCTGCGCCGAGGAGGGCGCGCACGTCGGCATCTGCGGGCGCACGAAGGAGACGCTCGACGCCGCCGTCGCTTCGCTCTCCCAGCTCGGCGTCAAGGTGCACGGTGAGCAGCTCGACGTGCTCGCCCCGGGCGGCGTGGAGCAGTTCGTCGAGCGCGCGGCGCAGGCGCTGGGGCGGGTCGACGGCGTGGTGGCCAACGTCGGCGGCACCTTCGGAGGCAACTTCCTCGAGACGACCCCGGAGGACTGGGTGAAGACGCTCGAGGTGAACCTCGTACACGCGGTGCGCCTCCTCAAGGCCGGCACGCCGTGGATGGAGCGAGCAGGCGGTGGGAGCGCGGTGATCATCGCGTCGATCTCCGGCTCCCGACCGGGGCCGCGCTCGCAGTACGGGGCGTCGAAGGCCGCGGAGATCGCCCTCGCCGCCTCGTTGGCGCGCGAGCTCGCCCCGCACCGGGTGCGGGTGAACACCGTGAGCCCCGGCAGCATCCTCTTCGAGGGCGGCTCGTGGGCGCGCCGGGCGAAGGAGATGCCCGAGCGCATCGCGGAGTTCGTCTCGCGCGAGTTCCCCTGGGGGCGCATGGGCACGCTCGACGAGGTCGCCGACGTCGCCGCCTTCCTCCTCTCGCCGCGCGCGAGCTGGGTGAGCGGCACCGACGTGGTGGTCGACGGCGCGCAGAACACGCCGAGCATTCGGCTGTAGCGGCTAGGCGAAGGCCTTCTCGGCCTCGCGACGCGACAGCCCCGCGAGCCGCTCACCGTTCTTCGTGAGCCAGGCGCGCACCTCCTTCGGCTTCCAGCGGCCGGCGGCGCGCAGGCCCCAGCCGATCGCCTTGCGGAGGAAGAAGTCCTTCTCGCCGATCGCGGGCTCGATGGTCGCGAAGAGCAGCTCGAGATCGGTGTGCTCGTGGCGCAGCACCTGGCAGATGATGGCCGTCCGCCGCAGCCAGAGGTCGCCGCCCTTCGACCAGCCGAGGAGCACGCGCTTGATCGCCGCGGGCTCCCGCTCGAGCAGCGGCTCGAAGCGGTGCGTGGCGACCTCGTCGACGAGATCCCACCAGGCGCCGGTGACGATCAGCCACTCGTAGAGCGGGACGGCCTCCAGCGTCTGGAACGGTCGCGTCTGCTTGAGGTCGAGCAGGCTCAGCGCGGCGTACTTCTCCTCGCGGAACTTCGCCGTCGCGTAGACGTGGCGCACGAAGGCGTCGAACTCCGAAAACGACGCGAACGTCAGCGGCTTCGCGAGCTCCTTCATCATCCGTCGCCCGTCCTTGAGCGGCAGCCCGTAGTACGGGAGCGACGACTTCATGTACGCCTGCATCTCGCCGGCCTTCTTCGCGTTGGCGAGGGGCTCGAACGCGGCGCGGAGCTGCTTCTGCCAGGCCTGGGGCGTCATCTTCAGAGCTCCAACAGCTTCATCTTGTTCTTCGCGGCCTTCGCCAGCTTCCCCTTGCCGCCGGCGAGCCCCTCGAGGATCTCGGCACCGAGGTTCTTGAGCTCGAAGGTCGCCTTCTCGGCGAAGTGAACGCCAAGGTAGTAGCGCGCCTCGTCGCTGAGCCTCTTGTCCTTCGCCACGGCGGCCGCGATCGCGAAGCCCTCGTGGTGGAGCTTCTCGAGCTCGGCCAGCGCGGGGTCGCGCTGCCGCGCGCGCGGGTGTGGATCGAGGCTCGAGTGCGCGAGCTGGCCGACGACGAGCGCGAAGCGGTCCTCCGGGGTCGCGACCATCGAGCGCCCGAGGAGCTGCCCGATCGCCTCCGCGCGCGCGGGGTCCTTCCTGGCGAGCGCCTTCGCGCGCTCACGCAGGAGCTCCGCCCACGCCTCGCCGTCGGCGGAGCGCACCGGCTCGAGCTGCCGTCGCGCGACCGCGAGGTGCTTCGTCAGGTTCTTCGCGCCCGCGTCGAGCAGGCGCTTGACGTCCTTCGACTCGAGCGCGCCAGCCAGCGGCGCGAGCACGTCGACCAGCACCTGCGCGCCCGTCTCGTCGTCGGCGTCGGCGAGGACCTCGGCCAGCAGCGACGCCCCGCCCGGGAGCTCGGCCAGCACCTTCGCCGCGGCTTCGGCCCGGGCGCGTTCACCGCTGCGCGCGACCGGCAGCAGGGTCTTCGCCGCGAGCTTCCCGGCCGCGCCCTTCTCGCTCACCGCCAGCTCCCCGAGGTGCCTGATGGCCCACAGCGCGACCTCGCCGACCTCCGAGGCGCAGAGCTCGGCGAGCTCCTCCGAGAACTCCGCGCCGATGCGCAGCACGGTCAGCGACTCGCGCGCCGCCCGGCCCACCAGCGGGTCGGCGTCGAGCAGCACGTCCATCAACCTGCGCAGCGCCTTCTTCGACGGCCCCTTCGCGAGCGCGAAGCGCAGCGCGGTGGTCGCCTCGAGGCGGATCGCCGGCGGCTGCTTCGACGCGAGGAAGCCGAGCAGCAGCTCCTGGGTCTCGGCGAGCTCGAGGAAGCCGAGGATCTTGATCACCCCGCGCACCGCGAGCTCGTCGTCAGCGCTCTTCTTCTTCGCGAGGAACTTCTCGCACTGCGTCTTCATCACGCGGCGCTCGGCCTCGCTCATCGCGCGCGCCTCCTGCCGCACCGTGAGCGCCACCTTGTTGATCGCGTCCCACGGCTGGCCGCGCAGCCCCTCGAGCGCCATCTCGAAGCTCTGCCGACCTCCGACCGCGGGCAGCAGCTGTGACAACACCGCGCGGGCCTCTGGCGTCGCCTGCTCGAGGCGCGCGCGGAGCTCCGGGAGCGCCGCCTCGCCGAGCGCGGCGATCGCCGTCTTCGCCTTCGCCGCGAGCTCCCGGCCGCGCCCGAGCGCCTCGAGCAGCACCGGCAGCGCCTTGATCGCCCGCAGGCTGCCCAGCGCCTCGATGGCCGCCTCGGCGTAGCCCTCGACGGGATCCTTCGCCATCTGGATGAGGCGCCCGACCACCGCGGGGTCCTTCACCCCGAGCTCACCGAGCACCACCGCCGCGGCGATGCGTTTGCGGGGAGACTCGTCGTCGAGGAGCTTCGCGATGCGTTCGAGCGCGTCCATCAACTTCCCTCCGAAACGGCCACGTCGACGCTACCATGCGCGCCCATGCGAACCTCGCTCCTGGTGGTGATGGCAGTGGTCGTGTCGGGCTGTGTCTCGCAGAGCACCTTCGACGCACTGCAGAAGGACCGTGACGCGCTCCAGAAGGATCGCGACGCGCTCGACTCGAAGCTCGCCGAGAAGAACAAGGCCCTGGCCGATCTCGAGAGCCGACAGCAGCGGCTCACGCGCCAGAACGAAGACCTCGAGGCGCGCCTCAAGGAAGAGCAGGACAGGGCGAAGGATCTCACCGCGCGCATCGAGCGGCTGTCGGCCGACCTCGCGGCGATCACGAGAGACAAGAGCCGGCTGCAGTCTTCGGTGGAGGACATGACGAAGGCGCTCGCCGAGCTCGAGAAGCGCCGCGCCGAGGCGGAGGCGCGCATCGCGGAGTTCAAGGGGCTCCTCTCGCGGTTCCGCGCGCTGATCGACGCCGGCAAGCTGAAGGTGAAGATCGTCGACGGGCGCATGGTGGTGGTGCTGGCCACCGACATCCTCTTCGGCTCGGGCTCCGCGAGCCTGTCGAAGGACGGCAAGACGGCGATCGGCGAGGTCGGGCAGGTGCTCGCGTCGATCCCCCGGCGCGCGTTCCAGGTCGAGGGCCACACCGACGACGTGCCAATCGCCACCGCGCAGTACCCGAGCAACTGGGAGCTCGCGGCCGCGCGGGCGATCACCGTGCTCAAGGCGATGGTCGACGCGGGGCTGCCGGCCGATCGCATCTCCGCCGCCTCGTTCGCCGACACCCGCCCGGTGACGCCCAACGACTCGAAGGAGGCGCGCGCGCAGAACCGCCGCATCGAGATCATCATCGTGCCCGATCTCTCGCAGCTGCCCGGCTTCGAGGAGCTCAAGGCGCTCGACGCGAAGCAATGACCTCGTTCTTCGAGCTGTTCGATGGGGCGCCCCCCGTCGCGGAGGAGCGCAACGCGTGGAGCGAGGTCCGCGACGCGCACGCCTTCAGCAGGCCGCTGCGTGTGCGGCTCGGGCCGCCGACCGAGGGTGGCTGGCGGGTCTCGTGGGGCGGTCTCGACGGCCTGCTGCGCGCAGACGCCGCGCCGTGGACGCAGCCTCCGGTCGAGCTCGACGCGTGGGTGCTCCGCTACGATCTCGACCGCGCCGTGCTCGAGTTCATCGCGTTCAACCCGCGAACGGGCCCGTGATCACGCCTTGGGCTGCGGCCGCCCGAGCTTCTCGAGAATCGCCCACAGATCGGGCAGCGAGATCTCGTGCTTGGTGCCGCAGAACTGGCAGGTCACGGCGGTGCTGCCCATGGTGTCGACGATGTCCTGCACGTCGTGCACGCCGAGCGCTTCGATGGTGTTCAGCGCCCGCTGACGGCTGCAGGTGCACACGAAGCGCACTGGCGTCTCGATGAGCACCGGCGCGCCGGGGAACAGCAGCCCGAGCAGCCGCTTCGCGTCGAGCTCGCCGTCCGCCTCGAGGGCGTCCTGGAGCCGCAGCTCGAGCTCCGCGCCGATGCGCTGGAGCGCCTCCAGGTCACCGTCGGGGAGCGACTGCACCAGCACGCCCGCGACGCGCCCCAGCGCCTCGGCGCCCTGCTTGTGCACGCTCACCGCGACGCGCGTGGCGACCTGGTCGGACTTGGTGAAGTAGTAGTTGAGATCGTCGGCGAAGCGCATCGACACCAGCTCGACCGACGAGCGGTAGTACTCGCCGCCCACGTCGCGGAGCACGCTGAGGAAGCCGGTGTTCCCCAGCGCGGCCCGCCACTGGAACACGCCCGATGAGAGCTCGACGTCGAGCTCGGGGTTCTTCACGTAGCCGCGGATCTCGCCGTTGGCGCCCGCATCGACGAAGCAGCCGCGGAACGGCCCGTCGCACTCGAGCTGCAGGTTGATGCGCGTCTCGCCCTTCTGGAGCGACGCCAGGAGCGCCCCGCCGACCAGCCCCTGCGCGAAGAGCGAAGCCGAGACCGGCTTGAGGTGGTGCCGCGCCCGCGCCTCCCGGGCGACGTCGGTGAGCACCACCACCGAGACCTTGAGGTTCGACTCTTCCAGCAGCGCACGGACGACGGCATCACTCACGGCAGCCTCTCCTTCGATGAAAAACGGGGCGACAGCCATCGGCTGTCGCCCCGGAACGCGACTGCAAATGTGCGCCCTTCCTAGAAGCTGCAGATGCCAGTCTGCGCGTTGCAGGTCCCGGTGCCGCAGAACCCAGCAACATTGTTGCAGTTCGGCACGCAGGACGGGTTCTGCGCCGTCACGTCACACACGTAGCCGGTTCGACAGCCGCCATCCGCACCTGAGCAGCTCTGATCGCACTGCCAAAGAACGTAGGGGCCAAGGCCGTCGCCAATGCTGCGATATCCGTACGGATTGCACGAGCCCCCTGCTCCACACCAAGCGTCGCCAAACGTGAAGGCCGCAACGGCGCCGCACTCAGCAGAACACTGCCCTCCCAGATAGCCCGACGAACCGCCATCCGGCAACGTCTCGGGCGTGCAACTACCGGTGGAAGGCGGCTGGCACTCAGAATCGGCCGTGCAGGCAGAGCCTGCTTCACCAGACTTTCCGGGGCCGGCGTCACGCATCTGGGGAACGCCACCATCAGCTTCGTTCGGAAGGCAAATCGAAATCGAAGAGGTCAGGTTGACGCACGTGTACCCGTCGCGGCAGTCGGCCTGCCCCGTGCAATTCTTGAAGCACATGTTTTCGTAGTGACCAAGGAATCCGAGCGAGGCGAGGCACTGTGCTCCGGTTCCGCAGGAGCCGCCAAACCCGCAGCGCTTGGTGCAGAACCCTCCAGGGAACGCGACTCCGCGCGCATTCGGCGCCGTCAGGTCGATTGCGTTCTTCTTGCAGTACGCCTTGAAGCCGTCCGTCATCTCCGCAGCCGTCAACGTGATTCGACAGTCAGTGTCGACGTTGCAGGCGGCGCCCACGCCAGCGTTGCCGGCGTCAGGAGCCACGCACGAGCCGTTCTCGCAGTTCTCACCGTTGTTGCACGCGACGCAGAGCCCGCCACCAATGCCGCAGTTCGCACGGTTGCTGCCGCTGTTCTGCGGAGGAACGCACGTCCCACCAGCCGAGAGCAGGCAGCCCGCGCAGCTGCTCCCGCCACCACCACCCGTGCCACCGCCACCGCCCGTGCCACCGCCGCCGCCGCCCGTCCCCGTCGCGGTGCACTGCGAGGTCGCCGAGTTGCAGGTCGCGCCCGACGCCGCACAGTCCTGGCAGGCGTTGCCCGCCGTGCCGCAGGTCGTGTTGTTGTTGTTGCTGGGCTTCTTGACGCAGGCGCCCTTCGAGTCACAGCAGCCGTCGCAGTTCTGCGGGCCGCACTTGGTACCACTACACGAAGGGGCGACGGCGACGACGAAGCCGATCACGGCTCCGAGCGCGAGGGCTCTGATCTTCATTCGGGGCTACTCCTGATACTGCGTTGAACAGCGCTGACCGGGCTCGGCGCTGGCGGTGGTGAAGGTGCTTCCGGGGAGGCGCCGGTTACAAACAGAAAGCCGGCCGCTTCGTCAAGTCGTGAAGCGGCCGGCCTCGCTTCTGTTCGCTGCTGAGGAGAAGAACCCTACCGCGCCTCAGAACGGGATGTCATCCGAGGGGGGCGGCCCGCCCATGTCGTCGGGCGCTCCGCCACCGTTGCCCTGATCCGACGGGCCGCGCGGGCCGCCGTAGCCGCCGCCGCTCCCGCTGCCGCCGAAGCCACCGCCCTCACCGCCGCGCCCACCGCCGCCGCCGAGGAACTGGACCGTGTTGGCCACGACCTCGGTGGTGTAGTTCTTCTTGCCTTCCTTGTCCGTCCACTCGCGCGTCTGGAGCCGGCCCTCGACGTAGCACTGGCGTCCCTTCTTGAGGTACTCGCCGCAGAGCTCGGCGAGCTTTCCCCAGACGACGATGCGGTGCCACTCGGTCCGCTCCTGCTTCTGCCCGCTGGTCTTGTCGTTCCACGACTCGCTGGTCGCGATGCGGAAGTTGGCGACCGCCTGCCCGCTGGGCGTGAAGCGCACCTCGGGATCAGCGCCGAGGTTGCCGATGAGGATCACCTTGTTGATGCCGCCTGCCATGTCGTCGTCCTTTCGAGAACCGACCCGTTGCGGACCGGTTGTTGGTGTGGAGCGACCGCCATAACACGGGGGTCCGACAAGTGGATATGGCCCACGCAGATCCGCGGGGTTGGCTCACCCGCCGGGGGCCGCGGCGTTGGAGCCCGAGGTGGCTGGCACGGGCTCGGCCGCGGGGTTGGCCGCGACCGGCGCCGGGGCACGCGCCTCGGCGATCTTCACCGAGAGCGTCGCCTCGAGCGCGCGCGCGAAGCCGACCATCGAGGGATCCGCGGCGCCCTGGGCCTGACGCAGCACCGCCCACAGCGGGGCGTCGGGCTGGGGCGTCTTCACCAGCCCGCGCACGAGGCTCTCGATGACCGGGGCGCGCTCCGCCTCGGGGGTCGACTTGAGGGCGAGCAGCAGCTCCTGGGGCGCGTCGTGCGCCACGACCGCGAGCTGCTCCGACAACCAGGCCGAGGAGCGCTCGTCGGCGGCGTCGACCCGCACGAAGTCGAACAGCCGCGCGGCGGCGTCGACGTTGCCTGACGAGGCGAGCTCGACCAGCGACGGCAGCACGGGGAGATCGAAGCCCGCCTCGAGCGAGGCCCGCTTGATCCGCCCGTACACGTCGTCGGTGGCCAGAGCGCTGTCGAGCAGCACCCGCACGCTCGCGCCCTCGCGCGGGTCGGACTGGTAGAGGGCGTCGGCGATGATCGCGCGCACCGCGGGGTCCTTCTCGCTGCGCCACGCGGTCCGCAGCAGCGCCACGTTCCGCCGCTCGCCCTTCTGCGCGAGGCCGACGTACGTCTGGAGCCGCGCCTTGAGCTCCTCGAACGGCCCCACGACGGACGGAGGGGTGAGCGCCGCCACCGCCGCTGACGGCCCGCCCGACGAGCCCGACGCGGCGATCGCCGTGCCCAGCGCGTCGATGCTCGGCACCACGGTGCCCGCTCGCCCGGGGAAGTCGTTGACCATGATCGAGAAGACGAAGCGCTCGCCGCCGACGGCCTGCACGTAGCCCGACAGCGCCGATACCGTCTCGAGCGTGCCCGTCTTGGCGCGCAGCCGGCCCACCGCGTCGCTGCCCTCGAAGCGGTACTTCAGCGTCCCGTCCTTGCCGGCGATGCCGACCGACGACACGTACTCGGGCATCAGCTGGAAGCGCTCCGACATGTACGCCAGCAGCTTGTTGGTCTGCGCCGCCGAGAACCGGTTGGCGTCGTTGAGGCCCGACCCGTTCTTCATCACGTAGCTGCCGCGGGGCAGGCCCACCTCGCGCTCGAGGAACTCCTCGACCACGTCGATGCCCTTCGCGTGGCTCCCCGGGCTGCCGCGGAGCTCGGCGCCGAGCGTCTTGACCAGCTGCTCCGCGACGAAGTTCGACGAGTGCTTGTTGAGCTTCTTGAGCACGAGGTCGAGCGTCTCGCTCTGCGCCTGGTGGAGCATCTTCTGGGCGTTGGGCACCGTGCCCGCCCGCAGGCGCCCCTTCACCTTCACCCCGCGCTGCACCAGCAACGCCTTGACGGTGAAGCCGAAGTAGAGCGCCGGCTGATCGATCTTCTTCCACACGCTCCATGCGCCCTTGTCGACTGGCACCACGCCCTTCGCCTCGATCTTCTGGCGCACGCGGTCCTTGTCGATCGCCGAGGTGACCGTGAAGCGGCGCTGCGTCTTCGTGCCCGTCGCCACCTCGCCCTCGATCACGAAGTAGTCCGACGCCGGCTCGACCTCGATCGACGCCTTCGCGCCGGCCTGATCTGCCGGGCGGAGGTACACGCCGACGGTGTTCCAGTTCAGCGAGAGCGCGCCGGTCGGGGCGAGGTAGGCCTTGTCGCCGTACTCCTGATCGAAGCCCGGGGCGCTGCGCTCGGCGTCGAACCACGAGTCGTCGACGACGATGTCCTGGACCTCCTTGAGCCCCGCGTGCACCAGCTCGCCGACGATGCCGTAGAGCCGCTCGGTGGTGATGCTCGGATCACCGCGCCCGCGGATGTAGAGCGTCTTCGCCTTGCCGTCCTTGAAGTCGGGGTCGACGAGGAACTCGGTCTCGAAGCGGTACTCCGGGCCGAGCTTCGCGAGCGCGGCGGCCGCGGTGAAGAGCTTCACGTTCGAGGCGGGGTTGAGCAGCTCGTCGGCGTCGTGCGCGAAGACGACGGCGCCATCCTCGAGGCTGCGCACCTGCACGCCGACGCGCGCATTGCGGAGCGTCGACTTGCCGATCACCGCCTCCATCGTCTTGCGGAGCGCCTCGCGATCCTGCGACTTCGGTGGACCCGCGAAGGCCAGAGAGGCGGTCAGACAGCACAGCAACACGAGTTCGATGGAACGCATCGGGATGAGTGGAGTTAACTTCGATTCGGGGCCGACGCGAAATCGGTGGCGTCGGATTCCACCATGCGTGCGCTCCCCGCACACCGTGTTCGGGGAGGTGCCACGCGACCTGCTCGGGAGGGACCGCACATGGCAGAGAACATCTCGTTGTCCGACATCATCCCCGCGCCGCCAGCGCGCGTCTTCTCGGCCTGGCTCGATCCGCACGAGCACGGCCGCATGACGGGCAGCACCGCGACCGACGAGGGAGAGGGCCGCTTCACCGCGTGGGACGGCTACATCAGCGGCCGCACCGTGGCCTCCGAGCCGCACTCGCGCATCGAGCAGGCATGGCGCACCACCGAGTTCCCCGAAGGCGCGCCCGACTCGGAGCTCGTGGTGCGCTTCGAGCCCGAGGGCGAGGGGACGCGCGTCACCATCGAGCACTCGGGGATCCCCGACGGGCAGGCCGACGGCTACTCGACGGCTGGAAGGAGCACTACTTCAACCCGATGAAGAAGTACTTCGCGTCGCCGCTCGAGAAGGTGCGCGAGGCCGGTGAGCAGGTGCTCGAGGCGGGAGAGCAGGTCCTCGAAGACGCGCTCGAGGCCGTCGATCAGGCGCGCGCCAACGCCCGGCGGCAGGCGGTGAAGACCGTGCAGGCCGTGAAGAAGGCGCAGAAGAAGGCCGCGGCGAAGCTCAAGGCCGTCGGCAAGCAGGTGGGCAAGCAGGTCAAGGCGCTCGTCTCGGGCAAGAAGCCGGCGAAGGCGAAGCAGGCGTCGCTGAAGAAGAAGGCGGCCCCGAAGAAGCCTGCGCCGAAGAAGCCCGCCGCGAAGAAGGCTGCGCCGAAGCGCAAGCGGCGCTGACGCAGAGCAGCGCGGAGGTTTCGCCGGGCGCGGCACGACGAGCGAGGCGCGTTCCTGCTACATCGCCGCGCATGATCCGTCGTCGGTCCTGGATGTTCGCGTGGTGCTGCGCAGCCCTCTGGGCGTGCAGCGCCCCGTCGGGGTGCAGCTGTGGCGGTTTCACCCCGCTCCCCCAGGGCAGCTACACGGGCCCGAAGCTGAACACCGCGGGCTCGGCGCGCCTCTCGGCCCGCGGCTTCACCACGCTCAACGCCAACGCGAGCACCATCCTCGACCTGTTCGCGCCCGGCGGCCGGATGGACGTGCCCGTGCCGTGCAGCCTCCAGCAGGCGTCGATCGCCGGCTTCCCGCTCGTGCAGCTCGCCGTGGCCGACACGGGGAACCTCGGCTGCACCGCCGAGAGCTGCGGCCGCATGGACGGCACCTGCGACGCCCGCGATCTCGGCCACTCCGTCACCCTCACCTTCAACACCCTCACCTTCGAGCCCCGCTCGCCAGACGTCCTCGCGGCGCGGGTGACGGCCACGGTCGACACCGGGCCGCTGCCGATCTCGTCGCGCGGGAGCAACGCCTCGGTGCTGTGCCTGCTCAACGGCCGCGCGAAGTTCACCGTCGACCTCGACACCGCGCGCGCCGCGCCGGCCACGACCGATCTGGTGCTCGACATCAAGTTCGCCATCGACACCCGGTGGGATCAGCTGCTCTCGCTCGAGGTCGCGAACGTCGGCAACGCGGTCGCCTGCGCGGGCTCGGTGACGCCGCCGAACTGCATCGATCCCAACGACATGGAGATCCTCAACGAGGGCTGCAGCGCGCTGAACATCGCCAGCCTCTCGGCGGTCAAGTCGCTGCTCATCAACCAGCTCGCCGACTCGCTCAAGACGCAGCTCAGCGACGCGCTCGCCGACGCCAACTGCGCCCCCTGCGGTCCGATGGGGGAGTGCCCGAGCTTCAACGGCGCCACCTCGAGCTGCGAGGTCGACGCGGGCGTGTGCCGCGACACCATGGGTGGCAAGTGCGTGCCGGCGCTCCTCGGCACGGAGGGCCGCGTGGAGATCGGCCAGACCCTCGCCCCGCTCGGCGCGCCCGCGGGCTCGGCCCTCGAGCTGTCGTTCGGCGCGGGCGGCAACGCCGAGGCCAGCCCCTCCGGCCTCACCGTCGGCCTGCGCGGCGGCGCGAAGGAGCTCGTGGTCGCCTCATGCGTGGCGCCCGTCACCCGGCCCGCGCCGGCAATGCTCGCCCTGCCCGACTTCGATCTCGACGCGCCGGCGCCGTACGACGTGGGGATCTCCGTCTCGGGGCAGATGATCAGCGAGCTCCTCTTCCGCGCGCAGCAGTCCGGCGCGCTCTGCCTCGAGCTCGGCACCGACACCGTCAGCGCGCTCGACTCGAGCCTGCTCGCCACGCTCCTCCCGTCGCTGGGCAAGCTCACCGAGGGCCGCAGCGTGCCCCTGCGCGTGGTGATCCGCCCGGTGAACCCGCCCACCGCGACCGTCGGGGAAGGCACCGTCGACGGCGATGGCCGCCCGGTGAACCCGCTGCTGCGGCTCAACTGGCAGGGGCTCGAGCTCGACGTCTATGCGCAGCTCGAGGACCGGCTGGCGCGCCTCTTCACGCTCTCGGCAGATCTCTCGCTCCCGCTCGGGGTGACGCTCGACGGCTGCTCGGGCGTGACGCCGGTGGTGGGCAGCCTCATGGGCGCGGTGACGAACGTGCAGGTGAAGAACTCGGAGATCCTCGCCGAGCCGCTCGACGTGCTGCGGAACCTCGTACCGTCGCTGCTCACGCTCGCCGAGCCCCAGCTGGCGCAGGGCCTGTCGACCTTCACGCTCCCCGAGTTCAACGGCTTCCAGCTCAGGCTGGTCGGCGCGCGCGGCATCAGCCGCGTGAGCGGCTCGCAGCTCTACAACCACGTGGGCCTCTACGCGGAGCTGCTCTCGAACGGCCAGACCTGCACGCCGATGATGAAGCGCGGCTCGGCGCTCCTCGTGCGCTCGGCCGTCCGCAGCGGGGCGAAGGCGACCATCGAGCTGAGCGCGGCGGGCGAGTACTCGTGGCGCGTCGATCGCGGGCTGTGGTCGATGTGGCAGGCCACCGTGCCGGGCTCGACGCGGCTCGAGCTCGCGCACCCGCGGCTGCACCTCGACGGCGCCCACGTCGTCGAGGTGCGCAGCCCCGGCGGCGAGGTGCAGCAGGTCGTCGTGCACTGAGCCGGTCGCAGCGTCTCGCGCGGTGAACGCCAGCCCCACGGCAACCTCTTGAATTGCTGAGCGGAGGCTCTGGCCTCGAGGCTGCTCGATGGGAGCCCATGTCCTCCACTCCCGTCACCCGCCGCCCCGCCTCACGCCCCGCCGCCGCCAGCCAGAGCGCCAGACCCGCCCCGAAGGCCGCGCCGCCTCCGACGCCCGCGAAGAAGACGCTCACCGCGGACGACTACCGTCGCCAGCGCGAGGCCAGCGACTTCCAGCGCGCCGTCGCTGCGCTCCCAGCGCCCGGCCCGGGAAACGAGACCATCCTCTCCTCACGCGGCGCGAAGACCCTCGAGCAGGTCCAGAAGCTGCTCTCGGGCGTGGTGACCGACGGCAACGCGAAGGAGGCCCTGGCCGCGCTCCAGTGCCTCGAGCCCCGCGACTTCACGTTGGTGATGGAGAAGCTCGGCAGCTCAGGCGAGCTGGCCTCGCTCCTCGACAACCTGCCGACCGGCGGGCGCTCGCAGTTCCTCTCCGTGGCTGCCGAGAAGGGCTGGCTCTCATGCGAGGCCGGCAAGAAGCCCGCCTCGAGCAGGTTCGATCCACCCGCCTCGCCCGCGCTGTACAAGATGGAGCGGCGGCTCCCCAGCTGCGTCAACGACGCCATCTTCGCGGAGTCGAAGGCTTCGGCAGCGAAGTACAAGCGCGACTACGACGCCTACCTCGGTCGCTACGAGTCGGCGGTGAAGGCCACCACCACGAAGGAGGAGCTCGCAGCCCTCGGGCACCCCGTCACGCCGTCAACCGATCGGCTCAACATCGAGTACGGAGTCCCCGACGCGCAGGCCTACCGCAGCCGCTTCGGCAACGACTACCCCACGCGCAGCGGCGCGTACCGCGCCGTCTCGGAGCAGGTCGCGAAGCTCACGGGCCAGCGCCATGACGGCGCCGCGTGGCTCGAAGCGAACCTCGAGGTCGCCCAGAAGAATGGCGCGGTGCTCGAGGCCACCGCCAACGATCAGGGCGTGGAGACACGGGGCGGCGTGACGGCGTCGGGCGAAGCCGGCCCCCTGGAGGCGAGGGTCAAGCAGTACACGAATGGCGAGGAGAGCGCGAAGGTGGGGGTCGGCCCGGTGGAGGTCGAGCTCAAGGGCAACGACCGCGGGATCACCGAAGGGACCGTGAAGGCCCAGGTCGGCCCGGTCGTCGGCGAGGTCGGGCTCGATCGCGACGGCAAGGCCACGCTGGGAGTGGGGCTCAAGGCGGGCCACGGCCCGTCGTCTGTCGAGGGCAGCGTGTTCACCACGGCGAACCCGAAGGCGGCCGAGATGACCGCCGGTGTGTCGGGCGAGGTCAAGGTGAACGGCCACGAGGTGAAGGTGAAGGTGAGCGTCGGGTACAAGGGCACGCCGCGCTCCACCACTCGCGAAGTCGTCAACGGCCGGAGCGTCTTCGACCGATGAGCGCGCTCAGCGCAGCGCGGCGATGGCGGCCGCGTAGTCGGGCGCCTTGAACACTGCGTTGCCCGCCACGAGCACGTTCGCCCCCGCCGCCACGACCTGCTTCGCGGTGGTGGGGTTGATGCCACCGTCGACCTCGATGTCGACCTGGGTGAGCCCGCGCGCGTCGAGCATCGCCCGCAGCCGCTTCACCTTGTCGATGGTCGAGGGGATGAAGGCCTGCCCGCCGAAGCCGGGGTTCACCGACATGAGGAGCACCTGCGAGACCTCGCCGAGCACCTCCTCGAGCGTCGACAGCGAGGTCGACGGGTTGAGCACCACCGAGGGCTTCGCGCCCAGCGCGCGGATCTGCTGGAGCGTGCGGTGGAGATGAGGGCACGCCTCCTGGTGCACGGTGACGATGCTCGCCCCCGCCTTCACGAAGTCTTCGAGGTACTTCTCGGGCTCGACGATCATCAGGTGCACGTCGAGCGGGAGCGACGTCGCGCGCTTGACCGCCTCGACCACCAGCGGGCCGATGGTGATGTTGGGCACGAAGCGGCCGTCCATCACGTCGACGTGCACGGAGTCGGCGCCGGCGGCCTCGATGGCCTTCACCTCGGCGGCGAGGCGCCCGAAGTCGGCGGAGAGGATCGAAGGGGCGATGCGCACGCGGTTCGTCATGCGCCGGTGGTAGCTGACCCGCCCTCCGCCAGCAACGGCGGCAGTTGCTGCGCCCGGCGACGCGGAGGAAGATCCAAACCCGTGCACCCGGATCCCGATGAAAAGACGGCGCCGTCGATGTCTCCGCTGCGGCAGGCGCTCCGTCGCGTCGACAAGCTCCAGTCGATCCTCGACGTCGCCAAGGCGATGGCCGCCGAGCACAACCTCGACGAGCTGCTGCCGCTGATCCTCCGCGAGGCCGCGCGGGTAGTCGAGGCCGACCGGTGCTCGCTCTTCATCCTCGATCGGCAGCGCAACGAGCTGTGGAGCCGCGTCGCCCAGGGCGCCAAGCAGGAGATCCGCATGCCGCTCGGGCAGGGCATCGCCGGCTCGGTGGCGCAGACGGGCGAGGTGATCAACCTCCTCGACGCCTACGAGGACCCGCGCTTCTCGCGCGACTGGGACATCAAGACCAACTACCGCACCCGCAGCGTGCTCTGCGTGCCGATGCGCGACACCCGCGGCGAAGTGACGGGGGTGATCCAGGCGCTCAACGCCGTCGATGGCGCGTTCGACGACGAAGACACCGAGCTCCTCATCGCGCTCGGCGGGCAGGCGGCGCAGGCCATCGAGAACGCGATGCTCCACGAGGAGATCAGCCGCCTCTTCGAGGGCTTCGTGCAGGCCTCGGTGATGGCCATCGAGTCGCGAGACCCGACCACCGCCGGTCACTCGGGCCGCGTGGCGTCGCTCACCGTGTCGCTGGCCGAAGCGGCCGAGCAGGCGACCTCCGGCTCGTACCGCGACCTCAAGTTCAGCCTCGAGCAGATCCAGGAGATCCGCTACGCGTCGCTGCTGCACGACTTCGGGAAGATCGGCGTGCGCGAGCCGGTGCTGGTGAAGGCCGAGAAGCTCTACCCGCACGAGCTCGACGTGCTCCGGCAGCGCTTCGAGCTCGCCCGGAAGGATCGCCAGCTCGCCTCGATGACGCGACGGCTCGACGCGGTGAAGCTGCGCGGCGAGCGGGAGATCGACGCCATCGACGCCGAGGAGAACGAGCGCCTCTCCCGCGAGCTCAAGGAGCTCGACGACGCGCTGGAGTTCGTCCTCCAGTGCAACCGCCCCACGGTGCTCGCCCAGGGCGGCTTCGAGCGCCTCACCGGCCTGAGCGCGCTGGCCTTCAACGACTCGCGCGAACGCCCGCAGATGCTGCTCACCGCGAGCGAGGTGCAGGTGCTGTCGATCCCCCGCGGCTCGCTGTCGCCCACCGAGCGCCGCGAGATCGAGTCGCACGTCACCCACACCTTCCGGTTCCTCTCGCAGATCCCCTGGACGCGCACCCTCAAGCGCGTGCCGGAGATCGCCTACGCCCACCACGAGAAGCTCGACGGCAAGGGCTACCCGCGCGCGGTGCCGGGCGAGCAGATCCCCGTGCAGTCGAAGATGATGGCCATCTCCGACATCTACGACGCGCTGACCGCGAGCGATCGCCCGTACAAGAAGGCGGTGCCGCACGAGCTGGCGCTCGACATCCTCCGCAAGGAGTCGGAGAGCGGCCAGCTCGATGCCGAGCTGTTCCGGATCTTCGTCGAGGCCGAGGTGCCGCGGCGGGCCCTCAAGCCGCGCTGATCACATCTCGATGGTGTGGAGCCGCAGCGAGTTGATGCGGCCCGGCTGACCGACCGGCGCGCCGAAGACGATCACCACGCGATCGCCGCGCTTCGCCAGGCCTCGCGCGAGGAGCTCCTCCTCGACGCGACGGACCATCTCCTCCGACTCCTGCACCGGCTCGAGCACGCGCGGCATCACGCCCCACAGCAGCGCGAGGCGCCGGCGCACTTCCTGGTTCGGCGAGAAGGCGATGATCGGCACCTGCGGGCGGTAGCGGCTGAGCAGGCGCGCGGTGGTGCCGGTGAGGGTGAAGGCGACGATCAGCGCCGCTCCGGCCTCGCGCGCGGCGCGGCAGGCGACGCCGCACGTCACGTCGGGGAAGTCGGCGGGCACCTTCGTCGGCTCACCGGTGCCGATGCGCGCGAACGACTGGCGCATCGCCGACTCGGCGGCCTCCACGATGCGGTTCATCATCTCGACCGACTCGATGGGGTACCGGCCCGACGCCGACTCACCCGAGAGCATCACCGCGTCGGTGTTGTCGAAGATGGCGTTCGCCACGTCGCTCGCCTCGGCGCGCGTGGGGCGCGGGTGCTCGATCATCGAGTTGAGCATCTGCGTGGCGACGATCACCGGCAGCCCGCGCTGGTTCGCCCGGCGGATGATGTCCTTCTGGATCGCCGGCACCTCCTCCGGGGGGATCTCCACGCCGAGGTCGCCGCGCGCGACCATCACCCCGTCGGTCTTGTCGAGGATCGCGTCGAGCCGCGCGATGGCCTCCGGCTTCTCGAGCTTGGCGATGATCGGGACCACCCTGCCCGCCTCCTGCATCGCGCGGCGGCAGAGATCGATGTCCTCCGGGGTGCGCACGAAGGACAGCGCCACCATGTCGACGCCGTTGCGCAGCCCGAAGACGAGATCTTCCTTGTCCTTCGCGGTCAACGCGTCGGCGCGCAGGGCGACGCCCGGCAGGTTGATGCCCTTGTTGTTCTTCAGCGTGCCGCCGTGGATGATCTCGGTGCGGATCAGCGACTTCTTGTCGGTGGCGAGCACCTTGAGCTCGAGCAGGCCGTCATCGACGAGGATGCGATCGCCCACGTTCACGTCGGCCGCGAGGTGCGGGTAGGTGGTCGACACGAGCTCCTGGGTGCCGAGCACCGACTCGTCGGTGGTGATCGAGAGCTCCTTGCCCTCGACGAGCTCGATCGCGCCCTGCGCGAGCTTCCCGGTGCGGATCTTCGGGCCCTGGAGATCGCCGAGGATGCCGACCGCCTTGCGCACCTTGAGCTGCGCCGCGCGCAGCCGCTCGATGGTGGCGAGGTGATCCGCGTGGCTGCCGTGGCTGAAGTTGAGCCGCGCCACGTCCATCCCGGCGTTGATCAGCTTCTCCAGCATCTCCTGTGAGTTGGTGGCCGGCCCGAGGGTACAGACGATCTTCGCGCGTCGCATGGCGGGCGTTATACGGACCGCTGTGTTGCTCTTCCAGAAACGCTTTCACGCGGGCATCGTCGATGGCGCAGTGCGTCTGACCTTCCGGCTCTGGGACAAGCCTCACGTGAAGGTCGGCGGCCGCTACCGCGTGCACCCCATCGGCGTGGTGGAGGTCGATCAGGTCGACCGCGTGACGCTCGGGCAGATCACCGACGACGACGCGCGCGCGGGCGGCTTCTCGTCGCGCGACGAGCTGCTCGCCTACGTCGGTGAGGTCGCGAAGACCCCGCTCACCGCGCGCACCGAGATCTTCCGCGTGGCGTTTCACCACGGCGGCGACGGTGATCGCGTCGACGGCGCGCTCGACACGAACCTGAGCGCCGACGACGTCAGCGCGCTCGAGAAGCGGCTCGCCCGCCTCGATGGCGACGCGCCGTGGACGAGGAAGGTGCTGGCGCTCATCTCCCGCCACCCGCGCGTGGCCGCCTCGAAGCTGGCGGCGAAGCTCGGGCGCGAGACCGAGCCGTTCAAGATCGACGTGCGCAAGCTGAAGCGGCTCGGCCTCACGCAGAGCTTCGAGGTCGGCTACGAGGTGAGCCCGCGCGGCCAGCGGTTCCTCGAGCTGAGCCGGGGCCGCAGGTAGCGCCTCAGCGGCGGAGCAGCTGCTGGAGGTGCTGCTTCTCCCAGTCCATCGCCGCCTGGTACTTCGGGAACTGGCGCTCGCGCTCGCGGAAGGCGCGCGGGTGGTGCACGTGGCGGCCGGTGTCGCGCGCGCTCGGGAAGAGCTGGTGGAGCATCTCGTGGAAGACGATGAACTCCACGAAGAAGCGCGGCACGTCGGGGCGATCGAGCGCGGGGTGAATGCGGATCTCCTTCGCCTTGTGATCGTACACCCCGAGGCGGATCGACTTGCGCCGACGCTTGCCCGTCTGCCGCCCCCACCCGATGCGCGCCTCGATCTGGTTGCCGAAGTGCGTCGCGTTGAGGTGCTCGAGCAGCTCCTGGAGATCGAAGCACGCACCTCGCGCCTCGAGCGGCGTCGGCTTGCGGGGGAAGGCGCGGATCAACGACTGCTGGTGGGCGATGTAGTCGTCGAGCTTCGCGCCCGCGCTCTTCTTCCCCTGCCCCGCGTACTCGGCGATCGAGCGAACCACCTCGGGCGGCGCGTCGAGGAACATGTGGTGCGCGCGGATCTTCAGCAGCGGCGGCTGTCGCCGGAAGCTGATCATCGTCGAGCGGTTGTCGTGCACCGTGAGGAGCACCTTGAGCTCCGGGCCGAGCAGCGCGGCGATCTGCGTGGCGAGCTGGCGCGCGCGGGCGAGCGTCTCCTGCCGGCTCGGCAGCACGAGGGGCGCCGGCTCGGCGGCGCTCGGCGCGGCGACGGGCGTCGCCACATAGGCCGGCTGCGGCTCGCGAGGTGCCGAGACGGGCGCAGGCGAAGCCGGCTGCGCAGGCCGCGCCGGCTTGCCGAACAGATCGAGCTGACGCGGAGCCAGATGCACCGGCGGCGGTTGTAGCCAAAGCGGCGGGCGCTGAAAACGACTCGGCGCCCGGAGCAGCGAGGCCCCGGGCGCCGAAGACGTCACCTTCCGTCAGCCGTCACCAGGTGCGGCCGAAGATGTCGTACAGGCCGCGCATCATCTCGAGCGTGCGCGTCGCCTGACGGACCTCGGTCTCCCACTGCGCGGCGGTCTTGCCGTCGACGGGCTGGCCCGAGGTGCGGGCCGCGTCCCACTTCACCGCCATCGCCGCGGCGCGCTCGACCATCGCCGCGCCGGCCGGCGGGTTGGTCTGGCCGATCTTCTTCATCGCCGCGTAGACGTAGCCGCCGCCGAACGGGTCATTGAAGGTCACGACCTGGAAGCCGGCCGCCGGCGTGAGGTTGTCCGACGAGCCGAGGCGGAAGACCTGGTTGAAGTTGGCGAACTCCATCTGGCCGTTGGTGGTGAAGTAGGCCATCGAGAGGAACTGCGAGTAGAAGCGCGCGGTCCACGTCGAGACGGGCGCCACCTTCGACATCACCATCGGCTGCCCGTTGCCATCGACCGGCGTGACCGGCGGCGGCGGGTAGACGAAGCCGGGCACGAAGTTCTGCGCCTGGAGGAAGTTCGGCATCTGGATGATCGCCGTGCCGTCCGCCTGCTTCGCCAGCTGCGGCGCGTAGTAGCTCGTGTTCTCGGTCCAGTAGTTGTTGAACAGCGGCGCGAGCTCGAGGTTGAACGTCGTGTAGTACGGCAGCGAGTAGCGGAGCGCATCGGAGCCGCGGTCGACGCCGAGGAAGTTGGTCTCGCTCGTCGAGAGGGCGATCAGCGCGGCGTAGACGTCCCAGAAGTGACCGGCCTCGTTCACGCGGTTGAAGTTGTCGTACCCGAACGTGTCGTAGACGGTGAACATGCTGCGGCCGGGGCCGCGGGGCACGTACACGATGTCGGAGTAGCCACCGTTCTGCGGCTTGGCGAGCTCGACCTTGAGCGCGGCTTCGGCGGCAGCCTCGAGGCGGCGGTTCTGCGGATCACCCGTCGGCACGAACTCCCACGAGCCGTCGTTCTTCTGCCCGTGGTAGCCGGCCGAGGGCACCGAGAGCTGCTGCATGAGCAGGTTGGTGGAGTCCATCACCGCCATCGTCCAGTAGTTCTGGTAGATGGGGTCGCCGAGCCCGTAGTAGCGGTCCATCTCCTCAGGCGTCAGCTGGTAGTACTTCGCCAGGTAGAAGATGTTGAAGAGCCACTGCTGGTACACGTTGGGGATGTTGCCGAGGTAGCGGCCGAACTTGCCCGACGCGACGGCCGACGGCGAGTACGTGAGGCGATCGCGGCGGAAGTTGAGGAACACGTACGACTGCTGGAAGCGCTCGATCCACTTCGAGGTCATCTCGAAGACGTCGGCGCCCTGGTCGTTGCGGTTGCACAGCAGGTTCGCGCCGACCTCGTAGTCGGAGCAGAACATGTAGGGCACTTCGACCGGGATCGTGTTGCCGCCCGCGTTGTTGATGATCGTCTTGGCGCGAACGTAGTCGTCACCGAGCACGCCCTCCGACGAGAGGTTGAAGAGCTTCAGCTGCTCCTCGATGCGCTTGTAGTAGCCCTCCATCTCGCTCCACTTGCGGAACGAGCGGTTCTTCATGCGCGCGATGCCCTGGTCGAGCATCGCCTCGAAGGAAGCGCCCTGGTCCGCGAAATGGAAGGGCAGCGTCGAGTAGTGGTACTTGTCGGTGTAGAAGTTCGACGCGGGCGTGTAGTGCTCGACGTGCGCGAGCGGGATCTCGACGTGGGCGCCACGCACCGTGAAGACGCGGGCCTGGTTGTCGAGCGGCACGGTGATGTTCGGGCGGTCGTAGTCCGAGCGGAGCTCGTTGAAGACCTCGACCCAGCCCGGCTCGTAGCCACCGGCGTAGGTGAAGAGCACCGCCGCGTCGTCGTACTTGCCGGTGCCCATGTTCTGCGCGTTGACGCGGGCGCCGTAGTCCATGATCGACGAGTACTGGTACTCGTAGATCGACTCGTCGATCTGGTGCTGGTTCGGCTTCGACGCGTCGACGAGGTTCGCGGGCGTCACGGGCAGCACGCGGCGACCGCCGACCTCGACGCCGATGGTCTCCTTGCGGAGGTCCCAGTAGCCGTCGTGGTAGTTGAGCGCGTCGGCCGACGCGATGAAGTTGTGCATGAAGCCGAGGGTGTGGCCGATCTCGTGCTCGGTCACCGAGCGGTAGGCCTCACGGCGGAGCGAGTTGTAGACCTCGGCCTTCGCGGCCGTGAGGGCATCGGCGTCGCTCTTGCCCTCGGCCTTGAAGCGGGCGACCAGGTCGCGCTGGAGCTTGCCCTTGCGCTTGGCGAGGCCCACGTAGTCGTCGTCGCTGTACGAGTAGTCGTAGAAGCAGCCGATGGTGTGATCCGGGGTCTCGCGGAGGGTCTTCATCGCCTGCTCCATCGGGTCCTTGTTGAGGAGCACGTTGAGCGCGACCTTGCGGTAGAAGGCGGAGTCGGTCTGCACCTTCGCGCGGAAGCCGGCGTTGGTGGTGAGCGACTGGACCGCGACGCGGAGCTCGGGGAGGTTCACGAGCTCCTCGAGCAGCGCCGGGTTGTTCTGCACCAGGCGCTCGACGACCTCGCGACGGTTCTCACGCGCGAGCGGGAGGCCGTTGACCTTCCAGCTCTCGGCGAGCGTCTTCAGCTTGCCGTCGAGGTTGGCGAACGAGCCGAGGGGGCGCGTGGTGTCGGATGAGAGGCCCTGCTGCGACGACCACGGGCCCGTCGCCGGGCGGCGCGGGTCGGTCGGGTTGAGGTTGGCGAAGACGTAGTCCTTGATGTCCTGACCGGCGACGAGCTGCGAGAGCGAGACCTCGCCGTTGACTACGTCGATGATCTGCTGCGAGCTGCCAGCCCACGTGTCGAGGCCCGGGCCGTAGACGTTCGCCGCCGCGTGCACCACCATGCCCGTCTCGGGATCCATCGAGGACGGGCCGAGGCCGAGGAGGCCGCCCGCGTTCTGCTCGACATAGGGGATGATGTGGTAGCGCAGATCGCCGATGCGCGCGTAGGTGCCCGGCTTGCCGCACGCCTCGGGTGAGCCTTCACGAACAGGCGACTCGCAGACGTAGAACATCTGCGGCACTTCGCTCGCCTCGATGCCGCGCGGCACCGCCACGGCCCGACGGAACGCGCGATCCCACGAGGCCTCGATGGTCTGCTCCGGGTTGGCGCCCTGCGCCGTCGCGAGGTGACGCGAGGCCGCCGACTCGAGGAACGACGGCGTGTTCCCCGTCATGTAGTAGACGATCGGGCGCAGCTTGCGATCGACCACGGGAATGAGCTTGCCCTCGTCGTCGTGCGCGCGCTGCCAGATGTTGTGGCGCATCGCGAACTGCTGCACGCCGCTGTACGTCAGGCCGTAGTCGATCGAGTAGGCGTAGGCCTCCTGACGGAAGAAGCCGAACTTCTTCATCAGGCGGTCGTTGTAGACGAGCGGCTCGTAGTCGTTGGCCACCGACTCGTCGACGCGCAGCACCGAGGTGCGCACGCGCACGTCGACGCTCTCGCAGTCGACCGTCGGGTTGAACATACAGTACGGCAGGTTGCCGTAGCCCTCGTAGTACACGCTCGGAGGGTCGATGATCGCCTGCGTGGTCCAGTCGAAGTAGGTCAGCTTGCCGCTGGCGTCGCGCTCGAACACCATCGCCTGGTCCTGCTGGTTCTGGTCCTGATCCGTGAGGTAACGAACGTAGAGACCGCCATTCTCACCCGTGCAGTGCAGCGGGCCGGCTCCGCCTCCGGTGGTGCACGTCGAGCGCCAGTTGAGCACCTCATTGCGCTGCCAGTTCACCCGCATGAACTCACGCTCGTACCAGGGGCGATCCTGCGTATCTTCGACGAGGACGTTGCTCTGCTCGCCGGTCGCGGGGTTGTACTGACGCTGACGATCGAAGTGGCTCTGGATCCTGTACGCGAAGACCGGGTTGCCCTTGTACGGCCGCCCGTCGCGGAAGACGACCTTGCCCAGCTTCGACTTCTCGCGATCGACCAGCGGGTCCGCGCCGGGGATCACCTCGTACGCGCGGTACGCGACGAGGAGGTCCTCCTGGATCTCCCAGCGGATCTTCTCCATCTCGCCACCGCGGCCGATGGTCGCGGTGCTGTTGGGGGTCTTCGCCGTGTCGACGACGAACTCCTGAATGTACCAGGTGCCGTCGAGCAGCTCTGACTTCTTGATGTAGTTCGGCTGCGTGCGGTCGATCAGCGTCGGCTGACCGCACGCCACCGCGAAGAGCGCGGTGGCAGCGACGATGACGTTGCGGAACAGGCGGTTCATGTTCGTTCCCTCAGAAGCGTGGACGGGCATGGCTCAGAACGCCTTCCCGAAGGCGGCGTACATGCCGCGCTGCATGTCGAGATCGCGGATCTGGTCCTGGAAGACCTCCGTCCAGTACTTGCGACGGTCCTCGAGGATCGCCGGGTTGTTCGCCTGCGCCGCGGGCAAGCAGGTGTAGCCCTGGAAGAAGATGTAGTCGGGCAGCGGGCAGGTGGCCGGGTTCTCGACCATCGTGCGGTACTCGTTGGCGATGTTGATCATGCGGATCGCGCCGGTGCTGTTGACGGGCGCGCCGTCCTTCTCGATCGCCACGTAGCGGTGGCCGGTGACCACGTCGGGCACTTCGACGGTGTGGTAGCCGGGCGCGACCTGGAAGGCCTCGCCGCTCCCCAGCTTGAAGATCTGGTTGGCCTTGGCGTAGTCGAGGTCGTAGTTCACGCGGAACAGCGCCATGCCGAGGTACAGGCCGTAGATGCGGCTGGTGTACGTGGTCTGGATGTTCGCCGGCGCCGCGTTCTGCTTGGGCACCCAGCAGTCGTTGGTGAACGGGTGCTCGCCCATGGTGCAGTTCCGACGCTCACGCGGGTACGTGAAGTTCGTGAAGAAGTCGGTGCCACGCACGTAGGTGCGCCACTCGATGGCCGCGTTGTCCTCGATGCCGTCGTTGTTCGGGCCGCCGTTCGGGTAGCTGGCCAGCGCCGTCTTGAACGCCGTCGGGCGGATCTTCTCCTCGTCCTGCGCCCAGAGCGAGCTGAAGGTCGCCTGGAACTCGTCGCGGAACACGAGGTAGTACGGGATGTTGTAGCGATCCCAGTCGGCCTGCTGATCGACGCCCTGGATGTCGATCTGCGGGAGCACGGCCGCGAACATCGCGCCGACCTGGTCGTTGTAGTGCCCCGCCTCCGACATGCGGTTGAAGAAGCCGAAGCCCGACTTGTAGTCGTAGCGGCTGTACATGCGGCGACCGAGCCCGCGCGGGATGATCACGAAGTCCTGCGCGTCGTAGCGCGACGAGTAGATCTCCTGCAGGCGCTGACGGCCAAGCGGGTTGAGGTAGTCGTAGTCGTCGCCCTGGCTGATGAGGTCCCACCGCGGGCCGCCGCGGAGGTTGCGGTACATGAAGAGGCCGTCCGGCGGCACCGACATCACGTTGAGGTGCTGGTTGACGCCGTCGAGCACCGCCATCGTCCAGTAGTCCTGGGTGAGCGCGTCGAGCTTGTACTTCTGCACCTGCTCCTGGTTGCGGAGGCTGTCGCGGTAGAACTCGTAGACCCAGTGCTTGTAGCTGTTGCCGACGAAGTAATAGGTGCTGAAGGTGCGGTTCAGCGCGCCGTTGCCCGCGAAGTAGAGAGCGTCGCGGCGGAAGTGCGAGTCGAAGTAGTAGTTCCAGTAGTCCTCGAGCTTGGTGCGGACGATCTCGTAGTAGTCCGGGCCGCGGTCGAAGCGGTTGCACGAGAGCACCGGGCCGTCAGCCGACTCGTCGCTGCAGAACATGTACGGCACGCGCAGCAGCGGTGAGCCGAGCACGCCCGCGGCGCGGTCGGGGTCGTTGATCAGCGTCGGGTCGGCAAGCAGCGCCTCGCGCACCCGCTTCTCGTCGGCCATCACCGTGCTCCACTTCTCGAGCCGGCGATCGCGGATCTTGTTGATGCCGTCGTTGATGATCGCCGTGACGTCGGGGCCCTCACCGAAGTGCAGCGGCACCGTCGTGTAGTGGAAGCGCTCGGTGTAGTTGCGGATGTTCGGGTTGGTGTGGGTGACGTTGACCATCGGCAGGTCGGCGCCCGCGCCCGAGATCGTGAGGTTCGAGCCATCGGAGCCCGGGACGAGCTTCGACGTCTTGCGCGCGTTGTTGAACACCTCGACGTAGCCCGGCTGCGTGTCACCCGAGTACGCGAAGATGATCGCCGCCTCGTCGTAGCGGCCGATGCCGCCCCAGTCGCCGAAGATCTTCCCCGAGTAGTCCATGATCGACGAGTACTCGTGGTTGTGCATGCCGCTGATGAGCTGCGCCGAGGTGCCGTCGGCCGCCTTCTTCATGTCGGCCGGGGTGCGCGGGAGCTTCGCGGTGTTGTTCTGCTGCACGGTGATGGTCGACTTGCGGAGGTCCCAGTAGTCGTCGAAGTAGTTGATCGAGTCGAACGAGCCCTGGAAGTTGTGGCGCAGGTTGAGCGTGTGGCCGGTCTCGTGGAGCGCGGTGGCGAGCCACACCTGCTGACGGATCTGCTTGGCGATCTCGTCGTCAGCCTGCTTCCGCGCGTCCTCGAGGCTGAGGCCCTGGCCCTGGAGGGCGAGCACGCGGTCATTGCGGTAGTTGAGCTTCTCGGTCGCGACGCCGACCAGCGTGCGATCGAAGAAGTCGAACGTGGTGATGCTGTTCTTCGACAGGAAGTCGAGGCGCGCCTTCTCCCAGTTCTGCGAGAGCGTGATGTTGGTCAGCACCGTGCGCGCCGCCTGGCGGAGGAACGCGGGATCCTTCGCGGCCGCCACGCGGGCGACCGGCGGCAGCAGGTTGACGAGGTCCGCCTGCATGTCGGGGTTGTCGAGCACCGCGGCCTCGAGCTCGGGGTACTTCGCGAGCTCGTCGGCGGCCTTCTTCATCTGGTCGCCCTTCGCGGCAATGGTGTCGCGGTCGGCGACGATCTTCCCGATCAGGTTCGCCATGCGCGTCGTCGGCCGCGCCCAGACGCCCTTCGACTCCTCGTTGCGCGTCGGGATGCCCTGCAGCTCGGACTGGAGGAGGCCCTGCTGCTGCAGCTTCGAGATGTTGTAGGCGGGGTTCGACTTGATGAAGTCGGACACCTGCGCGCCGGAGATGTACTCGTTGACCGACAGCTCCTTGTTGAGGAGCAGGATCCAGTTCGTCACGTCACGGCCGTAGAGGTCGACACCCCAGGTGTAGGTGTTCGACATGCCGGAGATGAGCTGGCCCGTCTCGGGGTCGGCGGAGCTCGGCCCGTAGCCAAGCAGGCCGTTGGCCACGGGCTCGGCGACGGTGTTCACGAAGCTGTAGCGGAGGTCGCCGATCTTCGGCGAGAAGCCCGGGTCACCACACTCGACGGGGTCGCCCGACTTCACCGGGTTGTTGCAGAGGTAGAACATCTTGCGGATCTGCGACGGATCCTTCTGCTGGGCGGCGCCGATGGCGCGGCGGAAGGCGCGGTCGTAGTCGCGATCGATGATCTTGCCTGGCTCCCAGAACTCCGCGTAGCGCTCCTCGCCGCCCATGCGGTTGGCCGGCGTGAAGTAGTACTTCACCGGGTTCGGCTCACGCGCCGCCATGGGGATCGCCTGGTCGGTCACCTCGCCGTTCGCCTTCGTGTAGTACTCCTTCCACACGCGGTGACGCTGGGCGAGGCGGACGACCGCCGAGTCGTTGTAGCCGAACTTCTTGTCGTAGTTCAGGCGGTCGGTGCGGAAGTACCCGAAGTACGACATGAGGTCGTTCGGGAACTGCAGCGGCTCGTAGTCACGCGACCACGTGGTGTCGACCTTGGCGATCGAGATCCGCATGTGGATCTCCGAGGCCGAGCAGTCGTTCATGTAGCCGTAGCTCGAGAAGTAGCAGAGCGGGACGTTGCCGAAGCCCTCGAAGTAGATGGTGTCGGGCTGCGCGTTGTAGCGGCCGGTGACGTCGAAGTAGACGAGCTCCTTCTGGCCGTCGCCGTCGCGATCGGCGTACTCGAAGGTCGGCCAGTCGTAGGGGTCGGTGCCGGGCTCGTTCGGCTGAATCCAGCTGGTGGTCGAGCTGCCGCCAACCGGGTTCTGCACGGTGCCCCAGCTCATGCCGGAGTTCTTGTTGAGGAGGTTCGCCGACCAGTCGACGCGGATGTACTCGCGCTGGCTCCACGGGCGATCAGACGAGTTCTCGCTGATCACGTTGGTCTGCTCGCCGGTCGCCGGGTTGTACCCGCGCTGGATGTCGAAGTGGCTCTTGATGGCGAACGCCACCACCGGCGCGCCGTAGTACTTCTGGCCACCCTTGCAGGTGCCCTTCGCGTCGCAGTACTTCGCCGTCGTGCCGCTGACCTTCGACGTCTGATCGACGTTCGCCTCCGCGCCGAGCGTGAAGGCGTACGAGCGGTAGCCGACGAGGTTGCCTTCCTGGATCTCCCACACCAGCTTCTCCATCGCGCCGGTCTGGCCGGGGAAGGTGAACTGGGTGTTGTAGGGCGTCCAGGTGACGGTGTTGCGGAAGAACCACTGACCGTCGAGCAGGTCGGTCTTCTTCACCACGTTCGGCTGAACGCGGATGACGTCGCCGTTGCTCTGCGCGCAGCCGACGGCGAACAACGCCATCAGGCCGGCGACGAGCCAGCGAGAGGGGGAGCGACGGATCATGGTGCCTCCGGGTGAGTGCTGCAGGTTTCGAAAGGTCATGGGTTCAGTAGGCCGCCGTGAGCGTGAGGAAGAAGTTCATGTTGTTTTCAGCCCACGTGCCGAACGACAGGAACGGAAAGCGAACCTGCCCCGTGCCCGTCAGCGGCGACTGGAACGTGTAGAAGCCCAGGTCGAGCGAGTAGTGCTCGTTGAGCTGGTAGCTGAGGTCGACGAAGGTCGAGGTGCGATCGCCGCGGCCGTAGCCGACGTGCGCGACGGGGTTGCCATTGCTGTCGAGCGCCTTGGACGTGTACTCGTCGACGGTGTCGGTCGCCATCTCGCGCCACGTGTGGAGGTACGTGTAGCCGACGATGAGCATCAGCTCACCCGTCGCGCGCCACTGGACCTGCCCGCCGACCGACACGCCCCAGGCCGGGTTCCAGTTCGACCAGCCGGCAAACGGCTCTCCATTGCGAGCGAGGATCAGCAGGTTGCCGGCCTTGTCGCGCGGCTCGCGCGTGGGGTCAGCGGCAGCCGGGTTGGCGACCGCCGAGAACGGGCGCGCGTAGAACGAGCGCGTGCCGCTGGCGGTGAGCGACAGGTCGAACGGGCCCGCGCGACGGAGGGCCGTGACGCCGACGCGAAGGTTGGTGATCAGGCCCGCCTGGATGCTCTCGGGAGAGGCCGGGAGCGTGAGGCCGAGGCTGGGGGTCAGCGAGATGCCCGTCAGGCTGTCCTTGAAGACCGCAGGGATCGAGGCGCTGAGCGCCGCGTCGTAGAAGGTCCAGCGCCGGCCGGTCTCTGAGTCGGGCAGTGTGTACTCGTACGTCCCGCGGAGCGAGCCCGAGAGGCGGAGCCGCTTCCCGAGGAAGGGCATCTGGTACGCCGCGACCAGCGTGAGGTTGCTCGCGAGATAGGCGTAGGTCTTGGGGTCCACGAAGGTGCCCGTGCCCAGCCAGTTGTCGAAGGCGACGATGAACTGAAAGCCCGACTGCTTGGCCTGCTCTTCAGGCGTACGCGCCTGGACCGCGTTGGCGAGGGCGTTGCCCGCCGTGGGCGCCGTGGCGGTGGTCGGGGCGGCGCTCGTCGCAGGCGCCGGCTGGGATGATTCCGGTGCGGTCGGCGTTGGAGCAGACGCCTGCTGCGCCATCACCAGCGCCGGCACCAGCAGGCTCGACAACATCAGTGCTCTTCTCACGCAGACCTCCTGGAACGGGCCGGGCCCTGGGGCAACTTGCGTGCCTGCCCGAGGCGAACGACCGCGAGAACGAAAGGCGATGAATTCATTGCCGAAACGGCTGGTGCTTCACTCCGACGCGGCATCGCCGGTCTGGCAATCGCAACGCCGAGCGTTAGCGGAGCGACAGCAGTCTGGGTGAGCGACGCCAGCAAATCGGCACCTCATGCGTGTGTGGGCACACGTCTGGAAAGGGCGCGCGCTGTAACACAGCGGTCGATCAGGGATCAACGCGGGCAGCTGACGCAGCGAGTCAAGGCTCGCGGATCGAGTCCAGAAGCCGCTGGAGGCGGGCCGGTTCGAGGCGGAGCAGGAGCGTCTTCTCGCGGGAGAAGGTGACGGCGCCGGGGGCGGCGTCCTTCGGCTTGTGGACGAACTTCACCGGCGTGTAGCTCACCTCGACGCGCGGCTCGCCCCTGGCGTCGGAGTGGTGCGCGGCGAGGTGGGCGGCGTCGAGCATCACCTCGCCGGACAGCGCGGTGTTCTTCTCGAGCGGGACGACCACGTGGGCCCCCGGCACGCCGCGCGCGTGGAACCAGACGTGGAAGGGTCGCGCGACGTGGAAGGTGAGCGCGTCGTTGTGGGTCGAGCCGCGGCCGACCCAGATGCGCTGCCCTCCGTGGCCGACGTACTCGCGGTAGGGCGGCAGCGCCTCCTGCTGCGCGGGCTTCTCGCGGCGCTCGCTGACGGGCGGCGGGGCGGGCGGCGCCTCCGAGAGCCGGGCGAGCTCGTCCTGGAGCGCCTTCGTCTCGGCCTCCAGTGTCGCGAGGCGTTGGCGGGCCAGCTCCGTGCCGCGGAGCATGCGCTTGTACTGGTGGAAGCGGTACTCGACCTCCTGCTGCGGCGTGCGCTTCGGGTCGAGCAGCACCGTCACCTCGCGGGTGGAGCCGTCCTCGAGGTACTCGGGCAGCGTCACCGCGCGCTCGCCGCGCTTGAGGCGCCAGAGGTTCTGCGTGAGCAGCTCCCCTTCCCTGCGGAAGGTCTGGGCGCGCTCGGTGCGCTCGGCCTCCGCCCTCACCTTGTCCTTGGTGCGCTCGAGCTTCTTCAGCTTCGCCAGCAGCGGCGCGCGGCGTGAATCGACCCACGTCTTCTGCTCGGCGGCGGCCAGCAGCGCCTCGGCGGCGTGGCACAGGCGCAGCACCACGTGATCGCCCGCGAGCCGGGAGGTCGACGCCTTGAGCGGCACCTCGTCGAGCGGCGTCCACGGCTGACCGATGCGCAGCCCCGGCCGCGAGGGGATGGACACCGCGCGCACGAGATCGGCCCCCACCGCGCCCGCGCGCTGCGTACAGAGCACGATCGCCGGCTCGTTGGTCGCCTCGAGCACCAGGTTCACGTACCGGCCGGCCTTCGTGAAGTGGAGCAGCAGCGTGCGTCGCGCGAGCACCATCTCCGCGTCGGCGAGCTTCGCGCCCGTCAGCTCGGCGCGGAGCACCGACTGCCAGGTCGGCGGCGTCGGCGGGTTCTGCGGCCGCTCGTCGACCGCGGAAAGCCGCACCACGCCGGGGTCGGTGCACAGCAGCAGCGTCACCGAGCGCCCGGGGACGCGCAGCTCGAGGTACACGCGGGTGGTGGTCGGCGCGGCCACCTTCTGCACCACGCCGCCGGCGAGCTCCCGCGTGACCTCCGCGGCGATCAGCAGCAGCTCTTCAGGTCGGAGCGACACGGCCGGGGCTCAGCGCGACGATCTTCGCCAGCGAGAAGGGGTTGGGCGGCAGCAGCTGCGACGTGAGGCAGTCCTTCGGCGCCTTGTCTTCACGCCACCGCAGGAACGTCGAGGCGTGCCGGAAGCGCGGGCCCTGCAGGTAGTCGTAGCGCACCTCACAGACCAGCCTCGGCTCCACCGCGATCCACGCGGGCGCCTCCTTGCCCTTGTTCCAGCGGCTGGGCGCGTCGGGCGTGCGCCCTTCGCCGAACGACTTGCCACCACGCAGCGGCTCGAGCCTCTCGCGCAGCGCCCGCTTTTCCTTCGCGGTGAAGGAGCTCGTGTGGCCGACGTGCTGGAGCACGCCCTGCTCGTCGTACAGCCCGAGGAGCAGCGAGCCCACCGTGCCCGGCGTCTTGCCCTCGCGGTAGCCGCCCACCACGCAGTCGACGGTGCGGCCGTGCTTCACCTTGACCATCACCCGCTTGCCCGGCTGGTAGTCGAGGCCCTCGCGGCGGGCGATGACCCCGTCACAGCCCGCGCCCTCGAACTCGTGGAACCACCGCTTCGCCTCGGCTGCGTCCATGGTCTGGGGCGTGACGAAGAACGCCCCGTGGCCCTGAAAGTGCTCGAGCAGCTTCTGCCGGCGCACGGCGTTGGCCAGCGGGCGGAGATCGGTGCTCCCGACCGCGAGACAATCGAAGGCCACGAAGCCCGCGGGGGTCTCGGCCGACAGCCGGTTGATGCGCGACGGCGCGGGGTGGATGCGGTTCGACAGCGCGTCGAAGTCGAGCCCCTTCGGCCCGGGGAGGATGATCTCTCCGTCGACCACGATCTCCGGCGGGAGGGCCTTCGCCAGCCCGGCGAGCACCTCGGGGAAGTAGCGCTCGAGCGGCTGCCCGTTGCGACTGCAGAGGTGGAGCCGCTCGCCCTCGCGGAAGACGATCGCGCGAAATCCGTCCCACTTCGGCTCGTACAGCCAGCCTTCACCGACGGGGATCTCGTCCTGCGCCTCGGCGAGCATCGGCGCCAGCGGTGACTGGAAGGGGAGCATTCGGAGGGGTCTTCTACTGCGGTTCTTCGACCGTGTTATGTGCAGAGACGTGAGGAAGGACGACGCCCAGCGACGGTTGATGACGCTCGTCGGCGTCTCGCTCGGCGTGCACGCCCTCGTCCTCACCCTCGTCGCCACCGCCCCCGGGCCGGCGCCCTCCGCTTCCCATCGGCCGCTCGAGCTGGAGATCATCACCACCGTCTCTGAGCCCGAGGCGCCTCCGACGCCCGCCGCCGAGCAGCGCCCGGTGAAGCCCGCGAAGAAGCAGCCCCCGGCGAACAAGGCGATCGTGACGGCCCCGTCGACGGGCGGCGCGGCGGGCGTCGAGGGCTCCGGCACGCCGACGAGCGGAGACGCGACCGCCGGCACCACGGGCGATCTCCCCGTCGCCGCGCGCCCCTCGCTGACGCCGAGTGCGGGCTTCGCGATGCGCCTGGGGAGCCGCGAGCTGGACGAAGGGCCGCGCGGCACGACGATCCGCAACGGGCCCGGCGAGGCGCCCGATCAGGCGTCGCTCAACGAGTACACGGGCGAGGTGCTGACGCGGAAGTTGAACGCCGATCTCCAGCAGGAGGTGGGCCTCGCTGCGGTGGAGGTCGGCAACGTGCCCACGCACTTCAAGCGCTACGAGGCGGCGATGCGCGGCGCGCTCCCGAAGGCGAAGATCGACGTCACGCCGATGAGCGGCAAGCAGCTGCTGGGCGACGTGGCCGGAGTGCTCTTCAACGGCGCCCCTTCGCCCGAGGCGCAGAAGAAGGTGGCCGACAGCCCGCTCGGCCGCAGCGTGCAGAGCCAGTCGGTGATGCTGCCCAACGTCGAAGATCAGCGCTTCCGCGAGAGCGCGCTGGCGATGATGGCGCAGACCGAGAGCATCAAGGAGCGCGCCACGCGCGCGCGGCTGCGCACCGTGCTCGAGGTCACCACCGACGCCAGCGGCGCGCTGGCCGACGTGTCGATCATCGAGAAGTCTGGCGATCCGCGCTTCGACGAGTCGGTGATCCACTTCAGCCGCAAGGTGGCGCGCGCCCTGCCCGACTCCGACGACAAGCTGCTGGGCACCACGATGTGGCGCACGCGCTGGGCCTTCACCTGGGAACCGCCCGACGTGCGCGTGAAGCTCCTCAACGCGTGGCGCGTCTCGCCGTGAGCTCGCTGGGCGCGCACCTCAAGGAGCTCGTCGCGGAGCTCTCGGCGGAGCTGCCGGAGGTCACCGAGCGACGGATGTTCGGCAGCGACGCCTTCTTCGCCAACGCGACGATCTACGCGCTGGTGTGGGACGGGCGGATCTGCCTCCGCTTTCCCGACGCGACGCGCTTCGCCCGCGCGGAGGCGCTCGATGGCGCGGACATCTTCGACCCGATGGGCGTGGGGCGAACGATGCGCGGCTGGGTGGTGATGCCCGAGGCGATGGCCGACGACGTCGACGCGCTGCGGCCGTGGCTCGAAGAAGCCCACCGCGAGGCGATGAGCGCTCCGCCGAAGAAGCAGCCGCTCAGGGCAGCTCGCGCACCCGCACGCCGAAAGGCCACAGCGCGAGCAGCGCGAGCTTCAC
This sequence comes from Myxococcota bacterium, assembly GCA_049322495.1. Taxonomy (GTDB): domain Bacteria; phylum Myxococcota; class Myxococcia; order Myxococcales; family Myxococcaceae; genus Archangium_A. The sequence goes on along the minus strand of JBMORD010000173.1, from coordinate 5,194 downwards.
GTGCTGGATCGCGAAGGGGATCCCGATGATCGACACCGCCAGCGGCAGCGCGGCCGCGAGGTGGGTGATGCAGATCCAGATCCCCGCGAAGAGGAACCAGAGCACGTTGAGGAACACGCTCCCCGCGCCGACGCGCCCGCCGTCGTCGTAGTCCTTCCCGAAGGGGAACAGCGCGAGGCCCGCGAGCTTGAAGCACTGCATCCCGAAGGGGATGCCGACGATCGTCAGGCAGCACACGAGACCGGCCAGCGCGTACTCGAGCGCGAGCACCACGCCGCCACCGAACACGGCCCACAGCAGGTTGAGCAGGAAGCGCATCGTCACCTCGTCCTACGCGCGAGAGGCGCGGTGATTTCACATCGGCGACGATGCCGCCATGTCGCTCGAGCAGTGGGCCCTCAAGCCCTCGGAGCTCAAGCCGCTGACGCGAGCGGGGAAGCTCCGGTTCATGGTGCGCTGCGCGCTCCGCGCCGAGCGGTGGGTACCGGCGGGCGCGACCGACGCCTTCGCTGCCGCCCTCGCGCACGTGCTCGCCGATCGCCCGTCACCGTCGCTCGCGCGCGAGCTCAACGCGCGCGGCGTGTCCGCCCACGACGCGGAGTCCGACGAGCCGTCGGCGCGCTGTCTCCACTCCGCGACCAGCGCGGCGCGCGAGGCGCTGCTCACGCTCGAGCTCGACGGGCCGGCCTTCACCAGGGGCGTGATCGGCGTGGCGAAGCTCACCGCGTCCATCCCCGCGGTGCTCGCGCACGCCGGGCGGCTCACGGCGCCGCGCGGAGAAGACGTGGTGACCCGCTCGTGCGTGGCCGCGTGGGACGCGCTGCGGCTGGACGTCGACTGGCTGGCGACGGCACCGACGGCCTCGCTCGAGGAGCTCCGCGCACGCCCGCTGTGGAAGGTGGCGCCCGAATGGGCCGGCCCGCTCACTCCCGCGTCACGGCGCGGAGGATGAACTCGCGGCGCGCCACCAGCCTCCGCTCCGCGACGGGGAGCGTCAGGGCGTAGACGCCCCAGGCGATCGCCGAAGCCGCCGTCACGAAGCCGAGCGCGCCGAGCGAGGGGCCGTCGGTCCCGCAGCGCCGGAGCGCCGCGGCGAGCGGCCACGTGCCCAGGCCCGCGGCGCCGATGCCGATCATCGAGGCGATGAAGGGCAGCTTGTCGCGCCGCTTGAGGTTCGCGTGGAACTTCACCGGGAAGTACAGCGAGAGGGCGTTGCCCACCGTGAGCACGGTGGGGATCAGCGTCGCCACCGAGGCCAGCGCCAGCGCGACGTCGAGCCACGAGCCGTGACCGAAATACGCGCGGTAGAAGATCGCCACCAGCACCGCGAGGCCCGCCGCGGCGATGGCGTGGACCACGTTCTTCGCGCGCAGCACGAGGCCGAGCGGAATCGGCGCCGAGAGGAAGACCGAGAAGCCGTGGCCGTCGTAGGCGAAGGCGTTCTGCGAGAACGTCGAGCCGAGGACGATCGCGCCGTAGACGCACAGCCCGCCGAGCAGCCACGCGTCGGCGGTCGCGCCGAGCAGGTAGACGAAGAGCGCGCGGCCGGACAGCAGCTTGAAGAGGATGCCGAGCACGAAGGGCACCGCGACCAGCAGGCGCGCGCGTGGGTTGTGCCAGAGATCGACCGCCTCACGCACCACCAGGGTCCCGAAGAGCGTCTTCGGCATGACGAACGGGTTCGCCGCGCGCTCGGCGCCCGTCACCGGCGGAGCACGCCCCGGCTGCCGATGGAAGTCGATGAGCAGCCCCCACGCGACCACCATCGCGATGATGGTGAGCTCCACCGTCGCCAGCACGTCGGCCAGCGCGCGCACCCCGTTGCCGGTGGCGGCCATCATCAGCGCATGGGCGAAGAACCCGGTCGGGAAGCGGCCCAGCGCGAGGGTCGCGTCCTCGACGATCGTCTCAGGTACCGCCTGCACCCCCGCCTGCCCGAGCTGCGTGAGCCACGCCGTGTCGACCGGCGGAATGAAGGAGGCCACCACCAGCGTGACGAAGAAGCCGCCGCCGATGAGCTCCGCGCTGCGCTGCTGCCGGAGCACGTTGAGCACCACGTGGAGCCCGACCCGCGAGAGCGCCGCGTTGAACATCACGTACGCCGCGAAGCCCACGACGATCAGGCCGGGGTGCGCCACCTCGCGGATCGAGAAGTAGCCCAGCGTCGCGCCGACCAGCGGGCCATAGAAGACCAGCGAGCGCGGCTCGAAGAGCGTGGCGAGGGTCGAGGCGAGCATCAGCCGCAGCGACGAGATGGGGTACGCCGCGTAGCGCGACAGCTCCGAGTGATCGTCGACGCCCGCCGAGAGCACCGGCCAGGTGACCCACACCGCGGTGGTGACGAACGACAGCAGCCGCAGGATGAAGTCGGGCCAGATCACCAGCTCGAGCTGATTCGAGACGCGCACCACTCCGTTGAACGCAACCGCCAGCGCCACGGCGGGAGCGCTCGAGAAGAGGAAGGCGAGCACCGAGAGCCACCACCGCGAAGGCGCGCCGCGGTTCAAGGCGATGGTGAGCCGCAGCCGCCACAGCAACAGCAGGTGGGTGACGAACCCGGGCCGCCGCAGCGTCATCGCGCGCTCGCCGGGTAGAAGCTCAGCTTCGCGTCACGCGCGGCGGGCACGCCGATCAGCTTCTCGAAGACCTGCTCGAGCGAGTCGCAGCCGTGTCGCGCGGTGAGCTCGGCGACCGGGCCCTCGTCGACCAGCCGCCCCGCGCGGATGACCCCCGCGTGCGTCGCGAGCCGCTCGGCGATCTCCAGCACGTGCGTGGTGAGCAGCAAGGTGACGCCGCGGCGCGACAGCTCCGAGAGCAGCTCGCGAATGACGCCCGCCGCGAGCACGTCGATGCCCTCGAAGGGCTCGTCGAGCAGCACCAGCTCCGGCGCGTGGATCAGCGCCGCGGCGATCGCCAGGCGCCGCCGCATGCCCTTGGAGTATTCCGCGACGAGGTTGTCGCCCTTCATCGCCAGCTCGGTGAGCGCCAGCAGCTCCTCGGCCCTGGCCGCCGCCTCGTCACCCGACAGCCCGTGCATGCGCCCGCTGAAGACGAGGTATTGCCGCCCGGTGAGCCGCTCGAAGAGCGAGAGCTCCTCCGGCACCACCCCCAGGTGGCTCTTCACCTCGAGCGGCGCAGCCAGCGCGTCGCGCCCGAGGATCCGCAGGGTGCCGCCATCAGCCGCGTAGGTGCCCGTCATCAGGGCGATGCTCGTGCTCTTGCCCGCGCCGTTGGGGCCGAGGAAGGCGTAGAAGGCCCCGCGCGGAATCGTCATGTCGAGCCCGGCGACCGCGGTGAAGGCACCGAACGCCTTCTTCAGACCGCGCGCCTCGACGGCTGGCTGTTCCATCTCGCCCGGCACTCTAGCCGCGGGAATCGACCGTCGGCCTTGAATGCGGCCGACAACTTCACGTAGGGGGCTGCGCGTCGGGCGATTGGCGGGCGACGGGCGATTCAGCTACGACAGCCGCACCCTGTCCTCCCGAGGCCGGCGAGGGCAGTCCTCGAGGAACACCATGAACAACCTGAAGCACCTTCTCGCCGGGTTCACGCTCGGTCTCGTGATGGCGATCGCGCCGTCGTGTGGCGGTTCGAAGTGCACGCCGTCTTCCTGTCCGACGGGATGCTGTGACGACAAGGGCCAGTGTCAGGACGGGCGGAGCAACGGCGCCTGCGGACAGCTCGGCAACACGTGCACGGCGTGCTTGCTCGGCCAGTCGTGCAACCTCGGCACCTGCATGCTCGGCTCGAACATCGGCGGCGGCAGCGGCAACACCGGCGGTGGCGGCGGGACGACGGGCGGCGGTGGCGGCTCGACGGGCGGTGGCGGCGGCATGACCGGCGGCGGCGGCGGCATGACCGGCGGTGGCGGTGGAACGACCGGCGGCGGCGGCGGGACGACGGGCGGTGGCGGCGGCACCACCGGCGGCGGCGGCGGCGGCACGTGCGACGGCTGCTACTTCAACGGCAGCTGCATCATCAAGGCGAACTCGGGCAACGACACGCTGTGCGGCCAGGGCGGCGTGCAGTGCGCCACCTGCAGCGGCGGCGCGCACTGCGTGAACTACACCTGCAGCGGCGGCACCGGCGGTGGTGGCGGCACCACGGGCGGCGGCGGCGGCACCACGGGCGGCGGTGGCGGCGCCACGGGCGGCGGCGGCGGCACGACCGTGACGGTCGGCTCGCCCTGCACCACCACCAGCCAGTGCTCGAGCCTCGGCGCGGGCGCGTTCTGCAAGCTCCAGACGGCGCCCTTCTCGGGCAACGCCCCCACCCCGTACGCGAGCGGCTTCTGCACGCTGCCCTGCACGGGCACCTGCCCCGGCTCCGCGGTCTGCGCGGGCGGCGTCAGCTCGTACCCGTACATGTTCAACGAGGTCGACCGCTTCTGCACCCCGAGCTGCCAGACCACCTCGAACTGCACGGCGGGCTTCCAGTGCATCCCCGTCGAGCCGCTGACGGGCACCAGCTCGGCGCGCGGCTGCTTCCTGTCGCTCGCCTCGGCGACCTTCACCGGCGGCGGTCTCCCGTCGAAGGCCGGCCAGCCCTGCACCACCGACTCGCAGTGCGGCTCTCCGCCCGACCCGGTCCTCTCGTGGTGCGTGACGGCGGCCGATGGCTTCCCCAACGGCTACTGCATGATCACCTCGATCCTCGAGACGAGCGGGGCGTGGTGTCAGTCGGGCGGGCGCTCGATGGCCGTCTTCCCCCTCGCCGACGGCGGCACGACGTACAACTGCGTCGGCTCGTGCACCACCGTCGGCCAGATCAACCCCGGCGGCCGCACCGGCTACTCGTGCTTCGGCAACAACAACGGCACCGGCAACGTGCTCTGGCCGAGCTGCACCTCGAACACCGACTGCGGCGGCAGCGTGCCGTACTGCAACGCCGCGACCGGCTTCTGCTGCACGACCACGGCGTACACGTCGTGCGCGCAGAACTTCTGAGCCTTCAGCCACGACGCTGAAGCGGAGGCCCGGGCGGCGTCGCTGCCCGGGCCTTCGTGCTTTCGGAGCGCCTCAGGTGACCCGCGGGCCGAGCTCGGCGACCAGCGCGTCGACCGAGTCGGCGAGCGCCCGCCCCTCGGCCAGCAGCCGCGCCTGGAGCCGCCGTCGGCTCACCAGCACGAAGAAGGTCCGCGCGTCGCGGAGGGCGGCGACGCGACGCTCGAGCACCCAGCGCGTGAAGAGCGCCA
>JBMORD010000172.1:0-14154 GCA_049322495.1 Myxococcota bacterium | reverse complement strand
CGCCGGGCGCGACCAGGCCGTAGCTGCGGCTGAGCGCGGTGATCATCGCCGGCCACACCGCGCCGGCCGACCCGAGCGCGAGGAGTAGGTGGTAGAGCGCGTCACCGCTCGCGGCCTCCTTCGTGCCGGCCATCGGCAACGCCGCCTCCGCGGAAGAGCCGCGGAAGAGATCGATGAAGCGGCCGCCCATGCGCGCCACGTCGAAGGGCAGCGCGGCGATGAGGCCCAGCGAGGTGCCGAACACCACCTCCTGCGTCATGAGGCCCACCAGCTCGAAGGTCGAGGCCACCGCCGGCGCGCTCACGCCCCCGCCGAGGTGGAGGAAGAGCGAGAGCGCGAGCACGATGCCCAGCTTCACGTGCGTCGGCGCGTGCGTTCCCCCGAAGAGCGGGCAGAGGAACGCGACCGGCACCAGCCGCGCGCTCACCAGGGCCACCGCGAGGACGTGCGGCTGCAGGAGGTCGATGCTCTGGGCGAGCGCGGCCGCGTTCACGACGACACCGAGGGCAGCGTCAGCATGAGCTGCGTGAGGAACCGCGTGAGCTGCGAGCCGATCCACGGGCCGGCGATGACCAGCGCCAGCACCGCCGCGCAGAGCTTGGGCACCACCGAGAGCGTCGACTCCTGGAGCTGGGTGGTGGCCTGCACGAGGCTCATGAGGAAGCCGACGAGGAGCGAGGCGCCGATCGGCGGGAGCGAGGCGAGCACCATCAGCAGCAGCGCTTCGCGGGCGAGTCCGAGGAGGAGCGAGGTGTCCATGGCGTCACCGGTACCCGAGGATCAGGCCGCGCGAGAGCAGCGCCCAGCCGTCCACCGCGACGAAGAGGAGGATCTTGAACGGCAGGCTCACCTGGCTCGGGCTGAGGGTCTGCATGCCGAGCGCGAGCAGCACGTTGGCGATCAGCATGTCGAGCACGAGGAAGGGGAGGAAGATCAGGAAGCCGATGATGAACGCCTCCTTGAGCTCGGTGATGACGAAGGCGGGCACGACGATCGAGAGATCCATCTCGCCCACCGCGCTCTGCTCGGCGTCGGTCTCGCCGCGCAGCTCGCGCGCCATGTCGACGAAGCGGGCCCGCTCGTCGGCGCTGCCGTGCTTGACCAGGAAGTCGCGCAGCGGCTGCAGCACGGCCGCGCCCTGGCTCATCATCGACGTGGCGTCGGCTCCCTCGACCCACCCGGCGCGCCCGGTGGCCCACATCTGCTCGAAGGTCGGCGCCATCACGGTCGCCGAGAGCACCGCGGCCAGCCCGGTGAGCACCATCGTGGGCGGCGCCTGCTGCGTGCCGAGCGCCGAGCGGACGATCGACAGCACCACGACGATCTTCGAGAAGCTGGTGAGCATCATGATGGCGAACGGCACGAGGGCCATCACGGCGAGGAGCCCCATCATCTGGAGCTGGTTGCTGGCGAAGCCGTCGTTCGAGAGATCGGTCTTCGCGACGGCGAGGAGGAGCGGGGTCATGACGGGGCCTTCGTGGAGTTCAGGAGAGGATTGAGGGCTGCTCGCCGGTGGGCGCGAGCGGCTGCGGAGCGGAGCGGGGCGCGACGCGGGTCGGTCGGCGCGCGGGGCGGATGCGCGCAAAGCCGTCACCGTGCACCACCAGGTAGGGCTTGCCGTCGACCTCGACGAGCGCGAGCCCGGTGCGCGCCGAGAGCCCGACGCGCTGTACGACGTTGAGGCGCGGCGCCGACTTGAACTTCGAGCCGAGCGACAGCCCGTCGCGCGCGCGAACGAACCAGAAGCCGATGCCACCGAGCGACGCGAGCGCGAGGAGCACGCGGGCGACGGTCGCCGGCGAGGCGCCCTGCAGGGCCGCCAGCAGCGGCACGCACAGCGCCAGGCCCACCGCGGCGAACAGCTTGTGACGGGGAGTGAGCGTCATGGCGGGCCTCAGAGCATCGCGACGATGCGCGCGCCGATCTCGCCCTCGATCTCCACCAGCTCCGCCCTCGCCACGGCCTTGTCGCCGATGCGCACCACCACCTGCTGCGCGGCGTTGAGGTGCAGCGGGAGGACGGCGCCGGGCCGCAGCGTGCCGAGCTGGTGGAGCGGCAGGCGGAGGCGGGTGAGCTCGACTTCGACCTCGACGGGGACGGACGGATCGACGGACTGGGACATGGGGTGCTCCTGGGTGGGGCGCTCGAAGGCGCGGGTGAGGGTGAAGCCGGCTTCGCTGAACGCGCCGCGAAGCTCGAAGGACGGGGTGAGCAGCCGACCGGGGCCCGCGAGCCCCTCGGCGTGCTGGGTGACGCCGACGAAGAGCACGTCGCCCACGGCGAGCTGCGCCACGTCGGTCGGGTTCAGCAGCGCGCTGCCGATGAGGCACGTCGCCGGCAGCGTGGCCGCGAGCACCTCCTCGCGGGCGGGCGGCGCGGCCTCGGTCGCGAGGGCGTCGAACTTCGCCTGCAGCCACAGCGCCGGCACCAGCAGCCGCCCGAGCGCGCTGGTCTCGCCGAGCTTGAGCTCGAGCTGCACGGCGAGGTGGCGGCGGCGGGCGTCCAGCTGCTGCAGCACCTCGCCGCGATCGAGCGTGAGCGAGACGAGCCGCGGCGAGAAGGCCGCGAGCGCCGGCTCCGCGCGCAGCTCGGCGAGCGCCGAGAGCACCACCCAGCCCAGCGCCGCCTCCTCGATGCTCGCCAGCCGCGCGGGCAGCCCCGCAGGCTCGTTGTTGCCGGTGATGCGGCTGAGCAGCGCGCCGACGCCGAGCGCGTCGAGCTCGAAGACCGCGAGCGACTCGCCACCCAGCTCGAGCAGCACGAAGAGGGCGCGCGCCGCGAGGTGCGAGAACGGGTGGAGCGTCGCCGACTGCAGCGTCGCCTTGCACGTCAGCGTCGTCTTGAGCTGCGCGCCGAGCTTCTCTGCGATGCGCGCGTTCGCCTCGCGCATCGCCTCCACGGCGCCGACGCGGGTGTCGACCGACAGGTGGGCGCGGGTCAGCTTCTGCAGCGGCTGCAGCTTCACGCGCGTCGCCGCGGTGGTGCGGAGCTCCAGCGGCGAGGGGGCGGTCTCGGTGATCTGGGTGGCGGCTTCGTCTCGCATGGTGGGCCCTCGCTTTTCAGGGGCCGCGCCAGCCGGACGACACGTTAATTCAATGGGTTACGTCTCCCGACCGGTTTCGGCAGACGGACGCCGTTTCCCGGGGCTCGAAGCCCGCAAACGCCCCAGCCCTCTTCGGCGGGGGGGCCGAAGAGGGCTGATCGTTCCCGTCCCTGCACCACCTCCACCTCGCCCGAACTCCAACCTCCACCACCCCTACCGCGACGCCTCCTTCACCAACCGCGCCGCCACCGCCCTCACCACCATGGGGAACGACTCCACGCCGCCCTGAAACTGAGGAAACTGCCTTCGAATCGCCGGAGGCAGCGACGCGACGATGGCTGCACGGAGCTCACCGTTCGTCCTGACCACCAGCTGCTGCACCTGCTCGCCCGCGTCGGGCCGCACTCCGAACTCGTGGGCCAGGCGCGCCTGACGCCGCGCCGAGTCCCACTGACCCATCACCTCGTTGAAGGCCCTGGCGCGCTTCGCGAGCGGCGCGGCGAGCCCTTCGAAGAGCTCCGTCGCGCGCTGCTTGTGGAGCGCGGTGACGAACAGCGAGACGCGCTCCGGGAAGCCCAGCACCTTCGGGCCGTCGTTCTTCTTGCGCTCGACGCGGGTCGCGATGCTCATCTCACGCCACCTTCCGCTGGACCGCGGGGTTGATCACCGGCCGCTGGGGCGGGGCCGCCGTCGCGGTCGCCTGCGGGGTCGTCTGGCTCGGCGTCGGCGCGGCCCGACGGGCCCGCTGGAGCTTCCACGAGAGGAAGACGAGCAGCAGCGCGACGACCGAGAGCGCGAGGCCGAGGGCGATCACGAGGGGCCGCATCGAGCGTGCTTCGGCAGGCTTCGCCGGCAGCTCGGGAATGGTGACCGGGTCGATCACCAGCACGACGTCTTCGGCCTTCAGCCCATCGACGGCGCCGGCCACCAGGCTCCGGAGCTCCGCGCGCTGCATCTGCAGCCGCTCGAGCGCCTGTGGCTGCACCCGCACCAGCACCGACGCCTTCGACGGCGAGGCGGGCTGTCCGGGGCGCGGCGGCGCGGGCACGACCAGCTCCACGGCTGCGCTCGCCACGCCGTCCATCGTCTCGAGAGACTCCTCGACGTCTCCCTCCTGCGCCTCGAGCTGCCGGAGGCGCTCCGCGGCCGGCGTGTCGATGATGCCCGCGCTCTGCGCGAGGGTCTGCGTCTTGAGCCGCTGCGGCCGCGGCAGCTTGAGCTCGTTGAGCACGCGCATCGCCTCGGTCGCCTGCGAGTCGTCGAGCTCGATGGCCCAGGTCGGCTTCTTGCCCTTCTCGGGCACCTTGCGGGCCTCGAAGCCGCGGGCCACGAGGGCCGAGACGATCTCGTTCGCGTCGCGCTCGTCGAGCCCGTGCTGGATCTGCGACGAGCAGGCCGAGAGCACCAGCATCGCCGTGAGGAGGGTGGTTCGGAGTGGGGCGTTCATGGCGGGGCTCACACCTGCGTCTGGAGGACCTGCTTCACGCCGCCGGTGGCCTTCTCGACGACCTTGCCGGCGAGATCGAGCTCCTGGGAGGCGCGGTACACGTGCGTCTGCAGCGACAGCAGCTCCGCGGGCGAGAACGACTTGCCCGACTCCGCGAGCTTGAGGATCTGTTCCATGCGGTTCTGCGCCTGGTTGACCTGATCGAGCACCTTCGCCGCCGTCACCTGCTTCGGCTGCTCGACGGTCTTCGCGCCCTCGACGCGGCACTTGCCCGCGTGCGCCTGCTGCACCGACTTCGCCTCGGTGGTGGGCGTGTTCTGCACGAGCTGCGGCGCGTTCTCGGTGCGCGTCGAAGGCGCCTGGTTCTGCGCCTTCATCACCTTGCCGAAGCCCTCACCGACCTTCGGTGCACTGCCAGCGCCGGAGATGCCTGCGGGGCCGGCGCCCCCCAGTGGGTTGATCGCCATGGCCGTCACCGGATGTTGTTGATGGCCGACTTCGCCGAGTCGTGCCGCACCTTCAGCACGTTGGAGACCGTGTTGTACTCACGGCTCTCCTGCTGCATCTGCATCTGCATCAGCATCGAGCGGTCGGCCTCCGCCCGCATCTGGCTGATCATCCCGCCGAAGTTGTCTCCGCCCGAGGTCGCGAGCGCCACGCCCGTGGCCCCGCCGCCGATGCCGCCGCTGCCCGTCGCCAGGTTTCCACCGCCGACGGTGCTGACGCCGCTGGCCGCCATCTGCGCCTGCGCCGTGCCGCCCGAGCTCGCGAGCGCGGTGACGTTGCTCACCGCGGTGCTGATGATGCCGCCGCCGGGGAGCTGGCCGAGGAGCGAGCCCGCCGCCGCCGCGCCCGACTGCAGCGTGTTCTTGAGCACGTTGCCGAACTCGTTCTTCGGCGTCTGCCGCGCGACGGTGGGGGTCAGCGAGATCCGGTTGGGGGAATCCATGGTGGCGTCTCCGAACAGCGAGTGGTGACGACGCCTTGTTCAGCCCCCGTGCCGGCCGGTTTCTGACGTGAATTCGATGGGTTGTGAAAGTGCGCGCGTCTCGCGAAGCGGACCGGAGTTCATTTCGCGTGGGGATCGAAGAACTCGATCAGCGCGTCGCGGCGGGCGTGGGCGTCTTCCATCGCGAGCGAGATGAGGTCCTTCGCGTAGGGCGCGTCGAAGAGGAGGTAGCTGCCGAGCTCGGCCTGGGTGAAGAGGTTCGAGCCCGAGATGCGGTGGAGCAGCCGCGTGGGCAGCGCGTGATCTGCCTCTTCCTTCGCCCGCTTCTCGAGGTGCGGGCGCGCGAGCTCGGCGAGATCGCGGCTGGGGCGCACCACGAGATCCTTCACCACGCGGTACGGCTGGCCGCGGATCTCCTCGAGCGTCTGGTTCATGCGCGCGATGAAGTCCTCGCCGTAGGCGTGCCGGCCGCTCTCGAGCATCTCGTTGAGGCGGCGGAGCCGATCGAGATCGTACTCGGTGCGATCGACCATCAGCGCGTTGAGCACCTTGCCGATGATCTGCGGCGTGGTCGGCATGGCGGTGAGCTTCGGCGGGTTGGCGTCGGACTTGGGCCGGTGCCTGAGCGAGAGGATGAGCACCCGATCGGCCCCCAGGCGCAGCGCGGGCGAGAGCGGCGTGTTCTGGCGGACGAAGCCGTCGCAGTAGTACTCGTCGCCCACGCGCGCCGAGCGGAAGAGGAGCGGGATCGCCGCGCTCGCCAGCACGTGCTCCGGCCCGAGCACCACCTCCACCGGCTGCTGGTACGGGTCGCGGCTCCAGCGGGGCAGGCCGGGCTCGCGCCGCTGGATGAAGATCACCGTCTTCCCGTCGCGGATGCGGGTCGCCGAGACCGAAACCGCCGAGCAGAGCCCACGCGCAAGGTTGGCGGCGATGCGCGGCCAGTCGATGAGGTGGCGGACGACGTGCTCGATGGGTTCGGGGTGGAAGAGATCGTACAGGCGCCAGCCCTCGGGCCGCTCGTTGGCCCTCGTCGCGCGCCAGATCTTCCGGCTCACCGAGTACAGCGACTCGCCCTCGACGCGGAAGACCTTCTCGAGCGTGAGGCCGGTCCACAGGCGCTCGAGGGCGCGGCCCTGCTCGTCGGGCGTGTGCATCGTGGCCGCGAGGAAGCAGCTGGTCGACGCGCCGACCGAGGTGCCCGACAGCACGTCGAAGCGCACGTGCTTGCGGACCGCGGGGGGCAGCTCCTCGCGCAGGTAGCGGATCACGCCGGCCTCGTACGCCCCGCGCGCGCCGCCACCCGAGCAGACCAGACCGATGCGCGGCTTCGTCACGCCATCAGTCGTAGCGCACCGACCGAAAAGTTGCGGGCGCAACAGCGTGATCGACACTGGTTGCGCCCTGTAGCGATTCCCACGAAAGAGGCCCGTCGATGATCTCCGTCACTGCGCAGTCGCTGCTCCCCACCCGGTTTCACCCCCGCGTCGAGGCTGGCTTCATGGTCAAGCTCTTCACCGGGGGCCGCGCGGTCCTCGCCAAGGCGACCGATCTCTCGATGGCCGGCCTCAAGCTGGTGGGCGACTTCGCCTCGGCCGACGAGCGCCTCACGCTCTGCATCCCGCTGCCGGGCGATCGCGAGGTCGTCACTCAGGCCACGGTGCGCCGCCGCGGCGAAGAGGAGCTCGCCCTGGAGTTCGATCAGCTCGACTGGGACGACATGTTCGCGCTGGCGCGCTTCCTCCACCCGCGCCTGCCGTGATCAGCCCGCCGCGACGCGCGCCTTGAGCTGCTGCACGAGATCGAGCAGCTCGGCCCCGCGGAACGGCTTGTGGATGTACCCGTTGGCCCCGGCGTTCATCGCCGCCTCGACGTCGCTCTTCTTGGCCTTCGCGGTGAGCATGTAGATCGCCGTCTGCCGCAGCCGCGGATCGGCGCGGAGCATGCGGCACACCGCGATGCCGTCGAGCTGGATGCTCCCGGTGGGCGGCAGCACGATGTCGAGGAGGATCAGATCGAACGTCTGCGTCTTCGCCAGCTTGAGTCCATCGGCGGCGTGCGGCGCGGTCTCGACCTCGCACTCCGACTCCGTCAGGAGGCTCCGCACCAGCTCGCGGATCACCGGCTCGTCCTCCACCACCAGAATGCGAAACGGGCCGGCCATCTCGGGCGCAGACTACTCGTAGGCGAGGGCTTCGACCACGTCGAGCTGGGCGGCGCGGCGGGCGGGGTAGAGGCCGGCGACGATCGCCGACAGCGTGGCCGCGGCGATCATCTGGAGCGCGGTGGCGAACGGGTAGCTGAAGGGGAAGTTCCAGCCCGTGGCCTGCACCCCGACGATCTTCGTCACGATGTAGCCCACCACCCCACCTGTGACGACGCCGAACAGGCTCCCGGTGAGGCCGATGAAGAAGGCCTCGCCCGCGAAGAGCTTGAGGATGTGGTGACGATCGGCGCCGACCGCGCGCAGCAGGCCGATCTCCCGGGTGCGATCGAGCACCGCGGCGAGGAGCGTGTTGACGATGCCCAGCAGCGCGAGGGCCACCGCCACCACCTCCATCGCGTAGGTGATGCTGAAGGCGCCGCCGACGAGCTTCTTGGCCTCCTGGCGGAGCTCGGCGTTCGAGAGCACGTAGAGGTCGAACTGGTGCCCCAGCTTCGCGGTGATGGCGGCGCGCGTCTGCTCGAGCTGGCTGCGATCCTTCAGGTAGAGGTGGAAGGTGTCGACCTGATCGGTGAGGAACTGCTTCACGAACACCTGCCGATCGAGGAGCACCGAGCCCTGATCCGACGTGTAGTCGATGATCACCGCGCCGACCTTGTAGGTGAGCTCGCCGGTCGGTGACTTCACGGGGAAGGTGCTGCCCACCTTGAGGTCGCGGCGGCGCGCGAAGTTCTCGCTGATCACCACCACCCCCTGCTGCTGCTCGGCGAGATCGGGCAGCTTCCCCTCGAGGACGAGCGGGTTGCCGCGGCTGCGGTAGATCTCCGACGAGAGCGAGATGAGGTAGATGCGCAGCCCCAGCACCTCGTGCGGCATGATCCGCACCGGGTCGATCGCGTCGAGGTTGGGGATGCTCGCCAGCTGCTCGCCGACGTCGGCCTTCATCGGCTGGTTCTGCACGCCCGCGAGCTTGGCCGACGAGGTGACGAAGAGATCGGCGGGGATCGCCTGCTCGATCCACCGATCGGCGCTCGCCTGGAAGCTGCCGATGAAGCCCGAGAGCGTCACGGCCATCGCCACGCCGATGCTCATCGCCGAGACCGGCACCGAGGTGCGCACCGGGGCGCGCGCGAAGTTGTCCGCGGCGAGGCGGCCGGCGATCCCGAACAGCAGCTGGCCCGGGCGCTGGAAGGGCACGTTGAGCGAGCGCAGCACCAGCGGCGAGAGCAGCGTCACCCCCATGAGGATGAAGAAGATCGCCACGTAGCCGCCGACCGGCAGGTTCTCCGCCGGAGGCGGGATCTGCGTCGTCGGCCAGGCGATGGCGAGCAGGCCCAGCCCGAGCCACGTCGGCCATGACTTCACCGCCACCGCGCCGGCGCCGATGGCCGCGTCCTTGCGCAGCGCCTCGACCGGCTGCACGGCCGAGGCGATCCACGCCGGGCGCGAGGCCGCGAAGATGCTCCCCAGCACGCCGAGCGAGAGCCCGAGGAGGATCTCCGTCGGCCCGAGGTGGACGTCCTTCGTGTTCACCTTGACGTACAGCTCCGAGATGCTGCTCGAGACGGTGCCGATGGCGAGCTTCCCGACGAGGATGCCCAGCGGCAGGCCGAGCAGGCTCCCGAGGAGCCCGAACATGCCCGCCTCGAAGGCGAACAGCGCGCGGATGCGCCGCCGCGTCGCCCCCAGCGCGCGGAGCGTGCCGATCTCCCGCCGGCGCTGCACCACGCTGATCGACACCGTGTTGTAGACGAGGAACACGCCGACCAGCAGCGCCACGCCGGAGCCGAGGTTGAGCCCGAGCTGGAAGCTGCGCACCATGGTCTGCACCGCCTGGCCGCGGCGATCGGGCGACTCGACCTCGATGCTCGAGCCCACCACTTTCTGCAGCCGGTCCTTCATCGCCTCGAGCCCCACCTTCGGGTCGATGGCCACGTCGATGCGGGTGAGCGTGCGGCCCTTCGCGAAGGCCTCCTGGAGGCTGCCGAAGAACATCACCGCCACCGCGCCGCCGAAGGCCTTGAGGGGGCCGGTCTCCTTGAGCAGGCCGTGGATGATGAAGGGCTTCGCGCCGTCGGGCGTCACCAGCTCGATCGCGTCGCCGGTCTTCAGGCCACGCTCGCGCGCGAAGCGCTCGCTGACCAGCAGCCGGTCGGTCGAGTTGAGGAACTCGAGATCGTCGGCCAGCTTGCCCACGTCGGTGTCCGCGCCCTCGTAGGTGCGGAAGTAGCCGTCATCGAGCAGGTCGACGCCCATCACGTACATGCTCTCGCCCGGCGAGTCCTTCACCGGGGCGACGACCGAGAGCCCTCCCGACGCGTGCACCACGCCCGGGACGCCGCGCACCGTCTCGAGGAGCTCCTCGGGGAAGCCCGACGTCTCGGCGGCCACGGTGAGGTCGGCCTTGCCGGCGACGGTGTCGATGGTCGAGCGGAAGGCGTCCATCACCGAGCGGTTGATGGCCGTGATGCCCACCAGCGTCGCCACGCCGACCGCGACGCCGATCAGCGTGAGGAGCGAGCGGAGCGGGGCGTCGAAGACGTGGCGAAGCGAGACGAGGCGGACGAGCGGCCACATGAGCGGCGCGCACGATAACGGCCCCACCTCCGGGCGTCTCAGCTCTTTCCGAAAACCTGCTCTGCCTCCTGCAACGAGAAGGCGAGGTGGGCGTTGTGGTTCTTCAGCTGGCGCGAGAGCCGCTGCATGTGCACCGCTGCCCGGGCGCTCTTCCCGACGACGCGCACCACCTTCCGCACCCCGAAGCGCCCGAGGACCTCGCCAGCCTGGCGGAAGTGATCGAGCAGCGCGTCGTTCAGCCCTTCCAGCTCACGGATGTCGGACAGCACGTCGACCGGCGGGCGCAGGCGCGCGAGCGAGTCGTGGAGCTCCTTCATCGCGTCGACACACATCTCCGCGGTGGGGCTGCCTGCGAGCTGAATGAGGAGCCGGTTCCGGCCAACGTCTGGGCTGATGCGTACCACCGTGGGTTCCCTGCTGAAGAACCCCCCCACTGCGAACGCACATACCGGAATCAGTGAGCAGAAGGCAAAGAACCGGCCTCCCCGGTCGCGTCGTCACCGAGGACCCTCCCGTCGGCGAGCTGCACGATGCGATCGCCGATCGCCGCCGCCTTCGGGTCGTGGGTCACCATGACCACGGTCAATTTCCGCTCGCGCGTCGCCTCGCGGATGAGCCGCAGCACCTCGGCGCCCGTCTTCGAGTCGAGGTTGCCGGTGGGCTCGTCGGCCAGCAGCAGCGCCGGCTCCGAGAGCAGCGCCCGGGCGATGGCCACGCGCTGCATCTGCCCGCCGGACAGCTCGTCGGGGCGGTGCGTCTCGCGGCCCTTGAGCCCGAACTGCTCGAGGAGCGCGCGCGCCTTCGGCTCGAGCTCCTCGCGGGGCTTGCCGGCGAGCAGCTCGGGGAGGATCACGTTCTCGAGCGCGTTGAGCGTCGGCAACAGATTGAAGAACTGAAAGATGAACCCCAGGCGATCCCGACGGAAGGCCGACAGCTCGTCGTCGGGGAGCTTGCTGATCTCCCGGCCGTCGATCTTCAGCGCGCCGGAGGTCGGCACGTCGAGCGCGCCGAGCAGGTTGAGCATCGTGCTCTTGCCCGAGCCCGAGCTGCCCATCACCGAGACGAACTGCCCGCGGGGCACGTCGAAGCTGACCCCGTCGAGCGCGCGCACCTCGTTCTTCCCTCGCCGGTAGACCTTCACCACGTTCGCCACTTCGATCATCGCGTCGCTCACAACGACACCAGGCCTTCCTTCTCGGTCCAGCCTTCGAGCGCGTTGGGGAGCCGGATGCGCGCGAACCTGCCGGAGGTCTCCATGATGCGGACCTTGAGGCCGGCGTGCACCTCGAACGACACCTTCGCCGCGTCGCCGGGGAACTCGCGCACCTTCGCCGACTCCGGCATGACGATCGCCTCTTCGACGGTGGCCGCGACGTGCGCCGCGTTGACGAGCGTGAGGCCCGAGGCGGTGCCGACGAGCAGCAGGGCGGCGCTCACCAGCCCGAGCACCACGCGCGCGCCGGGCTCCCGCCGCCAGGTGAGCCACAGCAGCGCGAACCCCAGCCACCAGGTCGCCAGGAAGACGATCGCCACGAGGCGCTCGTCGGTCGCCGCCGCGAGGCGCTGGGTGAAGGGCGCGCTGAGCGCCTCCGCGCCGACCACCTGATCGACGCGTCGCTCGCGGGCGAGGGTGAGGTTCGCCGCGATGTCGTCGTCGTCGGACAGCCGCGCCGCGCGCTCGAGGTACAGCACCGCCGGGCCGAGCTCGTTGGCCGCGAGGTGCGTCGTGCCGAGGTTGAAGAGCACGTCGGGGCCCCCGAGGCCGGCCTGGAGCAGCTTCTGGTAGCGCTCCTTCGCGCCCGCGAGGTCCCCGGAGTAGTAGGCGTCGTTCCCCTCGACGAAGAGCGCCTGCGCCTCCTGGGGCGTGTATTGCCCGAGCGCGAGCGCGAGCAGGAGCGAGGTGATCATGACCAGCCCTCCATCGCCGCCGCCGCGTCGTCGAGCGCGCGCCTGCGGGCGGCGACGTCGCCCATGCCCGGCGCGTAGCGGCCGAGGTCGCACGTCTCGAGCACCTGCACGATGCGCTGCCGCTCGGCCTCGGCGACGCCCGCCTCGGTCAGCTTCGTCACCAGCTCGGCGCGTTGGAGGCCCGTCACCGGCGTGCCCAGCTTCGCGCTCATGAAGCTGACCAGCGCGCGCTCGACCTCGGCGTAGAAGTCGCCGACCGAGCCGTGCTGGAGGAGCTTCTCGGCCGCCGCGAGCCGCTTGCGGGCCGCGCGCGCCTGCTTCTTCTTGAGCGACTCGGCGCTCTCGGGGCCGAGGCGCCCGCGCACGAAGACGAAGCCGCCGACCAGCAGCGTCACCAGCAGCGGCGCGAGCGCGACGGGGAGGAACCACGGCTGCGTGCTGAGCGCGGCGCGGGGCGCGGTGAAGTGCGCGGTGTGGCGCAGCGACTTGAGCCCGCCTGCGACGAGCTGGTTCTTCGGGCCGCTCTCGCCGGGCGGCACGCCGGTGGTGGGCGCGCGGGTGGCGCCGCCGGCGCCCGGGTTGATGGTGAGCTCGATGGGGTCGACGCGCATCTCTTCGTACTTGCGCGCCTCGGGGTCGAAGTAGGGGACGGTGAGCGCGGGCAGGGTGAAGGTGCCGGTCTGCTGCGGCACGAGCGTGTACTCGATGGTCCGCGTGCCGCCGACGTGCGAGCGCGAGTTGTTGGGCTTGTCCTGCGTCTCGGGGTCGAACACCTTGAACGCCGGAGGCGCGGCGAGCGGGGGCAGCGTCACCGACGCGAGGTTGCCGCGCCCCTCGAGCACCAGCTTCACCTGGATCGGCTCACCGAGGCCGACCTGGGTCTGGGAGATCTCGCGTGAGAGGCGCCAGCGGCCGACGATGTTCGTCGCCGGCCCCGGCGGGAGCGGGCGCACCACCAGCTTCACGTCGTTGCCCTTCTTGTGGACGCGGCGGCCGCTGAAGATGAGGCCGGTGGTGATGTCGGCCTCCGGCGCCTCGATGTTCACCGTGCCCGGCTTGAGGGGGAAGATCGCGCGCTGCCGCAGCAGGTACTCGCGGTACGGCACGCCGCCGACGATGCGCTGCTCGGCCATGAGGTTGCTGGGCGTCTTGAAGTCCTGGCTGAGGAAGCCGTCGAGCTTGGGCATCGTCACCGAGTCGACCGTCGAGAGATCGACGCGCGAGTAGAGGTGGATGGTGAGCATCACCTGCTCGCCCACGTAGGCCTCGCTCTTGTCGAGGCTCATGCGCATGAAGAGATCGGTGTCGCCGCGGGGGATCTCCGCGAGCGGCTCCCCGACGGGGTCTTCTTCTTCCTCGTCGAACCCGGGCGGGAAGAAGCCCGGCGGCAGCCCGAACGGCGTCGGTGGCGGACGGCGCACGGTGCGATCGGGCGCGAGGCGGCCGGTGACCACTTCGATGGTGAGCGGCTTCGTGGTGATGGTGCCCGACGGCGTCTTGAGCGCGGCGGGGGGGAGCTTGAGCGTGCCGGTGCGGTTCGCGCGGAGCGTGAGCGTGTGCCGCTGCACCTGGGTCACCACGCCCGCGCCGCCCGGGCCCATCGAGTAGTTCATCTGCGTCGACTGGCTCCGCCCGAGCACCTCGAAGTCGTCGGAGGTCGGCAGGCTGAGGCTCGAGCCGCCGGGCGCGTTGGAGACGACGATGTCGACGTGGAACGTGTCCTCGGTGCCGACCTTGTCGCGATCGGCCTGCATGGTGAGCTCCGGCTCGCTCGCGGCGAGCGCGACAGCCGACAGCACCAGCGCGATGAGGAGGGCGCTACCAGTCCTTGCCATGGGGATCACTCGGCTTGCTCTTCTGCTTGAAGCGCCACAGCTGGAGGTTCTTCTCGGTGCTCTTGAGTGAGTCGAGCAGTTTCTCGGCGTCCTGTTTCTCCACGTCGACTCCACCATCGGGCAGGCGCTCGGGCTGACCCGTCGACTGGCCGGCGTCGGGCTGATCCTCCGTGCCGCCGTCGGTCCCGCCGTCGCCCTGGTCGCTCTGCTCGGACTGGCCACCGTCACCCT
>JBMORD010000171.1:0-14196 GCA_049322495.1 Myxococcota bacterium | reverse complement strand
TCCGGTCTCCGCCGCTCAGGTCGCTGCGACTCCTGTCTCCGCGACTCCGGTCTCTGCCGCTCCGCTCTCTGCCGCTCCGGTCTCCGCGACACCGGTCTCTGCGACTCCGGTCTCTGCGACTCCGGTCTCCGAGGGCGGTGCGGTCGCTGCGCTCACCCCGCAGACTCAGCTGGCAGACGCCGTCGCCCCGAAGCAGGCGGCGGTGGAGTCGGCGTTCTTCAACGACGACGACTTCAGCGAGGAGGGCACGGTCGAGTCCGTGCCTGTGAAGGCGCCGCGGCGGCTCTGGCCGTGGGTGGCAGGCGCGGCGACGCTCGCGCTGCTCGCGATCGCGGTGGAGTTCCTCAGCAGCCGTGAGCCTGCCCCCGTTCCCGTCGCGCCCCCGCCGGCGCCCGTCGTCGCCATGCCCGCCGAGCTGCCCGCGGTCGAGCCGCCCGTCCTCATCGAAGATGAGCCGGCGCCGGCCGTGGTCGACGTGAGCGAGAACCTCGACGAGGCGCGCAAGCTCTACGAGGCGGGTCAGTACAAGAAGGCCGTCAGCGTGCTCGAGCAGGTGGTGCTCGACGACCCGAAGTCGGTCACCGCGTGGAACCTGCTCGGGCTGGCGAAGTACGACGCGCTCGACGTCGCTGGCGCGAAGTCCGCCGCCGCGAAGGTGCTGGAGCTCGACCCGAAGAACGGGCGCGTCCACATCCTCCTCGCGACGCTGCACTTCGACGCCAACGAGAAGGAGGCCGGCCGCGCGGAGCTCCAGAAGTACCTCGAGCTCGAGCCGAACGGCCCGCACGTCGAAGAGGCGAAGGCGCTGTTGCGCAGCGAGCGTTGAGAATCTCGCGCCAGCGACGAGGGTGGGGTAAACAAATGTTCACTCCATGCTCGTCCTCGGCATCGATCCCGGCAGTCGTTTCCTGGGCTACGGCCTCGTCGAGCTGAAGCACGGCCGCATGACGCACGTGGCGAGCGGGGTGGTGCGGGCTGACGGCAAGGCCGCGCTCCACCACCGGCTGGCGACGATCTTCCTCGAGCTCAAGGGCGTGGTGGACGTCTTCAAGCCGAAGGCGGTCGCGGTCGAGGGCGTCTTCACCCACAAGAACGCGCGGAGCGCCCTGATCCTCGGGCACGCGCGCGGGGTGGCGCTCCTGCTCGCGGCGCAGGCCGGCCTCGAGGTCTTCGAGTACGCGCCGGCGCGGGTGAAGAAGGCGGTGGGCGCGGGCGGCAACGACTCGAAGCACTCGGTGGCGCGCATGGTGGAGCGGCTGCTCCAGTTGCCCGAGCCGCTCGAA
Source organism: Myxococcota bacterium (assembly GCA_049322495.1). Lineage (GTDB taxonomy): Bacteria > Myxococcota > Myxococcia > Myxococcales > Myxococcaceae > Archangium_A. The sequence continues at coordinate 12,913 of JBMORD010000171.1, read as the reverse complement.
CGGGCCGACGCCTATGACGCGCTCGCGGTGGCGGTCTGCCACCTCAACCAGGTGCGCGTGCCGCGCGTGTCGGGCCCGGCGCGTGGCAGCGGCTTTCGTTTCACGTCCTCCCAGCGCCGCGCGGCGTCGGAGGGCTTCCTGGCGCGGCTCAAGCCGGCCGTGGTGAGGGTGTCTCCGTGATCGCAGCGCTCAAGGGGTTGGTGCTCGAGAAGAACCTCAACGACGTGGTGATCGACGTCAACGGCGTCGGCTACCGTGTGGGCCTCTCGCTGTTGACGCTGGCGCGCATGCCCGAGAACGGCCAGCCGATCTCCCTGCGCATCCGCACGGTGGTGCGCGAGGACGCGTTCGATCTCTACGGCTTCCTCTCGCGCGCCGAGGAGGAGCTGTTCCTGCTGCTGACCTCGGTGAGCCACGTCGGCCCGAAGCTGGCGATCAACGTGCTCTCGGGGCTCGAGGTCGACGAGCTGCAGGCGGCGATCGCGAAGGGCGACGTCGCGCGCCTCACGAAGATCCACGGGGTCGGGAAGAAGACCGCCGAGCGCCTGGTGCTGGAGCTCAAGGAGAAGGTGAAGCTCCTCGTTGCGGACACCAGCCCCACGCCCGGCAAGAAGCCCGCGAAGGCGCCGAGCGCGCTGGGGGATCTGGTCAGCGCGCTGGTGAACCTCGGCTACAAGGAGTCGCAGGCCGAGCAGGCCGCGCAGCTCGCCGAGGAGCGCGCCGGCGCGGAGGCCCCGTTCGAGCTGCTCTTCCGCGAGGCGCTCAAGTCGTTGCGCGGGTGATCAGGCCCGGCCGAAGAGCGCCTTCTTCAAGGCGAGGGTGATGATCGCGCCGACGGTGGCGACAAGCAGCGAGTACAGGTTGAAGCCGGTCACGCCGACGCCGCCGAAGAAGCCGAAGACGAAGCCGCCGACGATCGCGCCGATGATGCCCACCACGATGTTGCCGATGAGGCCCTGACGCGCGTTGTTGCCCGCGAAGATGCTCGCGAGCCAGCCGGCGAAACCGCCCAGGACCATCCAGCTGCAGATACCCATGTGCATCCTCCGCACCTGACAGTACGCCAACCTGCGCCGTTGATTGCTCGGGAAGCGGGGAGGTAGCCGCCGACGAATCAGGACCGCCGGAGGCGCGAAGGGCGTGGTGGTGGCTCGCGGCAGTATGCGAGCCGCCGCGCACGACCACAGCAGTCAAGACCGCCGGAGGCAGCGAAGGGCGTGGTGGTGGCTCGCGGCAGTATGCGAGCCGCCGCGCACGACCGCAGCAGTCAAGACCGCCGGAGGCAGCGAAGGGCGTGGTGGTGGCTCGCGGCAGTATGCGAGCCGCCGCGCACGACCGCAGCAGTCAGAACAGCGCGAGCTGTGGCTCCAGCCGGGGAGGGCGACGGAACGTTTGCGGCCGTTCCCAGCGATCGGTCTGGTTGTAGCCGAGGCGCCGCACGCAGCTCTCGAAGACCTGGGCGATGGCGTCGGCGTACTGGCCCTCGCCGCGGCCGCGCACACCGAACCGCGAGTCGTAGAGCTTGCCGTCGCGCGTCTCGCGCACGCGGTGGAGGATCTTCTCGGCCCGCAGCGGCAGCGCCCGGCGGATGCGCGCCTCGAAGACGTCCTTCACGCTGCCCGGCAACCGGAGCAGCACGTAGCCGGCCGACGTGGCGCCCGCTTCGCGCGCGGCTTCCAGCACGTGCGCCATGCCCTCGTCGGACACGCCGGGGATGATCGGAGCCACCATCACCCCCACGGGGATGCCGGCGCGCGCCAGCGTGCGGATGGTCTCGAGCCGCCGCTTCGGCGTCGCCACGCCGGGCTCGATGGCGCGGGCGAGCTCCTGATCCCAGATGGGGATGCTGATCGACACGTGCACCGAGGCGTCGCGATGGAGCTTCCACAGCACGTCGAGATCGCGCTCGACGAGCGGGGCCTTGGTGATGATCGCCACCGGGTTGCGGTACTCGGCGCAGACCTCGAGGCACCCGCGCGTCAGCCGCAGCGCCGCCTCGGTCGGCTGGTAGCAGTCGGTGACGCCCGAGAACATCACCAGCTCGCCCTTCCACGAGGGCCGATCGAAGGCGAGGCGGAGCAGCCGCGGGGCGTCGCGCTTGACGACGATCTTCGTGTCGAAGTCGGTGCCCGCGCCCCATGAGAGGTACTCGTGCGAGGGGCGCGCGTAGCAGTACGCGCAGGCGTGGTTGCAGCCGCGGTACGGGTTGACCGAGTACGAGAAGCCGAGGTCAGGGCTGTCGTTCTTCGCCAGCACGCTCTGGCTGGCGTCGTCGAACAGCTCGACCTTCGCGAGGGGCACCTCCTCGAGGTACTCGACCTCGGAGCTGGCCCAGGGGTTCGGCGGGTTGGCGATCGGCTGCGGTCTCACGGCCGCCGATCATGCCACTGAAAACGTGTTCAGGTCCAGCCGAGGATGCGCTGAAACCCCAGCTCGACCGACGCGGCGTGCGCGCGCCGGCTGGTCGACGTGAGGTACATCGGCACGTCGTTGACGGCCATCTTCTGCACGTGGAGCTTCTTGTCGTCCCACTCGAGGATGGAGCGCTTCGACGCGGCGCCGATCGCGCCCATGTACTCGACGTCGGCCTCGCCCACGCCGGCGACCAGCAGGCCTTCCTCGGTGGTGACGGCGACCGCCTCGATCCCCTCGCGCTCGCGGAGCGACTCGAGGAAGAGGTTCAGGGCCACGTGGGTCTTCTCACTGCGACGGACACGGCGTTCGGGCTTGCGCATGGTGCGACAAGCCTGAAGCAGGCGCGACAGCTCGCAACTTTTCGGTCGGGAAGGGCAAAAGCAAAAGCCGCCGACCCTTGCGAGTCGGCGGCTTCGGGAGCTGGGGAACTAGGATTCGAACCTAGATAGCCAGAGTCAGAATCTGGAGTCCTGCCGTTGGACGATTCCCCAAGAACGGCGCTGCTTATTTCTTTTTCTTACTACCACTGCTCGAACCGGCGGGCACTACGTAGATGCGAACTTCGTCGTTCGCTTCGTAGATGTTGAGACCTTCCCAACTGCCCTTTCCTGACGTGTTGGGGATGTGAATCGCCTTCACGCCAGGTTGGTTCACCACGCTCTTCCGTGGGTACGACGCCGCCGGATACACGTTCTTGTAGTACTTCAACGTGCCCTCGAAGTCGGTGGACGACTTGTAGCGATGCTCCGCTACCTTCCGCGCACCATCCGGGAGTTGCGCTCCCAGCTCCGACTCACCCCACGCGCTCAGTCCGGCAACCATCACCAGCGCTGAGAGCGTCCGCCTCACGGGCGCGCCAAGTACCGGCGGTTTCGCGAGGTGTCAAGCGCCGAGCAACGCCCCCTTCGCCGAGAGCCAGTCCATCCACAGGGCGACCACGCCGTGGATGAGGGCGCCGTACCAGAAGCTGCGGGTGCGGATGCTGAGGATGCCCAGCGCCACGCCCGCGATGATGCTCCCCAGCGCCTCGAGCTCGGCCTTGCCCAGGTGCATCACCGCGAAGGGCACCACCTGCGCGAGGATCGCCGGCGCGCGGCCCCACGACGGGGTCAGGCCGTGGATCATCCACCCGCGGAAGAGGAACTCCCAGGCGACGAAGTACAGGAGGTAGCCCAGCTCGTAGGTGAGGAACACCGACCACGAGAGCTCGGTCTTCCCGCCGCCGAGGTTCACCATGTACGCCGCGTTGCCCGCGAGCGGGTACATGCCCTTGAACGAGTCGAGCTTCGAGGCCACCCAGGTCGCGGGCAGCATGATCGCGAGCAGCAGCACGGTGATCTTCAGCCCCGCGCGCCAGTCGCCGAGCTGAAAGCCGTAGCGCTCGTTGAAGCTCCCCTTCGTGGCGAGCGCGAGGACCAGCGGCATGAAGAGGTACAGCGCGATGCTGGTCGCGAACCACCACAGGTGGCCGAACACCGCATTCCACGGGTGCTGATCGAGCGAGCTGCCGACCAGCGTGCGGAAGAAGCCCGCCGAGCCCTGGTAGTGCGAGACGATCAGGAACGCGCTCGCCCCGCAGAGGATCACCGTCGGCTCGCCCCCGAGGCCCTCGAAGAGCGGGGCGAGGCGCTCGCGGAAGGTGGGCTCCGGCAGAGGCGCCTCCGGAGCCGCGGTGGGCTCGTGCTCAGGAAGCAAGCGCGGCGTCGATGCGGCGCATCGTCTCGTCACGGCCGAGGAGGGCGAGCGTGTCGCCGATGCCCGGGCTGGTGGTACCGCCGGTGGCCGCGACGCGGATCGGCTGGGCGATCGCGCCCTTCTTCGCGCCGGTCTCCGCGGCGATCTGATCGACGATCGGGTCGATCAGCGCCGCGGTCCACTCGGGCAGCGCGGCGAGCTTCGCCTTCGCGTGGCCGAGCATCGTCTTGCCGGTCGCGTCGAGGTGCTTCGCCTTCGCCGCCGCGTCGAGCGTCACGCCCTGCTGGTAGTACGGCTTGATGGCCGCGGCCATCTCGACCAGCGTCTTGCTGCGCGGCGCGAAGGCCTTGACCGCCGTCTCGAGCCTGGCGTCGACCGTGGTCTGCACGCCCGCGTGCGCGAGATACTCGAGGAGCGCCTGGCCCACCTCGGCCGGCGGGAGCGTCTTGAGCCAGTGCGCGTTGAGCGCGAGCAGCTTCTCGGGGTTCCACACGCCGTTGGTCTTGCCGACGTGGGCGAGATCGAAGAACTCGATCAGCTGCTGGCGGGTGAACTCCTCCTGGTTGCCGTGGCTCCAGCCGAGGCGCACGATGAAGTTGATCAGCGCGTGAGGGAGGATGCCCGCCTTGTGGTGGGCCATCACGTCGGCCTCGGGGTGCTTGCGCTTGCTGAGCTTCTCGCCGTTCTGCCCCATGATCAGCGGGAAGTGCGCGAACACCGGCTGCTGCCAGCCGAGCGCCTGGTACAGGGCAACCTGCGAGTAGGTCGAGTTGATGTGCTCCTGCCCACGGCCGACGTGGGTGATCTGCATGTCGTGATCGTCGACCACGCACCCGAAGTTGTAGAGCGGGATGCCGTCGGTGCGGAGCAGCACGAAGTCGTCGAGATCGTCGTCGGGCTTCTCGAGGTGGCCGAGCACCAGATCCTGGAAGCCGATCTTCGCGCCGGTGGGCTGCATCTTGAACCGCACCACGAAGGGGCGATCGAGCTTCTCGCTCTTGTCGCGCCACGGGCTCGAGTACTTGAAGCCCGCCTTGCGGAGATCGTCCTTGTCGGTGAGGCCCTTCGAGGCGGCGAAGTCACGGCGGAGCTGGGCCGTCTCCTCCTCGGTGGTGTAGTCGCGGTAGGCCTTCCCCTCGCGGATGAGCTGCTCGGCGATCTCGTGGTAGCGCGAGAGCTTCTCCATCTGGGTGTACGGCGGGAACGGGCCGCCCTTGCCCGGGCCCTCGTCCCAGTCGATGCACAGCCAGGTGAGCCCGTCGAGGATCGCCTTCACCGACTCGGGCGTGCTGCGCTCCTGATCGGTGTCCTCGATGCGCAGCACGAAGGTGCCGCCCATGCGGCGGGCGTACAGCCAGTTCCAGAGGGCGGTGCGGGCACCTCCGATGTGGAGGTAACCGGTCGGGGAGGGGGCAAAGCGCAGACGGGGCTTCATGGGGCCGGCGCCTGTAGCATGGAGTAGGGTGCATTCAATGGTCGTCAAAGCTCGAGCTCTCCTCGGGGCGGCGCTGCTGCTCGCCGGCCTCGCCCACGCCACCACGCTGTTGTTCCTCGACGTCCCCGCGCTGACGAAGGGCTCGGCGCTCGTCGTGCGCGCGAAGGTGCGCAGCGTCGCCTCCCGCTGGACGAAGGACGGGGGGCGGATCATGACCGACGCGGTGCTCGACGTGTCCGAGACCTGGAAGGGCGCGCCGGTGAAGGAAGTGACCGTGATGCAGCCCGGCGGCGTGGTGGGCGAGGTAGGGCAGGTGGTGCACGGCACCGTGAAGTTCCAGGCGGGCGACGAGGTGGTGGTGTTCCTCGAGCCGCGCGGCACCAACTACCTTCTGACCGGCATGGTGCAGGGGCGCTTCAAGGTCGATCGCACCAGCGACGGCGCGCAGGCGTTCGCCCGGCAGGAGCTCGAGAACGAGGCGCTCTTCCTCGACCCCGTCACGCGGCAGCCGGTGCTGGTGACCGGGGTGTCGCTGCCCCTCGACACGCTGCGCACGCAGGTGCTCGCGGCGAGCGGCGCCACGGCCCCCGTCGAGCCCACCCGCCCCGGCCCGGTGAAGGTCACTCCATGATGCTCAAGGTGACCCTGGCGCTCGTGCTCTCGCAGTACGTGCGCAGCAAGGTGGACGACGCCGATCCGGCCTCGCAGTGCCTGTGGTGGATGCAGGACAAGCAGATCGTGCTCCGGCAGCACGTCGACGGCGACCCCGAGCTGACCGGTGACGCCGAGTTCACCGCCATCAGCAAGTCGATCGCCACGTGGCAGACGCAGTTGACGTCATGCGCCAGCCTTCGCCTGCTCGAGGGCGAGCGCACACGCACCCGCGACATCGGCTTCTTCGAGAAGCTGAAGACCGAGACCAGCGACTCGAACGAGAACGTGATCCTCTTCCGCCTCAGGAAGTGCGCGGACGTGGTGCCGGCCAGCGACGGCTGCTTCACCGACTCGAACTGCGGCAACAAGTACGACTGCTGGGAGCACCAGTCGGCGGCGATCGCCATCACCACCACCTCGTACAACCCCGAGACCGGCCTCATCCTCGACTCCGACATCGAGTACAACGTGCCCTCGTTCCTCTTCACGACGGTCGATTCACCGGCCTGCGTGGCGCCGAACTACAACCTCAACTGCGTCGCCACCGACGTGCAGAACACCACCACCCACGAGCTGGGGCACCTGCTCGGGCTGGCGCACTTCAGCGGCACCAACAGCACGATGAACCCGCGCGCGAACCCGGGCGAGACCAGCAAGCGCTCGCTCGACCAGGGCACCGCGCAGTTCGTCTGCGACGCCTACCCGGCGGGCAAGCCGACGAAGACCTGCAAGATCGTCCCGGTGAGCAGCACGCTCGGCACGGCGGCGAAGGGGTGCTCGTCGGCGCCCGGCCTGCTCCCGCTGCTGGCGGGCCTCGCCTTCGTGCGGAGACGCCGCGCGCGATGAATGTTCGTGCTGCCACGCTCGCGCTGCTGGTCGCCGCTCCGACGGTGGGCGCGCAGCCGTTCCAGCGCACGCTCGCGGGCGTGTCGGGCGGCACCACGATCTGCGTGACGTGGTCGGACCGCAACTTCGAGTACCGGGTCGATCAGGAAGGCAGCGCGCGCACGCCAGGCGAGACGGAGTTCACCGCGATCGACGGCGCGTTCTCGTCGTGGCAGGCGATCGCCGACGGGTGCTCCGACTTCAAGTTCATCCGCGGGCAGCGGATGCTCAACGGGAAGATCGGCAAGGGCACCGAGTCGGAGAACCTGCTCATCTTCCGCGACGTCGACTGCCGCGACGTGGTGCCGCCCGCCGACCCCTGCCTGGCGGACGGCTCGTGCGCCAACGTGCACCGCTGCTGGGATCACAGCGCCGGCACCATCGGCCTCACCACGGTCACCTTCAGCACCCGCACCGGCATCGCGGTCGACGCCGACATCGAGTTCAACTCCGCCGGCTTCCTGATGACGACCATCTCGTCGCCGCCGTGCGAGGTGGGGCGGGAGTCGGTGCAGTGCGTCGCCTACGACGTGCAGAACACCGCCACGCACGAGATCGGCCACGCGGTGGGCTTCGATCACGTCACCGACGAGGGCTCGACCATGGCCCCCACCGCGCCGCTGGGGGAGACCTCCAAGCGGGTGCTCGATCTGGGGACCGCGAGCGGGTTCTGCCAGACCTACCCACGAAACCAGCCGCCGGTGCCGTGCGATGAGCTGGCCGTGCAGCGCTACCGCATCATCGCCCGCAACACGGGGAGCTTCGGCATGAGCTGCGTGGCCTCGACCGCCGACGTGGGCCCGTGGCTGGCCCTCGCCGCGCTCGTGTTCCGTCGTCGGCGTTGACGTTCCGGGCGCTGCCTCTTAGGAGCCCCCGCGATGCTCTCCATCGTCATCGCGCTCGCGGTCTCCCAGGCGCCGTCGAACCCCGACGGCGGCGTCGAAGAGGAGCTCGAGCGCCAGCGAGTCACGGTCGTCACCGGCACGCGCACCGAGCGCCGCGCCGCCGACGTGGTGGTGCCCACCGAGGTGATTACCCGCGCGCAGATCGAGCAGCTCGGCGTGCGCGATCTCCCGCAGCTCCTCCAGCAGCACCCCGGCGTGGAGATGGTCTACACCAACCGCGGCACGGGCATCCGCCTCCAGGGCCTCGACCCGGAGTACGTGCTGATCCTCGTCGACGGGCAGCGCATCTCGGGGCGCTCCGGGTCGATCACCGACATCTCGCGCTTCAGCCTGCGCGAGATCGAGCGCGTGGAGATCGTCAAGGGCCCCGCCGCGGCGCTCTACGGCGCGGACGCGATGGGCGGGGTGGTGAACCTCATCACCCGCCGGCCGAAGAAGAAGCTCGAGGGCGCGGTGCGCGGCATGTTCGGCACGCTGCTCGAGGGTGACGTGCGCGGCAACGTCGGCTCGAAGCTGGGGCCCTTCGAGCTGCGCGCCGGCGGTGGCTACCGCACCCGGCGGCCGTTCGACTGGATCCCCTCCGATCCCGAGACGAGCGGGGCGGGCATCAAGCGCATCGACGCCGACGTGGAAGCGGCCTTCGTGCCCGACGACACGCTCCGCGCGTGGGTGCGCACCGCGTACGTCTTCACCGACTACGACGCGGTAGACATCAACGACTCGCAGGCGGTGTTCGATCGCTTCCAGCGCACCGAGCAGTTCGACACCTGGGCGGGCGTGCGCAAGACCTTCTCGACCAACACCACCGCCACCGTGCGCGGCCACTTCGGCCTGTTCCGCGATCAGTTCCTCGTCGATCAACGCGGCAGCCGCGCGCTCGACGAGTACTCGGTCAACCTCACGCGCCTGTGGGAGGGCTTCGGCCAGGTCGATCACAAGCTCGAGAACCACACCCTCACCGGCGGTGTGGAGGGCTTCTCGGAGCTGCTCGACTCGACGCGCAACAACCCGCAGCAGGTGCAGCGCGGCCGCGTGGGCGTCTTCCTGCAGGACGAGTGGGTGATCAGCGGCGAGAAGCGCTTCTCGATCGTCCCCGGCTTCCGCGCCGACATCGACACCCAGTTCGGCTGGGCGCCGTCGCCGCGCGTCGCGCTCAAGATCGACCCGCTGCCGCAGCTCACCTTCCGCGCGGCGTGGGGCCTGGGCTTCCGCCCGCCGTCGTTCTCCGAGCTGTACCTGCAGTTCTCGAACGCGGGCATCGGCTACATCGTGCGCGGCAACCCGAAGCTCCAGGCAGAGCGCAGCGGCTCGGTGAACGTCTCGGTCGACTACCGCCTGCCGATCGAGGGCTGGGTGATCTCCGGCAGCGCGTGGCACACCAGCCTCACCAACCTCATCAACATCACCGCCAACGGCCTGCCCAACCCCGACGACCCGGTGGTGTTCGGCTACGAGAACGTCACCGACGCCTACACCCAGGGCGTGGAGCTCAGCGCCCGCATGCGGCTCTCGCGCGGGGCGTACCTCGACCTCGGCTACATGGGCCTCGACGCGCGCGACGTGAGCCGCAACCGCCCGCTCGAGGGCCGGTCGAACCACCGGGTGAACGCGACGCTCACCGTGAAGTACCGGCCGCTGGGCCTGGAGCTCGTCAGCCGCGGCACCTTCCACTCCGCGCGGCCGTACTACCTCGGCACGGGCCTGGGCTTCGCCAACGTGCTCGGTCTCGGCGAGGACCGGGTGATCATGGCGCCGGCGTACTTCGATCTCGAGGCGCAGCTCACCTGGGTGTTCGCCACCTGGGGGCGCGTGTTCGTCAACGGCTACAACCTGCTCAACGCCGGCGACCAGGACTTCAACCCCCGGCCCCCGCGCGGTGTCATCGGCGGCGTCCAACTGGAGCTCTGAACGTGCGCGCTCTTCTCCTCACCGCCTGCCTCGCGCTGTGCGCCTGTGCGCCCGACCTGCGGGTCGATCACCCCTTCGATGGCCAGACCACCGACGGCCCGCTGGTGAAGGCCGAGGATCTCGGCGGCGGCGTGACGAAGCTGTTGATCGACGCCACCAACAAGTCGTCGCAGGTCTTCGTCGACCTCGACGAGGGGCGCGAGCTGAAGCCCGACGAGGCCTTCGAGACCAACGCGTGGGAGCTCGCGTTCCGGCGCTTCGACATCTCGGCCAACAGCGGCGCGAGCTCGCCGACCGGCTCGGTGGAGGTCGCGGTGCTCAAGGACGTCGACTTCGACGCGCTCGCGCAGGCACCGGCCGAGGGCTTCTCGGTCGACACGCCGGAGCGCATCTTCAACAGCACCTTCGAGGGCTGGTACTTCTACGATCTCGGCGTGCACCGGCTCATCACGCGCGAGGAGCTGACCTACGTGGTGAAGACGTCGACCGGCGCGTACAAGAAGCTGAAGATGCTCAGCTACTACGACGAGAACGGAACCCCCGCGTCGATCTCGTTGAAGTACGCCGCCGTCGCGGCGCCGTGACACAATCGTCAAGCGATGCCCGCCGCAGCAGCCAGGGAAGCCCAGGTCCGACACCCCACCGTCGACGACGTCGAGTTCCGCGCGCTCTACAAGAAGACGAAGTACGTCGTGGAGACCTCGGACGGCTGGTCGCTGGTGATCACCCGCTACCGCCCGACGCCGCAGAGCTTCCCGCAGCCGCTGTTCGGCGAGCCGATGCTGCTGGTGCACGGCTTCTGTCAGAACCGCCACGCGTGGACGAGCGGCGAGTTCGTGAAGAACCTCCTGTTCTTCGGGCTCGACATCCACATCCTCGAGCTGCGCGGCCACGGGAAGAGCTCCCTCGAGCTGCAGCATGAGCGCGCGGCTCGCTTCGGGCGCAAGGCGCCGGCCGACCTCGAGTGGGACTGGGACATCGACAGCTACTTCCTCTACGACCTGCCGGCGGCGGTCGCGGGGGTGCGGCGCATCACCCGGCGCGAGCGCATCTTCTACTGCGGGCACTCGATGGGCGGCATGCTCGGCTACGGGTACGCGGGCATCCACCCCGAGCACTTCGAGGGGCTGATCACCATCGGCGCGCCGGCGCAGATCGGCAAGGGCAGCCTCGCGCTGCAGCTGCTGGCGTACTCCGGCCCCGGCATCACCGCGGCGATCGACGGCACGCTCGGAGGCATCAACTTCCAGCGCGGGCTGGGGCACGTCGCCAGCTCGCTCGCGGCGAAGCTCACGCGGCACCAGACGCCCGAGCCGCCGAAGAAGCTCGCCTACCGGTACCTGCCGCTCGACACCTGGCTCAAGGCCGCGTCGGACGCGCTGGGGTACGCCGAGCAGAGCCCGGTGCTCGGCCTCGTCGCCAACCGCGCCACCTGGCTCACCCGGTGGGATCGCATGTCGATGGCCGACGTGCGCTGGCTGCTCAAGGAGGGCGGCGAGAAGGAGCCGCGGAAGGTCGTCGATCAGTTCTTCCGCTGGATCCGCGGGCAGGAGGTCGTCTGCTACCGCACCGGCTACGACTTCCAGCGCGGCTTCGCGAAGATCCGCATCCCGATGGCGATCATCTTCGGAGACATGGATCCGCTCGCGTCGCTCGCGTCGACGCGGTCCGTGTACCACGCGGCGAAGAGCGAGTACCTGCTGTGGCGGCCGGTGAAGGGCAACAGCCACATCGAGCTCACGATGGGGCACGACATCCGGCAGATCTGTTACGACATCAAGAACCTCGTCGAGTACGCGCGCACGCACCGGGCGCGGGTGCCGTCGCTGCCCCGCCTCGGCGATTGAGCGAAGGGCCGGTAGACGACGCGGTCTCCGCGTCGCGGCCCGGAGCGACCCAGCAATATTGAGCGAAGGGCCGGTAGACGACGCGGTCTCCGCGGCCCGGAGCGACCAGCACTCCGCTCCTCGGCAGAAGCGGCCTGGAGCCAACTACGGCTGGCCGGGCGCGCGCTCGCAGAGCTGGGTGGTGGGCCAGGTCCAGTGCCAGTGGTTGAACTGCAGGGCGAGCGGGGCGAGCGCCGCGAGCAGCGCCAGGGCCGCGCCCGCCACGAATGCACGCAGCGAGAGGCGCGTGGGCAGGGCGGCTCCGAGCAGCGCGAAGGCCCACACCAAGCAGCCGCCGAACTCGAGCGCGTTGTCGAGCAGCGGGTCGAGCGCGACGGCCATCTCGAGCGAAGAACCGACGCCAGCGAGCCAGGGGCGCGGCGTGCCGAAGCAGCCGTCGGGCCACCATCGGTACTGGTGGTGGTAGACGATCAGCAGCGCCGACACGAGGCCGGCGCTGGCACCCACGCAGGCCTGCGCCAGGCGGCGGTAGATCGCTCGCGCGAGCGGTGGGAGTGCCATCCTCCACTTCTGGCACCGCCGCTCGTTGGCCGGCATCGGCCAGCCGCCTGATGGGGCTGGTCGGAAACTGGAGCACCGGCGGGGGGTTGGTACGTTGCTACATGATGAAACAGCTCCGACACGTGCTTGCGGGGTGGGTGGCCCTCGCGCTGGCGCTCCAGCCGCTCGCCGGGTGGGCACAGGACCGCGTGCAGCTCAACTCGATCACGAAGATCGAGGTGAAGGGCAGCACCGTCGAGATCACCGGCAGCCGGCGACCGAACTTCACGACCTTCACGCTGAGTGATCCGCCGCGCCTGGTGATCGACGTCTCGGAGGCGGTCTTCGTCGACGTGCCCAAGGAGCAGAAGATCGCCGACGGCACCATCACCGCGATCAAGACCGCGAGCTACGGCTCGGAGTCGGCTGCCATCGCCCGCATCCTCATCGGCTTCGAGCGCGAGCTGGAGACGGACATCGCCAGCACCGGGACCTCGCTGATCGTCAAGCTGCCACCGGACCCGAAGGCGCAGCAGAAGCTGGTCGCCGAGCGCGTGGAGGCGGAGCGCGCCGCGAAGGCGCAGCGTGAGGCCGAGGAGAAGGCCCGCCTCGAGAAGGAGCGCCAGGAC
>JBMORD010000170.1:0-14251 GCA_049322495.1 Myxococcota bacterium | reverse complement strand
TTGCGTGCCATCCCGCCGACAGATCATGCGACGCGCTCTGCGAGAAGCCCCTCACGCAACCTCTCGAAACTGCTGCGGGTCGCCGCAGATGCGAGATCATTTTCCTCAATCTGGGCCCTCACCCGCGTGGCCCACTTGTCAGCCCCGGCCGCTAGAACGTCGGCATGGACGTCATCGAGTTCGAGCGCCCGAAGCCGGCGAACATCCCCACCGGGCTCGGCTTCCGCGCCGGCGCGGCGAAGGTCGACCTCACGCCCCCGATGGGCACGTGGACCGCGGGGTGGGGGCCGGGGCTGCTCCCACGGCGCGCCATCCGCTTCCTCGGCCGCCTCTACGGGCGCGTGCTGGTGCTCGACGACGGCGAGGGCGAGCGCGTGGCCTTCATCACCGTCGACTTCCACGCGGGCAACCGCTACCTCTCGGAGCGCGTCGCGGCGCTGACCGCCGACCTCGGCTTCGACGTCGCGCGCGTGGTGCTGGTCGGCGCGCACAACCACGCGGGGCCCGGCAACCTCTACGCGACGCCGTACTTCGACGCCTTCACCACCAGCTTCCCGTGGGTGCGCGGCTTCCATCAGGAGCTCGCCGACGACCTCTGCGCGCGCCTCGCCTCGGCCGTGCGCGAGGCCTGCGGCGCGCTCGAGCCGGCCCGCGTCGGCCACGGGGTGTCGAAGGTGTGGGGCTGGACCGCGAACCGGAGCCTCCCGGCGGCGCTGGAGAACTTCCAGGGCGAGACCGAGGCGGCGGTGCGCGCGCGGCTGGCGACGCTCCACGGGGCGCCGGAGGAGCTGACCGATCTCCACCGCCTGTTCGTCGACCCGCGCGCGCAGGTGCTCGCCGCGACGCGCCCCGACGGCACGCCCATCGGCGCGTTCGCCACCTTCGCCGGGCACTGCGCGCTCCTCGCCCGCGAGCACGGCGCGCTGAGCGGCGACTGGTTCGGCGTCGCCCAGGCCACCGCCGAGTCGCTGCTCGCCGCGCGCTTCGGCCGCCGCCCGGTGTTCGGCCTCGGCGCGGGCGCCATCGGCGACGTTGACCCGCGCCCGCCCGACACCACGCTCGAGCAGCTCATCGTGCAGCGGCAGCGCTCGCTCCCCGAGAACCTGGTGCTGGTGAAGACCCACGGCGCCCGCCTCGGCGCCGCGCTGGTCGACGCCTTCGACGCCGCGGCCCGCGCGCCCGCCCAGCCGCGCCTCACGGTGCGCTTCGCCGAGCCGCGCATCGCCGGTGACACCGTGCCGACGAAGAGCGGGCCAGCGCAGCTCCCCTTCGAGCCGCGCATCGGCGCCTCGACGCTCGCCGGCTCGGAGCTCGGGCCCGGCTTCCTGTCGGAAGGGCTGCGCGACGACGACCCGGCGAACGCGAGAGATCCGCACTGGCCGAAGATCGACGACGACCTCGGCATGCGCGTCATCCAGCCGGTGCTCGACGTGCTGCAGTTCCTCCCGCAGACCGTGCCGCTGCGGGTGGTGAGCGTGGGCGAGGTCGCGGTGCTCGGGCTCCCGGGCGAGCCGACGACGTGGCTGGCGCACCGGCTCGCCGAGCTCGTCACCGAGCTGAGCCCGCACCGCGAGGTCATCGTGGCCGGCACCTGCGGCGACTACCTCGGCTACTTCACCAGCGGGCGCGAGTACGAGCTGCAGCACTACGAGGGCGCCTCGACGCTGTGGGGCCGCTACACCGAGCGCTGGCTGCACAAGGTCGTCCAGGGCCTGCTCCAGGCGCCCGCGAGCCGGCCGACCGGCGCCGCCCGCTTCCTCGCCGAGCGCTTCACGGGCACGAAGCGGCGCACGCTCGCCTCGCTCCGCGCACAGGAGCCGCGCCCCCCGCCGCCCCGCGAGCCTCCGCGCGTCCAGCGCCAGGGGACGAAGCTCCGCTTCTCGGGAGGCTTCCACTGGTCGCCCGCGTCCGCGGTACCCATCTTCGAGTGGGGCGAGTGGATCCGCATCGAGTTCGCCGGCCGCGCGCTCGACCTCGAGCCGCACTGTCTGCTCGACGAGCTGTCGGGCGTGCTTTGGTGGTCGGTCGACCTCGCCGAGTGGCGCGACCTCGCCGGCCACCGCGTCACCGTGGTGCTCGCGCACCCCGAGGGCGTGGGCCGCTTCGAGCTCACCGTCCCCGCGGCGCCGTGATCAGGTGATGGACTTCACCGCCTTGCGCTGCGCGAGGCCGGCGGACACCTGGAAGAGGCAGGCGCCCACGCGGAACGCCTCCTCGAGCGGGAGCATCTTCACCGGGTCGGTGCCCGCGAGGTTGGTCAGCACGCCGATGGCGTCCACCCCCAGCCACAGCACGGTGCCGATCGTCAGGAGGCCCCAGGGCCACGCCAGCGAGCCGCCGCGCAGCGAGAGCGCGGTGAGCAGCAGCGGCACCAGCACCGCCGTGGCCACCGTGTCGCCGACCGCCGAGGCGAGCAGGTAGAGCGAGTCGACCTTCCCCTCGAGCAGCTCCTGCACGCTGGCGAGCATCAGCGGGCCCAGCACCGACAGCGCGAGCACCACCACCGCGACGATCGACCCCCAGAAGACCGTGCGCGAGACCTGGAGATCGAGCCCCGCCACGTGCCACGCGCGCGCCACGAGCACCAGGCCGAGCACCGTCGAGACGTTGGCGAACGTGGTGAGCGTGCCGCTGAGCGCCGCCTGCGCGCTCGTCAGCTCGCGCGGCACCGAGCTCGCCGCCGCGCCGAACAGCAGCGTGTCGACGAACAGCAGCCCGTAGCACAGCCCCATCAGCCCCCACGCCGTGCGCAGGTAGTCGCGCCGGCCGAACGCCAGCGCGGCGAGCCCGCAGCCGACGGTCGCCAGGGCGAAGGCGGCGAGGTTCTCGACGGTGAGCATCGCCGCGGACACCGACGCGCCGAGCTGGAGATAGAGGAGCGCCAGCAGGACGGCGCCCAGCGACGGCAGCGCGAGGTGGAGCCAGCGGTGACTCATGACCCGAACTCCTTGAGCAGGCCGGCGATGAGGACCTCGGACTTCTCGGCCCCGACCAGCACCGAGAGCAGCGGCTTGAGCGACGGGAGCACCAGCTGCATCTGCGACGCGGTGAGTGACTCCGGCTTCACCCCCACCGTGCGCTTGCAGAAGGTGTTGAGCGTGCTCTGCGCCGCCACGGGCCCGAGCAGCTCAGCCAGCTTCTGGACCACGCGCTCTGCAGGGAGCATCGGCGCGGAGCGTACCACCCGGGCCGTGAGCGGCGAGTCGTCGTGGCTTGCCGCTCCCGATGGTGCGTGAGAGCTTCTTCAGCTCCCCATGACGAAGCTCTTCCACGCCGTCGCCCTCGTCGCCCTCTTTGCGCTCTCTGGCTGCAGCTGCGAGCCCAGCGTCGCCAACACCTGCGATCCGAAGAAGTGCGCGGGCTGCTGCCGCAACAACGTGTGCACCTCGTGCGGCGCAGGCGGCGGTGGCGCGCTCGGCGGAGGAGGCGGCGGCGACGTCTCCGGCGGCGGCGGCGGCACCACGGGCGGAGGCGGCGGCGACGTCACCGGCGGCGGCGGCGGCGCGACGGGCGGCGGCGGCGGTGTCACCGGCGGTGGCGGCGGCGCGACGGGCGGCGGTGGCGGCTCCGGAGGGGGCACGCCGAACGGCGGCGGTGCGGGCGGTGGCGCGGGTGGTGGCACCGCGGGCGGCGGCGCGGGCGGCGGCGGGGTCATCATGAATCAGCCCATCGACTTCGACGGCGGCTGGGTGATGCCGGTCTCGCCGCGGCAGCCCGCGCTCATCGGAGACGGCGGCACGACGGTGGTGGTCGGCAGCGGCGCAGACGGCGGCGCCCCGTCGCACTTCTCGGGCTCGATGACGGGCCCGGCGATCTCGGTGCTCTACCCGCCGTCGGGCGTGATGCTCCCGCCGAACACCAACACGCTCGAGTTCCACTTCGTGCCCGGCGCGGGGCAGACGCTCTTCCGCTTCACCTTCGTCGCGCCCACCACCACGCTCGTCGTCTACACCGGCTGCACGCCGGTCGGCGGCGGCTGCGTCTTCACGCCCGACGCGACGTTCTGGTCGAGCCTCGTGGCCTACGCGCGCGGCACCACGTCGGTGAGCTGGACCGTGCAGGGCGTCAATGCCGCCTCTCCGGGCGCGGTGGGCACCTCGACGCCGCAGCAGCTCTCGTTCTCGGAGCAGGACCTCAAGGGCGGGCTCTACTACTGGAACAGCGCGGGCAGCGTGGTGCGCTACGACTACGGCTACCCGAACGCGCCGCGCCAGACGTTCCTCACCCGCACCGACGTCGGGGCGCTGACCTGCGTCGGCTGTCACGTCATCTCGCGGCAGGGCAACCAGATCGTCGTCGGCAAGGACATCCCCGCGCCCGCGGCCTACTCGCTGCTCAACGTGCAGACGAAGCAGGCGATCAACTCCATGGCCGGCCCGGTGACGGGGAGCGCGAACTTCTTCAGCTTCTCGCCCGACGAGCGCCACATGCTGGTCTCGAACGGCGTGTCGATTCAGTGGCGCAACCTCTTCACCGGCACGACCACCAGCGTCACGAGCCCGGGCGCGATGCCCGACTGGTCACCCGACGGCACGCACCTCGTCTACGCGCGGCCGGCCCAGACGCCGCCGTTCGGCTTCGCGGTGCCGGGCGTCGACTCCGCGTCGCTGCAGACCATGCGCTTCAACGGCCTCGGGTGGGATCCGCCGCAGGTGCTGGTGCCGTTCGGCGGGCAGAACAACTACTACCCGACGTACTCGCCCGACGGCCGCTGGGTGCTCTTCAACCGCTCGCCGGGCAACCGCAACTCGTTCGCCAACGCGACGCCCGACGACGCGGGCGTGCCCGACGGCGAGCTGTGGGCGGTGGCCTCGAGCGGCGGCACGCCGGTGAAGCTGACGCAGGCCAGCAACCCCGGCGCGTGCCAGTGGCCGAAGTGGGCGCCGGTGAAGCACGACTACGTCGGCGGCCAGGTGATGTGGCTCACCTTCTCGAGCGCGCGGCAGTACGGGCTGCGACTGTCTGCGGGGCAGCAGACCCAGCTGTGGATGGTGGCCTTCGACCCGGCGCGCATCCAGGCCGGGCAGGACCCGAGCTTCCCGGCGTTCTGGCTCCCCTTCCAGGACATCTCGAGCGGCAACCACATCGGCCAGTGGAGCACCGAGGTGCAGCGCGCCAACTGCACCGGCTCCGGGCAGAGCACCTGCGCGCAGGGCGAGGTGTGCATCAACGGCAAGTGCCGGCCCGGGTGACTCAGTCGAGCCCGCGCTTGCCCTCGGCCCAGTACGCCTTCGTCTGACCCGCGGGGTTGCCGAGGGCGCGCTTGAGGCGCTGAAGGCTCGCCGCGCGACCGGTGAAGACCGGCGTGGCCCCGGCCGCCAGCCCGGTGCGCACCGCCGCCTCGAGCTCGCCTCGAGGGACCGCGCTCACGCCCCGCAGCTCGAGCGCACCGGCGACCTCGCGCAGCTCGTCGGGGAAGCCCGTCTCGAGCACCGCCGTGACCTGCCGCTCGGGCTTCGCGCGCGTGAGCGCCGCCGTGAGGCCGAGCGACGTCTCGTCACCGACGACCACCAGCGGCCCGCGCTCGGCGCTGACGTCGATCGACCGCCGGGGTCCGAAGAGCGCCACCTCGTCGCCAGCCTTCACGCCGGTGAGCCAGCGCGCGCCCGGCCCTCCGCTGCCGTGCACGAAGCCGACGAACGAGGTCCGCGCGCCGTCCCACGTGATGGGGGTGTACGTGCGCATGCCCTCGCCGGGGAGGAAGAGCTGCACCTTGTCACCGGCCACGAAGGGCGCTCCCTCGAGCTCGCGCCCCTCGACGTCGACGCGGCGGAAGTGCGGCCCCAGCGAGGTGACGCGTGAGACGACGCCATGCCGGAAGAGGAAGCGGCCTGCGACCGCGCCGAGGAGTGCCTTCGCTGATGCCATGCACCGAAGTCTGGCGCGGCGCGTGGCTCCCGCCCGTGAAGAAGGGTCAAGCCTGTGCGTTGATGAGCGATACCATCGGGCATGCGCGAGCGCCGTGACTGGGCCTGGCCGTGGCAGCGGGACACCGTGGGTCCTCTCGTGCTGTCGCTGCACTTCGACGCACCGCCGGAACTGCCCGACGCATGGCTGCGTCGACAGCCCGAGCTCCCGTACCGCGAAGAGGGCCCCGGCCGATGGACCGGCCCGCTCGACGTCGAGCGCGGGGAGCTGCTCCTCACGCACCCGCAGTCGCTCGAGTGGGTGCGCGGGATTCGCACGCCTCCGCCCGAAGTGACGCGCTTCGACGCTCGCACGCTGCACCAGCTGGCGACGGGCGCGCTCGGCCCCTGCAGCTGGATTCTGGTCGACGACGACTCTGGTGAGCCGCTCGCCGGGGGCGACGACGGCGCCTCGCTCGAGGCGCACTTCACCGCGGAGCCCGCACTGCTGCGGCCCAGCTACGCGCGGTATCTCGAACCGCTCCAGCTCGATCTCTCGGCGCTCGCGACGCCACGCGCGGTGCTCGAGGCCGTGGCCGTGGCGATGGATGACTGGCACGAGCGACATCACGCCCCGGCGCGCGTGCTCGAGGTGAAGGTGCATCCCCGCGTCGGCGCAGAGTGGGCGGAGGCGCTGAGCAGCCCCCGCCTGCGCGTCACCGTGACGATGTAGCGACTCCTTCGGCAGCCGCCGAGATGGCGGGGACCGGTCGCTCACGTCAGCAGCGCGGAGGTGGAGCGTTGCGCCTACCGGATCGCGGGGCCCGGGCGCTGCGCTCGCTCTTCAGCAGCTGGCGGCGGAGACGGGGCGACCGGCGCTGGGCGTTGCGATCCCGGAGCGCGGCGCGACCCGGCACGCGCCTCGTGGGCCTCTCGCGCTGCATCCACCGGCGCCAGTGCGACGCGCTGCGTGCTGCGCGCGTGGGTGCGTCCCGCGGGCTGCTCGAGCGCGATCTCAGCAGCGCGGTGGAGGACGCCCACGGAGGCCGGCGGCGTCCACGTCACGCTCATCAGCGCGGAGCGCGGCGGCGGCGAGCTGCGGCAGCACTCAGCACACGACCGCCAGCTGGGCGGCGCGGCACGCCACCGAGCCGCTCGACGGCATCCAACGCGCCATCCGCGCCGGCGGAGACACCGACACCCACGCCGCCATCGTCGGCGCGTGGCTCGGCGCCGCAGCGCTCCCTGACGAGCTCGTGCGTCGCCTACACGATGGCCCGTTCGGTCCCTCGCATCTCCGTGCCCTCGGCCTCGCGCTCCGCAACGGCGACGCCGCGCCAGCCTGGTCGGCCCTCGGCGCGCTGGCCCGCAACCTGCCAGTCGGGGGCGATGTCGCGCGTGGTGCGCGCCTCAGTTCAGCAGCCGGGGCGCTGCGCTCGCTCGCTTCAGCGGCCGGCAGCGTCGTTGCGCGCACGGAGGGCCGTGCTCTCCTCACCCTCATCAGCCCCGAGAGGTTGACCGCGTGCGGCGCCGCGTCGGCGAGCTGCGGCAGGACTCAGCACACGACCGCCAGTCGAGACGATGTCGCGCGTGATGCCGGCCTCAGTTCAGCAGTCGGCGGCGACGAGCGGCGTGGCGCGCACGAAGGGCTGTGCTGACGTCACGCTCATCAACCCGGAGAGGTTGACCGTGTCCGGCGCCGTTTCGGCGAGCTGCGGCAGGACTCAGCACACGACCGCCAGTCGGGGCGACGTCGCGCGTCGTGCCCGCCTCAGTTCAGCAGCCGTGGCGGAGACGGGGGCGGCCGGCGCGGGGCGTTGCGCTCGCGGAGCGCGGCGGCCTCCACCGCGCTGCTGAGGTCGCGTTCGAGCAGCCCGCGGGGGCGCGTGCCGTCGATGACCAGCTCGACCGCCCCGACGCGTAGCCGCATCGGGCCGAGCTCGGGCGCCAGGCGGTCACACAACAGCCCGAGCGCGCGCACCGACGAGCCCTCGAGCGCGAGGGTGTGCTGCGTCACGCGATCCGGCAGCGCGGCGGTGAAGCGCGCCCACTCGCCATCTTCGGGGAACTGAAGCTCCGCACCATCGGCCGCGGGACGCACGGTGATGCCGGGCGCGCGCGACAGCGCTTCGACCAGCGCGGCCACCGTGGTGGGTGGCTTGTACGCGTGACGCTCGCTGGGCGGCTCGATGGTGCCCTGCACCGGGGTCGCCTTCGCGCGCCGCACCGGCAGCTTCCACCTCGGCCAGCGCTCGCCGCGCGCGGGAGGCAGCGCGAGCACGCCGAGCACCAGCGCCACCGCCAGCCACAGCGGGAGCCCCGCGCCCGTCGCGACCACCACCACCATGACCAGCGCCAGCCGCGTCCACATGAGAGCGGCCTACACGAGCGCGCGCCCGCGTGGCAACGGCGCTACGGCGTGCACGCCAGGCCCAGCGCGCCGAGCTGCGAGCACGCCTGCGCCGGGTTCGCCGCGGACAGCGTGCGCGCGGTGACGTCACACGAGTAGCCCGACCCGTCACAGGCCGAGAAGAGCGTCGCCCACGTGCAGCGGAGGTTGAGACAGTCGGCCTCGGTCGTCATCGCGCCGCAGGGCTCGGCGACGCAGATGGTGCCGCTCCAGCGGCAGGCGCCCGCCGAGGTGCAGGTGCTCATCGACTGGCCGGTGCACGAGCCGCGCTCGACGCACCGGGGCGAGAAGCGGCGCGTGCAGCCTCCCTGCCCCGCCTCGATGGTCGCGCACTGGTTCTCGTTGAGCGTCACGCACGCCGCGCCCCCCGCGCACGCGACCGAGCCGGCGTCGGTGCCTGCGTCGCTCGCGCCGCCAGCGTCGGGAACGCCGGAATCCTGTCCACCTGCGTCGGCGCTCAGGCCAGCGTCGGAGCCAGCGTCGGGCGGGTTCGAGACGGCACCACAACCAGCGAAGAGCACGACGGCGAGGAGCGAGCGGAAGAGCATCGCGTCAAGGTACCGGCGCGCACCTCCGCTGCCATCTCAGCGGACTCTCACCGCCCCCTCACTGCGAGAAGCGCAACGAGTTGCCGTTGCGGAGATCGACGCGCACCAGGCTGTGGTTCTCGTGCACGACGATCGGATCTCCGTTGGCCGGGTCGATCCAGAAGCCGCCGAAGTTCTGGAAGCCGCCCTCGAGCACGCCGCCGAGGCAGGTGTTGCGCCAGGACACCGTCGCGTTCGTGGAGCGGCACGTCGCCTCGGTGCGATCTCCCGTGGCGACGTCGATGGCGGTGAGCGCGCGGTAGCTCTGGACGCCCGTGGCCCACAGCAGGTTGCGCGTCGCGTCCCACGTGAGCCAGCGCTGCCCGATGCCGCCGAGGTTCACCGGCCCCGCCCCCACCACGCCGGTGCTCGTCGAGGCGCTCGAGATGCGGGTGCGCGCGCCGGTAGCCGGGTCGATGCGGAAGAGCGAGAGCAGCACGTCGTTGAGCACATAGAGCTGCCCCTGCCGCTGCACGAGGCCCGAGTAGTAGCCGCGATCGACGGTGAAGCCACCGCCCACGTCGGTGCCTGCCCACGCGTTGAGCGCGCCTGCGCCCGAGCGCGTGACGAAGCTGCAGCTCGCGCCGTCCGGGCTGATCCGCACCAGGCCCACGCCCTCGGAGTACGGCCCCGCCCCGCGGAACGCGAGGTAGAAGCCGCCCGCCGCGTCGAGGTCGAACACGCGCTCGTGGTAGGTGACGCCGTTCGGCCGCGCGGGATCTCCGCTCGCGCACTGCCCGAAGGCCGCGTCGCGCCCGCGCCAGACGACGGTGCGGTTGCCGCTCACCGGGTCGACGCGGTGGATCTCCAGCGACGCGCTCGTGGTCGGCACCGACAGCGCGTAGAGCACGCCGCCGCTGCTCTTCACGTCGATGACCTTCGCGAACGACGGCCCGGCGCCCGTCTCGGCGAAGCCCGTCATCGGGTCCTCGTACGCTCCGGAGATGATGCGCCGCGCGCCGGTGTCGAGGTGCACCGCCATCACCAGCCCCTGGCTCGGGCGCGTGCTGCTCGACCAGTCGACGCCCACCATCACCTCACGCCCGACCACCACGCCGCCGTTGAAGTGCGCCTGCGGCAGCGAGCGGATGCTCGGGCCGGCGCCGAACCGCGTCGACACCGGCACGTACTGGAGCCCCACGCACTGCGGGATGCCGCTCGTCGGCGCGCGGTTGACGAAGCAGCGGCAGTCGGCGTCGAGCACCGTGGGGTTCTCCACGTCCTGCACCAGCGGGCAGGCGCGCGACCAGAAGGCGCTCCCGGCGTCGGCCACCGAGCTCCGGCACGCGGCGGGGCCGCCGAGGCCGTTGCACGTCACCGCGCCGGGGCAGTCCTGCGCGAGGCCCTCGAGGTGGCCGCAGCTGTCGAAGGACCACAGGTCTCCGAGGTAGCAGTCGGTGCGCGCGCGCGGCGTGCAGCCGGCGCCAGCGTCGACCCCGAGCGTCCCTCCATCGGCGGGGGCCTGCGCGCACACCGCGCTCGTGCCGCTCGCGACGCAGGTGCCCGGGCCGCAGTCGGCGACCAGCTGGCCGAGCTGGCCACAGGAGTCGTACTGGTAGACGTCTCCATTCGCGCAGCCGAGGCGGGCGTTCGCCGTGCAGGTGCAGCGCGCGCCGCTCGCGTCCTGCGTGCAGGAGGCCCCGTCGATGCACTGCGTGACGAAGGTGCTCGCCGCGCCGCGCGCGTCACAGCCGCGCACCGAGCCCGCGGCGCAGAAGGTCGCGTTGGGCGTGCAGACGCGCAGCGCGCACACGTCGTCGACGCACACGTTGCCGGCGCCACAGCTCGAGTCGCCGAGGCAGCTCATCGCGGGGGGCGCCGTGACACAGCTCGCCGTCGCCCCCGACTCCGCGCAGACCTGCGTCGCGCCGCAGCTCATCAGCCCCGCGCCCTGCGCGCCGCAGGAGTCGAACTGGAAGACCTGGTTGCCCACGCAGCCCTGGCGCGCGTTCGCAGTGCACGCACACTGCGCGACGCCCGTGACGACCGCGCAGCTCTCGCCGCCCACGCAGTCGTCCTTCACCTCCCAGGACGTGCCGCGCGCGTCGCAGCGCTGCGCCTGGGCGCCGACGCACCGCTGAGCGCCGGGCGCGCAGACCTGCGGCGTGCAGGTGCCCGCCCCGCAGAACTCGCCAGCGAGGCAGTCGCCATCGAGCGCGCACGACGTGTTCCGCCTGCAGAACGGCCCCGTCGGCCCCTCGGTGCAGACCTGCGGATCGGTGCAGTACTGCACCAGCGAGCCACGCACGCCGCACGAGTCGAAGTTGTAGATGTCGGTGTTGAAGCAGCCCTGGCGCGCGTTCGCACGACAGCGGCAGTCGGCGTACGGCGACGAGGTGAGCGTCACGCAGACCGTCCCCGCATCGCTCCCGCCGCAGGCCGCCACCACGTCGTAGCCGGAGCCGTTCGCCCGACAACGCATCACCGTCTCGCCGTTGCAGAACGCGCGGTCGCCCGGCGGCGCGGGGTTGCAGACGTCGGGCACGCAGAGCCCGTTGAGGCAGTAGTCGCGCGTCGCGCAGTTGGTGTCGGTGGTGCAGGTGACGGGCCGGCTGCAGCGCACGCCGTCCTCGAAGGTGCGGCAGAGCTCCTCGTTCGAGAGCAGGCAGTCCGTCACCAGACCGAGCCGGTTGCCGCAGGAGTCGAACTCGTAGACGTCGTTCGTGGAGCACGCGAGCTGCCCACGCAGACACTGACAGGACGCGCCGCTCGCCCCCGCGACGCAGCCGCGGCCGTTGGTGCACCCGGTGTCGACCCATGCCGTGCCGCCAGCGTTACAGGTGCGCACCGTCGTCGGACCGCTGCAGGTCGCCGGCGCTGTCGGGCTGCAGATGACCACTCCGGCGTCGGCGCCTGAGCCCCCGCCCGTCGCAGAGCCGCCGCCTGTCGCGGAGCCGCCGCCTGTCGCCGAGCCGCCGCCCGTCGCAGAGCCGCCGCCTGTCGCAGAGCCGCCGCCTGTCGCCGAGCCGCCGCCCGTCGCGGAGCCGCCGCCTGTCGCGGAGCCCCCGCCTGTCGCGGAGCCGCCGCCTGTCGCCGAGCCGCCACCTGTCGCAGTGCCGCCACCCGTCGCGGAGCCGCCGCCTGTCGCAGAGCCGCCGCCCGTCGCGGAGCCGCCGCCGCCCCCGGTTGCTCCGACGCAGGCGCCGGAGCGGCAGACGAGCCCCGTCAACAGGCAGTTCTCACACGCCCGCCCGTCCTCACCGCCGCAGGTCTGGTTCGACTGATTGCCGGGGCTCGTGATGCACGTGTTCCCGTCGCAGCAGCCCGAGCAGTTCGCTGGCCCACAGGCTCCCGGGCCCCCGCCCGCGCCGCCGCCAGTCAGCGCCGCGCCGCCACCACCTCCGGCTCCGGGGCCCGGTGGCGGTGAACACGAAGATGAGACCCAAAGGACGACGACGGAGACGAAGGCGACTGAGCGGGGGGACATCAGGTGAGGGTACGGAACGGCGCCGCACCGCACATCTCAGCGGGATCTCACCTCGACGCGCGCGGCGTCGAGCGCCGCCTGTTGGGCTGGCGTCAGCGAGTCACACCGCGCGCGGCCAGACGCCACGCACTCCGCCGCGTCGACGCTCCAGCCGCCGCGACACTGCTGCTCGACCCCCTCGAAGAGCGCGGCCTGCTGCACGCCATCCATCTGGCCCTGCGCGCGCTTGAGCTCGAGCTCCGAGAAGGTGCTCGCCGCGCGCCGGCAGCGATCCGCGCGCACCGCCGCGTCGACGTTCCCCGCCTCGACGAGCGCGCGCACCTCGTCCCACGCCTCGCGGAACGGCCCGGTGCAGGCGACCGTCGTCGGCTTGCCATCGGCCCCGCGCACGTTGACGCCGCCGCCCGCGTCCTTCCCGTCCTGGGTGAAGACCTCGTACGCCACGCCCGCATTCACGAACGACAGCGCGCTGGCCGTGCCGCCGAGCAACGGGCGCCGCTCGAAGCGGAAGCGGCCCAGGCTCCCTTCGCGCTCCTTCGGGAAGAGGAGCTCCGGCTTTCCGGGCGGGCCGAAGCGGTACTGCAGCGCGCCGGGCGACGCGCACACCGCGAGCACCTTCTGCTTCACCGCGCACGACATCACCACGCGCTCCCCGACGCCGCACGGAGCCTGCGCCAACACCGCCACCACGAACGTTCCGAGCATCCGGCGACAGTGCCAGCCGGCACCGCGCGCCACATCTCAGCCGACTCTCACCGCGGCTCCAGCTCGAGGACGCGCAGGAAGCCGTCCCAGCCGACGGCGCACAGCGCGCGCTCGCCGTCACAGAACGCGACGCGCCCACAGCGGCCGTCGAAGGCGCTCACCTCGAGCAGGGCGACGTCGTGGGCGTCGCGCAGCTCCACCACGCCGTCGCGACGGCACACGCCGAGGCGCCCATCAGCCGCGAGGGCCAGGCTCTCGACCGGCGCCGCCGCCTCGAAGCGCTGCGACGAGCCCCGCCGCTCGACCACCCGTTCGGTCGCGGTGACGAAGACCCGACCGTCAGGGCTGCCGGCGACCACCGACGGCACCGGCGCCCACCGCGCCTCCTCGCGGATGACCTGGCCCGCCGAGCCCGGCACGAGCGACGTCCACCGCCCGGTCACGTCGAGCGAGAACACGCGCACGCCGTCGCTCACCACGCCGCGCACGTCGCCCGGCACCGCCGGCACCGAGACCTCCACGAAGGCCTCGCGCTCCGGGCTCCAGCGCGCCGCCCACGGCCCCGGGCCCCAGCTGTAGACGAGGAGCAGGTCCTCTCCGAGGAAGACCACGTGCCGTCCGCGCAGCTCCGGCCGGCCTTCCCAGTCGCCGCTCACGCGCCGGAGCTGCTGCCCGGTGGTGTCGAAGACGAGCACGCCGTCCGGCCCCGCCGCGCCCAGGGCGAGCCATCGCCCCGAAGGAGAGAAGGCGAGCGACTTGATGACGCGCGAGAGGCCGGGCGCCGTGGCCACCGCGCCGGTGTCGAGCGAGTAGAGCTCCACCCGCCCCAGCGAGTCGCCGGCCGCGACCAGCCGCGCGCCGTCGTGCACCGCGAGCGCGCTGCGCCCGTGGAGGTTGCTCGAGACCGAGAGCCGCTCGCGCGCCGTGAGCCGCCAGCGTCGCGCCGCGCGCCGCACGAGGAAGCCGGCGTCGTCGGCGCGCACGTCGTCGATGGGCCACGCGTCACCGAGCGAGACCGGCAGGAGGTGCCCCTCGGGCACGCGCCACACGCCGAGCCCGCGCTCGCCGACGACGACCACCGTGCGGCCATCGCGCGAGGCGACCGCGGTGTGCACCAGCCCGAGCGCAGACGGAGCGACCCGGGAGACCTCCAGCGTCGAGAGCGAGAGCACCCCGAGCTGACCGCTCGCGCTGCCCACCATCATCGCGTCGTCGTCGAGCGCGTCGCCCGTCACCGCGCCGCGGAGCACGGTGCTGAGCGCCTGCACGTGCCGGC
>JBMORD010000169.1:0-14302 GCA_049322495.1 Myxococcota bacterium | reverse complement strand
CACGGTGCGCTTCGTCTTCTTCACCAACGAGGAGCCGCCCTTCTTCGAGACGGTGGGCATGGGCAGCGAGGTGAACGCCAGGGCGGCGCGCGCGCGGGGTGACGACGTGCGCGCGATGCTCTCGCTCGAGACGCTGGGCTACTTCGTCGACGAGGCCGGCTCGCAGCACTACCCGTGGCCCTTCTCGCTCGCGTACCCCTCGACGGGTGGCTTCGTGGCCTTCGTGGCCGACGACGCGTCGCGCGAGCTGGTGCACCGCGCGCTCACCGTGTTCCGCGCGAAGGCGAGGGTGCCCAGCGAGGGCGCCGCGCTGCCCCGCTTCGTCGAGGGCGCGGCCTGGTCGGACCACGGCCCGTACTGGCGGCAGGGCTACCGGGCCTTCATGGTGACGGACACCGCGCCGTTCCGGAACCCGCACTACCACCGCGCGAGTGACACCCCCGAGAAGCTCGACTACCGGCGGCTGGCGCTCACCGCGGAGGGGCTGGTGTTCGTGGTCGAGGCGCTCGCGGAGTGAGCCGTGGTACGGACGGGGGCGTGAAGAAGAAGCCCCGCCTCACCGCGGCGGATCGCCGCGCGCAGCTGATGCAGGTCGGTCGTGAGGTGTTCGCCGAGCACGGCTACGACTCGACGCTCATCGACGACATCGCGCAGCGCGCCGGCGTGTCGAAGCCCATCGTCTACGAGCACTTCGGCTCGAAGGAGGGCCTCTACGCGGCCATCGTCGACAAGGAGCTCGACACGCTCACCACGCGCGTGAGCGACTCCATCTCGAAGGGCACGCCGCGCAAGCGCTTCGAGAACGCGGTGCACGCCTTCATGACGTACACCCTCGAGGAGCCGGCGGGCTTCGCGGTGCTGGCCCGGGACGCGCCGACCTCGCTCGGGCGCCGCGGGCTCACGCGCGTCATCGACGACGTGGCGCTGCGGGTGAGCGACCTGTTTCGCGTGGAGTTCGCGCGCGCGGGCTTCGACCCGGCCATCTCGCCCATCTACGCGCACGCGCTGACGGGCATGGTGACGCAGGTGGGGCAGTGGTGGGCGCTCGAGGGGCGGGAGATCCCCGTCGAGTTCGTGGTGCAGCACGTGAGCGCGCTGGGGTGGATGGGGCTGCGGCACCTGCCGAAGATCCGCCCGCTGAAGGCGCGGAAGAAGGAGCGCGCGTGAGCCCGCTGAGCCCCGACGAGGTGCGGCGGTACAGCCGGCACCTGATGCTCCCCGACTTCGGCGCGCGCGGGCAGAAGCAGCTCAAGGCGTCGCGCGTGCTGGTGGTCGGCGCGGGCGGGCTCGGCTCACCGGCGCTGCTGTACCTCGCGGCCGCGGGGGTGGGCACGCTGGGCGTGGTGGACTTCGACGTCGTCGACGAGAGCAACCTCCAGCGGCAGGTGCTGCACGGCACGCCCGACGTCGGCCGGCCGAAGGTGGAGTCGGCCCGCGAGCACCTGAGCGCGCTCAACCCGCACGTGACGGTGCGCGAGCACCGCGAGCGGCTGAGCCGGGACAACGCGCTGGCGCTCTTCGCCCAGTACGACGTGGTGCTCGACGGCACCGACACGTTCGCCACGCGGTATCTGATCAACGACGCGTGCGTGCTCACCGGGAAGCCCGACGTCTCGGCGAGCGTGTTCCGCTTCGAGGGGCAGGTGTCGGTGTTCGGGGCGAAGGGCGGGCCGTGCTACCGCTGCCTGTACCCGGAGCCGCCGCCGCCCGGCCTCGTGCCCTCGTGTGGCGAAGGCGGCGTGCTGGGCGTGGTGCCCGGGGTGGTGGGCACGCTCCAGGCGACGGAGTGCCTCAAGGTGCTGACCGGCCTCGGCGAGCCGCTCGTGGGGCGGCTGCTCTCTTTCGACGCGCTCGAGATGCGCTTCCAGCAGTTCAAGGTGAAGCGGCGGGCGGACTGCCCGGTGTGCGGTGACGCGCCGACGATTCGCGAGCTCCAGGACTACGAGGCGTTCTGCGGGCTGACGCTGCCCGAGGTGCCGGCGCTCACCGCGGCGGAGGTGCGCGCGCGGGGCCAGGCGGTGCGGCTGCTCGACGTGCGCGAGCCGGGCGAGCGGGAGATCGCCGCGCTCGAGGGCGCGCTCACCATTCCGCTGGGGCAGCTCGAGGAGCGGTTCCACGAGCTCCCGATGGACGTGGACCTGGTGGTGTTCTGTCGCGTGGGCGAGCGGAGCGCGCGGGCGGTGGCGCTGCTGCGGCGGCTGGGGCTGTCGCGCACGTTCAACCTCGCGGGCGGCCTCGAGCGCTGGGACGACTGAGCCGATGACTGATTGGTTGCTTGAATTGGTTGGTCCGCTCTGTGGAACGTTCGGTTCGCAGTTTGGATTGAATCCGTCGCTCATCTTTTTGCGGGTGAGTGGCGTGTTCCTGGTCTACCTCTCGAGTGCCACGCAGTCTTTTGAGTCCCACCTTCGTGTGGAATTGAACATGCCCGCCGTCGTGGTCTTCACTTTACCGATGAGTCGGCTTTCGACTGCTCACTTCTCGGGAACAGGTGCCTGCGCTCCATACGCAAGCAGTGGATTGGTTTGCGTCGACCCTCAACCAAACGGCGACACGCCCGAACATACGGAAGTTTCGATTCAGTTCGACGGACGGTCGATTGACTTCGCCTATGCAGTCCGATTCCAAAGTGGGGCCATCATCGCCGGGAGCATTCACCAGGACGCGTTCTTCATACGTGCGGCCGACTGATGGTGGGCGTTCGTCCGATCGCAGTCGCGTGGGCGTTGGCTGCGAAGTGAGCAATCAGCGACACCGGGATGATCGCGCTCAGCCGTTCGCGGAGCCTCCGCGCTTTCTGGAGGTCGCGTACGGATGGCAGGCCGGAAGGGGCTCTCTCGCTGATCACGCAGCCCTGCACGGTCGTGCTGATCAGAGCGGTGCAGCGCCTTCACGTTCGAGGCGCTTGCGCTCCTTCTCGCCGTCGCGGCGCCGATCGCGCACACGCTGCCCGTCGATCAGCCCGGGCACGCTGGTGCGCAGCACCTTCTCGACTGCTTGATCGAGCGCGAACTCGCGAGCGTTCTCGATGCCCATGCGCAGCTGCAGCGAGTAGTCGGCCGACACGAAGCCCTTCATCAACGCTGCGTCCCAGGTCGCGCGCTGGGTGCTGGGGGCACCCTGATTCACGCGCGCGAGCTGCTGCGGCGTGAAGGTGAAGGTGCCTCCAGCCTTCACGTTGGTGAACCACCACATGCGCTGGTCGTCGGTCGCGGGGCTCTTGAGGGTCGGAGTGATGAAGTGCTTGATGCTCTTGTCCTGGTGCACCTGCGCGGTCCCGTGACACGAGAGACAAGACGACACGGGGTTGTCGATGGGGCCGTTCATCCGGTCCTTCCAGCCGAACTCCTTGCGCTTGCTGAGGTCGAACAACTTGCCGTCGTCGCGGAGCTTCAAGACGACGGGGTTGATCACCTGCTCCTTGTAGAGCTTCGGGTCCAGGACGCCCGGGTCGTTGCCCCACATCGAGCCGACCGCGACGAGGTTCTTCTTCCAGTCGCTCTGCGGTGACGCTTCGTCCGCGAAGTAGAGAAACGTGCCGTAGACCCAGCCGCTCTGCGCCTCCATTCGAGGGTCGCGAACGCCGAAGTCGATCTGCGCCAGCCGCATGCTCCTGGTGACGCGCTTCGTCTTGTCGTCGGCGCTGGCGTAGACGTTGGCGGCCCAGGTCGGAGCGCCCTTCAGGTACGGCACTTCGGCCTCGGTCGCTTCGGTGAAGAGGAACTTCGCGACGAAGGCGCCGGCCATGAACTTCGTGTGCGCGAGGTCGACGGAGCCATCGAGCTTGAAGACCTTGCCGAACGTCACGCCTCCGGTGCTGTTGAACGCCCCGACGGCCCAGTTCTGCACACGGCGCAGCTGGTTCTTGTGGAGGAAGCCGACCGGCGCGGCGCGCTCCTCCGTCAACCCACACAGCGGCTCGCGCCCGGCGCCGATGTCGCCGGCTTCGAGCTCTTCGATGCTGGTGCCGAACGAGAACGTCATCCACGGCGCGTGAAACCACGCCGGCGAGGTCGCGACGCAGCCGTTCTTGATGTCTCCCTGGAACATCGTGAGCGCGTAGTCGCGGACCGCGTCGTAGTACGCCTGCCGTTCGCTCTGCTTTCGCGGGTCGAGCGTCATCCACGGCTGCGTCGACATGTCGGGCGCCGACGTCGGGAACGAGTAGTTCGCGACGAACACGCCGCCGTCCCAGCCCGCCGGCGCGGGAAGGATCGAGCTCGCGAAGCCCGGGCTCCGCGCGGACGTATCGAAGACCTTCCCTCCGTCCTGCGCGAGTGACACCGATGAAAGACACACCACCACGGCGGCGACGCAACGATGCATGTGTGATCCCCCTCGCGAAGCAGTGTACCGCTTGAACTTTCCACTCTGACACGCAGCTGCCCAATCTTCGGCAGTTGTGTGTACGAGTGGAGACAGGTGCCGAAAGGCGACCGGCCGGGGGGGCTCGAGCGCCGCTTCATTGAGGGGCGAGGGCAGGGCAGGTGGTGCGCGTGGTGCCGAGAGGCGAGGGAGCTCCTTGACCCGTGCGCTGGGTGACGCGGGTGCGCGTGCTTCGTGATGGTCACGCTGCTGATCAGCCACAACTGGGAGTGTCGGAGGGCTGTGGCAACGACCCGGCGCGCCTCCCAGAAGCGCATCCATCGCGAAGTGGGAGTCACACGCGTCACCTGGCGTGCCGTGTCGAGGTGCTCCCGCGGGACCGGCGCGACGCAGGTCATCCCGCGTCCCTTTCGCCCCGGGCTGAGGTGCGTCCGTACTCGCCGGCGGAGTGCGCGATCGCCACCCTGCCGGCCCGCTCTTCGCCACCTGTCTCCACTCGTACACACAACTGCCCAATCTTCGGCAGCTGCGTGCATCAGTGGAAACTCAGCTCCATCGCAAACTCGAGCGAGTCCACGAAGCGGCCGCCGAGGAGGAACTCCTGCTCGCGTCGCGCCTCGAGCTGAAACCCGAGCGAGCGGTACAGCGCGACGGCCTTCTCGTTGCCCCCGAGCACGCTGAGCGCCAGCTTCCGCAGGCCCTGCTGTCGCGCGGCGGCGATGACGTGCTCGCTCAGGGCGCGCCCGACGCCGAGGTGCTGCTGGTCGGGGCGCACGGCGAGCCAGGTGAGCACGCCGACGTGGGTGTTGCTGGCGTACGGCGAGCGCGGGCCGAGCTGCACCGCACCGACGACCGCCCCGTCGCGCTCGGCGACGAAGGTGCGCCGCTGGGGGTCGAGCGGAGGCGGCGGGCTCCCGGTGGGCGTGGTGCGCTCGTCCCACACCTGCGCGTGGAGCGCGATGAGCGCGGGCACGTCACGCTCGTTCGCGTCGCGGAGGCGCACCCCCTCCGGCAGCGGGCGCGGCTGCGGCGCGTCCCTCCGCGCGAGGACGAAGTGGTACCCGTCGGGGTCCTCGAAGGTGACGCCGTGCCGGCTCCACCACGGGTTGTTCGGAGTCACGCGCGCGAAGCCGAGCGCGTCGAGCCGGGTCGCGCGGGCCTCGACCTCCTGCGGCGCGAGTGACAGCACCAGCAGGTGCTCCGCCGTCGGCGCGCGCGGCGCGGGGGCGTGGTGGTCGACGACGAACTCCACCTCCCAGGCGTCGGCCGCGAGGATGAGCCCGTCGAACCCGTCATGGCCCTCGAAGCGGCTGCGCACCGCGAGCCCGGCGCCCTCGACGTAGAAGCGCTCGAGCGCGCGGAGGTCATTCGTCGGCCGCGCGACGCGGAGCCCGACGCTCACGGCCGCACCGCCTCGACGTGCGCGACGAGCTCGACCTCGTCCTTGTTCCTGATCAGCCCCAGCGCCGCGGAGAACGGCGCCACGCCGAAGTCGCTCGTGCGCACCCGCACCTTCGCCTCCCCGACCACGCGCGGGCCCGAGGCGCTCACCGTGATGGGGAACTTCAGCTCCTTCGTGACGCCGTGGAGCGTCAGCCGCCCCGCGCACTGCCACGCCCCCTGCGCGTCGCGCGTCACCTGCGTCACCACGAAGCGGATGGTGGGGAACTTCGCGGCGTCGAGCTGCTCGCTCCCGAGCATGTTCTCCTTCACCTTCGCGCGGTCACCTTCGGGCACCGCCGGGCCGCCGACGAGGTGGCGCTTCTTCACCTCCGGCTCGTCGGGCACGAGCGACGCCACGTCCACCACGAGCTCGAGCGCGAGCGAGTCGGGCCGCGCCTCGTCGTCGAGCTGCACCGCGCCCGTCACCTTCGCCGCGCGGATGACGTGGTCGTGCGCCAGCGACGCCGCCGCGCCCGTCTTCCACACCTTCACCACCAGCTCCGTCTTCTCGACATCGAGCGTCCACGGCTGCGCCGCGAGCGCCAGGGCCACGAGGAGGTGCATATGCGCGAAGACATACACCGCGGGCCACATCAGCCCACCTGTTCACTCGGGTGCACAGTTCCGTCGTGAGCAGACGCTGTGAGACCATCGCCGTCCGGTGACTGATCCAGCCCCCCGCGAGTCACCCCAGGTCGGAGGCCACATGCACACCCACTCGAAGTTCCTTCTCCTCACGGCCGTCGCCATGGCCTCGCTGTCCGCCTGCAACTGCGGCGGAGGCGCGGTCGGCGCGCAGTGTCAGACCGCGGCGGACTGTCAGGCCGCGCTGGTGTGCCTCGACACCGAGAGCTGCGCGACGAAGTGCAGCGGCGACGCCCAGTGCGGCGCGAACGAGAAGTGCTCCACCTCGGGAGGCTGCGTGCCGAAGTCGGGCTGCGGCGCCGACGGCGACTGCCTCACCGGCCAGGCCTGCAACGCCGCGGGGCAGTGCGTGCAGAGCTGCCAGGGCGCGGCGAGCTGCGGCTCGACGGCGGTCTGCCTCGGCAACGGCACCTGCGCCACGAAGTGCAGCGGCCAGGGCGACTGCCCCACGGGCGAGAAGTGCTCCACCACCGGCGGCTGCGTGCCCTTCAACGGCTGCGGCGCGAAGGAAGACTGCGCCAGCGGTCAGCTCTGCAGCTCGGCCGGCAAGTGCATCGCCGACTGCAACACCGCGGGCTGCGCGCCCGGCGCGACGTGCGCCCCGAGCACCGGCGAGTGCGTCGCCACCAACCCCGACGGCGGGCCGATGACGTGCGGCGGCGAGCTCTTCCAGGCGGCGAAGGTGAACTCGAACATGTTCATCGCCTTCGACAAGTCGGGCTCGATGAACGACCTCATCGGCGGCCAGCGCAAGTGGGACATCGCCACCACCGCCATCAAGTCGGTCACCTCGCAGTACCAGTCGCAGATCCAGTTCGGCCTGATGCTCTTCCCCGCCGGCGCGGCCAGCAACCAGCAGTGCGTGCCCGGCCCGGTCTCGGTGCAGATCGGCGATCAGCGCGCGAGCGCCATCGGCAGCGCCCTCGACATGAACGGCCCGGGCGGCCGCACGCCCATCGGCGGCGTGCTGACCGCGGCGGGCAACGTGCCGGCGCTCGCCGACCCGATGCGCGCCAACTACGTGATGCTGGTGACCGACGGCACCGAGACCTGCAACGGCGACGGCGTCGCGGCGGCCACCGCCAACCTGCAGAAGGGCATCAAGACCTTCGTGGTGGGCTTCGGCGGAGAGGTCGACGCGCAGAACCTCGCCGACATCGCCACCGCTGGCGGCACCCCGCGCCCGGGCGCCACGAAGTACTA
This sequence comes from Myxococcota bacterium, assembly GCA_049322495.1. GTDB lineage: Bacteria > Myxococcota > Myxococcia > Myxococcales > Myxococcaceae > Archangium_A. The sequence goes on along the minus strand of JBMORD010000169.1, from coordinate 6,685 downwards.
CCAGGCCGACGACGCCAACGGCCTGCTCGCGGCCTTCAACCTCATCGCGCAGGGCGCGCTGGGCTGCGAGTACCGGCTGGCGAGCGCGCCGCCCGACCCGGCGAAGATCTTCGTCTACGTCAACGGCGTGCTGCAGAACCGCGACGTGGTGCACGCCAACGGCTGGGACTACTCGTCGGCCACGGTGCGCATCACCTTCTACGGCGGCCTGTGCAACCTCGTGGCGACCGACGCCACGGCGAAGGTGAGCATCGTCTACGGCTGCCCCGACGACAGCCTCACCGAGGGCGACCGGCGTGACGGCGGCGCGGCGCTCCCCAACGGCTCGGCGTGCACCGTGGGCACCGACTGCGTCAACGGCCAGTGCGTGAGCGGCACCTGCGGGCTGCCGGTGGGCGCGATGTGCACCGCGGGCACGCAGTGCGCGTCGACGGTGTGCCTCAACGGGGTGTGCGACCCGGGCATCAACTGAGCGGCGCCCGCCCTCGCGGGGGTTATGGTTGAAGGAGATGGGGTCCTTCACCCGGAGCGCGCGGACATGAGGTGGTGGCAGTACGAGCCGGGCGCTGCGCCGCGGCTCTCCTCGGCGTGCCGCGAGCTGCTCGGCCTGAGCGCCCCCTTCTCGCTCGAGCAGCTCCTCACCGGCTGGACCCCCGCGCAGCGCGCGCTCCTCGAGGGGGACCAGCCCTTCGAGCTGTACGTGCTGCACGCGGGCCGGGTGCTCCGCTGGCGGGCGCTGCCCGGGCAGGGCGGCGCGTGGAGCGGCACCGTCGACGACGTCACGGCCCACGACACCTTCCAGGCGGTGCTCGACGGCATCGAGAACGCGGTCCTCATCTGCGACGCGCGCGGCGCCACGACGTGGCTCAACAACGGCGCTGCGAAGATGTTCGGCTGGCCGCTCGACGACTTCCGCGGGCGCTTCCCGTCCGAGCTCTGCGCGCCCGAGGAGCTCGAGAGCCACGCCGCGCTGCTGCGCACCTTCCTCGGCGTCGAGGTGACGCCCGGCATCGAGACGCTGCTCGCCCGCGCGCGCCGCGCCCTGCCCGAGTCGCGCGAGTGGACCATGGTGCGCCGCGACGGCAGCCGGCTCACCGTGTCGCTGTCGGTCACCGCGCTCGACGGCCGCGACGAGTACCTCTTCGTCGCCACCGACGTCACGGCGATGCGCCAGGTCGAGGCGGGCTTCCGCGACTACATCGAGCGGCTGGTGAAGCTGAGCGCGCTCCTGCCCGGCGTGCTGTGCCAGCTCCGCGTCGCGCCCGACGGGCGCCTCAGCTTCCCGTGGGCGAGCGACGCCGCGAACGACGTGCTCGGCTTCACCCCGGAGTCGCTCCAGGAGGACGCCTCGCCGGTGGTGCGCGCCATTCACCCCGAGGACCGCCCGCGCGTGCTGCGCGAGGCCACCACCTTCGCCCTCGAGCGCTGGCAGTCGGAGTTCCGCTTCGTCAAACCCGACGGCGCGCTGCGCTGGCTGCTGTGCACCGCCACGCCCGAGAAGCAGCCCGACGGCAGCGTGCTGTGGCACACCTACCTGTCCGACGTCACCGAGCGGAAGGCCTTCGAGGAGGAGCTGGTGCGCGCGCGCGAGGCCGCGGTGAGCGCCAACCGCGTGAAGAGCGAGTTCCTCGCGAACATGAGCCACGAGATTCGCACGCCGCTCAACGGCATCCTCGGCATGACGCAGCTGCTGCTCGACGCCCGGCCGCCGCCGGACACCGCGGCGATGCTCGAGGCGGTGCGCTCGTCGGGCGACACGCTGCTCGCGTTGATCAACGACATCCTCGACCTCTCGAAGGTCGAAGCGGGGCGCATGGAGCTCGAGTCGGTGCCCTTCTCGCTGCGCGACGTCGTCGAGCGCGTGGTGCAGACGGTGCGGCTGCGCGCGGCCGAGAAGCACCTCCCGGTGGTGCTCGCGTGGAACGACGGCGTGCCCGCCACGGTGCAGGGCGACCCGACGCGCGTGTTTCAGGTGCTCCTCAACCTCGCGGGCAACGCGGTGAAGTTCACCGAGTCGGGCGAGGTGCGGCTCACGGTGTCGCCCGCCGGCCGCGGCCGGGTGCGCGTCGCGGTGTCCGACACCGGCATCGGCATCGCGCCCGAGGGCCTGGCGCGCCTCTTCGAGCCCTTCGTGCAGGTCGACGGCAGCATCACCCGCCGCTACGGCGGCACGGGGCTGGGGCTGGTGATCAGCCGCCGCCTCGCCGAGCAGATGGGCGGCAAGCTCAGCGTGCAGAGCCTCCCCGGCAGCGGCTCGACCTTCACCGTCGAGCTCCCGCTGGCCGAGACCGCCGCTCCGCCCGAGGCGCTGCCCGCCCCCGAGCCCGGCGCCGACGAGCAGACGGGCGCGAGCCTGCGGGTGCTGGTGGCCGAGGACAACCCGGTCAACGCGCTGGTGGCGCGCACGCTCCTGGTGCGCGAAGGCCACGAGGTGACGGTGGTCACCACCGGCAGCCAGGCGGTGCAGCACACCCTCGAGCAGCGCTTCGACCTCGTGCTGATGGACGTGCAGATGCCCGATCTCGACGGCCTCGAGGCGACGCGCCGCATCCGCGCGGCGGAGCAGGGGCGAAGGACCCCCATCTGGGCGCTCACCGCCAACGCCATGAAGGGCGACCTCGAGCAGTGCCACGAGGCGGGCATGGACGACTTCGTGAGCAAGCCGGTGGAGCTGCGGGTGCTGCGCGAGAAACTCCGTACGCTGGCGCGCGCGGTCGTGCTCAACTGAGAGCGATGCCGCCTCCTGCTGGGTCGAGCCCGGGCACTCCGGCCGAGTTCGTCATCTCGCGCCTCTCGCCGCTGCTCGGCCCGGAGGCGGCGCGCAGCACGGTGTCGACGTTCTGCAAGCGCACGGTGGGCGTGCAGCCCGAGAAGCTGACGCGGGAACAGATGCTGCTCCTGCTGCCCTCGTTCGAGTCGTTGCTGTCGGTGCTGGTCGGCGCGGTCCGGGCGGGGACCACCATCTCTTCGATTCGGAAGGAGCTCTGAGCCATGCGGCGCGCGCTCGTGCTCATCCCCTCGGTCGGTGCGCTGCTGGCGCTCGGGCTCGGCGCGCTCGGCACGTTCGCCGCGGCGCGCTCGTTCGCGCGGGGCGACTACCTGCGGCGCGCGTGGGGCCTGTTCGCCGTCTGCTACGGCTGTCTGTTCCTCGACGTGCTGCTCTTCGGCGCGAGCTCCCCGTTTCGCGCGCGCGCGGTGGGTGAGCACGGAGCGTTGATCAGCGGCGCGCTCATCCTCACCGGGAACCTCTGCGCGAGCGTCAGCCTGATCATCGTCTCGCGCGCGTGGAAGGTGGCGGGGCTGGTGCTGTCGGTCTCGCGGCGCACCTTCTGGGTCGCGGAGCTCCTTCTGCTCGCGGTGGTGCTGGCGCTGCTGGGCCCGACCGCGCTCTCGCAGGCGGCGCAGGTGGTGTACGGCCACCTCGACGCGTCACGCGACCTCGCCTCGACGCTCGGTGACGGCTTCGCCTTCTCGATGCTCGGCCCCATTTTCTTCACCGCGCGGTCGCTGCGGGGCGGCACGCTGGCGTGGCCGTGGGGGCTGATGGCGGTCAACGTCTTCTCGTGGATGCTGGTCGACGCGGCCGACATCCTCGGGGCGGCGCTCCACCTCGCGCCGGGCACCCAGCTGGTCGCGCTCGAGGTGCTGCGCGCGTCGGCCGGGCTGTCGCTGTTCGCCGCGGGGCTGGCGCAGCGGGCCATCGTGCGCGACGAGCTGTAGGCCTGCTCAGTCCCACTTCACGCCGTAGACCGAGCTCTCCGTGCCCTGCGTGAGCTCGACGCGCGGGTTCCTGCCGCCGGTGTAGGTGACGAGCTCCTCGATGGAGCCGGCGAGCAGCTCGCCGATGGGCGACACCTCGTTGACGCGCAGGCGCACGTCGCCGGCGGCTTCGTGCTCGAGCGTGGTCTCGAGGTAGTTGTTGCCCGAGCGGAAGAGCGACGGCGCGCGCCGGAGCGTGCGCAGCGGCCCGGCGAGCCGGCCGAACGCCGCCACCGCCTTGCCGAAGGTGCTCTCGGTGAAGCTGCGGGTGAGGCCGCGCCCCAGGGTGCGGAGCTGCTCCCGCGGCGAGCCGTCGAAGCACGCCGCCGCGCGCTGCACCGCCGGGTACCACACCGGGAGCGGGTAGCCGGGCAGCAGCCGGTCGAGGTCGATGCCGAGCCGCTTCCACTCGGCGATGACCGCCGCGCGCTGCGCCTCGGGCACGGCGGCGATGATCTCCCGGGCAGAACGGTCGAAGACGATGCGCTCGGTCATGGGGCGCCCATACCGCGCCTCCGCGCCCGCTGCGCGCGTGGAAACTGACGTGTCCCAGTAGCAGAAGCGCAGGCCGCGGCCGGACCGCGGGCGTAGACTTTCGGCACCATGTTCGACACTGCGTCCATCGCCCACGAGGTCGAGAAGTCGGTGTGGAAGAAGGAAGAGCCGAAGCTGCGCCAGGAGCTGCTCGGCGCGCAGATGGAGCTCCTCCAGCAGAAGAAGTTCCCGGTGCTCATCCTCATCGGCGGCGTCGAGGGCGCCGGCAAGGGCGAGACGGTCAACCTGCTCAACGAGTGGATGGATCCGCGCCACGTGGTGACGCACGCCTTCGACAGCCCCGACTCCGAGGAGCTCGAGCGGCCGTACATGTTCCGCTTCTGGCAGCGGCTCCCGCCGAAGGGGCGCATCGGCATCTTCTTCGGGGCGTGGCACAGCCAGCCCATCGTCGAGCGGGCGCTCAAGCGCAGCTCGCGCGCCGACATGGATCAGCGCATCTCGGAGGTGCAGCGCTTCGAGAAGATGCTCACCGACGAGGGCGTGCTGCTGCTCAAGTTCTGGTTCCACCTCACGAAGAAGCAGCAGAAGAAGCGCCTCGAGGCGCTGGCGAGCAAGAAGTCGACGCGCTGGCGCGTGGGCGAGAACGAGTGGGCCTTCTTCAAGAAGTACGACGCGTTCGCGAAGGCCTCGGAGCACTTCGTGCGCGCCACCTCCACCGCGCACGCGCCGTGGTTCGTGGTCAACGGCGTCGACCCCGCGTACCGCTCGCTCACGGTGGGCAAGCAGATCCTCGCGGCGTTGCGCGAGCGGCTCGACGACCACGCCCAGAAGCCGGAGATCGAGACGCCGCCGCTGCTGGCGCCCATCGACGGGCGCAACGTCATCAAGGCGCTCACGCTCGACCAGAAGCTCGGGAAGGACGAGTACGAGCGGCAGCTCGAGAAGTGGCAGGGGCGGCTCAACCTCCTGTCGCGCGACGAGAAGTACAAGAAGCTCTCGGTGGTGGCGGTGTTCGAGGGCAACGACGCCGCGGGCAAGGGAGGCGCCATCCGCCGCGTGACCGCCGCGCTCGACGCGCGCTTCATCCGCCCCATCCCCATCGCCGCGCCCACCGAGGAGGAGCGCGCGCAGCCGTACCTGTGGCGCTTCTGGCGGCATCTCCCGCGGCGGGGGCGCATCGCCATCTTCGACCGCAGCTGGTACGGCCGCGTGCTCGTGGAGCGCGTCGAGGGCTTCTGCCGCGAGGACGCGTGGATGCGCGCCTACCAGGAGATCAACGACTTCGAGCAGGAGCTGATCAGCGCGAACACCGTGCTGGTGAAGTACTGGCTCGCCATCTCGAAGGAAGAGCAGCTCGCCCGCTTCAAGGAGCGCGAGCGCATCGCGCACAAGCGCTTCAAGATCACCGAGGAAGACTGGCGCAACCGCAAGAAGTGGGACGCCTACGAGCGCGCGGTGTGCGACATGGTCGACCGCACCAGCACCGAGTACGCGCCGTGGACGCTCGTCGAGGCGAACAACAAGTACTTCGCGCGCCTCAAGGTGCTCAAGACGCTGGTGAAGGCGATCGAAGAGGGGATGGACCGGGTCTGATCAGCCGCGGCTACTGCACCACGAGGTAGTAGTTGAACGTCGAGCCGTCGTACGTCTGCGGCGCGCCGAAGGGGTTGGGGAGCGTGGTGCCGAAGGTGTGCGAGACGTACGAGATGAAGTTGGTCGACACGCTGCTGTCCGTGCCGATCGACGCGCTCGAGCTGTACTCGGCCATGATCCAGTAGGTGCCGGCGACCAGCGTGGTGGCGCTCAGCGGGCTCAGCTCGAGGTTGCCGACGATGAGCGGCGTGCTCGCGGTGCGCGCGACGAGCGAGCCGGGGGCGCCGCCCGCGTCGGTGTAGAGCGCCATGATGACCGACGGCCCGGCCGCGCGGCCGATGACGCCGAACTTCGAGAGCGAGACGGTCGAGGGCACGGTGATGCGGTTGCCGAGCAGGTAGTTCGCGGAGTGCGACGAGTTGTTCGGCAGCGGCGTGTAGTTGCCAAGCATGGTGGTGGTGCCGCCACCGCCGCCGGTCGCGGAGGGCACGAAGGCCGCGGTGACGGTCGTCGCTCCCGAGAGGGTCAGCGAGCAGGTCGGGCTCGTGCCGGTGCAGCCGCCGCTCCAGCCCGCGAAGGTCGAGCCTGAGACCGGCGTCGCGGTCAGCGTCACGCCGGTGGTCGCCGTGTACGTGACGGTGCAGCTCGTGTTGCAGGAGAGGCCGGGCGGAGACACCAGCACCGTCCCCGCGCCGTTGCCCAGGAGCGCGACCGTCAGGTTGAAGCTCGTGCTGCCGCCGCCGCCGCCGAAGGAGCCGCCGCCGCCGCCGAAGGAGCCGCCACCGCCGCCGAAGGAGCCGCCGCCGCCGCCGAAGGAGCCGCCGCCGCCGCCGAAGGA
>JBMORD010000168.1:0-14327 GCA_049322495.1 Myxococcota bacterium | reverse complement strand
GCGGTGCTGTCCTTCGAGCCGGCGGCGGAGCTGGCGGCCTTCCTGCTGGGGAATGGCGAGGCGTCCTTCGCGTTGCTCCACCGCGGGTCCTCCGAGACGAAGCTCGAGTCCATCGAGGGCGACCGCGTCGTCACCAGCGTCACGTGGAGCTGAGCGGCAGGCTCAGCGTGCGGCGGGGACCGACGCGGTGACGCGCAACGGTCGTCGGCAGCCATCAGTGAGCAGCACCTCGCGACCGAGGCCCGTGGACACGACGATCGGCTTCGTCCCTGTCGCGAGCTGGACGATGAGCTGCAGCGCTCCCCGTGGATCCAGCTGGTGGGCGAGCGCGAGCGGACCGCGTTCCAGCGGAACGCTCCAGGTCTCCCCCGGCGCGACGAGCGCCTGCGCAGTTGCCGACTCGGAGCGAACGACGATCGACAGCACGCGAGGCTGCGGACCACGCTGATTGATGTCAGGCCTGTGCTCGTCCGGGCCGCGGTGCTCGCCAGCCTCACCTCGCGCTGAGCGGCGCGGGGCTCGGGCGTCGGCCCCGCAGCCAGTCGAGCATCGCGTCACGGTGCCGGCCGCGGAGGTTCGAGCGCACGATGGCGCGCTCCCAGTCCCAGGTGATGCGCTCGGCCTTCGTCACCTTCGCCAGCCAGGCGGGCGTCTCGGTGAAGTCCTTCGGGGGCTTGCTGTCGAGACCGAGCACCTGGCTGGGCAGTGACTGCGTGAAGTCATTGCCCGAGACGATGAGGAACACCGACGAGCGCTTCGAAGACGCCCTGGGCTTCGTCTTCACCCCGTCGACCTGCAGGTAGAACTTGAGCAGCGGCACGTGGAGCCCCAGCCGCTGCGCGAGCGAGCCCTCGACCTTGCTGCCGTCGCGGCGGGCGAGCTCCTGCTTCACCAGCGCCTCGAGCGCGCGCCAGTGCTCGTTCTGCTTCGCGTAGCGCCCGAGCCGCTTGAGCTTGTAGCGCAGGGGCCAGTCGGTCTCGCTCGCCCGCGCGCGCGCCAGCTCGGCGAGGAGCGCGTCGTACGAGGCGTCGCTGCCGTCCTTCGCGAGCGCGGCCAGCGCGGTGAGCGGCGCCTCGGCGGCGACGGTCGCCGCCTGCACCGCGGCGAGCAGCCACGGCGCCTGGAGCAGCGCCAGCGTGGCGAGGAAGTCGCGGCTGCCGACCGAGTGCTGCCGGGTGGTGCGCGAGAGCGCCCTGAGCGTCTCGGCCCAGTGCGGCTCGAAGAGGCCCGGCTTCGCGGCGCGCATCGCCTCGCGCACGAAGACGGCGGGGAAGGTGGCGCTCGGCGTCAGGCTGGTGAGGATGTCGTCGATCTCCTCGCGCGACAGCTTGCGGTTGCGCTGCACGTACAGGGCGTGGACGGCGGCGTCGGGCTTCATGGTGAAGTCACTTCTACCGGCTGCCACTGACAACCGTCGTCCCTTCGCGTGGTTGCAGCTCCCGAGGCGGTAAATCGGCCCTGGATGCGTGCCGCGCCGCCGTTTGCCCACGGCGTTCGTCCAAAGAACTCCGCTCAGCCGTTGGAGCCGCGGAGGACACCGATGACGAAGGACGTGGTGCAGCACCAGGGGCTCGAGGCCCGCGAACGGGCCGCTTTCCTGTTCCGCGCGTATGGCGCGACGATCTACTCGCGTTGTCGACGCATCTTGAAGGACGACGCCCTCGCGGAGGACGCGCTCCAGGAGGTCTTCGTGCGCGTGTATCAGCACGTCGAGCGGGCGCGAGACGCCGAGACGGCCCTCGTGTGGATCAACCGGATCAGCAGGAATTACTGCCTCAACCTGATCCGCGATCGCGCGCGTCGTGCGGAGCCGATGGCGCCGAGCGACCTGCCCGAGGGCGAGGCCGAGAGCTGCGAGCCGGTGCTGATGAACCGTCAGGCGGCGCGGTGCCTCGTCACGCGCGCGCCGCGGAAGCTGCAGGCCGTCGCCGCGCTCTGCTACCTCGACGGGCTCGAGGAGGAGCAGATCGCCCGGACGCTCGGCATCTCACGTCGCACCGTGGTCAACCGGCTCCGGCATTTCCACGAGCGGTCCCGCAAGTTCATCGCCCGCGAGGGCCTCGCCTGAGCTGACCGATGCTGGTCAGGCCTCGTCGGCGGCTCAAGGGAAGCCCGCGTCGCGCCACGCCTCGAGGCGCCGCCGGAGCTCGTCGCGCGCGGTGCGGAAGCGGGCCAGCAGCTCCTCGCGCGCCAGCGGCGCCTCGGACGCCGGGTCGGGGATGGGCCAGTGGAGCCGCCGCGCCTTCCCGAGGAACACCGGGCACACCTCCTCGGCGCAGAGGGTGATGACGGTGTCCACCGTCGCCGGGTCGATGCCGTCGACCGACTTGCTCGCGTGCGTCGAGAGGTCGATGCCCACCTCGGCCATCACCTCGAGCGCGTACGGGTTGACGCGGCTCGGCCTGCTGCCGGCGCTCTGCACCGTCGTCACCGGCGCGAGCAGCTTGCGCGCCCAGCCCTCGGCCATCTGGCTGCGCGCGGAGTTCGCCACGCACAGCAGCAACAACCCCCTGGGCTGGCTCACGTCGTCACCTCGGCGGGGAAGAAGCGCTTCTGGGCCCACAGCGCCACGTTGACCAGGCCGATGAGCGCCGGCACCTCGACCAGCGGCCCGATGACCGCCGCGAAGGCCGCCCCGGAGTGGATGCCGAAGCTGGCGATGGCCACCGCGATGGCCAGCTCGAAGTTGTTCGAGGCGGCGGTGAACGAGAGCGTCGCCGTCTGCCGGTAGCTCGCGCCCACCTTGCGGCTCATGAAGAACGACACCGCGAACATCACCACGAAGTAGATGAGCAGCGGCACCGCGATGCGCAGCACGTCGAGCGGCAGCTGCACGATGGCCTCGCCCTTGAGCGAGAACATCACCACGATGGTGAAGAGCAGCGCCACCAGCGTCAGCGGGCTGATGCGCGGCACGAAGACCTTCTCGTACCACTCGCGCCCCTTCGCGCTCACCAGCGCGCGCCGCGTGAGGAAGCCCGCCGCGAAGGGCACCCCGAGGTAGATGGCCACGCTCTTCGCGATGTCGGCGATGCCGATGTTCACCACCGCGCCCTCGAGGCCCAGCCACGTCGGCAGCAGCGTGGCGAAGAAGTACGCGTAGACCGAGAAGAAGAGCACCTGGAACAGCGAGTTGAAGGCCACCAGGCCCGCGCAGTACTCGGTGTCGCCCTTCGCCAGGTCGTTCCACACGATGACCATCGCGATGCAGCGCGCCAGCCCGATGAGGATGAGGCCCAGCATGTACTCCGGCTTGTCGCGCAGGAAGACGATGGCCAGGGCGAACATGAGGAACGGGCCCACCACCCAGTTCTGCACCAGCGAGAGCCCCAGCACCCTGCCGTTCTTGAAGACGCGGCCCAGCTCCTCGTAGCGGACCTTCGCCAGCGGCGGGTACATCATGAGGATGAGGCCCACCGCGATGGGGATGCTGGTGGTGCCCACGCTGAGCGCGTCGAGCGCCTTCGTGAGGCCCGGCGCGACGAAGCCCAGCGCGATGCCCAGCGCCATGGCCGCGAAGATCCACACCGTGAGCCAGCGATCGAGGAACGAGAGCCTGCCGGTGACGCTGTCGGGCTTCATGGGGACGGTCCTTTCATCGAAGAGTGACGATGGGGGTCACAGCGCGGCGGTGAGCACCTTGAGCCGGCGCAGCGTGCGGGGCTCGATGCAGTAGCAGACGCGCGGGCCGTCGATCTCCCCGCGAATGAGGCACGCGTCCTTCAGGACCTTGAGGTGCTGTGAGACGGTCGACTGCGCCAACGGCAGCTCGCTCACGATGTCCCCGCACACGCAGCCCTCGACGCGCAGCAGCAGCCGGAGGATCTGCACCCGCACCGGGTGGCCCAGCGCCTTGCACAGCGCCGCCAGCTCCCGGTCGGCCTCCTTGCCCTCGACGGGGCGGAGATCGGCGCGCGTGTCTGCGGGCGGACAGCAGACGGCTGGGCTCTTCTTCTTCATCGTAGAATGACGATTACGTTGCCGGGCGAGCGGAGTCCAGCGCGTCCTCCGCTCCGGTGCGGCGCGAGCTCGGCGCGCAGGCGGCCGTTCTTCGATGGCCGACCCGCCGTGCTCCGGGGCAAGGTCCCGGTCTCATGAGCAACGCCGTCCTCGAGAACATGCTGGAGCGCCTCTACGCCGCGATGAGCAGCGGCCCCGCGCTGAACTGCCGCCCGCACTCGAGCCGGCAGCGCGTCGACGTCGCGGGCCTCGACGTGCTCGAGCGCGACCCGGGGTCCATCGTCGCGGCGCTCCTCTCGGACAAGCGGCGCGCCCGCCTCACCGGCCCGACCGAGCGCGAGGCCGCCGAGACGAAGCCGCAGCCCGACCCGCGCGTGGCGCTGCTCAAGAAGCTGCGCACCATCGGCGAAGACGCGCGCCTCTACGAGCAGGACACCGGCGCGCAGGTGCTCTTCGTCGGCTTCCCGCTGCTCCAGCTGCCGCCGCGCAAGGGCGGGGCGCGCGTGCTGGCGCCCGTCGCCTTCATCCCCGTGGCATTGAGCGCTCGCGCCGGCGCCCGCCCCACCATCGAGCTCGAGGCCATCGGCACCGGCGCGGAGACGCTCATCCCCAACCCGGCGCTCATGGCGTGGGTCGAGCAGCAGACCGGGCACGAGCTCACCGTGCAGTCCGACGCGGAAGCCGCGGGCCAGCCGTGGGCCGAGCTGCAGGCGCTCACCACGCGGCTCTGCGCGGCGCTCGAGCTGACGCCGCCCCCGCTCGACGCGGAGGTGACCCTCGCGCCCATCGCGAAGAGCGACAGCGACGAGGCGAACCGGAGCGCGGTGCTCGCCTCGGCGGTGCTGGGCCTGTTCCCGCTCGGCAACCAGAACCTCATCGAGGACACCCGGGCGATGCTGGCCGGCGAGGCGCTCGACGGGCCGGTCTCGAGCTTCCTCCGCGCCGACGACGCGCTCGCGCGGGAGCTCCCCGCCGACCCGACGCCGCCGCGGCTCGTGGCGAGCGCCGACCCATGCCAGACGCGCGCGGTGCGCCTCGCGCGGCACACCCGCGGCCTCGTGGTGCACGGCCCGCCCGGCACGGGGAAGAGCCAGACCATCGCCAACATCATCGGTGACCACCTCGCGCGCGGTGAGCGGGTGCTCTTCGTGTGCGACAAGCGCGGCGCGCTCGACGTGGTGTTCAACCGCCTCGAGCACCAGGGCCTCGGCGCGCTCTGCGCCGTGGTGCACGACGCCCGCAAGGACCAGCGCGACCTCTACCTCGGCATCCGGGAGCAGCTCGACGGCCTCGCCGAGACGACCGTGGCCGACCCGGTCGCCGAGCTGCAGCGCGTCGACGGCGAGCTCTCGGGCCTCCACGCGTCGCTCAGCGGCTACCTGGCGCTGCTGTCCACGCCGCCCGCGCCCGGGGAGCCCTCGTTCCACGCGCTCACCGGGCAGTGGCTCTCGGTGCAGGCCAGCCACGTCGTCGACCTCGGCGAGGTGCGGCCGGCGGAGCTGCTCGGTCGCGAGCACGAGGTGCGCGAGGCGCACGCCCGCGCGGTGCGCTGCGACTTCGCGCGCAACCCGTGGCGCCACGCGGTCGGCGTCTCGGTGGAGGACTTCCTCACGCGCCCGGTGGCCGACTGGCGCCGCGCGCTCGCCCCGCTGGCCGCGCCGGCCAGGGCGGCCGACGCCGAGCTCACGGCGGGGGCGACGCTGCGCCTCGAGCCCGGGCAGCCGCTGCGAGAGCAGGCCCGCGCGCTCCACTCGCTCTCGGCGCGCGTCGCGGACGTGCAGGCGAAGGTGGCCCCCGAGCGGCTCGCGGCGCTCAGCGGGGCGGACTCGGGCACCGCGCGCAGGCAGCTCGACGCGGCGAAGGCGCAGGTCGACCTGGTGCGCGAGGGGCCGCTCGACGCCGAGCTCGCCGTCGCCCACGGCGCCGCGGTGAAGGACCCGGCTTCCCTCGCGCTCGCCACCGGCACCCTCGACGCGTGGCTGGCCGTGGCGCGCCGCTGGTACGGCTTCTTCTTCTTCTGGCGCAGGAGCCGCGCGGCGGCCCTCCTCGCCCCGCTCGGGTTGCTGATCAGCCCCGAGACGGCCGAGCGGGTGCGGCGCTACTTCGCGGCGCTGCGGGCGCGGCTGCTGGTGCGCGGCGTGCTGCAGCAGGTCGCCCCGGCGCTCAACCAGGGCCTCACCGAGGCGCAGGTCGACCGCGCCCTCGAGGATCACCTCGCCATCTTCGGGCTCCTCGGGGAGCTCGAGTCGCAGCCCGCCCTCGCGCACCTCACCGCCGAGCTGCGCGCGCAGCTCACCGCGGCCGAGCTCCCGGCGACGCTCGCGCGCACCGCGCGGCTGGCCGAGGCCCTCGCGACGCTCACCGAGGCGGCGAGCGCGAGCGGCCTCTTCACCGCCGACTTCGTGAAGTCGCTCGTCGGCCGGACCGCGCTCGCGCCGCTGGTCGACACGCTGTCGGGCTCGCTCGACACGCTCGAGACGCTGCTGCGGCTCCAGCGGCTGCGCGCCCAGTGGCCGGCGCCGCTGGCGAGCCAGGTGACGCAGCTGCTCGACGAGGGCGTCGACGCCGACGCGGCGTGGGCGGTGCTGCACAAGAGCGTGCTCGACGGCGAGCTGCGGCGGCGGCTCCGGGCCGACCCCGCGTTCCAGGCGGTCGATGGCGAGCAGCTCTCGGCCGACTTCGCGCGGCACCGCGCGCTCGAGGCGCGCCGCATCGAGCTCACCCGCGCCCACGCGAAGGCGGTGTGGCTGCGGCGGCAGCGCGAGCGCCTGCTGGCCTCGACCGGCGGGCGGCTCAACTCGGCGGGCGCGGAGCTGCGCCGGCGCCTCTTCCTCCGCGGCGAGAAGGCGCTGCGGGTGCGCCAGGTCATCGCCGCGGGCACCGCCATCGAGGGCGGCGACCCGCTCTTCGACGTGCGCCCGGTGTGGATGGCGAGCCCCGGCACCGCGTCGCAGATCTTCCCGCGCACGCCCATCTTCGACGTCGTCATCTTCGACGAGGCCTCGCAGTGCCGCCTCGAGGAGGCGCTGCCCGTGCTGACCCGCGCGCGCCGGGTGGTCATCGCGGGCGACCCGAAGCAGCTGCCGCCGACGCGCTTCTTCGAGTCGGCCGTCAGCCAGTCGCAGACCGCGGAGCCGGAGACCGACCAGGAGCTCTTCGAGGAGCAGCAGAAGGACGTGGAGGATCTGCTCGCTGCGGCGCTCAACCTCGAGGTCGAGCACTGCTACCTCGACGTGCACTACCGCTCGGCGAACGCCGACCTCATCTCGTTCTCGAACGAGCACTTCTACGAGCAGCGACTGCAGGCGGTGCCGGCGCACCCCACGCGCGTGGCAGCCCTCGCGCCCATTCGCCTGGTGGCGGTGAACGGCACCTACGACAAGCGCGTCAACGCCGCCGAGGCGAAGGCGGTGGTCGAGCTGGTGAAGGAGCTGCTCGCGCGCCCGACGCCGCCGTCCATCGGCGTGGCGTGCTTCAACCTCACGCAGCGCGAGGCCATCGTCGAGGCGCTCGACGAGGCGGCGGCGGCCGACGAGGCCTTCGCGACGCGCCTGGCGTCGGCGCGGGAGCGGGTGGGCGCCGGCTCCTTCGAGGGCTTCTTCGTGAAGAACCTCGAGAACGTGCAGGGCGACGAGCGCGACCACATCATCATCAGCACCACGTACGGGCCGGCGCCGAACGGCCGCTTCTACCGGCGCTTCGGGCCGCTGGGGACCGCGGGCGGCGGGCGTCGCCTCAACGTGTTGGTGACGCGCGCGCGGCAGCAGATCCACCTGCTGACCTCCATCCCGCGCGAGTCGTGGCTCGCGTTGCCTCCGGTGCCCGCGGGGCAGCAGCCGAACGGGGTGTACCTGCTGATGGCGTACCTCCGGTACGCGGAAGAGCTCGAGCAGCGCTACCGCGAGGCAGACGCCGTCACGCACGAGCGGCCGCGCGCGGGGCGCACGCAGGTCTACGCATCGCGTGCCGCGTCTCCCCTCGCGGAGGCGATGGGGCACACCCTCTCGCGGACGCACGGCCTGCAGACCGACGTGCACTGGGGCAACGACGGCTTCCTGGTCGACGTCGCGCTGCGCGGAGATCTCTCGGGCGGTGGCGTGGTGGGCGTGTGCCTCGACGGCACGCGCTACGACAAGGCGGACGACGCGCTCGAGTGGGACCTCTTCGCGCACGCGATGCTCGCGGCGCAGGGCTGGACGCTGGAGCGCCTGTGGTCGCCGCACGTGTACCGCGAGCTCGACAGCACGCTCGCCCGGCTCGCGAACCGGGCGAGGACGACGACGCTCGAGCCGAGCGCGTCGTGAGATGGTGGGGGTGATCAGTTCGCCGCGTCGCGGGCGCGAGAGACTGCGTCGCCCTTCGCGCCCGCCGCTTCGAGGGCGGTGATGTGCTCGGCCGCGACCGCGGCGCCGTTGATGACCAGCTCGGAGGCGGCGTCTTTGGCAGCGGTGACGACGACGTGGGACGAGGTGTCGAGCGTCGCGCTCGGCAGAAGGCCAGCGTGGGCGCCGCGGACGCCTGCCGTTCCGATGGCCGCGGCCGCTTCGGCGGTCTCGAGCCAGGCTTTGCGTTCCGCGGCAACCGCCGCATTCGAGTCAGCTGTTCCGGCCGACACGCCGGCACGCGCGTGGTCGATCTCCATCCATGCGTTGAGGACGGGAACTGCGTTGGAGAGCGCCGTTGCACCCATCCCTACGAGTGTTCCCAGGCCCATTCCACCAGACGCGGCGCCCAGGGCGACCGCGGTGAGCATCTTCGCGGCCTTGATGGTCTCCTCGTCGGAGTGGCCGCGCGCGAGCACGTTGCGCACGCCGTTGTCGGCCCAGCTCCCGGGCTCAGGGCGCGGGCCGGCGTCGACCTTCGAGTGGACCAGGAGGCTCCGGTACAGCGTGTTCTCGCCCGCGGTCGAGACGCGCGACGCCTCGTGTCGGATCAGCGCGGCTTGCTTCTGGAGCGCCGCCTGGAGAGTGAACGGGTTGACCGGTCTGGCGTCGTTCTCGAGGCCGAGTGCGCCCCGGAGCATCGCCGCCTGGGCGCGCTGTGCCGCGGTCGCGGACGGCGCCTCGAGGCGGTTGAGCGTGTTGGAGATGTCGCGCAGTGCCTGTGGGTCCGACGCCGTCTTCTCGAAGTTGGAGGCGGCAGCGTTCAGCTTCGCGACGGCCGCTCGCTGCATGTCGCGGCTGGTGGTGACGAGGAGCCGCTGATCAATCTCGCTCACGAGGCGATCGCGCGCCGACCTCACCTCGGCCTCGCTCGCGCGCGGCGCCGCGTCGCGGGCGAGCCGGAGCAGCGCCTCGGAGATCTCCTCGCGCGAGAACGTCGCCAGCATCTTCTTGAAGTCGGCGTCCTTCTCGATCCCCACGGCGAAGGTGAGCAGCGCAGTGTTGTAGGTGCCCGGGTTGCCGTTCGAAGCATCGACCACTGCCACGAGGTTGCGGAGGTTGTTCGTCAGCGCGTTGATGGCGGTGTCCCACTTTCGCTGAGCGGCCTGCTGGCGCTCGAGCTCTTGTGGGGAGCAGGTCGGCCCATCCGCGCTGGCGGGCGCGGAGGACGCGACGGGTTCGCGCGATACGCCATAGTCGACGCACGAATTCTGCGCGCTCTCGGACGACTTCGGCGCGACGGCTGCGGACGTACCCGACTGCTCTGCTTCCTGAGTCGGACCGATACAGACGTTCTGATCAACGGACGACGACGTGACGCGGTTGGGCATGGCAGCTCCACGGTGAGAGGAGCGCCGCCGCTCAGCAGGACAGGTGCCACCTGCAAGCCCGCGAGAAGTGGCACCTCGCTCGCGAGTGAGGTCCCACGCGGCGGACCGGAGTGCTCGTGCTGCACCGTCGGTGGACGGTCAGAACGTCGCGGCGACGCCGAGGCCGACGCCCTGGCCGGGCAGCAGCACCGGCACCACGTTGAGCCGCACCGGCACGCCGCGCTCGTCGTTGCGGAACCGGCTCGAGCGATGCTGCGCGACCCAGCGCCCGACGCCGAAGCCCAGCGCCGCGCCGAGAATGACGTCCGACGCCCAGTGGTAGCCGTCCCCGATGAGCGCCGCGCCGAACGCGACCGCGACCAGGTGGAGCCCCACCCACAGCACCGGTTGATCGAACGTGTACATCAGCACCGCGAGCATCGCGTACGCCGACGCCATGTGCCCCGACGGGGTGCCCGACGGCCACAGCTTCACCGCGCCCGCGGGGCCGAAGTACTGCCCCTCGAACTCCGGCCGGTTGGGCCCGGCCCGCCCGCTGAGCAGCTTGATGAGCTGGTGGTACACCTGCGCGACGACGAAGGCCTCGAACATCAGCGCCGCCGTCTCGGTGGCGCGCGCGTCGTCGAAGGTGAGCCCGTAGGCGAGCAGCCCGAGCGTGGCCACCGCGATGGAGCCCCAGATGGCGAGGTCGCCCGCCGTGTTCCACACCGTGAAGTGGCCCAGCCCGAGGATGCGCTGCTGCAGGAAGCTCTGGAACTGCACGTCGAGCGACGGCTGCCCCACCGAGAGCGCGACCGTCGTCGCCACCACGCCGCCGAAGAGGGCCCAGTCCTGCGCTTCCCACCACGGCACGCCCGAGGGGATGGCCACCACGTCGGCGAGGATGCGCTGGGCCAGCCCGCCGAAGAGGCTCATGCGGTCGTAGCGCCAGTCGTCGCCGGTGAAGAAGCCGCGCTCGTGCGTCGCCGCCGGGGCCGACAGCGCAGAGGTCAACGCGACGAGGAGCGCCCACCGTTTCATCGGTCCCCCTCTACGCCGAAGTGCGGCTCACTCAAGACGCTCATCGTCAGCCGCAGCGTGAGCCCGGTGTCGTGCACGTCGCCCACGCCCGCGAAGTGCGCGCGGCGATCGCTCAGCGTCGACTCCAGGCCCACGCCCAGCCACTTCCACACCGGGATGGTGGCGCCGAGGGTGAGGTAGTTGATCGACTCCACGCCGCCCAGCGGCTCGACGTACGCGCCGAACACCACCCAGTTGCGCGCGACGAGGTCGATGGAGAACCAGTGCGGGCGGATCAGCCGGAGCTCGAGCACCGAGTGGATGCCCGGCCCCACGTGGTAGTCGCGGCCCTCGTCGGGCGAGACGTTGAGGAGCTGGCCGGCCGCCGCGAACGGGCTCCCGCCGAGCACGCCGCCGAACTGCAGATAGAGGTGCGGCAGCGGCGTGCCCTGCACCACGAGGCCCGGCCCGAGGCTCACCGCCGACGCGCGGATGATGGCCGGCGCCGCGTAGTCGTAGTCGCCGAAGAGGCCCCACACGCCGCGCGAGCCGAAGCGCGAGCCCCACAGCAGCCCGCGAATGAAGATGTTGCCCACCACCGCGCGCGGGAAGGCGAGGTCGGCGCGGAGGTCGAAGTACGAGAGCGGCTCGTCGTAGGTCGAGCGCGGGCCCCACGGCGGGCCCGACACCATCAGCACCGAGACCAGCGCCTGGAGCGGCATGCGGTTCTCGCGCTCGCCGGTGTTGCGGTCGAACACGCCGCCCGCGGTGGCGCCGAACTCCCAGCGCACGAAGAGCGGGTCGAGCGTCACGTCTTCCACGTGCGGCTGACCGAGGAAGCCTTCGGTGATGGCCGTCATCGGGTCGAGGAGCGTGGCGCCGATGCGGCCGATCCACCTCGGGCCGCGCCAGCCGAGCGCCTGGTGCGCCGCGCGGTGCAGCGCCTCACCGAGCAGCGAGCCGCCGATGGAGGTGGTGATCTGATCGTTCACCGACGGCGACTCGGCCTCGTAGAAGAGCTCCCACATCGCGCTCGAGAGCGTGGTGTAGAGCGCCGACCACCAGAACGAGAGCCCCGCGCCGCGCGCCGCGCCGAAGCTGAGCGCGCCCTGGTACGGGTGCCCGAACTGGTTGGTGAGGTAGTAGTCGGCGTCGAAGGTCCACGTCTTGGGGTCGAGGTTCCGCGTCATCGTCTGCGGGCTGATCAGCGCGAACGACTGGCGCGTCACCAGCGTGTTGAACGAGAGCAGCGTGAGGTGCAGCACCGCGTTCTCGATGGCGGGGACGAAGTAGTGCTGCCACGGCAGGGGCGGCGTCGGCACCGCGTGGTCGCGCAGCGGCGCGTCGGGAGCGGGCTTCGGGTCATCGGCGCGCGCGGGCGTCGCCGCGAGGCACAGCGCCAGCGCGGCGGCGGGCGCCCTCATGGCAGCGCCCAGCGCACGACGAGCCCGCCGCCGTGGCCGTCGAGCCAGAGCGCGAGGGGCGGCGCGCGCCACGGGGTGCGCACCGCGGCGATGGTGACGAAGCCCAGCCCCGCGCCGATGAGCGCGAAGCCGCCCACGATGTTGAGCGGCGCCGCCTCGGCCCACGCGGTCACCGGCGCGCGCGGGTCGAGGCCGGCCTGGCCGGTGAACTCCACCGCGATGCCGAGGGTGATCATCGTCGCGCCGAGCCACGCCGCGACCTGCACGCCTGCGGGCGTCTGCGGCGCGGGAGTCCGCGGCGGCTCCGCACCGAGCACGGCGGCGATGAGCAAGGCGGCGACCACGTCCCTCCTCCTTGAGGCAGAGCGTAACGCGACCCGGGCCGGGCGGTGCTTCCGCGTTCCTCGTTATGCTCGGAGCAGGTGGTTCGCCTCTTCGTCCTCGTGGTGCTCCTCGGTCTCGCCGGCTGCCGCACCGAGTGTCGCAGCGTGAACGCGGGGCGCGTCCCGGCGACGCCGGAAGACCCTCCGCTCACCTGTCCCGTCGCGCTGCCCGCCGACACCCACGCGGCCGAGCGCGCGGCGTGCGCGTTCTCCGCGGGCGCGCTGCCTGAAGAGACGCTGGGCATCTCCGCCGACCTCGCGCGCACGCTGCCCATCCGCCACGTGGTGGTGGTGATGCGCGAGAACCGCTCGTTCGATCATCTCCTGGGGCGCTTCGATCAGCCCGACGACTTCCTGAACCGCGACGCGCGCGGGCGCGAGGTGCGCCCCTTTCGCGCGCCGACCACCTGCTGGAAGGACAACCCGCTCCATCAGTGGGACGGGATGCACGCGCAGGTGAACGGCGGCGCGATGGACGGCTTCGTGACGAACGCCGCCGCGAGCACCTGGACCGATGGGCACTTCGTGATGTCGTTCTACGAAGCCGAAGACCTGCCCTTCGAGCACTGGCTGGCGCGCACCTGGGCGCGGAACGATCGGCACTTCGCCTCGGTGCGCTCGGGCACGTTCCCCAACCGCGACTTCATGGTGTTCGGCACCAACGACGGCGTGCGTGAGACCGGCGCCTTCGCGCACGTGAGCCGCTCGACGCCGAGCCTCTTCGACGCGCTCGACGCCGCGGGGCTCTCGTGGGCGGTGTACAGCGACGGCAGGCCGATGAGCGACGCGCTCGGGTGGACCAGCGACAGCCCCGGCTGCTTCTGCCTCGACGACTTCTTCGCGCGCGCCGACAGCGGCACGCTGCCCAACGTCGTCTTCCTCGACGGGGTGGAAGACTTCGACGACGACCACGCCCCGGCGGATCTGCAGCGCGGCGAAGCGTGGCTGCGCAAGGTGTACGAGCACCTCGTGGCCAGCCCGCAGTGGCCACGGCTCGCGATGATCTGGACCTACGACGAGGCCGGAGGCTTCGCGGACCACGTCCCGCCTCCCGAGCGCGCGTGCGTCGCGCGCCCCGGCACCGTCGACGACGCGTACTTCGAGCTCGGCGTGCGCGTGCCCTTCGTCGTCGTCTCGCCGTGGGCGAAGCCGGGCGCGAGCTCCCTCGTGCCGCAGGAGCACACCGCCGTCACGCGCTTCATCGAGACGCTCTTCGGGTTGCCCGCGCTCACCGCGCGCGACGCGAACAGCCCCGCGCTGCTCGAGCTCTTCGACTTCTCCTGCGAGCCGGCGCTGCTGCATCCACCTGATCCACCTCAAGCCGGTGCGGGTGGTTGTCGGTGATGGTCTGACAGTTGCGTGACCAGACCTGCACCGTGAGTCGGGGGGGATTGCGTGAGTGACCGGCCTGATCAGTTTGTAGGTGACGCTCGCCCCGGTGGCGCGGCGATGAAGCACCAACGTATTTGTTGGCTCATGCTGAAACGCCTGCTCGCTGTGCTCGCCGTGTCGCTGGTTGGTTGTGTCGGGTACGTCTCGCCCACTGACGAGGAGCTGCAGTCTCCCTCGCCCGCGCAGCAGACGACCATCTCTCCGAACACCGGTGGCGGTCAGGGCGCGACGGGCGGCGGCAGCGCGACGGGCGGCGGCAGCGCGACGGGTGGCGGCAGCGCGACGGGTGGCGGCAGTGCGACGGGCGGCGGCAGCGCGACGGGTGGCGGGAGCGCGACGGGCGGTGGCAGCGCGACGGGTGGCGGCAGCGCGACGGGTGGCGGCAGCGCGACGGGCGGTGGCAGCGCGACCGGTGGCGGCGCGGGGGCGACGAACCCGGGCGGCGATTGGCTGCAC
>JBMORD010000167.1:0-1892 GCA_049322495.1 Myxococcota bacterium | reverse complement strand
CGAGCCGCACCAGCACCAGCGGCACGGTGCGCGCCGGCCACCTGAGGCGCGCGCCGAGCGTGGCGAACACCGCCAGCAGGGCCACCGGGAGGTAGACCCACGCGAAGTCGTCGACCGCGTTCTCGAGCAGGAAGTTCTCCGCGCGCGGCGGCACCAGCGCCACCACCCAGCCGGTGACGGCCATCGAGGTGAGGCCGTCGTCGAGCTCGGGCGCGAAGGGGTTGCCCGACGACAGCGAGCGCATGGCGATCATCACCCACAGCACGCCGGTGGTGAACGCGGTGCCCACGAGGAGCACCAGCCCGCCGCGGCCCTGCTCGGTCGCGAAGCGGCCGCTGAGCCACAGCAGGTGGAGCGCGCCCACCAGCACCGACGCCGCCAGGCTCTCGGCCGCTCGCCTCGTCTCGTCACGCATCGCGGCCGCTCATAGACCGGCGAGCTGATCAGGCGCGAGGCGTTCCATCTGCGTCAGCACCCAGTCGGCGCGCTCGCGCTGCCGCGCGGTGGGCGCGTTGACCTTGCGCGTCTTGGGCGCCGGCAGCACCACCACCAGGCGCGCGGCCTCTTCCGGCGACACCGCCGCGGCCGACTTGCCGAAGTACCGGCGGCACGCCTGCTCGACGCCGTACACCCCGTCGCCGTACTCGGCGATGTTGAGGTGCACCTCGAGGATGCGCTGCTTGCTCCAGGTGGCCTCGATGAGCACCGTGAAGTACGCCTCGAGCGCCTTGCGCACCACGTTGCGGCCGGGCCAGAGGAAGAGGTTCTTCGCCACCTGCTGCGTGAGGGTGCTGCCGCCGCGCTTCGACTTGCCCTCGAGGCGGTCTTCGAGGGCGGCGCTCATCGCGTCCCAGTCGAAGCCGTGGTGCTCGGTGAAGCGGTGGTCTTCGGCGGCGACGAGCGCGCGCACGAGGTGCGGCGAGATGCGCTCGCGCGGCACCCACTGGTAGCGCAGCGCGAAGCCCTTCTCGTTCTTCTCGGCCGCGACGAGGCGCCGCTCGAGCATGAAGGCGCTCGTCGGCGGGTCGACCCACCGCAGCAGCACCACCGGCACCACGGTCAGCACCAGCCACGCGACGAGCGCGCGGCCGAGCCAGCGACGCCAGGGGAAGCCCGCCGAGGGTTTCGGCTTCACCTTCGGGGGGCCCTCGCGCCTCACGTCACCGCTCGACGGGCCGGCCGGCCTGGTTCCACGCGAGCATGCCGCCCACGAGGTTCATCACCTTCGTGAAGCCGGCGCGGGTGAGGAACTGCGCGACGTTCGCCGAGCGGCCGCCGCTGCGGCACACGAGGAGCACCGGCTCGTCGCGCGGCCACGACGAGGCCTCGGCGGGCACGGTGGCCATGGGCACCAGCGTCGCGCCGGGCACGTGGCCGAGCTCGCCGGTGAACTCGTGCGGCTCGCGAACGTCGATGAGGCGCACGCCGGCGGGCAGCGTCACCTGGTCCACCGAGACGTCGCGGTGGCCGGCGGGGTTGGGTCGGGCGTCTTCGAAGAGCGACATGCGGTGGTTCCTCTACGACGAAAAGCAGAAGTTCGCCTCTCGACTTCCGGGCGGTATGGTGCGCCGGCAATGTCTGATTCCAAGCCGGTGTCGATGCCTTCCCATCTGTGGGAAGCGCTGGAGTTGATGTCGTCGGAGATGGGCGTGCCGTCGGACGCGCTGGTCGCGCAGGCGGTCTTCACCCTCGCTCGCCTCAACGGCTACGTCCTCCCGGGCAAGGCGCTCGAAGGCGCCGGCGCAGCCCCCCGCGCGGCCGCTCCGTCGCGCGCGGTGGCAGCCGTCGCGGCCGTGGCGTCGGTCGGCAGCACCGCCGCGGTGCCGGTGCGCGCGCAGCCGCCGGGCATGAAGTCGCGCCAGCCCGCGCCGGAGCCCGAGCCCGAGCCGGAG
>JBMORD010000166.1:0-14356 GCA_049322495.1 Myxococcota bacterium | reverse complement strand
CACCGGCATCGAAGCCTGCGTCCGGCGCCTCGAGGCCCGCGTCCTCCGGCTCGTCGCCAGCGTCGACCTCGAACTCGGCGAGCGCCGGGAGCTCGGGCGGCGGCTCCTCCCCGCGCTGGGCCTTGAGCACCACGGCCACCGCGAGCCCCGCGACGACGAGCAGCAGCACGACGATGACGCCCCACAGACCGGTGCGGGAAGGCGGCGGGGGCGGCGCCTCGTCTTCGTCGACGGGGCGCGCCGGGCGCGGCTTGCGCGCGGGCGCGAGCGCAGGGCCGGTCTCGGAGGACGCCGCGCCAGGAGGCTTCGGCCGCGAGCGCACCGCGGTCGGCTCGTCGAGCCCCGCCGGCTCGTCACCGAGCACGGCCACCGCGCCCTGCGGAGGTGTCTGCACCCGCTCCTGACCGCGCGCGCGGTGCCGCTCATGCTCGGTGGTGTTCCTCGGGCGCGCGGGGGCATCAGGCGGGTCGGGGTCCACGACGCGGGCGCGCGGCGCGGTGTCTTCGAGCTCCGGGCGCGGCGTGCGTGGCCGGGTGTCCTCGAGCGGTGGCGCAGGAGCCGGCGCGCGAGGGAGCGTCGGCTCGACCTGCTCGCCCACCGCCGGCCGCGCGCGGGGAGCGGTCTCTTCCTGGCTGGTGGCTGGCTTCGCTGGCGCTGCGGGCACCTTCCGCACCACCTCGGACGAGAGCACGCGCGGCAGCGTCGGGTCGGACGGCGGCTCGAGCGGCGGCACCTCGGCGGAGTCCCAGGGCTTGAGCTCCTTCTGCTCGACGCGCGGCAGCGTGGGCTCCGACGGCGGCTCGACGAGCGCGCGGATCGGCGGAGCGCCGGGCTGCGTGCCGGTGGGAATGGGCAGCACCGCCTCAAGGCTCTCGGCCGGGTGCGCGTCGGTCAGCCCGCCGAGCGACTGCAGGAGCTTGATGCGCTCGCGGAAGAGCTCCTGCACGAGGTCCGCCACCTGGAGCTGCGTGAAGAGCCGCTCGCCGAGCACCGCCTCGAGCTCGTCGGCGAGCGCCCCCACGTCGTGCTGGCGCCCGTCGGGCTGCGGGGAGAGCGCGCGCGTCACCACCTCGTCGAGCGCCGGGGTCGCCTCCGGGTGTGACGTCGACAGGCCCGGCAGCGTGCTCGGCGCGGTGGCGTACTCGCCGCGGAAGCCGGTGAGCGCCGCATGCAGCACGCCGCCCAGGGCGAAGACGTCTGACGAGTAGTTGACGCGCCCCAGCGGGCGGAAGCGGCTCTGGCGCGGCGCTCCCCAGTCGAGCACCGAGACGCGCCCGTCGAAGCCCAGCTGAATCGCCGCGTCGCTCAGCCCTCCGTGCGCCCGGAGCGGCTTCACTCCGGCCAGCGCGCGCGCCGCGCTCAGCACCGCCCGCCCGACCAGCCCCAGCGGCACCGCGGAGCCCCTCTGTTCGAGCGCCTCGAGCGCGTCGCGGAGAGTGACGCCGGGCACCCACTCGAAGAGCGCGTGCCGCTTGCCCTGCAGCTCGCCGACCTCCTGGAGCGTCACCAGGCCCGGCGAGGCATCCGGCCAGCTGCAGTCGGTGCCGTCGAGGATCTCCCGCAGCACGACGAGGCGGCTCCCGTGCTTCGCCAGGCGGGTGTGCGACGAGGCTCCCGGCGGGAGCGGCGTGACGAGCTCGAGAGGCAAGGGCCGCCGAGTGTACGCAGGCCTCTGCCGCG
Organism: Myxococcota bacterium; assembly: GCA_049322495.1. Classification (GTDB taxonomy): domain Bacteria; phylum Myxococcota; class Myxococcia; order Myxococcales; family Myxococcaceae; genus Archangium_A. Next base: position 12,676 of record JBMORD010000166.1, on the reverse strand, counting down.
CGCCACGCCGGACTGCCGAAGGCGAGGCGCATCGGGGCTCTCTTCCTGCGGCGGATCGGCTATGGGGGCCGCATGAACCCGCAGATCTTCCGCGAATACGACGTGCGTGGGCTGGTCGACAAGGACCTGACCGACGCGGTGGTGACGAACCTCGGCAAGGGCCTCGCCACGATGGTCAAGCGACAGGGCGGCGACACGCTCGTCGTCGGTCGCGACGCGCGCCTCTCGGGTCAGCGCTTCCGCGACGCCTTCATCGAGGGGGCGACGTCCACCGGCGTGCACGTGATCGACGTGGGCATCGTGCCGACGCCGATCGTCTACTTCGCGGCCAACACCCTGCCCGTCGACGGCCTCGCGGTGATCACCGGCAGCCACAACCCGCCCGAGTACAACGGCTTCAAGATGGGCGTCGGCAAGACGACCTTCTACGGCGAGACCATTCAGGAGCTGCGCAAGCTCATCGAGCGCGGCGACTTCGCGACCAGCGACCGCAAGGGCACCGTCAGCCACTTCGACGCGGTGACGCCGTACCTCCACTTCGTCACCAGCACCGTCAAGCGCGGCCCGAAGAAGATGAAGGTGGTGGTCGACGCGGGCAACGGCGTGGGCGGCATCGTCGCCGTGCCCCTGCTCGAGAAGCTCGGCTACGACGTGGTGCCGCTGTACTGCGACCCCGACGGGCGCTTCCCCAACCACCACGCCGACCCCACCATCGCGAAGAACCTCGAGCTGTGCATCGCGAAGGTGAAGGAGACGAAGGCCGACCTCGGCATCGCCTTCGACGGTGACGCGGATCGCATCGGCGTGGTCGACGCGAACGGCGACATCCTGTGGGGCGACAAGCTGATGATCCTCCTCGCGCGCGCGGTGCTGAAGGAGGTGCCCGGCGCGCACATCGTCGGCGAGGTGAAGTGCAGCTTCACGATGTACGACGACATCAGCAAGCATGGCGGCAAGCCGGTGATGTGGAAGGCCGGCCACTCGCTGATCAAGGCGAAGATGAAGGAAACGCACGCGGCGCTCGCCGGCGAGATGAGCGGCCACATCTTCTACAAGCACCGCTTCTTCGGCTTCGACGACGCGCCGTACACCGCCGCGCGGGTGCTGGAGATCCTCTCGCACGAGAAGCAGTCGCTCGCCGAGCTGCTGGCCGACGTGCCGGTGACGTACTCGAGCCCCGAGCTGCGCTTCGACACGGTCGAAGAGAAGAAGTTCGCGCTCGTGCAGCGCTGCACCGAGAAGCTGCGCGCGAAGGGCCTCGAGCTGGTGACGGTCGACGGCGTGCGCGCCACCTGGCCCGACGGCTGGGGCCTCATTCGCGCGTCGAACACCACGCCGATCCTCGTGGTGCGCTACGAGGCGAAGACGAAGGAGCGGCTGGCGGAGATCCAGCAGCTCATCGACGGCACCATCCTCGAAGCGAAGAAGGAGCTCGGCGGGTGAGCCTCGCGCTGGGCGTCGATCTCGGTGGCACCAACGCCCGCGCGGCCCTCGTCGAGCGGGACACGGGGCGCGTCGTCGCCTCGGCGAAGCAGGCGTGGACCGAGCGCACCCCCGAGGTGGTGGTGCGCGAGACGGCGGCGCTCGTCACCGCGCTCACCAGAGAGCACGGCTTCGGCGAGGGCGCGGTGGGCGTGGGCTTCGCGGGCATGCTCCGCGGCGGCGTGGTGGTCAACGCGCCGAACCTCGGCTGGCGCGACGTCGACTTCGGCGGGCAGCTCGAGCGGGCGCTCGGCCGGCGCGTCACCCTGGTCAACGATCTCTCGGCGGCGGCGTGGGGCGAGGCGAAGGCGGGCTGCGCGAAGGGCGCGAGGGACGTCTTCACCGTCTTCGTCGGCACCGGCGTGGGCAGCGCGATCATCACCGGCGGGCAGCTCCTCGTGGGCGCCTCGCAGGTGGCGGGCGAGTTCGGCCACGTGAAGCTGGTGCTCGAGAGCGGGCGGCTGTGCGGCTGCGGCCAGCGCGGCTGCCTCGAGGCCTACATGGGCGGCGCGAAGCTCCAGGAGTGGATGAAGGAAGAGGGCATCGCCGGCACCGCCTCGGAGCTCGAGGGCATGGCGTCGCGCGGCGAGAAGAAGGCGAAGACGCTGTACGACTTCGCGGTCGGCCACCTCGCGCTCGCCATCGCCAACCAGGTGTCGGTGCTCAACCCGGAGGTGCTGGTGCTCGGCGGCGGCGTGCTCAGCCGGTGCCCGGGCATGGTGCAGCGGGTGAAGGACGTCATCGCCCACCGCGCGACGGTGGCCAGCCGCGCGGCGCTCCGCGTGGAGCTGGCGACGCTGGGTGACGACTCGGGCCTCGTCGGCGCGGCGCTCCTCACATGACGCACGACGAGCTCGAGCGACGCCGTCCTGTCTGGGAGGCGATGGCCGACCTGTTCCTCGACACCGACGTGCGCTTCTCGCTGCCCTTCGTCGCGCGACGCTGCGCGGAGTCGGGCTACGACGACGAGACGCTGGAGCGCATCTTCTGGGCCGAGGTCTTCCCCGAGGCGATCCCCAACCTGCTGCAGGTGGCCGGCGAGTGGGCGCTGCTCAAGCTCGACGAGGCCGCGCTCATCAAGCGCGCCAACGGCGGGGGCATTCCCTGGCTCACGCGCCGCGCGCACGGCGCGATGGTGCAGCACGACTGGCTGGCGGTGCGCGAGGTGACGGGCTGGCTGCGCGCGTACGACAAGCCGGAGCGAGCTCGCCACGCGTGGGCGCTGGAGCTCCTCGGCCGTCGCTACTTCGAGACGCCCGGGCGCGAGAGCGGGCTGGCGACGAAGGAGAAGCTGGCCGAAGTGCTCGACGTCGCGCGCGAGGAGTGGCGCCGCTACGAGGCGGTGTGCGTGCGCCTGCGCGAGCCGAACGACGCGCCGCACGAGGCGTGCGTGGCCGAGGTGCTCGCCCTGCTGTAGCGTGACCCTTCGATGTCGGCAGTGGAGCTCATCGGCCGCGGCGGCCGGGTCGCAGGCTGGTTCAACACCCACGCGAAGCGCGTGACGCCGTTGCGCGTCGAGGCCTTCCGCCGGCAGCTGCCCGAAGCCCGGGTGTTCACCGCCTCGACGTTCGACGAGGCGAAGGTGCACGCCGACGAGCTCGCGAAGGAGCTGCCCGACGTCATCTTCTGCGGCGGCGGCGATGGCACGGTGGTGACGCTGCTCAACTTCCTGCGGGAGCGCGGGGTGAAGAAGTTCCCCCTCGTCGGGCTGTTCCGGCTCGGCACGGGGAACGGCTGGCCGAGCGCGGTCGGCGCGCGGCGCTACGAGCGCGAGCTCACCCACCTCCCGGACGTCCCGCTGCAGGCGCCGACGCAGCACTTCGAGCTGCTCGAGGTCGAGGGGCGCGTCTGCCAGTTCGCGGGCGTGGGGTGGGACGCGACGCTGCTCCACGACTACAAGCGCAACCTCGAGAAGCGCCAGAAGCAGCTCGTCGCCGGCCCGCTCGCGCACACGATGAGCAAGGGGCTGGGCGGCTACCTGTACTCGCTCTTCAGGCTCACCGTCCCGGGCGAGCTGGCGCGGCTCCGCGAAGGGCGCACGCGGCTGCGGCTCGAGAACCTCGGCGAGCCGGCGCTCACCTTCGACGGGCGGAACCAGATCATCCACGCGCCGAACGACCCGCACCTCTACGAGGGCCCGATGTCGGTCGCCTCGGCGGGCACCGAGCCGTACTGGGGCGCGAAGTTCAAGGCGTTCCCCCACGCGCGGCTGGTGCCGGGGCGCTTCAACTTCCGCGTCTACGATCGCCAGGTGCTGGTGGGCGTGAACAACATGTTCAAGCTCTGGCAGGGGCACGACGTGCCGGGCATGTACGACTGGTGGCTGACGGGCGTGCGGCTCCACCTCTCGCGGCCGATGCCGTACCAGGTGGCGGGCGACGTCGTGGAGCCGCGCGAGGTGCTCGACTTCACGCTGGCGAAGGAGTCCGTGGAGCTCGTCGACTGGGCCGCCGTCGCGAAGCTGCTCCGGGGAAAGTGAAACGCCCTCCCCGCCTGACGCGGAGAGGGCGCGCACCTCACGACCGCCGTGAGCTCACCGGCAGACGCCGTTGACGCAGGCCTGCGAGCTCGCGCAGTCCATCTGGGTGCGGCACACGCGCACGCCGCCATCGGTCGACGTGCCCGCATCGGGCGCCGAGCCGCCGTCGCTGGCGCACATCGGGTCGCCCGAGGGGCAGCCCGCGTCGACGCCGGCGTCCGCGTCGCAGCGCGGGTCACCGGACGGGCACATCGAGCCGCCATCGCCCGCGCACATCGGGTCGCCCGAGGGGCAGCCCGCGTCGATGCCGGCGTCCGCGTCGCAGCTCGGGTCACCGGACGGGCACATCGAGCCGCCATCGCCCGCGCACATCGGGTCGGTGGTGGGGCACATGCCGCCGTCGAAGGCCTGGACGCACAGCCCGAGGCAGTCGCCGCCGCTCGCCGGGTCGCACATGTCGTTCGGGTCGTCGACGCACACCATCGTGCTGGGGCAGCGGAGCCCCGCGAAGCCGCCGCACACGATGCTGCCGCCGTCGGGGCTCGCGCAGCCCTCGTCCACCAGCCCGTCGCAGTCGTCGTCGAGGTTGTTGCAGATCTCCGGCTGCGCGGTGCACACGCCGCGGCACACGCCGTTGACGCAGCGCAGGCCCATCGCGCAGTCGGCGTCAGCCATGCACGCCGCCGGGTTGGTCGAGCCACCGTCGGTGGGCGCCGCGATGCACATGCCGTTGCGGCAGACCTGGCCCGAGGCGCAGGTGTTGACGCCGCAGTTGCCGGTCGACGGCGCCTGGCACTGGCCGTTGATGCAGGCGAAGTTCGTCGGGCAGTCCATGGTGCTGGCGCACTGGACCGGCTGGGCGACGCACACCACCGAGGCGGGATCGCACGCCGTGCCGGCAGGGCACGTCATGGGGCACGTCGACGGGCCGCCGTCGGTGCCGGTCGAGCTCCCGGTGCGACACCGGCCGTTCACGCACACCAGCCCGCTCGCACACTGGTTGGTCGAGCTGCACGCCTGACGCCGGCGCGCCTGGAAGGTGCCGAACTGGCGGAGGTGGAAGGTGGCCTGAGTGCGCGTCGCGTTGACGGCGACCTGGCTCACGTCGACCTCGTAGCTCAGGCCCGAGGCCGTCTGGCCGACGATGCCCACGTCATCGGTCGTGCCCAGGTCGCTCACCGGCAGCACGAGCGTGGCGTCGGCGTTCAGCGAGAGCTCCGGCGGGCCGAAGATGACGGCCGGGCCTGCGGAGAGCTCGGCGCCGAGGATGCTGTCCATCCCGAGCTCGATGGTCACCAGCGTGTCGGCGCTCAGCGCGCCCGCGGGGATCTCCAGCCGCGTCCCGGCGAGCGCCGGGCTCTCGTCGGCCGTGACGGTCACCACCGCCCCCTGGCTCGCGGTGACCGGCTGCGACTTCACGAAGCGCGAGCCGACGTTCCCGGGTCCACAGGCCGCGAGCGCGAGCGCTCCGGCCACCATCCACATCGCGTTGCGAATCAGCTTCATGCGTTCTCCTGTGTGCGCGGCAGCCGTGCCTCTGCCGTCGTCTGGAGGTGAATGACGCCACGAAAGAAAACGTTCATCGGCACTGCGCGCGCAGCGTCTCGGCCGCCTGCCCCGGCAGGGAAGCCAGCGCGGCGCAGGCCTCGTCCTTCGCGCCGCGGGCCAGCAACGCGCGTGCGTGGAGCACGCGCACCTCGTCGGCGCGCTCGCTGCGCGGGTGCCTGGTGAGGAACGCAGACGTGCGCGCCTCGACGTCGGGCCACCGGCCGAGCGCGACGCAGCTCTCGATCGCCGAGAGCTGGCGCTCCTGGGTGAGCGCGCCCGCGGGGTGCCGGGCCTCGCCCGCCTCGAAGGTGGCCAGCGCCGCCTCTGGCCGACGGAGCTGTCGCAGCTCCACCTCGCCCTGCTTGAAGTTGGCGACCTCCGCGTCGAGCGAGCCCGACGACGCGAGCTCGGCCCAGGCCTTCGCCGCCTCCTCGAAGCGCTGCTCTGCCTCGGCACGCTCGGCGCGGGCTGAGAGCCGGGCGCCCGCGGTCTCTTCGGGCTCGAGCCGCACCACCTGCTCGCTGAGCGCCGTCTTCGCCACCAGCGGCGCCGTCCGCGTCTCGCCGTCGAAGAGGAGCGCACCCTCGACCAGCTCCGCCGTCACCGAGTCGCCCGCCACGCGGATGATCGCCACTCCGCGCTCGACCACCACGCGGTGCGCGGCGGCGCGGACCTCGACCGGCGTGCCCCAGGAGGACACGGCCAGCTCACCGCGCTCGAGCACCAGGGTGTGGCCCGTGCGCTCGACCCGCGCGGCCGTCCACACCGCCGCCGAGCGCCCCTCGCTCCACTGCCCCGCGGAGTCGCGCGTCAGGGCCACGCGCGTCCCGACCACGCCCACCAGCACCGAGGCGGCGAGCACCAGCGCGGGGAACAGCGCCGACCGTCGCGGCGCCCGGGGCTCGGCGAGGCGCTGCCACACGCGCTCCTTCGCGAACGGAGGAGGGCTGGCGGTCGCCTCCCGAAAGGCATGCTTCAGCTCGTCTCGAGTCATGGCGACACTCCCAGCTCTCCCGCGAGGCGCTCGAAGTCCTTCCGGGCGTAGTGCAGGCGGGTCCTGACGGTTTCGATCTTCACGCCGGTCAGCTCGGCGATCTCCTGGTGGCTCAGGCCTTCGAACTCGAAGAGCGCGAAGACCTCGCGCTTCTCGTGGCTCAGCTGGCGCAGCACGCGCTCGACGACACGAAGCGAGTGCCGCGCCTCGACCTGCGCCTGGGTCGCGCCGGCGTCGTCTTCGCGGCTCGAGCGGCCGAGCAGCCCGCCGAAGAAGTCGCGCACGCGCGCGCGCCGCAGGCGCTCCGACACCACGTTGGCGATGATCCGGTAGAACCACGTCGTGAAGCGGCCCCACGTGAAGCGGTCGAGCTGCTCCCACGCGATGTGAAAGGCATCCTGTACTGCGTCGTCGACATCGGCCTCCGGCAGCCCCAGCCGTCGGGCGGTGCGCCACGCGAAGTCGAAGTGCGCCTCGTACAGCGCGCGAAAGGCCCCTGGCTGGCCCGCACGGCACGCCTCGACGAGCGGGTCGGCCCCGTCGGAACCTCCCGTAAAATCAGACACCTGCGTTGGCACCGGGGCGAGCATGGGCGGCTTCAGCCCATGAATGACCTGAATGGGCGGCGGCGTTCAACGGCTCGTCCCGAGCCCCACCGAGAGGCGGATCAGCCCCTGGAGCGGCGGGACTGAGAAGCGGCTGCTGAAGCCGGTGAGCTCGAAGGTCGACGGCGCCGGGCTCACGAGGAGCGCCGCGTCGAGCGCGAGGTGGAAGCTCCCGGGGAGCCACGCCGCCTGGAGCGCGGGCCCGAAGACGAAGGCGCCGGTGCGGGCCGTCTTCTCACCGTAGAGGAAGTCGCCCTGGGCTGTGCCCTCGTCGAGGTGGGCGCCCACGAGCACGCCCCCGCACACGCGCAGCGCGAGCCCGAAGCAGACGTCCGCGCGCGGGAGGATCGCGCCGCCGCGCGTGGTGAAGGTGCCGCGCGAGCGGAGCGACTCATCGAGCACCGCGGTGCTGCCGCCGAAGTCGAAGAGGCCGAGCAGGCCGAGGCGCACGCGGTGGTTGAGGACCAGCGCCAGTTCCGCCGCGAGCGCCGGGCCGACGGGCTCGGTGAATGCAGGCGTGACGAGCCCGGCGCCGAGGAACGCCTCGAGGTGCGTGACCTCGACTCGGAGCGGAGGCGCCGCCACGACACGCTCAGACGACGCGACCCCGCCGTCCTCCGCGGGGAGCGTGGGCGCCGTGCCGATCGCCCGGAGCAGCGGATCGACCTCGTCCGTGGCGACAGGCGGAGTCTCGTTGAGGGAAACCTCGCGCGAGACGACGACCCCGGCGTCGACCCGCGTCGGCTCGTTCAGGGACACCTCACGCGACACACCGACTCCCGCGTCGACGCGCGCCGGCTCGTTGAGCGCCACCTCCCGCGACACACCGACGCCGGCGTCGACTCGCGCCTCAGGCGACGCACCGACTCCGGCGTCGACTCGCGTCGGCTCGTTCAGGGACACCTCACGCGACACACCGACTCCCGCGTCGACGCGCGCATCACGCGACGCACCGACCCCGACGGCGACTCGCGCCTCTCGCGACGCATCGACGCCCGCGTCGACTCGCGTCGGCTCGTTCGGCGCTACCTCTCGCGACACACCGACTCCGGCGTCGACTCGCGCATCACGCGACGCACCGACTCCCGCGCCGACGCGCGTCGGCTCGTTCACGGACACCTCTCGCGACACACCGACTCCGGCGTCGACTCGCGCATCACGCGACGCACCGACTCCCGCGCCGATCACACCGACTCCGGCGTCGACGCGCGCATCACGCGACGCACCGACTCCCGCGTCGACTCGCGCCTCACGCGACACGCCGACTCCGGCGTCGACTCGCGCCTCACGCGACACGCCGACTCCGGCGTCGACTCGCGCCTCACGCGACGTACCGACTCCCGCGTCGACTCGCGTCGGCTCGTTCAGCGCCACCTCTCGCGACACGCCGACTCCGGCGTCGACGCGCGGAGACGCATTGGCGCTCGCGGTACTCGACACGCTGACGCCCGCGTCGACATCGACACGAGTCACACCACCGTCACGCGGCCCGCCCCCCGAGCCGAGGAGCATCGCCCCGCCATCGCGCGCTTCGACCCCGAGGCCGGTGTCCCGGGCGACGATGCCGGTCATCGCCGCGCCGCCGAGCTTCCGCGTCACCGGGACGGGCGCGAGCTGTGCGCCCCAGCGCTCCACGATGACCACCGCCGCGCGGCTGACCTCGGCACAGGTGCCGGGGCCGAGCTCACGCGACAGCACCACCTTCCCATCGCGGCGCAGCGTGAGCTCGTTGTTCGCGCCCGCCACGAGCCGGAGCTCGGCGGCGGCGCGCTCCTCGAGCCGCAGACCCGAAGCGCGAAGCTCCGCAGCACAGCTCGTGTCCCTGTGGAGGGACACGGGCGGCGCGGCAGCAAGCACGAGGAGCAGCAGAGACATCGGGGGCGCGCACAGTAGGCCAGCGCGCCACCGTTTGCCTCACCCGCCTCAGCGCGACACGACGAGCCCGCCCCCGTTGTTGCTCATGAACGAGTTGAGCTGCTCGGCGGTGACGACGACGGGCTGACGCAGCGCCGGGTCGTTCACGATGAACTTTCCATCGGAGGTCATGCCGGTCACCGCGACGACGTGCTCCTGCGCGCCACCGCCGCGCTTCCACACGTCGGTCTTCGCCTTGCCCTCGTCGGTGAGGAAGTTGCCCGACAGCACCACCGACTTTCCGTTCTGGAGCGCGTACGCCACTCCGGTCGCCCAGTCGGCAGGCTTCTGCCCGTCGGGCGACATCTGCCCGAGCCAGTTCGCCTTGCCTCCCGCAGCCGTCACCGCGTTCTGCAGATCGCTGAAGTAGGTGATGGTGCTGTTCTCGCCCGCCTTCATCGACGCGTACGACACGGAGCCGTCCGCGTTGGTCACCACGCCGTCGCGCGTCGTGTCGCTGTCCTTGTAGGCCCAGTACCGCGCCGCCTGCACGTCGGCCCCGTCGCCGGTCTGCGAGATCCCCGGGATGCTCGGGATGGTGAGGCCCTGATCGCGCAGGGCGATCACCACCGCGGTCGGGCCGCAGTTGGTGTTGGTCCCGTCTCCGGCCTTCCCGTCGACGTCGGTCACCGTCTTCTCGGCGTCGAACTGGTTGATGTGGATCGCCTGCGCATCGGCCAGCGCGCCGGGGAGCGTGAGCTTCTCGCTGACCCAGCCCTGCTTCGTCACGCCCTGGTCCTTCCATTCGACGTGCACCCAGCCGTCGGCGGTGCGCGTCTGGCCGTTGGCGTCAGGCGTGACCGTGAGCTTCTCGCCCTGGGGCACTTCCCCGAGCACCTCGCACTTCGTGTTCGGATCCGCGCGCAGGTTGAGCCCGGTCGCGACGTTCGCGATGACGGTCTCGGGGCCGGCCGCCGCGGGCTGCGGAGCGGCTGCGGCCGAGGTCGGCGTGGTCGAGGTGTACGGACCGAACACCCACCCATCGCGTCGGGTGCCGTTGTCGTCCCACGCGACGTGCACGAAGTCGCCCTGCCCCGTCTTCCCCGTCGCCGGGTCGACGGTCACTTCGAGCTTCGCGCCGGGCGGAATCAGGGCGAGCGGCTCGTTGCCTTCCTTGCTCGGCACGCCGCGGAGGTTGAGCTCACCCGAGGTGTAGAGCGCGGTGCCCGCCGCGGGGCCAGGCTTCGTCGCCGGATCGACGGTCGGCGTCGTGTACTGCTCCGAGATCCACCCGGTCTGCGCCTTGCCGCCGTCGTTCCACTCGACGTGCACGAAGCCGTCCTTGCGCGTCTGGCCTGCCGCGTCGGGAGTCACCTTGACGCTCGCGCCCGGAGGAACGAGCCCCACCGGATCGTTGCCCGTCGCGCTCGGCACGGTGCGCAGGTTGAGCGCGGTGGTGGTCTGACGCCACTCGGCCGGCGGCGGCGACGACAGGCTCGACGCGCCGAGGAGCTTCGACGCGTTCGCGCGCAGCGCTCCCCCGCGCCCCGACGACAGCTCGTCGGCCTTGAAGGCCACCGCCTTCGTCGCGAACGTCGTCGGCTTCTTCGCTGCCGCGGCCGCCTTCGCTGCAGCCGCCTTCGCAGCCTCGTCAGCACGCTTCCGCGCCTCTTCCGCCGCGCGCTTCGCCGCTTCCGCTGCTGCCGACTTCGCCCCGCTGTCGTTCTTGATCATTTGGTTGGTCCCCTTCGCAGATGCCGGGTTGTCGGGAACCGGGGTGGAGCTGGTTTGCGCCACCACCCGCAAGCATCTTTACAGGCGGACCATGCGCCCCAATGAAATCAATTCTTTCGCAAGGCCTGCACGCGCTTGCGAATCGACGTGAAGACATCGGGGAGCGCGCCGACCTGGGCCGAGCGGAGGATGGCGTCGGGGATGACCACCGAAGGATCGGAGTCGATGACGTAGACGATCAACGTCTGCCGGCCCTCGACGCCCCAGGGCACCAACGCCCACGAGCCCTGGTTGCGGCGGTAGGTGCCACGCACGAGCGACCACGAGCGCATGAAGCGGCCGTCCGGCTCCTCGCGCTCGATCGACTTCGAGTCGGACCAGAGGTCGGTCAGCGGCCACGGCATCTTGAGCTCGACGTGACAGACGCGCGCGCCGTCCTCCTCGCGCACCGAGCTCGCCCTCGTGCGGGGCATGAAGGCCGAGAAGTGCTGACAGTCGCGGAGCACCGGCCAGACCTCTGCCGTGGGCGCATCGACGACGCCGAGCGCGCGCACGCCGATGCCGCGGTTGTCGGTGGGCTTGTGCTCCTGCACCACGACCTCGCCCCCATCAAGGCGCTTGCGAGCGCCGACACGAGAGCGAGGAACGAGGAGAGACGCATTCGGCCCCTTCTGGGAGATCGACGCGCCCGACGGAAGCCGCCGGGCGCAGAACCATGGAAGCGCTACGGGCTCCGGCGCGCGCCTCAGAGCAGCGCGGTGAGCTTCTTCGCCTTGAGGGCCTCGACCACCTTGCGCACGTCCTGGCTCTTGTCCTTCGGGAGCACGAGCACCGCGTCGCCGGCGTCGACCACCACCACGTCCTTCATCCCGACCACCGCGACCGGGCGCTTGCCGGCGAGCACCACGCTGCCCGAGGTGTCGATGACCAGCGCCGCGCCCTCGGTGACGTTGCCGGCCTCGTCGTTCGGCCGCACGTCGGGGAGCGCGTTGAAGCTGCCGACGTCGCTCCAGCCGCACGAGGCGGGCACCACCGCGATGTTCGGCGCCTTCTCGGCCACGCCATAGTCGATGGAGGTGGCCGGCATCTTCGCGAACTCCTTCTTCAGCACCGCGTCGCGCTTCTTCGTGCCCCACGCCGCGCGGATCAGATCGAGCGGCTTCATGAGCTCCGGCATGTGCCGGGCGAAGGCCTCGAGCATCACGTCGGCGCGGAAGACGAAGATGCCGGCGTTCCACAGGTAGTCGCCCGAGACGAGGTAGCGCTGCGCGGTCTCGAGGTTCGGCTTCTCGACGAAGGCCGCCACCTTGCGCGCGTCGCCGCTGAGCGGATCTCCCACGCGGATGTAGCCGTAGCCCGTCTCGGGCCGAGAGGGCTTGATGCCGAGGGTGACGATGTAGCCCTCATGCGCGACCTTCACCGCGTGCTCGACGGCGGCGCGGAACGCCTTCGGGTCGGCGACGTGCTGATCCGACGGGAGCACCACCATCACGCCGCGCGGGTCGAGGTGCGAGACGTGAGCGCACGCGAGCGCGATGGCCGGCGCGGTGTTGCGGGCCTCGGGCTCGACCACCACGTTCTTCGCGGGGAGCTTCGGCAGCGCCTTCTTCACCAGCGCCGCGTGCTTCGCGCCACAGACGACCGAGGTGCGCGCGGGCGTCGCGAGCCCGGCCATGCGGTTCATCGTCTCGGCGATCAGCGGCAGCTTCGTCGCGAGCGCGAGGAACTGCTTGGGCTTGTTGCTGCGCGAGAGCGGCCAGAAGCGCGTGCCGCTGCCGCCCGCCATGATCACCGGGTAGAGGTCGTTGCTCATGGCGGGCGCACATATTCCGCCTCGGGCGAGACTGCGAGCGTCACGGGGGCGGTCGCGGCGCGGGCGACTTCATGACACACGCGGCCGGTGAACGACTTTGCCTGGCGCAGCGAGAGTGACAGCCCGCCCCCCGAGCGGCTGAGCCCCGTGGGAGACGAGCTCAAGGC
>JBMORD010000165.1:0-1911 GCA_049322495.1 Myxococcota bacterium | reverse complement strand
CGCTCCCGAGGTGCCGCTCCCGAGGTGCCGCTCCCGAGGTGCCGCTCCCGAGGTGCCGGCCACCTCGGAGCGCCGACGCCTTCCGCCAAGGACCGCCTCTTGTACGAAGGGGATCGCCGCCGTGCGTAGCCCTATACTGTCCGGCAACGGCCCCCCTTTCAGGAGCAGGCGTCCATGACGAGCAGGTTCGACGGCAAGAGGCTGGTGGTGACGGACACGTTCGCGTAGAAGCGAAGCGAGGTGGAGGCGGCGCTGACCGCCGCGGGCGCCACGATCTCGGGGGCCGTGTCGGAGAAGACCGACCTCTTGGTGCACGGCGGGAATGCCGGCTCGAAGCTCGCGAAGGCCCGGAGCCTCGGCATCGCGATCATGAGCGAGGCCGAGATGAACGCGCTGCTCGACGGCGGTGGCGTCGCGGCGACCACTGGCGAGGCCTCGGCGCGCGAGGCGCCCGCCGATCGCGGCACGGCCTTGCAGCAGATCGATGCCGTGCACGCCGAGCAGCGCCCGAAGTGGGGCCTCACGATCGGTGAGCTGCTGAGGTGCTGGGCCCGCGTCTTTTCTCAGCGGCCGGACATCTTCGTGCGTACGAACGAGCTCGGCGCGCCCGTGTCGGCCAAGGTCTTGGACCGGCTCGCGCCGATGGTCCCCGCACATGCGCTCGCGTTCGCAGCCAAAGTCGGCCAGAGGGAGCTCTGCTGGGTCTTCGCCGACAAGAAAGAGGAGATGAGCTTCTCCAGCCGGGGCTACAACGGTGGCCGGCTGAACCTCCGTGGGTTCGCGGCCTTCGAGTGGTTCCCTCGCCCGGAGGACTGGGTCGGCACCTACGACTCGACGTGTCTCTTCGACGAGCTCGTCCAAGAGGGAATCACTCTGTTCTCGTACGAGGAAGGCGAGCAACCGACGGAGGCCGTCCTCGTGTTCGACAACGCAAACGAGTCCGAGCGCTATCCGATGGGCACGGTAGCCGAGTATCTGACCGCCGGCGCCAAGCGCGGCTTCGCCTGGTACTGGCCCATGATGGAGAGCCTCGGTCCGAAGGAGGTCGTCGACGCGCTCTTCGACGGTTCCATGCCGCGTACGACGCCGCCCGAAGAGGTGATCGCCGCGCTCGTCGCACGTGGGCTCAACGACGCCGAGGCGAGGGCGGTGCAGCGCTGGCTCGGACCGGACGCGGTGATCCTGCTCGCGAAGGCGCCGGTGAAGACCGACGCCGCGCCGCTTCGGCTCGCGTTCAAGCACAAGGGAGGGTTCGGCTCGAGCCACTGCGCCATCGCGAACGACAAGCTCTACTGGTCGGCCGCCGAGAAGCTCGACTGTCACGCCCTCGGGGGCAAGGGGAAGCTGCTCTGGTCGACACCGCTCGCCGGAGATACGTACGGCGAGCTCTACGTCGAGGGCGGCGCGGTGATCGCCGGTCTCACGGCCACCTCTGGCGTCGAGGATGGTCAGCGCCTCGTCTGGATCGACGCCGAGACCGGGGCGCTCATCCGCGAGGTCCCGACGCCCTACCTGATCGAAGCCGTCGTCGCGCGAGGGCTCGTGTTCGCGAAGCTTCACTTCTACGGCGCCAAGAACGCGGTGCGCGCAGCGTCCGGGGAGATCCGCGTGTTCGATGCCGTCAACGGCGAAGAGAGACCGATCCTGCGCTTGCCCGACGGGCAGTACATCGAGGGCGGGTTCATCCAGACGCTCTCGGATCGGATCGTGCTCACGACGGGGGCGCCGCACCAAGCGCTGCTCGCGTTCGACGGCGACGTCGTCTGCTGGCGCAAGGACGGCCATGGCCTGCTCGCCGCGAGCGGAGGACACGTGCTCGCCCATCGACAGGACACGTTGATGCTCCTCGATCGCGAGGGCGCACCTCTGTGGGAGCGCCCGGGTGCCGGACCGCGCGAGGCCAACTTCCAC
>JBMORD010000164.1:0-14469 GCA_049322495.1 Myxococcota bacterium | reverse complement strand
GACCGGCACGCCGCCGCCAGCGCCACCACCGACCGGCACGCCGCCGCCAGCGCCACCGCCGATCGGCCCGCCACCGCCGCCGGCGCCACCGCCCGTGCCGCTCTGGGTGCAGTCCTCGAGGCACACGCCGGTGGTCGCGCCCTGCTGCAGCACGAAGCACGAGTAGTTGCTCGGGCACGCCTGCGTCTGGCTGCACACCGGCGCGCTCGCGGGGATGCCGTTTGATGAGCTCGGATCGAGGCACTCGAAGGCGCCGGCCTGCGTGACGTCGACACAGAAGTACGTCGCCTGGCTGCACGAGCCGCGCACGAAGCCACCGCCGCCGCCGCCCGCGCCACCGCCGGTCGGCGTGCCGCCGCCGCCGCCCGCCCCACCGCCGGTGCCGCTCGGCGAGCAGTCCCGCAGGCAGACGGCCTGGTTCGTCGTCTGGCTGATGCCCCAGCAGGAGTAGCCGGCCGCGCAGGTGCCGGTGTTGGTGCAGTCGACCGCGCCCGCGGGAATGCCGCTGCTGGTCACGCACGCGTAGTTGCCCATGCCCGTCCCGTCGACGCACATCTGGCCCGAGGGGCAGCTCGTCGTGGAGCCGCCACCTCCGCCCGCGCCGCCGCCGACGACCCCGCCGCCACCGCCCGCGCCACCGCCAGCGCCTCCGCCCGCCCCGCCGCCGACGCCGCCGTCGACGCCGGTGCACGGGTTGATCGACGTGCTGCCGCCGGTGACCCACGCCGGCACCGCGTAGCCGCCGACCGACGCCGCGCTGGTGACCTGCTGCTTGATCCAGTTCCCCTGGCCGTAGACCGACTCGTAGATGGCGTACTGGCAGGTGCTGGCGCTGCCGCGCGAGAGCGTGCCCACCACGCGGCCGAGCGAGTCGAGCGCCGGGCCACCGGAGTCACCCTCGCACACGCCGCGGGTGCTGCTCGAGCTCTGGGCGAAGAGCTCGCCGGTCGCGCTGATGCTCGGATCATTGCAGTCCGTCGTGCACTGCACCGACATGTACCCCGACAGCGAGTAGCGCGTGCCCGCGGGCGCGGTCTGCGTCGGGCCGGTGGCGCCGAAGCCCACCGCGGTGAGCGCCGTGCCGTTCGAGAGCTGCGAGTCGACGCGCGGAATGATGGGGCACACCGAGTTGATGTTGGTCGACAGCCGGAGCACCGCCATGTCGCCGCCGCAGATGCTCGTGCCCGACGTCGCGACCGCGCTCACGCCGTACCAGGTGACGTTGTCCACGCTCGGCCAGGTCTGCTGGTTGAACGCCTGCTGCGGCGCGTTGCCCACCATCGTCACCCGGAACGACGAGGGCGAGAGGTTCGCCTGGAAGTGGCTCTGGCTGCAGTTGTTGAGGTCGGCGTTCGCCACCAGGTCGGCCACGCAGTGGTGCGCGGTGAGCACCAGGTTCGGCGCGATCAGCGAGCCCGAGCAGATGGCGATGCCCTGCGGAAAGTTCATCAGGATGCCGACCACGTTGGTGCGCGTGTTGTCGAGCGTCCCGCCCTGGATGTCCTGCTGCATCGTCGTCGGGCGAATCACCACCTTCCCGAGGTCGGGGTGTTCCGTCGGCGCTTCACAGGCGACGAGGGCGGCGCAGGTCAGCGCGGCGAGAAACCGGGGCAGGGTCATGTCGGGAACTCCAGAGTCGATTGGCGAGTCGCTTCCCCGCGACCCGTCCGGCCGGAGGTGCTCCGTAGTCGCTGCGACATTCAAAGAAAAGATGGGTCGATGCGCAGGGGCGAAAGACCGCATCAGCTCTTCTCACCGCCTGAGAATCCGACGCCGCGCCGTCCTTCAAAGCGCCCCCGAAGTGAGGCAAGGAGCCGTCACCATGCTTCACCTCATCCCCGCCCGACAGCACCGCCCCGACAAGGACGTCATCTTCGCCCTCAACGCCGAGGCCACGCGCCGCAAGCAGGCCGGCGAGAGCATCGTCAACGCCACCATCGGCTCGCTGATGAACGACGACGGCTCGCTCTCGGTGCTCGAGACGGTGACCAGGACGCTGCGCGAGGTGCCGGCCCACCAGTGGGCCGCCTACGCGCCGATCGGCGGCACGCCGGCCTTCCTGCAGGCGGTGATTCACGACACCTTCGCCACGCAGCCCGCGCTCGAGCAGGCGGCGACCGCGGTGGCCACGCCGGGCGGCACGGGCGCGCTGCGCCACGCCATCATGAACTACCTGCAGCACGGCCAGGCGCTGCTCACCCCCAACTTCTACTGGGGCCCGTACCAGACGCTCTGCGAGGAGCACGAGCGCACGCTCGAGACCTTCCGCATGTTCACCGAGTCGGGCCACCTCGACGTCGACGCGCTCGACGCGAAGCTCACCGAGCAGCTCGAGCGCCAGGGCCGCGTGCTGCTGTTCCTCAACGACCCGTGCAACAACCCCACGGGCTACTCGATGACGCGCGGCGAGTGGAAGCAGGTGGTCGAGGTGCTGCTGCGCCACGCCGGCAAGCCGGTGACGCTGCTGGTCGACATGGCGTACTGGCTCTACGCCGGCGCGGGCGACCACCGCGCCTTCCTCGAGGAGCTGGTGCCGCTGCTCGGCCAGACGGGGCTCCTCTTCGCGTGGAGCGCGAGCAAGAGCTTCACCCACTACGGGCTGCGCGTGGGCGCGCTCATCGCCTGCGAGCCCGAGGAGAAAGCGCGCGCGGCGACCCAGGCGGCGCTCGCGTACGCGTGCCGCGGCACGTGGAGCAACTGCGTGCACGGCGGGCTGGTGGCGGTGACGAAGCTGCTCACCGACCCGACGCTCAAGGCCGCGTGCGACGGCGAGCGGCAGAAGTACAAGGCGCTGCTCCAGGACCGGGTGAAGGCCTTCAACGCCGCCGCGCAGCCGAAGGGCCTCAAGTACCCGCGCTACGAGGGGGGCTTCTTCGTCACCGTGTTCCACCCCGAGGCCGAGGCCCAGGCCGAGAAGATGAAGGGCAAGGGCGTGTACGTGGTGCCACAGAAGGGCGCGCTCCGCGTCGCGCTGTGCAGCGCCTCGGTGGCCGACGTTCCCCGCCTGGTCGACGCGCTCGCGCTGTGAGCGCCCGCACTCCGTTCTTCGCCGCCTGCCCGCTGTGTGACGCGACGGGCGGGCGGGTGATGGCCGACTACCCGGAGCTGCGCTTCGTGCGCTGCGCGTGCGGCCTCATCTACAAGACCGAGGAGGACCCCGGGCTCCGCGCGCGGCTGTCGAAGAAGTACGACGCCGACTACTTCATTCACGGGCAGGCGCAGTACCTGAAGCGCTGGGCGCACCGGGTGGCGAAGTGCCGGCGGCAGCTCCTGATGTGCCTCGAGTTCGCGCCGCACGCCCAGCGGGTGCTCGACGTGGGCAGCAGCGCCGGGTACGTGCTGGCCGCGGCGCAGTCGCTCGGCCTCACGCCCACCGGCATCGACATCGCGGCGTTCTCCGCGAACCTCGCCCGCGAGAAGGGCTTCGCCTCGGCCACCGCCTCGCTCACCGAGCTCCCCTTCCGCGATGGCAGCTTCGACGTCGTCACCGCCAAGCACACCCTCGAGCACGTGCGCACGCCGAAGCAGGGCCTCTCGGAGCTCGCCCGCGTGCTCGCCCCCGGCGGGGTGGCCTTCGTCATCGTGCCCGACGCCGACTACTGGCACCTCCACCTCGCGAAGGACTCGGGGAAGTACTTCCGGCCCGAGCGGCTCGGCTGGCAGCACCACGTCTATTACGACGTGCCCTCGCTCCGGCGCGGGCTCGAGGGCGCGGGGCTCGAGGTGGTGTCGACCGACAAGGCGATGCTCCGCGCGCGGCTCGCGAAGGGCGCCGCGCTCCCGTGGGAATACGCCCGCTGGGCCGGCCTCAAGGCGTGGACCTCGTTCGCGAAGGCGACCCACCTGCGCCGGGAGATTCAACTCATTGCGCGCAAGCCGCGAGGCTGAGTCTAGGCGAACGAGCACTGAAGTCGGCTAGCCTTCGAGGCGATGTCGCACGACGGCGCCGCCAGCATGCACTTGTCGGATACCTCTCCCAGAGCGAGGGAGCGATATCTCGAGCGTCTGCGCGCCACGCCTCCGAACCAGAAGCTCGCTCGCGCTTTCGCGCTCTCGAATCGGGTGCGCGCGGCGACCATGACGGACGTGCGCCGCCAACACCCGACGGCGAGCGACGACGAACTCGCCGTGGCCTTCATTCGCCGCGTCTACGGTGAAGGTGTCGCTCGCCGCTTTGAGGCGCAGCGGAGTTCGCGTCGATCATGAAGGTTGAGGACGCCACCCTCGCAGTGGTGCGAGCGTTGGAGCGAATGGGCGTTCGTCACTACGTCACCGGATCTCTTGCCAGCTCGCTCCACGGCGATCCTCGAGCGACCAACGATGCAGACATCGTGGCGGCCCTTGGAGCAGGCCAGTTCCGTCGCCTGGCAGACGAACTTCGCGGCCGATTCCACCTGGACGAAGACGACTTCGACTACGCCGTCAAGTCGGGTCGGTCCTTCAACCTGATCGACGAGGTCGAACTCGCCAAGGTCGATGTGTTCTGCGTCACGGACGAGGGGTATCAGCATGAGGCCCTCAACCGGGTCGTGACACTGGAGCTGGAGCCTGACGATCCATTCAGCGTCGTGAACGTCGCTTCTGCGAACGACGTCATCCTCTCGAAGCTGCGCTGGTATCGGCTCGGCAACGAGACGTCCGATCGTCAGTGGGCAGACCTTCTCGGCGTCGTTCGCGCGCAGGCTGGCCGTCTCGATCTCGCGTACCTCCGCCGATGGAGCAAAGCGCAGAGCACCGAAGACCTGCTCGATCGACTCTTGATCGACGCCGCACGTCCCTGAGCTCACCGCGGGTGCGTGCGCCGCAGCGCGCGAGCGAAGCCCACCGCGCCAGTGACGAAGCTGAGCCCGCCGAGCGCCAGCAGCGCGAAGGGGATGAGCCCATCGAGCGCTCCGACGAGGTGCACCGTGCCGTCGGGGTCCGAGGGCTCGTAGCGCAGCACCGCCGGGTTGCCCTCGCTCTGCCGGTACGTCTCGTAGCGCCCGTTGAGCCGGCGCTTCTCGCCGTCGACCTCGTACTCGACGACCGGCGCCCAGGTGTCTTCGTTGCGCTCGACGTCGCGCCGCTTCACCGAGTCGACGACCGTGCCGCGCACCTCGACCCAGTGTTCCGCCTCGTCGACGTCTTTCGCGCGGAGCCACCCGCCGAGCGCGAGGAACACCAGGCCCACGAAGAGCGCGAAGCCGTTCTTGATCAGCCGATCCGGATCCATCAGGGAGGGCACATCAGCATCGCGAACACGCTCCGCGGCTCGGCGATGGGTCGATAGAAGACGGTGATGAAGGTCGAGCCCGGCGGCGCGGCGAGCCCGAAGTCGGCCACCGCGCCGGTCATCTGCAGCACCCGCGAGCGCACCTGCTGCACCGAGGGCAGCGCGATGCCCACGTTGAGCTGCGCGTTCGTCTTGCCGTCGAGCCAGCCCACCACCATGTCGTCGCCGACGCGCGTCGCCGTGCCGTGGTGAATGCGCTCGTAGTCGTTGGCCTTGTTGAAGGTCTCGCAGGTGTCGGTGATGGACCACAGGTCGCTGCAGAAGGTGAGGCCCGACTCGTTGATGTTGAAGGGGAAGATCGAGATGAAGGTGCTGAACGAGCGGAACGACTGGAGCCGCCCCGGCGTGGACAGGATGGTGCCGTACGAGGCGCCGGTCTGCGCGGTGGTCATCGAGCCCTCGACCTGCTCGACACCGCCGGTGCGCTCGGAGGTGCCGCCGTCGTCGTAGTCGCCGTCCCACGCGAGCACCGTGCCGTCGCTGGTCAGCGAGACGCCCGTCACGCGCGTCACCGGCCGACGCAGCGTACGCGGGGCCACCGTCACCGCCGAGGTGGTGAGGTCCCACGTGGCCATCATCACCCCGCCGTCGCGCTCGAAGGCCCCGCGCACCGCCCCCGTGGGGAGCACCGCGAGCGCCCAGTCCTCCGAGGTCGGCTGCGGCGCGTCGAGCAGCATCGGCACCGCCGCGCTGGTCGACAGGCGAATGACGCCGATGGTGCCGTCGATGCGCTGGAAGCCGAGGGCCACCGTGCCGCCCTGGCTGGCGTGCGAGAGGAAGCGCGTGAGGTTCGCGCCGCCCACGTCGACGGTCCCCGGGCTGCCCACCGTCTGCAGCCGGTCGTCGAAGCGCTGCGCCGAGATGATGGTGGTGCCCACCTGCGCCCAGAAGAGGAAGTACCCGCCCGGCACCGCCTCGGCGGCGAACATGTCGGCGCCGGTCTGGAGCCGCACCGCCGCGCGCGAGTCGACGTTGCCGTCGCAGTCGTTGTCGAGCCCGTCGCAGCGCTGCTCGAGCGCCTCATAGTCCGGGCCGTAGCTCGACGGCCCGCAGGAGCCGGAGAAGCCGCCGTCGACGCACTGCTGCGTGGTCTGGTCGCAGACCCCCAGCGAGAGCGGACACTCGGGCGCGCCCGACACGTCTTCGTCGGTGGTGCCGTCGCAGTCGTTGTCCTTCCCGTCGCAGACCTCGAAGGTCGCCTTCACCTCGCCGAGGCACGGGCCCCACACGCGGTTCTCGAGGCAGATGCGCTGGCCGACGCGGCACTCGCCCTTCGTCGTGCCGCACACCTGGGTGTCACCGACGTTGCAGTCGCAGTACCCCGTGGCGCCCTCGGGGCGACAGAAGCCTTCCTTGCACGTCGAGCCCGCCGGGCACTTCTCGCCCTCGCCGCACTGCACCGAGCAGTCCTTCAGCGTCGGGTTGTACAGCGAGCACGCCGAGCCGAGGGCGAGCCCCGCCACCAGCGCGATGAGCACGCGACCGTCGTTCCGCTGCGTCACCACGAGCACCTCCACGCGGCGCCGAGGCCCTGACCGCCGGGCGCGATGAAGAAGCTCACCTCCGGCTCGGCGCTGCCCGAGAAGAGCTCGGCGAAGAGCACGATGAGCCCGGTGGTGAGCGTCACGCCGCCCGTCACCCCGAAGACCCACGAGAGCGCGCTCGCGGTCTGCCCGCCCGCCTCGACCCGCTGCGCCGCCTCGTCGTACACGCCGCCGTTGGCGAAGAGCGCGGTGGTCTGCTTCGCCGCCCCCTGCGCCGAGAAGTTGAAGGCCACGCCGCCGCCGATGAGCGCGAGCCCCGCGGCGCTGACGATGATGCCCGCCAGCGGCACGCGCCGACGCGCCGAGGGCTCGCCGCTGCCCCCGCTGTCACCGGACGCGGGCGTGAGCTTCACCGTCACGTTGCGGCTCTGGCCCTCGGTGAGCGTCACCTCGAGGTTCGCCGTCTGGTAGCCGTCCTTGTCAGCGTTGATGGTGTGCGCGCCGACGCCCGCGTTGAGCACCACCGGCGCCTCGCCCTGCAGCGCGCCGTCGACGGTGATGATGGCGCCCGCGGGGTCGCTCTCGATGACCAGCTTGCCCTCGGCGCGCTTCGGCTCGAGGGTGATGGTCACCTTGCTGCCGGTGAGCAGCGACTGCGTCTCGCTCGCCGTCTCGTCGCCGCGCGTGGCGGTGATGGTGTGCTTGCCGGGGCGCAGCAGCAGCGGCTCCTTCAGCGGGCTCTTCGCGACCTCCTTGCCGTCGACGCTGAGGGTGGCCTCGCCCGAGCCCTGCACGACGACCGTCACCTCCGCGGTGAGCTGGCGGATCTCCTCGAGCTCCTTGCGCACGGCGTCGCGGCGCTGCGCGGTGACCTTCTTGCCGCCCTGCTGGAGGTACTCGTTGAGCGAGCGCACCGCCTCGCCGTACTCGTACAGGCGCCGCTGGGTGAGCCCGATGTTGTAGAGCACCTCGAACGACGGGGCGAGGCGGTAGGCCTGCTTGAACTCGGTGAGCGCCGCTTCGTAGTCGCCGTCCTTGTAGAGCGAGACGCCGCGCTGGAAGCGGGTGGCGGCCTCCTTCTCGGCGTCGGTGGCCGCGAGCGCGGTCAGGCTGAGGGTGAGGAGGAGGATCGAGAGCCAGCGCGTCATCGCGCCGGAGGATAGCCGCTATCGCGACGGGTACGGGTTGGTCTCGTCGATCTCCAGGCCCTTCTTCGGCTGCGGGCGCTTCGGCTTCGCGACGGGCTTCACCGGCTCGGCGGCGAGCGGCTGGAGCGCCACCGTCACCAGGCGGGCGGCGTCGAAGTCGAGCGTCACCTCCGCGTCGGCGAAGCCGTCGGCCGAGACCTTCGCCACCAGCTTCGAGCCCTGCGCCCGGGTGAGCTGACACGGGTTGCACGCCGGGGCGTCGGCGACGTGGAACAGCGCGCTCGCCGGCTCGGCCTTGAGCGTGAGCTCGACCTTCGGCGTCGCGGGCGTCGCGGGCGGAGGCGCCAGCGCGGCCACCGGCTCCGGCTCAGGCGTCGGCGGCGCGGCGCTCCCCTCGGCCGGCGCGGGCCGCGTGACGATGAAGACCAGCGCCGCGACGAGCAGCACCATCACCGCCCCGAGGCCGAGGAGGAGCCCCTTCTGGCTGGCCGGCGCCGCGCGGGTGGAGTTGGTGATGGTCTTCCCCGGCGCCTCCTCGAGGGGCGCGGCGGTCTTCCCGTGCGGCGTGGCCCGCGGGGAGGTGGACGACCTCGAGCCCGAGCGGCTCACCGGGCGCTCGAGCGGCACCTTGAGCGCCGCCTTCGACTCGGTGGGCGTCAGCTCCCGCACGCGCGAGAAGAGCCACGCCTCGTCGGGCGGCGCCATCGCCCGGAGCAGCTCGCGCACCTCCGGCGCCGACGCGGGGCGGTGCTTTGGATCTTTCGAGAGGAGCGCGTCGACCAGCTCGTACAGCTCGTCGGGCAGCTCGGGGTTGAGCTGGCGCAGCGGGGGCGGCGTCTCGGTCAGCACCTGCGCGACGATGGCGAGGTCGGAGTCGCCCTCGAAGGGCGCGCGCCCCGAGAGCATCGCGTAGAGCATCGCGCCCACGCTGTAGAGGTCGGCCTGGCGGCCCGCGGTGCGGCTGTCGCGGACCTGCTCGGGCGCCATGTACGCCGGCGTGCCGAGCGTGACGCCCGTCTTCGTCATGCCGTCGCTCTGCTGGAACTTCGAGATGCCGAAGTCGAGCACCTTCACCGCGGGGCGCGGCTTGACGGCGAGGAAGATGTTCGCCGGCTTGAGGTCGCGGTGGATGATGCCCGCCTCGTGGGCCGCGCCGAGCGCGTCGAGCACCGGGGCGAGCGCGGCCACCGCCTGACCGAGCGTCACCTGCTTGAAGCGCTTGATGAGCTGCCGCAGCGTGATGCCCTGCAGGAACTCCATCACCATGAAGGGCGCGCCCCACTCGGTGGTGCCGGTGTCGAGCACGTCGACGATGTCGGGGTGGTCGATGAGCGCCGAGGCCTGCGCCTCGAGCTCGAAGCGGCGCATGAACTCAGGCTGCTTCGCCAGCGACGGCTCGAGCAGCTTGATGGCCACCCGCTTGCCGACCGCGTCGTTCACCGCCTCCCACACCGCTCCCATCCCGCCCTGACCGATGGGCCGGACGAGCTGGTACTTGTCACCGATGCGCGTGCCGGGCGTGAGCTCCATGAACGACAGGCACCCACCATACTTCACTGCGTCGGTGATTCGAGCCTTTGGGGGTCACGCTGACCCGGTGCTCGCCGGAACGGTGGAGGTTACGAATTTTCGGGAGGGGGTCGCATGAAGGTCGTGGAACCCGTCGCGAGTCCGGTGCCGAGGCCGCTCGTCCTCTACGTCGAGGACGAGGCCGCGAACTGGGAGGTGACGGAGCTGCAGCTGCGCCGGAAGTACCAGCTCCTGTGGGCGAGGACCGACGAGGAGGCGTGCGCGCTGCTCCGGCAGTACGGGCCACAGCTCCACGCGGTGCTGCTCGACGTACAGCTCCAGGGCTCTGAGCTCGACGGGCTGGCGCTGGCCCGGCTGATCCGCGGGCGCGCGCTCGAGGTGATGCCCGCGTACGCTCGCGACCTGCCGCCGCTCGAGTGCCCCGTGTTCTTCGTCACCGCCTTCGGGCGCCTGTACCCCGCGGAGCGCCTGCGCGAGGCGGGCGGTGACGCGTCCGTGCCCAAGCCGGTCGACTTCGTGAAGCTCACCATGCTGCTGACCCAGACGGGCCTGCGCCGCGCGCTCGAGAGGTCCTCGCGGTGAAGCGGGGCACCCGCTGGTGGTGGTGGTTCGCCACGCTCGCGCCGCTCTTCCCGCTCCTGCTCGTGGCGTGGGCCGAGCGCGCGCCGGCGCTGGCGGCCGACGAGCTGGTGAGCCTCGCGGGTGAGTGGGAGTGGCGCGCGGCAGCGCCCGGCGTCGACCCGCTCACCGCGGACGGCTGGGCGGCGGCGAGGCTGCCCGGCTCGTTCAAGCGGCTCTCGGGAGAGCGGGTGTGGCTGCGCCGCACCTTCGAGGCGCCTGCGCGGCTGGTGGGCCGGCCGGCGGCGCTGGCGATTCGCCAGATGTTCGAGCTCGAGCTCCAGGTGACGGTGAACGGCAGGCCCGCCTCGCTCTCGGGGCTGCGGCCGCTGCCCGTCGGCGGCGCGGAGGCGAGCGCGGAGCTGCACCTGCTCGAGCCGGGCTCGCTGCGCGCGGGGCCGAACACCGTCGTCTTCGAGGCGAGGAACGTCGCGGGCGGCATCATCGACACGAAGCTCTACCTGGGCCCGGCCGAGCCGCTCGCCGCGTGGGCGGCGGTGCAGCACCAGCGGCGCATGCTCGCGCTCGACGCCTCGCTCGGCGTGCTGGGGGTGCTCGCCGCGCTGGTGGTCGCGCTGCGGATGCTCCAGTCGAAGGCGGTGTCGGGAGCGACGCTGCTGCTGCTCGGCGCGGGGGCGCTGTACGTCGCGCGCAAGGCCGGGCTCCTCGTGCCCGCCGGGCTGTCGCACCGGCAGGAGATGCTGGCCATCGTGCTCACGGTGCTCCCCGTGGGCCTCTCGCTGGTCGAGTTCCTCGAGCGCTTCCTGCTCGGCGGGCCGACGCGCCTCGGCCGCTTCAACCGCTGGCTCCACCTGCTGGTGCTGCTCGCGGCGCTGGCGGTGCCCGACACCGCGTACGTGGCGTACTCGGTGTACCTCTTCGCGCTCGCCTTCTACGGCGTCGGCCTCGGCTTCGACACGCTGCGCAGGCGCCCTTCCCCCGGCGTGCTGACGGTGACGCTCGGGGTGCTGGTCATCATCGGCGCGGCGATGAGCGACCTCCTGGGCGACCTCGGCATCCACCGCGGGCCGCGGCTGTTCGGCTTCGCGGTGGCGAACCTCGCGGTGCTGTCGGCGACGGTGGTCATCGCGGAGTTCCTCCAGCTCACCATCGAGAACCAGCGGCTCTCGGCCTCGCTCGCCCAGCGCGCCGACGAGCTCGCCATCGCGCTCCACCAGGCGGAGGACGCGGCGCGCGCCAAGAGCGAGTTCCTCGCCAACACCTCGCACGAGCTGCGCACGCCGCTCAACGCCATCATCAACATTCCCCGCGGGCTGCTCGAGCACTTCCGGCCCGCGCCGCGGGTGCGCTGCACGAGCTGCGCGCGGCTCTTCGAGCTCGAGGCCGGCGAGGCGCCGCCCAGCGCGCAGACGCCCTGCCCGGCGTGCGGCGCGCCGACCCTGACGCTCGAGGCGTCGCTCGCGATGGAGCTCGCGCCGGCGGAGGTGGCCCGGCTCCTCGAGTCGGTCGCGCGCAGCGGCACGCACCTGCTCTCGGTGGTCAACGACATCCTCGACTTCTCGAAGCTCGAGGCGGGCCGCATGGTGCTGCACCGCGAGCCGTTCGACGTGCGCAGCGTGCTCGACGACGTCGAGGCGACGATGCGGCCGGTCGCCGAGAAGGCCGGCGTGGCGCTGGTGGTGCCGCGGCCGGCGACGGAGCTCCTGCTCGACGGCGACCG
This sequence comes from Myxococcota bacterium, assembly GCA_049322495.1. GTDB lineage: Bacteria > Myxococcota > Myxococcia > Myxococcales > Myxococcaceae > Archangium_A. The sequence continues at coordinate 2,736 of JBMORD010000164.1, read as the reverse complement.
CCTCAAGGTGCAGCAGGTGGTGCTCAACCTCGTGGCCAACGCCATCAAGTTCTCCGACGGCCGCGGCACGGTGACGCTCGAGGCCGGGGAGCACGACGGCGCGGTGCGGCTGGCGGTGCGCGACGAGGGCATCGGCATCGCCCCCGAGCACCACGCGCTCATCTTCGAGGGCTTCCGCCAGGTCGACGGCGGCAACACGCGGCGCTTCGGCGGGAGCGGGCTGGGGCTCGCCATCTCGCGGCAGCTGGTGACGATGCACGGCGGGACGCTGACGGTGCAGAGCGCGCCGGGCCGGGGCAGCACCTTCGTGGTCGACCTGCCGAAGCGCTGAGCGCGGCGGTACGGTGGGCGCGTGCTCCAGACGTCTTCGCTCGCGCTCGACGCCGCGCAGCCGCCCCGGGTCGAGCTGCCACCCGAGACGCTGCGCGACGACGACGAGCGCCTGCGCCGCGCCCGCCGGTGGCGCTGCGCGCGCTGTGGCCACGGCATCACCGACGACGCGAGCCGCACCGAGGTCGACGGCCGGCACGTGCACCTGCGGCTCAACCCGTCGGCCTTCGCCTTCCTCTTCGGCTGCTTCGGCGAGGCGCGCGGCTGTCTGCTCGTCGGCGAACCCACCGCCGAGGCGACGTGGTTCTCAGGCTGCCGCTGGCAGTTCGCGCACTGCGCGGCGTGCGGGGCGCACCTCGGCTGGGCGTTCAGCGGCGCGCAGGCGTTCTTCGCGCTCGTGCTCGAGCGGCTCGTCGCGCCCGAGGCTGAAGGTTGACGAGCCGCGCGCTACTTCTTCACGCCATCGAGCGTCGGCGTGTGCCCCCCACGCTCGAAGATGACGGCAGCGCGCCCGACGATGAGCGGGTCGACCGAGCCGATCTGCTCTGCGTCTTTCCTCGACGACTCGGCGCCCTGAGCAACGAAACTTTCCGCGGTCGCGCTCACCAACGACTATCGTCTCATTATGCCAATCGATTCGTCTGTGCCCCCAGGCGGTTCGGCCGCGCCGGCGCAACTCAGTCCCAACTCCTCATCTCTACTTCTGAGGTACTTCTTCCCTCCAGACGTCGACTTACCTCTAGACACCCACGGCTTACTCATTGACGACGTGGCGGAAATCGCGCGCGGCAACCAAAATGCATTCAGACTAGATGACCTAATTCACCATAGGTTCGTACTACTAGTCGGACCACCCCACGCGGGAAAATCCTACGAGATGGAGCGACTCAGGACTTGGGCATCCTGGCGCGGAACACAACCAAACACGCCGACAATTTTACACACCGACATCAAAACAGTCGGAATTCTGCAACAGTCAATTCTGCCATTAAACTGGGATTCCTTCAGGAATTCCGATTCGCGAGCGGTTTGGTGCATCGACTCGCTCGACGAAGCATCACAGGGATCTCGAGCGCCGCTCGCAATAGCCCAGGCGCTGCGGAATCTGTCGCAAGCCGAGCGCAGCCGCATCGGCCTCATGGTGACCTGTCGCGAGAATGAACTGCCCCCACAATTCACGGAGCAGATCGAACAACTACTTGTCGAAAAATGCCGTCGCCTCCGCATCGCTGCGCCGGGTCGAAACGTTGCGGAAGCAATATGCAGTGGACCTGAACGACTTGATCGCGTCCTCGCAATAATTCAACGTTCAGAGCTTCAAGACCTCGCGGAGCACCCGGCGGCGCTAAAATGGCTTGCACACCGAGACGGCTTGGAAGTCGAGACACGAGCGGGCGTCTGGCAGGGGGTCATCGGCGAACTCCTTGAGCAGCCATTCCAGGGCGAAACGCCTGCGATTTCTCGTCACGAAGACCGCTTCCTCGCGGCCGCAAGGATCGCGTTCATGCTCGAATTCGGCGATTTCGAAGAAATTCGCCTGGCGGGGCCTAGCTCCTCCGGGGCGAACCCCTCGCTTGAGAGTCTCTTCCAGCCAAGCGAAGATCGCGAACTTACTGCAGCTAGGGAGGCAGTCCGTTCGGGTCTATTTCAGCAACTTGGCGGCAATATCCGGATTCGCAATAGACATCTTCGCGAGTGGCTCACTTCTTGGCAACTCAGTCAACTGGCTGATCCCGTTCGCTGGGAGCAGATCCGTGAGATGCTGGGCGGCGACGACCCAAGCGACGCGAGAGGTAATAGCTTGTCGCATCTTCTTCTCGAAGTGCTCGCAAGAGAGAACCAAGAAGCAAGTAATCCTGACTTGGTCGCATGGTTACAAACACGTCAGGCACGGCACGTCGAGAACCTACTGAGCAATCTATTTGGGGCAGCAGCGAATTCTCCCGCCTCAATCGCCTCCCCAGAATTGGTAAAGAGAATCGCAAGACTCGCGCCGCGAAGTGTCTTCGACATTGCGTTGCGCTCCCACACTGCAAATTGGGTCGCGTTGAGTGCGACGTCCAAGGACCTAGCATTCTGGATCGCCGAGGCGCTCGGCAGTCAAAGCCTTGTTGAAGTCGCGAAGAAATCTCTGAATGACCCGACTGAGGCGGAAGCCGTCCGCGTGGCCGCACTGCGGTATCTCGCGACGTTGAAGGAACCGTTGGATCTCCTTGCAATGGCGAAGGCGACTCGGTCACATCCAACACCGAACGCTCGCCTACTGAGCAACATCCTTCATACCCCTGAACCCGCTTGCTGAGGATCGTCGAACGTGATCTTCGCGGGGCATGGCACTGGACCAGCGAACCCGCCGAGCGATCGTGCGGCTCAGGAAGAAGGGCCTGGAGTACGAGGACATCGCCG
>JBMORD010000163.1:0-14511 GCA_049322495.1 Myxococcota bacterium | reverse complement strand
ACCTCCACCAGCGTCGCCTTCACTTCGTCGACGTACTGCGCGAAGGCCTGGCTGCGCGCCGCCTCGGGCGCGAACTTCTCGAGCAGCTTGCGCACCACGATGGCCGCGGTGCGCGCCTCGGCGAGCTGATCCTCGGTGGGCTTGCGGCCCCGCACCAGGCGCGCCGACGCCTTGAGGTCCTTGTGCGCGGGCTCGATCTCCGCCTTGAGCCGCGTGAGGCCCGTCTCGCTCCACGCGAGGTCCTTCTTCTTCTTCGCCTCCGCGACCTCCGCGCGGCCCTTCTCGGCGACCGCGCCGTACTTGCGGTCGGCCTCGAGCGGCTTGCCTTCCTCGAGGCGCTTCTCGAGCTCGCTGACGGCCTTGTCGGCCTCGGTGAACTTCGCGTCGGGCGAGGCGCTGGTGAGGTCCTTCATCACCTTCGAGAGCGCGGCGCGCGCGTCTTCGACCTTCGCGCGGTGCGAGTCGGCCGACAGCGCGACGAAGCGATCGTCGATGGTCTTCTGGTGCTTCGCGAGCGTGGCGTCGACCTGCTGGAGGTAGCTGGCGAACGCGGCGTCCTGCGGGGCGAACTGGCGGGCGGGCTCGGCGGCGGCCTTGAGCTCCTTGAGCGAGGCGCGCGCGGCGTCGAAGGCGTCCTGCGAGGGCTCCTTGTCGGTCGCGACGGGCTTGACCGCCTCGTCGGCCTTCTTGAGCGCGGCGTCGATGGTGCGGCGGTGGGCGAAGATGTGCACCTTCGCGCGACGCTGGGCCACGAAGTCACGCTGGGCGCGGAGCTCCTTGCGCGCGGCGAGCGCGGCGCGGGCGTAGTCGAGGTCTTCCTGCTCGGCGGCGGCGCCCACGTCGATGGCGTCCTTGAGGGCCTCGACGGCGGTGTGCGCGGCCTCGAGGTCTTCGTTGGCGGGCGGCTCGACCTGAATGCGCTTCACGGCCTCGGTGAGCGAGGTGCGCGCCGTCTCGAGGTTCTTCTTCGCATCGGCGACCGGGAGTCCCCCGTCTGCGGCGGCCAGCGAGAGGCGCGCGGTGAGGACGAGCAGGAGGCTGATTCTCATTGTGCGCGGAATGTACCTTCGCCCACGCGCTTCGGGGCTGCGGAGTTGGGGGCAGGTGCCGCGAGGTCAGCGCGCGTCGCACAGCCGCGCACGTTCAGGCTGCGGCGGCGCGCCCCGCGTTCGTCACGAGGGTCGCCCACTGCTCGGCGCGGATCGCGTCGAGGGCGAAGGGGCGCGCGCGCACGTCGAAGCTCGCGCCGTGCGACGCGACGTGCTCCACCACCGCCCAGAAGCGCAGCGCGCCGCCGTCTCCGGGCTTGAGCTCGAGCTCGACGAGCTGGCCGGGCTGCAGCGCGGCCGACGCGGTGAAGTCGAGGGCGCGCGCGTCGAGCTTCTTCACCGGCCACGCGGCGCTCTTCGCGTCGCCGCTGACGAGCTGCACGCCGAGCCACTCGCCCGCGGGCGGAGCCGGCGCGGCGCGCGGGGCGGGCTCGGTGTCGAGCGCGTTGAGGAACGCGGGCAGGTCGGGCAGCAGCTCCGCGAGCTGGCGCGCGGCGCTCTCGGCGAAACCGAGGGCGCGCAGGCGCGCTTCATCGACCTCGGCCTGCTGCTCGAGCAGGTCCACCACGGCGTCGGCGCGCAGCACGAGGCGCGTCAGCGGTGCGCCGCGCTCGCGCTCGTCGTGGTGAAGGCTGATGACCGCCCCGAGCACGCCCGGCAGTTGCCAGCGCTGGGCGAGCACCGCGCCGAGCTGCACGTGCGCGCGATCGACCTCGGCCCACAGCGTCGCCTCGTCGGCGCGGAGCGAGGGCGAGCGCGCGAGCAGCTCCTCGAGCGTGGTGAGCGCGAGCAGCTTGCCCACGTCGTGGAGCAGCGCCGCGACGAAGGCCTCACCCGCGTCGAGCCCGTCTTCGGGGGCGAGCGCCTCGGCGATGACGGCCGCCGCGAGCGACTGCCGCCACACGCGCCGACGGAGCCTGGCCAGCTCACCGGTGCCCTGCGCGGCGTGGGTGATGGCGGCGGCCATCGCCAGCCGCGTGAGCTCGCGCGCGCCGACCCGCGTGACGGCCGCGGCGATGGACGTCGCCTCGGACGCGCGGCGGTACATCGGTGAGTTCGCCAGCCGCAGCAGGTTGCCGGCGAAGACCTGGTCGGTCTTCATCGCCTCCACGAGGTCGGCGGTGCGGTAGTCGTCCTTCGCCAGCACGGCCTGCAGCTTCATCGCCGTCGAAGGGTAGGGCGGGACCCGCACGGCCCCGCGTGACACCGCCTCGTCGAGTGCTCTCGCGAGCGAAGTCTTCGCCTGCTCGCGGGCTTCGGTCGTCATGTGCGCTCCCTGCGCAGGTGCAGAGCACTCGGCGGGCCAGCCGACGGCCACGGCCTTGACGCGATTCCTTGCACACCCCTCTTCAGCGCCGTGTCTGGGGAGGCATGAGCGACGACTACGACGATTCGGACGACGGTGAGGGCGGGGGCGGCGGGGCGAAGCACGAGGTGTACTTCGACGACGAGACCGCGGTCACCATCATCGCCGGCAAGTACATGGAGCTCAGCGGCCTCAAGCGCTCCGAGCTCGGCAAGCTCAAGCTGGCCGCCGACGAGCTCGGCAAGGCGAAGGGCATCGAGGGCTTCACGTTGATCCCCTCGGGCGACTTCAGCGCCGACAGCGGGCCGGGGCCCGACGAGTCGACCTACTCGTCGTTCGTGGTGGGCGTGCTCCACGGCTCGGGTGGCACCTACGGGCCGGAGCAGCTCACGCGCGAGCGAGCGCTGGAGAAGCTCGAGCGCGCGAAGGCCATCGCCGACGAGGTGTGGCAGGCGTTCGTCGAGAAGCTGCCTGAGGCTCGTCGGGAGGGCGCGGCGGAGTCGGAGACACAGCTGTACGTCGTGCCGGTGGGGCCGCTCGCGTACGCGAAGGTCGCCTTCGGCGTCGAGGGCAGCGAAGAGGACGGCGGCGACGGCGAGTACGTCGTCGGCACGCACATGGATCAGGAGCGCCACGAGACGGGCGTGTGGGGGCAGCGGGTCGCGGGCGGCGAAGACCCCGAGGTGCTCGACCTCTCGGAGTCGGCGCACCAGGCGCGCGTCGCGGCGTTCCCCGAGGGGAAGTACTACCTCATCTCGCGCTACGACTGAGCCGCGCGGTCGGTCGCCTCTCGCGGGCGTTGGTGATCCGAATCACCACGACGTCGTCCTCGAGCCTGTACCGAATCAGGTATCCGGCCACACCGAACGGGACGACCATCTGCCGGAACGGGCGATGGTCGTCGAGCAACTGTCCGGAGTGGGGAAATCTGGCGAGCTGCCTGAAGGCCTTCTCGAGGACGCGCGACACGCGGTCGGCCGCTGCTGGGTTCCGTTCGCGGAGAAACTCGTCAAGCCGACGCAGGTCGGCGACCGCGTGGCGCGTGAATCTCACCTTCGAGCACGCCTTCTTCGTGACGGACTGCGAAGTGTTCGCATCATCTTCGTGACTTCCTGGAGTGAGACCGACTCTCCGGTGGTCGCGAACTCCTCCCAGCGCTCCTGGTCCTCCTTCTTCTCTGCCTCCCACCGCTCCTCGCGCTCCAGGTACTCGTCGATTGCCTTCTTGACGAGGAAGTGCGGAGTGCGCTCCTTCAACCGGCCGAGGGATTTCAGACGGTCTCGGGTCTCACGTTCGAGCTTCACGCCCATGGTCACGTTCGCCATCGAGGAAAAGGTGGCACGGGGTTGCACCTTCCGCAACCCCACTACCCCGGGCGCTCCGCGAAGCGCACCGGCCGCAGTGGCAGATACAGCGCGTCGCGCTGAGGTGACTCGTCGAGCTTCACCTCGCGCGGGCGCAGGCGCTCGAGCGCGCGGAGCCACGCGTCGAGGCGCGCGAAGTCGGGGGCGCCGCTGAAGCGTCCGCGCACGATCGCGAGGCGCTCGGCGGCGTCGAACTCGACGCACCAGCCGTACCAGCCCATCGGCTCGAGGAGGTGGACCCCGTCGACGCCACGGAGCCACCGCGCGCGCGCCTTCTCGAGCAGGGAGATGGTGTCGTCGGGGCTCGTCTCTGCCTCGAGCGTCACCGAGGTGCCCTCGTGCCGGCGCAGTAGCGGGGCGAGGCGGGCCTCGCGCGCGGCGAGGTGCGTGACGGCCATCGGGAGCGACGCCGGCGGCTCGGTCCAGCTCTGCTGGAGGAGCACGTGCGCGAGCGTGAGCTCGGGGCGGCGCTGGTGGAGCGTCGCGAGCAGCTCCGGCGTCGCGCGCAGCACGTCCTGGAGGCGCGGCAGGGCGGCGAGCAGCGTGGCCCACTCGTCGCCTCCGTACTGCTCGGGGAGCGTGACGCCGCGCACCGTCAGCCACTCCGCGGCGCCGGGCTCGGGGCGCTGCCACTGGCGGCCCAGCTCGACGTGCACCGCGACGCCGCGCTCGAAGACGGCGTTCACCACGCTCGGGGCGATGGCGCCGAGGAGCCGGTCTCGGTGCCTGCTCTGCAGCAGGCGGAGCTTCTCGAGCTGCTCCGGCGCGAGCGCGCTCTTCCGCTCGAGGAGCTGGAGGCTCATCAGCTCGCCGCGGGGATCTCCCTGCTCGCTCAGCACGTCGGCCCACACCAGGAAGTGGCCGTCATCGTCAGGGTGCGCCAGCGCGCGTGCGCGGACCTCGGCTTCGACGCGGGAGAGCTCGGCGCGGCGCCCCTTCGCGCGCTCGGCGTCGGCGCGCTCGGCGGCGAAGTGGGGCTCGAGGGCGTCGAGGAGCGGCGTGAGCTCCAGCTCACCGGTGGCGTCGACCTGCATCGCGTCGGCGGCGCGGCGGAGCTCCTTCGCGAGCTGGGGGCCGTAGCTGTTGGTGATGACCTCGTGGTACCGGTCGGCGAGCGCGCGGAGCGCGGGTGGGACGCGTGGATCTCTGCGGGCCTCGAGCACCTTGAAGACGCGACCGTAGAACCACTGCGCGCCGTTCGACTTGAAGCGCGGTGCGCCGAGCATCGTGAGGAGCCCGGTGCTGATCCGCGGATCATCCCAGCTGATCAGCGCGTCGGCCCGGCGCTCGGCCTCGCGGAAGTCGGCGGCGGTGAGCGTGGCGAGGAGGCCCGGGAGCGCGAGCGGGTCCCGCTGCTCGGCGAGGTCGACCCAGCGTGACGGCTCGGGCGGCGGAGCGGCGTCGAGGCGGCGGCTGAGCCAGTCGATGAAGTCGCCGAGGCGCGGCGCGCGGACCTGCTGCCAGGCGGCGATGAGCTCCTCGAGGGCAGCGCGAACGTCACCGCGCTCGAGCGCTGCGCGTGCGCGCGAGAGGAGCTCGCTCGCGCTGGTCACCGCCCCGCGTCCTCGGGGGGCAGGCGGAGCGAGTCGATCAGCTCCAGCGGCCCGCCGCAGGTGGCCTCGTGGCAGGCGGCGCAGCCGTTGATGACGCCGGTGAAGGTGCTCTTCGAGGGCGCGGCGTCGTACGCCTTCACCGCGGCGAGGTAGGCCTGCGCGAGCTGATCGAACGCCTCGGTGCGGTCCTTCGGATCCGTCGGCCAGCTGCAGCGGATCTTCCGGTGCCCGGGGAAGCGCGGGGCGGGCGGCGTCTCGCCAGCGAGGAGCTTCGCGCGCGTCTCCTTCCAGTGGGCGACGAAGGTGCGCATCAGCGTGGCGAGCTCGCTCGCGCCGTTGGGGTTGATCTCCGAGGGGAGGAGGTGGCCGGGGCTGCCGGGGATCCCGGGCACGAGCTCGGTGGCGAAGGTGCAGTCGTCGACGACGACGGGCTCCTTCGTGGCAGCAGGCGGCGCAGCGGGAGGCGGCGCGCCCTTCGTGCAGGCGAGCAGCGAGAGCGAGAGGAGCAGCGTCTTCTTCACAGGTCCCTCAGGTGGTGGATCGGGGTGCCGCGGGGGGCCTCGGCGCGGTCCTTCGTGGAGATGCTCCACACGTCGAGGTCGGGGTCATCGTCGAGGTTGCCGGCGCAGAGCACGGTGAGCTCGCACCTGGGGCATTCGCCCTCGAGGCCGGCGAGCGCGCGGAGGTCTGCGGGGAGCCTCGTCAGCACGTCCTCGAGGAGCACGCCGCGCTTGCGGGTGTCGGGGCCGTAGCCGACGGACTCTTCGAGCGGGGGCGAGGGGAGCTCGTCGCGGCGGGTGAGGTCACCCTTCGGGGCGAAGAGGTAGAGGTAGCGGTTGCCGGTCGAGGGCGCGAAGCCGACCTCGGCGGGGTGCACCGAATAGCGCTGGGCGCGCGAGAAGAAGGCGTCTTCGTGGCCGATGATGGTGCGGAGCGTGGCGCGGCACTCGTGATCTCTCGGCGGCCCCTTCACGAGGTTGCAGCCGGAGAGCAGCGCGAGGCCGACGAGCAGGGAGCGCACGCGCGGGCTCGTAGCACCCGGGCGCGCGCGCTTCACGCGTGGATGATGGCCTCCACGGCGCGCTGGCGCAGCTCGGCCTGGGTGCGCGTGCCGAAGGACTCGAGCTCGACGGCGGCGCCGTCCTTCGTGACGACGACGAGACGGTGCTCGTACACGCGGTGCGCGGAGCCGAGCTCGCTGCCCTCGTGCGCGTGGGTGGTGATTTCCAGGGCGGCGAGGTCGCGCGTGGCGAGGCGGCGCTCCTTCTCGGGGAGGCCGGGGAGCTTCCACTTGAGCACGAGGGCGTCGCGCGACACCTCGAGGGAGGCCTGGGCGAGGGCGGCCGCGCCACCGAGGGCCGTGACGCCACCGCCGATGGCGGCGAAGGCGAGGGGGACGAGCTTGAACGGTGCGGGCATCGGCAGCCTGGCGATGCGGAGCCCCATGCCGGCGAAGACGCTTCCGAACGCGGCGGTCGCGCCGCCAGCGAGGCGTTGCGCGCGGCTGGGCCCGGAGAGGAGGAGGCGCTCCGGCGTCGACGTGGTGACCTCGTACGAGGGGCAGGGCGGGGTGTCGAACCAGCGCATGGCGCCGAGCGTACCGGGCGCGAGCTGGGGGTGCGAACGTGCTCACGGACGACCCGTTCAGGCCCCCAGAACGTCACCTGCTGCGAAGTGTGCGTCACCGCGGCACCGGCGCGCCTGAGGTCGAGGGGCTGCTCGCGTGAGCACTCGCACCGCGCACACCGAAAAGACTCACGTGTTTCGAGGCAGACGGCTCACAGCCACGAAGGTGAGGCCTGGCCGAGGGCGGCGAGCACGGCCTCGGCAGCGCGCACGCCGTGCCAGTTGGCCTCTTCGAAGAGGGCGAGGCCGCCGAGGTCGGAGTGCGCGAAGTGGAGCGAGCCCTCGAGCGGGAGCTGCGCGGCGCGGCGCGCGTCGCCCCAGATGAAGCCCGGGGTGGGACGGACCATGGCGTGGCCCCACCGCATGACCTCGATGCGCTGGAGCTGCTTCTCGAGGCCGAGGTGCGCGGGGAGGAGGTCGGCGAGGATGATGGAGCGCCAGTCTTCGAACTTCGTCTCGAGGAGGCGCTTGCGTTCCGCGACGACGTCGCCGTCGGCGAGCGGGTAGTACCAGGTGGCGACGGTGGGGCCGATCTCACTGGCGCGCGGGGACTGGTGCGTGGCGATGACGTAGCCGAGCGACTTCGAGCCGTAGAGCACGTTGTCCCACGCGAGGGGGAAGCCGCGGCTGCGAGGGCGGGCGCTGAGCGTCAGGTTGGCGACCACCCATGGGCCGCTCTGGAAGGCGTCGAGGAAGGCGGGGCGCGCGGTGCGCCAGGGCTCGACGACGCGGCCGGCGACGTGGCGGGGCGTGGCGAGGATGACGTGGCGGGCGAAGAGGCGAACGGGCGTGCGGGCCTTCGCGTCGAGGGCGTGGGCGAACCAGCCTCCGTCGGTGCGGGCCAGGGTGTGGACGAGGAGATTTCTGCGGAGCTGCTGGGGCGCGAGGCTCTTCGCGAGCTGGGCGATGAGGTGGCCGTTGCCTTCGGGCCACGAGAGGTAGCCGTCGTTCTTCTCGTCGCCGGTCTGGCGGGCACAGAAATACCAGAGGCCGGCCCACGCGCTGACGAACTGGGACGAGGCGCCGTAGTCGTCGCGGCAGGCGTAGTCGACGAGCCAGCGCAGGCGGGGCGAGGTGAAGCCTTCGCGCTCGAGCCACTGGGCCATCGAGAGGCGGTCGAGCTGGGTCCACTCGGCGTCGTCGCTGCCGGTCTCGAGGGGGACGGCGAAGGCCTTGCGACCCTTCGCGTCGCGGGCGCTGGCGAGCGACTTCGTCACCTCTTCGAAGCGGCGGAGCTGGGCGAGATCGTCCTCGCTGGCGCCGGCGCGGAGGTAGAGTCCCTCGTACCACTGGCCGCGGTAGAAGAGGCGCTCCTCGGGCTCGTGGATGAGGACCTCCTCGGCGAAGGTCGGCGCGCCGTCGGGGTCGGAGCCGGTGACGACGCCGAGCTCGGAGAGGAGGCGGGGGACGGGGCCGTACGCGGTGAGAGGCGCAGGGAGGTAGTGGGCGCCCCACGGGAAGGCGGAGACCTCGTTGCGGCCGCTCTGTGCGGTGCCGCCGAGCACGTCATCGACCTCGGCGACGAGGAGCGAGGTGAAGCCGGCGCCGCGCAGGCGCCAGGCGGCGGAGAGGCCCGCGGCGCCGGCGCCGACGACGAGGCAGTCGACGCGGGCGGTGTCTTCGGAGGCGAGGGGCGGGGGCGCGGCGCGGAGGAGGTGGCCGACCTCGTGGAGGCGGTCGACGAGCAGCCCGGGGACGTCGGGAGGCGCGGGGCGGCGACGGCAGGCCTCGAGGGCGGCGGCTCCGAGGAAGCTGACGATGACGTCGCGACGGGACAGCACGAGGCGGAGGTGAAACCACAACTCCACCGGCGATACTCGGGTTTCCTGCACCTGCGGGGTGGTCTCGGGTGTCAGGGCGACGCCGTTCTCTGCGCGGAGAGTTCGATGACGATTCGTTCCTGGATGTGGTTGTTGGCGTTCACGCTGGTGGCGTGTGGCAGCCCTGCGGGACGCGAGGACGCGGGAGCAGGCGGCGGCATCGGGGGCGGCTTCATCCTCGGCGGTGGCTTCGGTGGGGGTGGCGGCTCCGCGACGGGCGGTGGTTCCGCGACGGGTGGCGGCGACGCGACCGGTGGCGGCTCTGCGACGGGCGGTGGTTCCGCGACGGGCGGCGGCGACGCGACGGGTGGTGGTTCCGCGACGGGTGGAGGTTCCCCGACGGGCGGTGGCTCCGCGACGGGTGGAGGTTCCGCGACGGGCGGTGGCTCGGCAACGGGCGGTGGCTCCGCGACGGGAGGCGGCTCGGCAACGGGCGGTGGCTCCGCAACGGGAGGCGGCTCGGCAACGGGCGGTGGCCCCGCAACGGGAGGCGGCTCGGCAACGGGCGGTGGCTCCGCGACGGGAGGCGGTTCTGCAACCGGTGGCGGTTCCGCAACGGGCGGTGGTTCCGCAACGGGCGGTGGCTCCGCAACGGGCGGTGGCTCCGCAACGGGCGGTGGCTCTGCAACCGGTGGCGGTTCTGCGACCGGCGGTGGTTCTGCAACCGGTGGCGGCTCTGCAACGGGAGGCGGTTCTGCGACCGGTGGTGGTTCCGCGACCGGTGGTGGTTCCGCGACCGGCGGTGGTTCCGCGACCGGCGGTGGCTCTGCGACCGGCGGTGGTTCCGCGACCGGCGGTGGCTCTGCGACCGGCGGTGGTTCCGCGACCGGCGGTGGCTCTGCGACCGGCGGTGGCTCTGCGACCGGTGGCGGCTCTGCGACCGGTGGCGGCTCTGCGACCGGTGGCGGCTCTGCGACGGGCGGTGGCACGGCGACGGGCGGCGGCACCGGCACCTGCGATCCTCTGTGTCCCGGCGGCTACGCCTGCACGAACGGCACGTGCACGGGCGGGAACGCGAGCGGGCTGATCCTCGACGTCCTCACGTATCAGGTGAGCGGGACGGTGCTCCTCAACGGCGCGACGCCGACGTCGACGTGCAGCACGGCGGATCGCGCGACGGTGCGCTTCACGGACTCGGCGAAGGGCTACGCGTTCGCCTACGTGGTGCCGTGTCCGCCGGGCGGCGGCGCCTCCGGAGCGCCCTTCACCTTCAGCGGCGCAATCTTCCCCGGCACGTACCGCGTGACGGTCAGCGGAGGGCTGAGCAACCTCCCGACGCAGGCGTACGTGGTGCACGAGGCCTTCCCGGTGACGGGCAACGTGACGAACCAGGTGCTCGACGTGGTGACGTACCAGGCGGGTGGCACGGTGACGCTCAACGGCGCGACGCCGACGTCGACGTGCAGCACGGCGGATCGCGCGACGGTGCGCTTCACGGACTCGGCGAAGGGCTATGCGTTCACGTACGTGGTGCCGTGTCCTCCGGGCGGCGGAGCCTCGGGCGCGCCGTTCACCTTCAGCGGCGCCATCTTCCCCGGCAAGTACCGGGTGACGGTGACGGGCGGGCTGAGCAACCTGCCGTCGCAGGCGTACGTCATCGACGAAGCGTTCACGGTGGCGGGCAACGTGACGAACCAGGTGCTCGACGTGGTGACGTACCAGGCAGGTGGTACGGTGACGCTCAACGGCGCGACACCGACGTCGACGTGCAGCACGGCGGATCGCGCGACGGTACGCTTCACGGACTCGGCGAAGGGCTACGCGTTCACCTACGTGGTGCCGTGTCCGCCGGGCGGCGGAGCCTCGGGCGCGCCGTTCACCTTCAGCGGCGCGATCTTCCCGGGCCGCTACCGGGTGACGGTGACCGGCGGGCTGAGCAACCTGCCGTCGCAGGCGTACGTCATCAACGAGGCCTTCGCGGTGACGGGCAACGTGACGAACCAGGTGCTCGACGTGGTGACGTACCAGGCAGGCGGCACGGTGACGCTCAACGGCGCGACGCCGACGTCGACGTGCAGCACGGCGGATCGCGCGACGGTGCGCTTCACGGACTCTGCGAAGGGCTACGCGTTCGCCTACGTGGTGCCGTGCCCGCCGGGCGGCGGCGCCTCCGGAGCGCCCTTCACCTTCAGCGGCGCCATCTTCCCCGGCACGTACCGCGTGACGGTCAGCGGAGGGCTGAGCAACCTGCCGTCGCAGGCGTACGTCATCAACGAGGCCTTCGCGGTGGCGGGCAACGCGACGAGTCAGACGCTGAACGTGGTGACGTACCAGGCGAGCGGCACGGTGACGCTCAACGGCGCGACGCCGACGTCGACGTGCAGCACGGCCGACCGCGCGACGGTGCGCTTCACGGACTCGGTGAAGGGCTACGCGTTCACCTACGTGGTGCCGTGTCCGCCGGGTGGCGGAGCCTCGGGCGCGCCGTTCACCTTCAGCGGCGCCATCTTCCCCGGCACGTACCGGGTGACGGTGACCGGTGGGTTGAGCAACCTGCCGGGGCAGCCCTCGGTCATCTTCGAGGCGCTCCAGGTGACGGGTGATGTACTGAACCAGTCGCTCGACGTGCTCACGCGCCCGGTTGCGGGCACGGTCCTGCTCAACTCGATGACGCCGACGTCGACGTGCAGCACGGCCGACCGCGCGACGGTGCGCTTCGAAGACAGCTCGAAGGGCTACGTGTTCGCGTACACCATTCCGTGTCCGCCGGGCGGCGGCGCGTCGGGCGCACCCTTCACGTTCAGCGGGGTGCTCTTCCCGGGCACGTACCGCGTCACCGTGACGGGCGGGCTCAGCAACCTGCCGTCACAGTCGTACGTCGCGGTGTGGGCGCTGGTCGTGCTCTGAGCCGCGTCAGCAGAGCTCCGCGTCGTCGAGCAGCCGGCGCGGAGGCACGCCGGTGGCCGCGCGCACCTCGCGGATGAAGTGCGACTGGTCGAAGTACCCTGCCTCGGCGGCGAGCGCGCCGAGGTCGCCTGCGCTCGGAGCCTGGAGCAGCGCGCCGCGCAGCCGCACGAGCGCGGCGTACTGACGCGGCGAGAGCCCGACCGCCTGCCGGAAGCGCTTCTCGAAGCGGTCGCGGCTCAGGCCGACGCTCGCGGCGAGCACGTCGATGGGCTGCTCGAGGTGTGCGAGCGCGCGGAGCACGCGTCGATCCACCATCGAGTCCTCCCGGCGCTGGTGCTCGAGGAAGTCCTGCACCGCGGCCACCTGGGCGCGGCCACCTGGGCGTGTCGCTCGCTCGTCGACCGCACCGCCGCGCGCACCCGCCGCAGCGCCGTGACGGGAATCAGCGTGTCGAGCGAGACCGTGCGCTCCGCGAGCTCGTGAAGCGGCACGTCGAAGAACGCCCGCGCGCCGAGCTCGCGGAAGACGACCAGCACCAGGCGGCTCCCGGCGACGGTGCGCATGCGCCGCGCGGTGCGACGCAGACCGGTCAAGGTCTCGTCGGGGACGCGCCCGTGCTCGTCGAACGCCGCGCCAGCGGTGCGCACGCCCAGCAGCAGGGCGGGCTCGGGCACGAGCACCCGCTCGACGTCGACGTCGGTCTCGATGACGCGCAGCTCGCGCACCTGGCGCTCGAGCGACGGCCGCGGCGGGAAGACGTGCACCTGCACGCGCTCGTCATACTGGATTCGTCCAATCGCCGCCGCGCCCCGCTCCCTACGCTGGCGTGCATGACCAACACCGAGCTCGTCCGCTTCCTCTACCAGGACGTCGTCAACGCACGGCGCTTCGAGCGCCTGACCGAGGTCCTCAGCCCTGCATTGGCGCCGGAGTTCGAGGCCGCGGTGCGCGTGCTCCTCACCGGCTTCCCCGACGTTCGCTTTCACCTCGTCGAGCTGCTGGCCGAGGGCGCGCGCGTCGTGGTGCGCTGGCAGTGGAGCGGCACGCACACCGGGCCGTTCCGCGGCATCGCCCCCACCGGCAAGTTCGTCCTCAATGACGGGGTGGTGTTCTTCTCGTTCGAGGCGGGCCGCGCGACGAGCGCGTGGACGCTCAACGACCGGCTCGGGGTGCTGCAGGCGCTGGGCGTCGTCGAGGCCGGCCTCGCGCAGGTGAAACCTGTCAAACCCTGACAGGGTTTCGTGGGAGATCCGCCCCATGAGCAAGCCCCTCTCTGGTCGGGTCTGTCTGGTCGCCGGCGCGACGCGCGGCGCCGGGCGTGGCATCTCCATCGCGCTGGGCGAAGCCGGTGCGACCGTCTACTGCTCCGGGCGCAGCGCGCAGGGCCACCGCGCCTCCGGGCGCGCCGAGACCGTCGAAGAGACGGCGGACCTCGTGACGCGCGCGGGCGGGGTGGGGCTCGTGGCGCGCACGGATCACTCCGACGAGGCGCAGGTGCAGGCGCTCGTCGAGCGCATCCGCCGCGAGCACGGTGGGCTGGACCTCCTCGTCAACGACATCTGGGGAGGCGACGATCTCGTCGCCTGGGGCGCCCCGCTCTGGGAGCAGGACCTCGCGGCGGGGAAGACGCTCCTCGAGCGCGGCCTGTGGACGCACGTGGTGACGGCGCGCCACGCGGCCCCGCTGCTCTTCGGGCGCACCAACCCGCTGGTGGTGGAGGTGACCGACGGCGACACCTTCGGCTACCGCGGCCAGCCGCTCTACGACCTGGTGAAGTTCTCGGTCATCCGCTTCGCGTTCATCCTCGCGCAGGAGCTGAAGGCGAAGCAGGTGACGGCGCTCGCGGTGACGCCGGGCTTCCTCCGGAGCGAGGCGATGCTCGACCGCTTCGGCGTCACCGAGGCGACGTGGCGCGAGCACGTGAAGGTCGAGCCTGACTTCGCCGCGAGCGAGACGCCCCGCTACGTGGGCCGCGCCATCGCCGCGCTGGCCGCCGACCCCGGGGTGCACGAGAGGACGGGGCGCGTGTTCGCCTCGTGGTCGCTCGCGCGGGAGTACGGCTTCACCGACCTCGATGGCACCCAGCCCCAGTGGGACCGTCACTTCGCCTCGCGCTACGGCACGCCGCCGGCCGCCGACTACGCCTCGTGGCTCACCGGTCCGTGGGACCTCTTCATGGCCGCCTCGAAGGCGAAGTAGCATTCGGGTGTGCGCTCCTTCCTGCTCGTCGGCGCGTCGCTCATGCTCTCGTGCGCCGCGCCCCGCGCGCGCGCGCTGCCCGAGCCGGTCGATCCGCCGGGGCCGACGATGATTGGAGACCCGCGGCCTCCGGCGAAGCTGGGCCAGAGCGACGTGATGGCGGCGGTGCTCGAGAGGCGCGAGGCGATCTTCGCCTGCGTCGAGCAGCAGCGCGCGGCGGCGCCCGAGCACCACGGCAAGGCGCTGGCGCGCTGGCGCTTCCTCCTCTCGGGCGAGCCGACCGATGTCGCGGTCGACGACGCTCCGGAGCCGCTGGGGCGCTGCCTCACCGCGGTCGTCGCCTCGATGCGCACGCGCGCGCACACCATCGCGCTCGACGAGCCGGTCAGCTTCCCGTTCAAGTACTAACGTGCAGACGCTGACCGACGTGCTCCGCGGGCAGCATCGTCGCATCGAGGCGCTCGCCTCTGCGGTCACCGCCGCCGTGCTCGAGCGCGACGCCGCGCGCGCCCAGGCGCAGCTCGAGCTCTTCCGCGTCGCGGCGCTCGAGCACCTGCTGCAGGAGGACCTCGAGCTCTACCCGCGGCTCCTCGAGGCGGTGGGGCCGCGAACGCCGCCGGGGCGCATCGTCACCTCATACGCGTCGAACATGAAGCGCGTCACCGAGAGCGTGCAGGAGTTCCTCGCGCGCCACGAAGGCCGCCTGACGCTCGCGACCTTCGAGCGCGAGTGGCGCGAGGTGATGCA
>JBMORD010000162.1:0-14512 GCA_049322495.1 Myxococcota bacterium | reverse complement strand
CCGCGCCCGCACCGCCGCCAGCACCCATGCCACCGCCAGCGCCCATGCCACCTGCGACGGGACCGGCGGCTCCACCCATGCTCGCCGCGGTGAGCACGTCGACGGAGAAACGAAGCTCGGCGTTCGTCGCCAGCTCACGCGCGACGAGCTCGACGCTCCCGGACACCGCGCCCGGCTCGAGCAGCGTGCGTGCGACGCCTTCGTCGTCCGTCGTCACCATCGTCGCGGTGACGCGCGCGCCGACACCGCTGACGCGGCGGAACTCGACGGCGACCCCGCCGAGCGCTCCGCGACAGGGATCGCTCCATCGCACCGCCAGCTCGACCGCGCCGCGAGGCGAGCCTCCCGCGGCGCTCGTGCGCTCGAGCCGCGCGCCGCAGTCGGCGACGGTCAACGAGCCATCAGCCCCACACGCAGAGAACACCGAGAGTAGGCCGACGAGCGTGAGTCGCGTCATGCCCGGCGGCACAGCAAGCGCCGCGCCGTCACCACGTGGAGCGTTCTCCTGCGCCTGCGTGTCAACGCGGCTGACACCGGCGCGCGCGCACGCACCAGGTGAGCACGCGAGTGGGCTCGTCAGACCGGCAGGCCGAGCTCGCGGCGCACCTCATCGGGCGCGTTGTCGAGCACGTGCAGGAGCACGCCTACGCGCTCCGCGTCGAAGCGCCCGACGGGGCAGAAGATGGTCCAGTCGCTGAGCAGCGAGAGGTCGTGCAGCCCGCGCTGCCCCTCGCGGATGGACGGCACGGCGTGCGGCGAGTTGATGCACGTGGCGTCGACCTGCTCGTTGCCGAAGCTGTGCACCTCGAACCACAGGTGCTCGCGCGAGCCGTAGCTCGCGTCGACCGTCGGGTAGCCGAGCTTCACGAGGAACTTGAAGTGCTCGTTGGCGCCGAGCTTCCCGAAGAGCGCCTTGAGGGTCGGCAACCGCTCGCGCGAGAGCACCTCCATGCGCCGCGTCTGCGCGTTCGACACGTAGAGGATCGGCGAGGCCTCGAGCACCGGGAGGTGCTTCGACGGGAGCTCGAGCCCGCTGCCGAACAGCCCGAACACCTTCTTGCCCGGCGCGAAGAGCACCGCCGAGGGCACCCCGTGCACCTCGTCGCGGTCTCCGCGCCCGCCCCCGTGACGCGGCGGGTGCCGCGAGAGCGCGTCCTCCCACGGCAGCCACACCAGCGGCAGCGCCCGGCCCACCTCGACCGCCTCGCCCGGCTGCGGGAGTCTCTGCTCGAGGAAGAACGCCGCGGTGCTGTTGAGCAGCTCGCCGAGGAGCCGGCTGTCGTCGGGCTTCACGTCGAACAGCTCGAGCTCCAGGCAGCCGCAGCGGCCGAGGCCGTGCGTGTGGATCCACCCCGGCTGGTTGCCATCGCTGACGAAGTGCATCACGAAGAGCGAGGTCGGCGCCGGCGGAGCCGCGGAGCGGGCAGACTCCTTCACCCACTCGTAGTGGTGCATGCGGAACGCGGCGAGGTCGAACGCGGCCACCGCCCGCGGCGCGATGGTCACCAGCACCTGCAGCTCGAAGTGGAAGTCGTCGAGCGGCGCGTCGCCGAAGGTGAGCACCACCCCCAGCGACCACCGGCTCGCGTCGAGCGCCTTCTTCTCGTCGTCGGTGAGGACGCGGTGGTCCTTCTGGAAGTGGAGCGTCTCGGTGCCGTGGCTCTTCTGCGCGAAGACCGAGAAGCGGCGCTCGCCGAGCGTGCACGCCACCTCCCACTCCGCGCCCGGCGCCTGCGGCGGCGCCACCATCTGCATCGTGAGCCCTTCCCCGAAGCGCTCGGTGAGCGCCTTCATCACCGTCGTCGCCGAAGGCACGTCTTCCGTCGCCGGGAGCCAGGCCCACATCGGCGAGGGTTGGCGGGGGGCGTCGAGGAACTCCTGGTATCGCGGCGGCAGCACGCCGTCAGGGTAGTGCACCGGCGGCGACTGACGCGCGCGAATCGCGCTCGTTCGGTGCTAGGTGCAGCGCCCCATGACGACCACGCTCATCGACGACATCGAGACGAGCCGCGACGGCTCCACGCTGCTCATCCGCTTCGCGCGCCCCACGAAGAAGAACGCGCTGACCATCGCGATGTACGACCGCATGAACCAGGCGCTCTCCGAGGCCGCGGCCGACAAGAGCGTGCGCGCCGTCGTCTTCGGCAGCACCGGCGAGACCTTCACCGCCGGCAACGACCTCGGCGACTTCATGCAGAACCCGCCGACCGGCGAAGACTCGCCCGTGTTCCGCTTCATCCACGCGCTGGCGACCTTCGAGAAGCCGCTCCTCGCCGCCGTCGACGGCAAGGCGATCGGCCTCGGGCTCACCATGCTGCTCCACTGCGACTTCGTGTACTGCACCGAGCGCGCGTCCTTCGTCGCGCCGTTCGTCAACCTCGGGCTCGTCCCCGAGGCGGCCTCGTCGCTGCTGCTGCCGAAGCTCGTCGGCCACGCGCGCGCCGCCGACCTCCTGCTCCTCGGCGAGCCGCTCGACGCGAAGACCGCGCACACGCTCGGCCTCGTCAACGCCGTGCTCGCGCCCGATCAGGTGCTGCCGAAGGCCCTCGAGACCGCGCGCCGCCTCGCCGACAAGGCCCCCACCGCGGTGAAGCTCTCGAAGGCCCTCATGAAGGACCAGGCGGCCGTCCTCGAGCGCATGAAGAAGGAAGGCGCGCTCTTCGCCTCCCAGCTCCAGTCGCCCGAGGTCGCCGAGGCCATCGGCGCGTTCTTCGAGAAGCGCAAGCCCGACTTCTCGCAGTTCTGATCAATACGACAGCTTCAGGCCGCCGATCAGCGTGCGCGGGGCGTTGGGCCGCGCGCCGAACGGCCGGCGGCCGACGATGGCGTGCTGGTCGAACAGGTTGCGCGCGTCGAAGGTGAGCTGCGCCCAGTCGGTCAGCTTGAAGCCGAGGTGCAGGTCGACGACGGCCTGCGCGTCGGTGGCGACCGCGTCGACGAAGGCGCCCTGCCCCGCGACCTCGCGCATGCGGTCGATGAAGGTGAGCTGCGCGTGCGCGCTGACCCGCCACACCTCGGCGCCGACCGACAGGTTGAGCATGTGCCGCGGCACGTAGGGCAGCTCGTCGCCCTCGCGCACCGCGCCGTAGGCCGGGTCCTGCGAGGAGAAGCCGGTGTGCAGGCGGGTGCCGGTGAAGGTGTACGCGAGCGAGAGCGGCAGGGTGACGGGCCCGAGGCGCCAGCGCTTCTCGCCGTAGACCTCGACGCCGTAGATGCTCGCGCGCCCGAGGCTGAACTGGCGATCGAGGTTCTCGTTCAGGCAGCCGTTCGAGAAGGTGCAGATGTCGGTGAGGTTCGCGTAGTCGTTGAAGAAGCCGATGGCCTCGAGGCGCTCGCCGCGGCGGGTCCACCGCGCGCCACCTTCGACGTTGAGCGCCAGCTCCGGGAGCACGCTCGAGGGCTGGCCGGGCGCCGGCGGTGAGAAGCCGCGGTACGCGCCGCCCAGCACGCCGAGCTGCTCGGTGAGCGCGAAGTAGGCGCCGATGCCGGGCAGCACCACGTTCGACGTGCCCCAGCTGGTGGTGCCCGCGAGCAGGTCCTTGCTGAAGGAGTTGATCAGCTCCACGCGCACGCCCGGCGTCACCGTGAGCCGCCGCCAGCGGATGGCGTCTTCCACGCTGAGCGCGACCGCGTGCGTGGCCTCGAGGTTCTTCACCAGCACCGCCGTCGGCTCGCCGGCGAGCTGCACGCGCCCGCCGCGCATCAGGAACGCGTCTTCGGTGTGCAGCCGCGCGATGGAGTCGTAGTGGTACCGGGCGCGCGCCTCGAAGGCGTGCTCGAGCGGGCCGGTCTGGAAGGTGGTGCGCAGCACCGACTCGACGCCCTGCGAGACGAAGTCGCGCTGGTTGGGCCCGATGAGCAGCGTCTCGCCGTCGCTCGCCGAGTCCTGCTCGCCGCGGAGCACCGCGAGGAAGAGCGCGTTGCGCGGCGAGTTCGGGTTGGCCAGCACCGAGGCGACGTCGGCGTCGCGGAAGCGGTTCAGCTTGCGCCAGATGCGGTTGAAGTCGTGGCGGTACGCGGTGGTGGTGAGGGTGAAGCGCGGCGCCTCGAGGCGGTGCGTGAGCACCACCTGCGTGCGGTGCCACTGCATGAGGTCGAGCTCGCTCGACACGTAGCGGCGCAGCGGCGCCTGGCGGAAGTCGGCGTCGGTCAGCCCGAGGTAGGTCTCGTTCGAGCGCTCGGTGGAGTAGCCGAGCTTGAGCTGGAAGTGGTGGTGCCAGTCGCCCACGTCGATGCGGTGGCGGCCCTTCACCATCCACTCGTTGCGCTCGAAGCCGGTGTTGCCGCCGACGGTGTCGAGCACCTTGAAGCCGTCGCTGCGCAGGTGCAGCCCTTCGATGAGGAAGCCTGAGGTCTCGTTGGCGGCGCTGAAGTAGCCGTGCGCCTTGCCGTACCAGTACTGGCCGGCAGAGAGGTCGAGCCCCGCGCTCACGCCGGGCCCGAAGTCGCGCGTCACGAAGTCGATGGCGCCGCCGATGGTCTGCGGGCCATACACGATGGCGCCCGGGCCCTTCGTCACCCGCACCGCCTCCATGCGCGTCACGAGCGGGAAGTAGTAGGCCGCTGGCGCGGAGTACGGCGCCGGCCCGAGCAGCACCCCGTCTTCGAGCAGCGTCACCTTCTTGCTGCGGTCGGGGTTGGCGCCGCGGAGCCCGATGTTCGGGCGGAGGCCGAAGCCGTCTTCACCGCGCACCTGCACTCCGGGCACCGCCTGCAGCACCGCCATCGGGTCGTCGAGCTCGTAGCGCTTGAGCCGCGCGCCGCCGATGGTGTGCGCCGAGCCCGCGGTGCGCGCCTCCGGCGTGCCCACCACCACCGTCTCGCGCTGCAGCGGCGCCTGCGGTGCGGGCTCTGCCTCGCCCGCATCGGGCGTCAGCGCGAGGGCGCCAGCGTCGGGCTCGAGCCGCGGCGCGTCGACGGTGACGCCCGCATCGAGCTCATCTCGCGCCGTGCCCTCGACGCCGGCGTCGACCACGCCCACGTCGTCAGCGACCGCTTCGGGGCCGGCGTCGGCTTCCTGCGCCACGGCCTGCGCGGCGAGCAGCGAGAGGGCGAGCACACCCCACCGCGACGCCGCACGCGGCGCTCTTCCAGAAGAGGGCACGGCGCTCACCTCAGTGCTCCGCGACGCCGCCGAGGACGATCTTCCCGTCGGCCTGCACCACCACCCAGCGCGCGACCTCCTCGGTCCCCGCGCCCTCGGCGACGTTGAAGGTCACCACGCCGCCGGTGCCGAAGGTCGTGTCGCGGCTGCCGTCGCCGTTGAAGCGCGCGGCCGCGAACTTCGTGTCCGCCCCCTCACGCACGAAGCCCACCGCGACCACCTTGTTGCCGTCCCACGCCACTCCGAGGAAGCGGTCGTGCGCCGTCGCCGAGAGCGGCACCGGCTGCGCGAACTCCGCGGGGGCGCCCGTCGAGAGCGGCAGCAGCAGCAGCGTCGCGTCGTCGTTCTCGCCGTCGGTGTTGGCCGGGCCGGTGCGGTAGCCGGCGGCCGCGAGCACCAGGTTGCCCGGACCGACGGCGCCGCCCAGCCACGCCTCGTCGTTGCGGCCGAAGCTCCAGGTCTTGACGCCGTCGGTGTCGAAGGTGGTGTCGGCCGCGCCGTCAGCGGTGAGCATCACCACCATCGGGTCGACGTTGCCCGCCGAGAGCGGCACGCCGCTCCCGAGCACCACCACGCGATCGTCGGGCAGCACCACCGCGTGCCGGCC
Organism: Myxococcota bacterium; assembly: GCA_049322495.1. Taxonomy (GTDB): domain Bacteria; phylum Myxococcota; class Myxococcia; order Myxococcales; family Myxococcaceae; genus Archangium_A. The sequence continues at coordinate 8,801 of JBMORD010000162.1, read as the reverse complement.
GCGCTCGTCGCCACCGATGAGGTCGAGCACGAAGTCGCCGCCGGTGGCCCAGCTGGAGTCGATGCGCCCGTCGTTCTCGTAGCGGAAGCTCACCAGGTCGACCGCGCCGCTCGCCGCGCGCCGCCCGTAGCCGGCCGTGACGTACCGCCCGCTCGACTGCTGCACCACGCCGTACGCCTCGGCCATGCCCCACAGGGTCGTCGCCGGCATCGCGGGCACGAAGTGCGCGACCTCGACCACACCGCCGTCGCCGAACGTCGCGTCGTTCACGCCGTCGGCCGTCACCCGGTGGAGGATGATCTGGTTGGCGCTCTGCACCCCGCCGTCGGTCAGCGGGACACCGGTCGGCAGCGAGGTGTAGCCCGACATGACGATCTTCCCGTCGGTCTGCACCAGCCCGTGGCGGGGGCTGTCGTTGCTCCCGGCGCGATCGAGCCGCGCGAGGCCTCCGCTCCCGAAGGTGCTGTCGAGCGCACCGGCCGACGTGACCCGCGCGATGAAGCGATCGACGTCGCTGCGCCCCGAGGCCTTCGTCGAGCCGAAGAGCACCAGCCGCCCCGACGCGTCCTTCGTCATGCCGTACAGCGAGTCGCGCGCGCTGCCCGTCGCCGCGCCGAGGTCGAACCGCGCCACGCCCGCCGCGCCGAAGGTCGAGTCGACCGTGCCGTCGCCGTTGAGCCGCACCAGCACCACGTCGAGGTCCTTCTGGCCCGCGTCCACCGCGCCTGCATCGAGGCCGGCATCGAGGCCCGCGTCGTCGCCGCCATCAGTTCCCGTCGTCGGGCCAGGGCACGCCATCAGCAAGGCGACTGAGAGGGCGGCGATCACGTTGAAACGACTCATCTGCTTTCTCCCTTGGAAGTTCGAGGCGGGCGGAGTAATTCCTGTTTTGAGAATGAAAGTCAACTTCGCACAATTCATCGGAGCCATCGGTTCTCTTGCGCTGTTCACCGCGTGCCCGGTCTCGAAGCCGCAACCGGCGGACAACACCACGAAGCTCGCGCTGCTCGAGGCGGCGGGGGCGTGCTCGCTCGACGCGGTGCAGAAGTTCCGCGCCGAAGCGACGGCGCTGGCGGCGAGCCCCACGAAGGACGGCTGGAAGCGCGCGATGACGGCGTGGCAGCGCGTCGAGGCGATGCAGTTCGGCCCGACCGGGAGCTCCACCTTCCCCGCCGGCCAGGACTTCAGGGATCAGCTCTACTCGTGGCCGCTGGTCAGCCGCTGCGCGGTCGACGACGTGCTGGTGTCGAAGGCGTACGAGGGCGGCGTCGACAAGCTGCTGGTCAACCGCCGGGGGCTGGCGGCGCTGGAGTACCTCCTCTTCTACGAAGGCGACGACGTGAGCTGCAGCCAGGCGGGCTGGGCGGCGCTCGACGCGACCGAGAAGGCGGCGCGCAAGCAGGCCTACGCCGCGGCGCTGGCGACCGACGTCAAGGCGCGCGCCGACGCGCTCGTCGCCGCGTGGGAAGGCGGCTACCTCGACGCGCTGAAGACCGCGGGCTCGAACGCCACCTACCCCTCGGCGCAGCTCGCGCTCAACCGCGTGACCGACGCGCTCTTCAACCTCGAAGACTCGACCAAGGAGCTCAAGCTCTCCACGCCGCTCGGCATCCACGGCTGCACGCCCGCGCCCTGCCTCGATCAGCTCGAGTCGCAGTACGCGCACCACAACACCGCCAACGTGCGCGCGAACCTCGTCGGCTTCCGCCAGCTCCTCCAGGGCTGCGGTGAGGCCTACGCCGGAGTGGCCTTCGACGACCTGCTCGAGAAGAACAACGCCGGCGGCCTCGCCCAGCGGCTGGTCGACGGCACCATCGCGGCGCAGGCGGCGCTCGACGCCATCGAGGAACCGGACCTCTCGCAGGCCCTGGTCAGCGACGAGCCGTCGGTGCGCGCGCTCTACGAGAAGGTCAAGGCCGTGACCGACCTCCTCAAGAGCGAGTTCGTCATCGCCGTCGACGTCTCGCTGCCCGCGGGCCTCGAGGGCGACAACGACTGATCAGCGGTAGTCGACCTGGTACTCGGCGATGGGGAACATCGTCTGCCGGCCGGTGACGACCTCGCGCGCGAGGCCCGACAGCCCGGGCACCTTCTTGAAGAGCGGCCGCAGGCCCGAGGCCTCGACCGTCTTCGAGAGCAGCGACACCGCGAGCTCCGGCGCCTCCTCGTCGTCCTGGTCGCGCGTCATCAGCTCCTCGAAGAAGCTCTTCTTCTTGTCGAAGAGCCGCAGGCCGACGCTGTCCCCCGCGGGGATGGAGGCCTTCGCCTTCGCCACCTCGACGGCCTTCGCGAAGCCGCCGAGCTCGTCGACCAGCCCGTTGGCCTTCGCCTGCGCGCCGAGCCAGGTGCGCCCCTGGGCGAGCTCCTGCATCTTCTCGGGGTCCATCTTGCGGCCGTCTGCGGCGAGCGAGACGAAGCGGTTGTACGAGGCGAAGAGGTCGGTGTCCCACTGCTTCGCCTCGTCTTCGGTGAACTTGCGCGCCGCGATGAGCGCGTCGGCGTGCGCGCCGACCTTGAAGGTCTCGTTGTTGAGGCCGAGCTTGTCGTAGAGCCCGCCGAGGCTGGGGACCACGGTGTAGATGCCGATGGAGCCGGTGGCGGTGGTGGGCTGCGCGACGATGGCCGTCGCGTCCATCGAGACCCAGTAGCCACCTGACGCCGCGACGTCGCTCATCGAGACGACGACCGGCTTCTTCTCGCGCGCCCGGGCCACCTCGCGGCGCACGTAGTCGCAGCCGAGGCCCGCGCCGCCCGGCGAGTCGACGCGGAAGATGATGGCCTTCACGTCGTCGTCGTCGGCCGCCTTGCGCAGCGCGCGAATGAGCGGGTCGCTGCCCTGGTTCGAGTCGCCGCCGAACGGATCGTCGCTGCCCTTGCCCGAGACGATGAGCCCCGACGAGTAGATGAGCGCGAAGGTGTGCTTCGGCTCCGAGAGGCCCGCCTCCGAGGGCGTCACGTGGCGGTAGCGCGCCGCGCCGACGAAGTGGAGCTTGTCCTTCGCCTCGACGCCCAGCTTCGTGCGCAGCAGCGCCTCGACCTCGTCGAAGTAGCCGAGCTGGTCGATGAGCTTCTGCTCGTGCGCCCAGTCCGACTTGGTGCGGCCCTGATCGATGAGCTCGCGCACCTTCGCCGCGTCGAGCTTCCGGTACGAGGCCACCGCGTCGACGAAGTGCGTGAAGGTGACCTCGAGGTTCTCGCGGATCATCTCCTTCACCGGCTCGGTGAACTCCTTGCGGCCGGTCTGCTCGCCCGACACCGACTTGTACTTGCCGTAGCGGAAGTACTGCACCTCGATGCCCAGCTTCTCGAGCAGCCCGGGGTAGTGCGAGATGTCGGTCGCCAGCCCGTTGAACTCGAACCACGAGTCCTTCGGCATCACGATGGTGTCGGCCGCGAGCGCGAGCGCGTACTCCTTCTCGGACAGCATCTCGCTGAAGGCGACGACGAACTTACCGCTCTTCTTGAACTCCACCAGCGCGTCGCGGAGCTCCTCGACCTTCGCCCACCCGGTGCCATCGAGCGGGCCGAGCTCGAGCAGCACGCCTTTGATGCGCGCGTCCTTCGCCGCCTTCTCGAGGTTGAACACGTGCTGGCGCACCGTCACCGGGCTGCCGCCGAAGAGGTCCTCGAAGCCGCTCGAGCGCACGTACTCGGGCACCGGGCCCTGGAGCTTCATGCGCAGCACCGACTTCTCGTCGACGCTGCCGCCGCCGCCTTCACCGCCGCCGAGCGCGGCGAGCAGCACGATGCCCACGAAGCCGAGCGCGAGGAAGCCGAAGCACCCCAGCGCGAGGATGAGGCCGGCCCCCATGCCACCCGACTTCTTCGGCGGCTGCGGAGCGGCGTACGGCGTGGGCGGCGGCAGGGGCTGCGGGGCGTTGGGATCCATCATGGGGACGCGAGGCGTAACTGGGCCTTCCCCACGGGGCAACTGCCGAACGACCGGTCAGCCGGCGAGCCTGCGCCACAGCGCCGCGCGTCGCGAGAACCCACGCTCGTCGAACCAGCGGAGCGCCTGCTCGAGCGGCTCCGCCCCGAGCGCGGCCGCCGCCACCGCGAGCTGCGCGTGGGACACGACGTTGTCCGCGGGGACGCGCGGCCGGGTGCGCGCGAGGAGGTCGCGGCCCTGCGCCGTCTGCCCCGACCACTTGAGCGCCAGCGCCTGCAGCGCGAAGACCTCCGACGGGTCGATGTCCTCGGTCCACGCGAGGCTGCGCTCCTCGAAGACCTCGATGGCGGCGAGCAGGTCGTTCTTCGCCCTGGCCACCTCGAGCACGTCGCCACCGGCCCTGTAGCGCAGCAGCCGCAGGCGGCCGAAGAGCGCGCGGCCCTGGGCGATGAGCATGTCCCAGCCGTTCGCCTCGGCGGCCTTGCGCGCCTGAGAGAGGAGCGCCTCGGCCTCGACCAGCCGGCCGCGCGCGAGCTCGAGGCCTCCCAGCACCAGCGGCGCCTCGGCGCGCCCGGCGTGGTTGCCCATCAGCACCGACAGGCGCGCGTAGGTCGTCTCGGCCGAGAAGGCGGCGTCGAGCTCGCCGAGCTCCGAGAGCACCAGCGTGAGGTTGTGCAGGGTGATCGCCTCGCGGCGGAGCCAGCCGGTGGTGCGCGCCAGCTCGAGGGCGCGCTCGAAGGCCCGCCGCGCCGCCGGCAGCTCGCCCTGGCCGTAGTGCACGATGCCGCGCGCGTTCCAGGCGAGGCACTCGTCGCGGAGCCGCCCCGCGCGCCGAGCGAGGGTGATGTGCTCCTCGGTGAGCCCCCGGGCGCGCGAGAGCTCGCCGATGCTGCAGGTGGCGATCTCCTCCGCGCGCACGAAGGCCAGCACGTCTTCGTCGGCCGCGAGCTCGGCCTCGCTCACGTGACGCCGCACCACGCCACAGGCGCGCATCGCGTCGGCGCCACGCCCGAGGATCTCCGAGAGGAACCAGCTCCAGCCCTTCGCCCAGCGGATCCACAGGTGCGAGGCGACGGGGCCGGCGAGCCGCGTGAGCTTGCGCTCGAGCTCGGCGAAGGCGCGCTGCGTCTCGTCCTTCTTCACGAGGTACGAGATGCACTCGGCGCGCACCACGTCGAGCGCCGCCAGCGCCTCGTCGGGCGTCAGGCGGTCCCAGCGGTCGAGCACGCCGCGGTGCTGCGCGGCGAGCACCCGCCCCGCGGCGCTGTCGGGCATCGGCTGCGGCGCGCCCGGCGTCACCCGGCCCGCGCCGCTGATGACCGCGACGGCCTCCTCGGGCAGCCCGAGGAACAGCTTCACCTCCGCGAGCCGGCGGAGCAGCACGAGGCGCCGCACGCCGCTCGCGCCGCGCACGGCCAGCTCGAGGCGTGACGCGGTCTCGGCCCGGCCTCCACGCGTCACGGCCCACGCCTCGTCCCACAGCGACGCGGTGACCTCGTCGAGCGCGGGGGTCGCCAGCGGCACCAGGACACCCGCGAGGCGCACGAACTCCGACGGCGCGAGCGCGTCGAGGGCCTGCACCGCCCACGCGCCCGCCGCGAGCCGCGCGCCGAGCACCCGGGCATGCGGCAGACCGGGGAGCAGCGCATGGACCAGCCGCGGGTCGGTGAAGCGACACACCTCGAGGGAGCCGCTGCGCTCGACGTGCACCAGTCCCGCGGTGAGCGCGGGCGCGAGCGCCGCGGGGAGCTCCGGGCCGACGGCCGAGAGCGCGGCGAGCGGGGCAGCGCCTCCGAGCGCGGCGAGCGTCGCACAGACGGCGAGCGTGTCGTCGCCGAGCGCGCGCACGCGCAGCAGCCGCAGCCCGTCGAGCGTGGTGGGCAACGACGCGGGGGACGCGCCGTCGCGCACCACGCGCCACAGACCGAGCGCGAGGCCCGGGTTCGCCTGCGCGTGGCGTGCGAGCGCGGCCGCCTGCTCGGTCGGCGCGCCGGCCTCGACCAGCAGCTGTTCGACGGCGACCTGCGGCGGCGCCTTCAGGTCGACCCGACGCCAGCGCCCGCCCGCGAGCCACGCCTCACGCCGCGCCCTGAACGCGGGCGTGAACCGCTCAGGGAGCGCGTCGTGCGAGACGACCAGCACGAGGGCCACGGGCTCCTCGCGATGCGAGAGCGCGTCGAGGAACGCGGCGCCCTCGTCATCGGCGAGGTGGGCGTCGTCCCACGCGATGACGAAGACACCTGCCTGCGCGCGCTCGACGACCCCAGCGCGCGAGCTCGAGCGTCGCGCCCTCACGCCGCGAGTCCTCGTCGAGGCGCGCGGTGCGGAAGTCCGGCCGGCGAATGCCGAGCAGCGACGCCAGCAACTCGACCGCCGTCGCGGCGCGCTCGGGCTCGAGCCCCTGAAGCGGGCTGGCCGCCGCGAGCGCCGCGAGCGCGGCCTCTTCGTCCGCGGGCTCGCCGAGGAGCGCGCGCAGCGTCTGCGCCGCGACGGAGGTCCCGTCGTTGACCCGCACCACCAGGCCGGCGACCGAAGTGAGGAGCCGCGTGCGTCCGAGCCCCTCTGCGCCCGAGAGCAGCACGCGCTGGAGAACCCGCTCGGAGAGGGCTGCGTCGAGGGCGGGCTTGAGGAGTCCTCCGGACACTGTGGGAAGCCTAGCCCCCGGTGGTGAGCTCCGCAGGCTTCCGTTCCCTCGGGTTCCGACCGCGAGAGGAAGCGACGAGCGTGCCCGCGCGGAACGAGTCTTCCGCGGAGGAGGGGCAACCCGGTCGCCGCGCGCGCTTCAGCGGCGCTCGCTCGCCGGAACGGCTGCGTGTTGCGTCCCCGGCGGAGGCATCGTCGGCATCAGCGCCCCCGCGTTGAGCATCACCTGAAAGAGCGCCGGCAACGCGACCGAGAAGCCGGCGCGCGCTGAGCAGTCTGCGTCACAAACGGGTGCGGGCGGCGGCGCGGGCGCCACCACCGTCGGGGCGGCGACGGCGACGCGCGACTCGGTCGAGACGACGACCGGCTCCAGCGTCACCGGGAACGGCTGCGCCCACTCTGCGCTCACCTGCCCGACCACCGGCTGCGCCCACGAGGTGTCGACTGGCAGCTCTCGCCACTCCGACGGCGCCGACGCGACCGCGGCGCCACGCGCACACGAGCCCGAGCAGAGCGACCACGAGACCTGCTCGGTGTTCGCGAGCTGCGTGCCCGCGGAGACGGTCGCCGCGCAGGTCGCACCAGCCGCGAAGCCGACGTCGGTCTGGCAGCGCCCCGAGGCACATGCGACCGCCCCTCCCACGTCGCCGGACGGAACCACGGATGGCGCAGTCGCGCCGACGACCACTGCGCCGTCGCATCCGCCCGCGGCGCACGACGGGCTGACGACCGACGAAGACGACGCGACGGACGATGGCGCGCCGTCACACGCTCCCGAGACGCAAGACGCGGTCGCGACGACGACTGCGCCGCCCACGTTTGGCGGCACGCCGCCACATACTCCGGAGGCGCACGACGGGTTGACGGCCGACGAAGACGACGCAACGGACGGCGGCACGCCACATGCTCCGGAGGCGCACGCGGTTGCGCCGCGCACGTCGACGGGCGCAGGCACGCCGACGCACGCTCCCGAGGCGCACGACGGGACGACGACCGACGAAGACGACGCGACGGACGAGGCCACGCCGCCGCACACTCCTGAGGCGCACGACGAGCCGACCGAAGACGCGACCGACGGCGCCACGCCGCCGCACACTCCGGAGCTGCAACTCACGTCGGCGCCGACCACGACATGGCGCGCGTCCCACGCAGCGTAGTGCTCCTCACGTCGACGCTCCTGCTCGAGCGCCAGCTCGGCCGAGACCTCCACGCGCTGGCGCTGCTCCCACGCGGCGTAGTGCGCCTGACGCCGCGCGTCCTGTTCTCGCCGCACCGCCTCCCGGCGCGCCGCGAGCTCCGGGCCGCCGCGCCGCTCGAGCTCCGCGATCCACCACCGCTCGTCGATCGACGGCACCAGCTCGCCCTGCTCCACGGTGAAGACCGCGCCCTCGCAGGTGCCTCCGTTCGGCGCCTCGAGGCCGCTGATGGTGAGGTCGATGGGCCGCGAGCGCTCGAGGGCGAAGCGCCCGTCGGGGTCGAGGTTCTCGAAGCGCGACTCGACGACGAGGTTGCCGTCTGCGGTGGTCCACGCGCGCGGCTCGCCCGGGCTCCCGTTCGCGTGCACCAGCACCGAGCCGCGCAGCACCACCGGCGACGCGACGGTGATGCGAACGAACTCACCCCAGCGCGACTGCAGCGGCACGCGCCGGAACCCCATCGGCCCGCACACCACCGGCGCCGCGAGCTCTTCGCGCAGGCCCGGCGTGACGACCAGGCGCGCCGAGGGAAACGACACGCAACCGGAGGCGACCACGCAGCAGAGTCCGACGAGCCAGCGCATGCGCAGCACGACGCCAGCCACCCGGAAATATTCAGAAAAGACGAGCGGCGCGCTCCCCCCCACGAGGTGCGCGCCGCTCTGAGGTTCCTCGACCGGGCAGAGGAGGCCTGCGAAAGCTCAGGGCATGCCGTACCGATCGGCCGCCACGTAGACGCGGAAGGTCACTTCGCCGTCGACCGTCTTCACCCGCACCTCGGTGGTGCCCGTGCTGCGCCCCGTGAAGACCACGCGACGCCCCTGCCGCGAGACGTCGAGCAGCTGCGGATCAGCCACCGTCACGCTCGACACCGGCGCCGGCATCGAGAGCGTCGTGCTGTGACCGACCGGCATGCTGACCTGCTTCGGCGCCGCGAGGGCGAGCGAGGCAACAGACAAGAGGAGCGCGAGGGTGAGCCGCATGAGGGCCCTGCATTCCACGCCTCGTGCCAGCGCGAGAACGCATGCGATGCCAGAGGCTTACGAGCGCGTGCGCGGAGCCGCTCCTGCGCA
>JBMORD010000161.1:0-1917 GCA_049322495.1 Myxococcota bacterium | reverse complement strand
CCGCGGGGACCAGCAGCGCCCCGGCGACGCCGAGCGCCGCGACGAGCCACGGCGTCCGCCGCCCGAGGGGCTCCAGCGCGCGCGGCAGCACGTACGCCACGCCCAGCACGAGCGCGACGTTCATCACGGGGATCATCGCGTGCGCGAGCGTCACGGGCGCTTGCGCATCTTCCACAGCGCGCCCTCGAGCCGCGTCACCGTGCCCTGCGCAATCCAATACACATACGTCTCGTCTGCCGCGAGCGCCCACGCGATGGGAATGCCGCGCACCATCGCCACCGCCGCGCCGCCATCGAGCGCTGCCTGCCAGAGCTCCCCGTCGGCGCCGGTCGAAGACACACCCTCGTTGAGCCAGAACAGCCGCTCCCCGTCACAGATGACCTGGAACGGGCCCTTCTGCTGCCCGACGAGCTGCAGGCCGCTGTCCGGCGCGAGCGCCCCCCGCATCACCGCCGCGTCGCGGTAGTTCACCCAGAACAACGAGCCGCCGCACGCGATGAGCGAGAGCGGCGTGCGCTGGCCGGAGGCAATGAGGAAGGCCGCGCCTCCGTCGAGCGGAGCCGCCCACACCGCGCCCGCATCGATGCTCTCGCCCGCCTCGGCCCACGCGACGTGCCCGTTCAGCACCGCCGCGCTCGTCGGCGACGGACGCATCGAGACCACCGCGCTCGGCGCCGGCGTACCGGTGAGCGGGCTGTGCATCACCTGGCCCTCGCGCGCCGCGGCCGAGGTGCCCTGGTTCACCCACCACAGCTCGCCGTTGGCAACGAAGGGGCGCGTGGCGACCTTCTGCTGCCGCGCGATGAAGCGCTCGGCGTTCGTGGTCAGCGACTGGCACACCACGTCGCGCTGGTCGGCGTACGACTCGGTCCAGCACACCTCGTCTCCGGTGAGCGTCATCGTGTCGACCCTGAAGCGGCCGTAGATGCTCATGTTGAGGTCGTCGGCGCAGCCCGCGTCGCGCACGAGGCACACCGTGTTCTTCGCCTGCCGCATGAGCTGGCCGTCGAGCCCGCCGGTGTTGAGCCCGTACTCGAGCCAGTAGACGTTCTGCCCGTCCACCGCGACGTCCCACGGGTCGATGCGCTGGCCGGTGATCTTCTCGGGCGGGCAGAAGCCGCCGTCGCAGAGCCCCGCGTCGAAGGTGGAGCCGGCGTCGCTCCCCGCATCACCGCTGCCAGCGTCGACTGAGGCGTCGGGGCCTCCCGCGTCGGGCATGCCTGCGTCGTCGTCGCCAGCGTCGCGCGAGGTGCCCGCGTCCTGCCCGGCGTCAGCCGGAGGCGGCGTGAGCGCGCCACACGCAGCGAACGTGAGGAACACGGCGAGGAGGACGAGGCGCATGCGTGAACGCTACCCGAAGGTCACAGCGGTCGGTTGCGTCGAAGTCGGACGAGTCCTCGGCGACGCCGCGCGAGGTGGCGCTCAGCACGAGCCGGCCAACCACGTGCGCGGCACCGTCCGACGCCGCGCCTGGCTCGACCCGCGTGCGGACTTTCCACTCGTACACGCAGCTGCCCAATCTTCGGCAGTTGTGCGTAGGAGCGGAGACAGGTGGCGGAGAGCGCGGCGGGAGGCGGCACCGGAACGCGCGCAGATCAGCCCGGGGCACGCGAGAGGCGCTGGGTGGCGGGCGTCGACGCCGGTCCGCGGGAGCTCCTCGGCACGGCGCGCCTCGTGACGCGCATGACGCCCACTTCGTGATGGCTGCGTTCTGGGAGGCCGGCAGGGTCGTGGCCACAGCCCTCCGCGACTCCCAGTTCCTGATCAGCAGCGTCACCATCACGAAGCACGAGCACCGGCGTCACCTGGCATCCGCACCGAGGAGCTCTCGCGCTTCTCGGCACTCGCGCGCACCACCTGCCCTTCCGCGCTCATCAATGAACGTTCTGGGAGGCCGGCAGGGTCGTGGCCACAGCC
>JBMORD010000160.1:0-14697 GCA_049322495.1 Myxococcota bacterium | reverse complement strand
CGAGCCCGGGCAGCGGAGCGAGCGCGGTGCTCAACGACAGGCCGACGAACCCCACGCGCCCCTCGAGCGCAGCGCCCAGCGGAGCACCCACCGCGAGCGCGCCGTACATCGCGATGCCGACCCACGCCATGACCAGGCCCGAGCGCTCCCGCCCGGCGAGGGCGACGCCCCACGCGAGCGCGCCGGTGATGACGAGGCTCTCGCCGAAGCCGAGCAGCCCGCGGCCGACGAGCAGCAGCGCGAGGCTCGCCAGCGCGTCGGCGGTCAGCGTCGATGCCGCGTAGAGGAGGCCGGCGAAGGTCGACACCGCCAGCCCCAGCAGCGCGGTGCTGCGCGGGCCGCGTCCATCCGTGCGGGTGCCGGCGGCGTGGCGCGTGAGCAGCGTCGCCCACGACTGCGCGCCGATGACGAGCCCGACGACGAACGAGCCGAAGCCCAGCCCGTCGTGCACGCGCCCGGGCAACACCGGGAGCGGGAGGCCCATCGCGAGGAACTCCGAGAAGACCATCAGGCAGAGCGGGCCGAGGTCGCGCCACAGCGCGCGGGGAGCGTTGCTCATGACTTCCCCGCCGGCAGCGCGGCCGCGGTGGCGACGGCCGCGAGGTAGAGGCCCACGCCGTACACCGCGTGCGTGACGACGCTCTTGAGCGCGTTGAACACCGGGGTGGGCGTCTTCGACGAGGCGATGCCCGCTCCGAGCGCGGGCTGGAGCACGAACAGCGGCGCGACCACGGTGACGAGGCCAATCACCAGCGCGGGCACCAGCGACGGCGCGCGCGCCCAGTCGAGCCCGAAGGTCGCCAGCAGCAGCCCCGCGAAGGTGACGCCGATGGAGTAGTGCGCCACCCAGCCGAGCCACAGCTCCCCGCGGACCGGCGCGGCGCGCGCGATGCTCTGGTGCACCCACTGCCCGTCGGGCAGGTGCCCCAACCACCGCCCGAGCATCGCGAAGTTCAGCGACGGAATGCCGACCTGCCTGAGCAGCAGCGCCCACCCGTCCATCACCAGCGTGGCGCCGATGCCAATCAACGCGGCGCGTACGACGAACTCCCACTTTTCAGTCACGAATCACCTGCCTCGAACCGAACGCCGGAATTGACGTTCACGCAGGCAAGGTGCGCTCGAGGGAGGCCGAAGGAAAATCGTGAGTCTGGAGGTCTGTCCTCAGCGTTGCTGAGGGCTGCGCTAACCTCACGCCATGCTCGAGCTTCAAGCCGACAACGAGTTCTTCGTCGCGGCGTCGGTGGGGAGCATCATCGCCATCCTCTGGCGGCGGACCACGATGGCCGGGGTCGAGGCCACGCGAGAGATCGTCGAGCGCTTCGGCGCGAAGCACCCGAGCGGCTTCGCGGTGCTCACCATGGTCCCCGAGAACAGCCCGCCGCCCGACTCCGAGACGCGCCGCAAGCTGGCGACGATGATGGGGCGCGACGGGGCGATCCGCGGCGCCGCGGTGTTCTTCGAAGGCACCGGCATCCGCGTCACCGTCATCCGCAGCGTGACGACGGGGCTGATGCTGCTCGCGCGGCCGCCCTACCCGTACAAGGTCTTCGACTCGCTCGAGGGGGCCATCACCTTCCTCCACGACGTGCTCCAGAAGAGCGGCGCGCCCGTGAAGTCGACGGCCGAGCTGCTCGCCGCGCTGCTGCCGTGGCGCCGCTCGGCGCGCCTCTGACCCCGCATGGACAGCCCGCTCGACGACCCGAAGCGCCGCCCCACCGAGGCGCTGCTCCAGGAGGTGCTCGGCCGCGCCGCCGGCACCTGGACCGCGCTGTTCGACGCGCTCGCCGAGGCGGCGCCCGACCTCGAGCAGACGTGGAACTACTACCGCGACGGCCACGCCTGGCTGCTCAAGGTGACGCGCCAGAAGAAGACGGTGTGCTGGGTCTCGGTGCAGCGCGGCGGCTTCCGCGTCGGCTTCTACTTCCCCGCGCGCGTGACGCCGGCGCTGCTCGAGAGCTCGCTGTCCGCGGCGCGCAAGCGGGCGCTGCGCACGACGCCCGCGACCGGCAAGCTGCAGGGCGTCTCGGTGCCGTTCGGCCCGCGGAGCGGCGTGCGTGACGTGCTCACGCTCGTGTCGCTCAAGCAGACGCTGAAGTGACGGCACGGTACCCTGCGCGCGATGACCTCGAAGCCGCGCGTCTTCTCGATGTCGTTCGCCAGCGTGTACCCGCTCTACGTGCAGAAGGCCGAGAAGAAGGGCCGCACGCGCGAGGAGGTCGATGAGGTCATCGGCTGGCTCACCGGCTACCGCGGCAAGCAGCTCCAGCGCGCGCTCGACACGCAGCTCGACCTCGAGACCTTCTTCGGCAAGGCGCGCCTGAACCCGCACGCGAAGCTCATCACCGGCGTGGTGTGCGGCGTGCGCGTGGAGGACGTCGCCGACCCGCTGATGCAGAAGATCCGCTACCTCGACAAGCTCATCGACGAGCTGGCGAAGGGCAAGAAGCTGGAAGCCATCCTCCGGCAGCCGCGCTGACGAGCCATGCGCCGTCGACCTCGGGTGGACCTCGCCAGCAGCCCGCGCAACCCGCGCCCGGGGGAGACGGTCACCTTCCGCGTGACGCTCACCGGCGTCGCGGGCACGCCCATCGACGCCGTGCACCTCACGTGGCGGAGCGTGGAGCTCCACTCGCGCCGCGGCGAGCGTCACTGCCACTTCGAGCGCACCTCGTCGCAGCCGCGCTTCTGGCTCAGCCGCGACCAGCCGCGCGAGCTCACCTTCGAGGTGGCGCTGCCTCCCGGGCTGCCGCCGACGTGGCGCAGCCCGCTCTCGCGCGTCGAGCACGAGGTCGAGGTGCACGTGGTGATTCCCCGCTGGCTCGACCGGCGCGCGCTCTTCGACGTGCAGGTGCTCCCCGCGCCGACGGAGCACCCGCTGCGCCCCGCGCTCTACTCGAACGCGCCCGAGGCGAAGGGCGGCACCGAGCTGAACGTCGAGCTCGCGCTCGAGCGCGGCGCGGTGGAGGCCGGCGGCGCCGTGCGTGGCGCGGTGGCGGTGATGAACGGCGAGCACCCCGCGGTGCGACGGCTCGAGGTGGCGCTCCTCGTGCGCGACGTGCCGACGCGCGCCGAGCGGGGCCTGCCGACGGAGCTCTTCCGCAGCGAGCCGCTGGTGGTCAGCACCGCGCCCCTGGAGGGGCTCTCGTACCCCTTCGCCTTCGCACTGCCGACGGAGCTCCCGCCGACCTTCACCGGCGCCCTGTCTTCGCTCGCGTGGCACCTCGAGGCGCGCGCGGTGGTGCGCCTCGGCAGCGACGTGGTGCTCGCGCCCACCTTCGAGGTCTTCGCCAGCGAGCGCGAGGGCGTGCTGGACAAGCTCCCGCCGCTCCGCCTCGCGCCGCTGGGCAGCAAGCGGCTGGCGCTGGTGTGGAGCCGCGTCGCGCAGCGGTGCGGGCTGAGCGCCGACACCGAAGCGACGATGTCGGGCCGACGGGGCACGGTGTCCATCGAGGTGACGCTCGAGCCGCGCGGCGACCGCCTGCACGGCGTCGCGAGGCTGCGCTGGCCCGGCGCGGGGCTCGCGGCGCGCGTGAGCGAGCGACGCTGGAGCGACGCCCTGACGAAGACGTCCCCCACGGGCGACGCGCGGTTCGACGAGCGCTTCGGGGTGCACGGCCGCGAGCCGGCGCAGCTCCGCGCGCTGCTGAGCGACGAGGTGCGCCTCGCGCTGCTCGCCTTCGAGCGCGTGACGCTCGACGACCTCGGCGCGGAGCTTTCGAGCCCCGGCAGCAGCAACACCGACGACGAGCTCGAGCCGGTGGTGCGCGCGGCGGTCACCGCGGCGGAGGCGCTCGACGCCGCGCTCGCGTCCATCCCCGCGCCGGCGACGCTCGAGCCCCACCGCGCGGCGTGGGCGGCCGAGGCGAGCCGGCTGGGCGGCGTCTTCTGCGCGGGCGACTGCTCCATTCGCGGAGCGCGCTACCGCGACGCCGAGGTCGAGCTGCTCACGCACTTCGACGACGCCGGCGCGCCCACGGCCACCGTGACGCGCCTGCTGCTGACGGAGCCGGCGCCGGAGCCGCTGCCCGAGCCCGCGAGCCGGCTCTTCTCGTCCATCGCGCGGGAGTGTCAGGGGCTGCGCGTCACCGAGCGCGCGCTCGAAGCGACGCTGCCCTCACCGCTCGCCGAGCCGCAGCGCGCGGAGTCCATCTGGCGCGCGCTGCAGCGGCTGGCGCAGGGCCTTCGGGGGGCACCGACGAGCTGAGCTACTTCGCGTTCGTCAGCCGCACGTCGAGCGAGCGCGGTGCGCTCTGCGGCGACAGGCGCCTGCTCTCGAGCACCTTCGAGAAGCACGCCTTCACCTCGCCGGGAAGCGACGCTCCGTCCTTCATCGAGGCCGCGCGCACGCGACCGTCCGCCTCCACCGAGAGCGTGAACGTCACGTCGACCGTCGTCAGCCGAGCCGACTCCGCGCAGAAGCGCAGCTTGCCCAGCACGCCAGCGGTCCACGGCAGCGTGGCGGCGGCGTCGAGCTCGCTGCGCACCACCAGCACCCGCAGCGGCTCGGGCAGCGTCTCGGCTGACGACGCCACGCTCCCCAGCTGGCCGAACGTCGGCACGCGCGCCGCGGGCGACTCCTTCCAGTCCGCGAAGCAGATCTCGTGGGCCAGCATCGGCACGCGGCTCGCGCATGCGCTGCCCTCATTGAGCGACACCTCGTCGAACGCGTACCAGCCCGCGACCCGGCCCGCGCGCCGGCCGTTGGACCAGACCGCCACACCGCTCACGGTGATGCCATGGCGCGGTCCCATTCCGCCGAGGCCCGCGACCGCCGCGGCCGGCTTCTCCTGCGCCGGCGGTGGCGTGACGAGCAGCGCCTCGGTGCGAATGAAGCCCCGCACCGTCAGCGGAATGCCGAAGCGCCGCTGGTACGAGGGCCACGGGCTCTCGACGTTCTCGGTCTCGACCAACGCCATGACGCCGTCGATGTCGAGCACGCGCACCGCCACGTAGCCCTCCGACGGCGTCGGAGGCACAGGCGCGCGCGCGGCGCCTTCGGCCTCCATGTCGAGAGAAGCCCGCTCGCTGATGAAGACGACGTCGCCGCGCCCCGGCGTACGCGACGACGACGAGCCGGCGTCAGCCGCCTGCTGCAGCGGCGCGGACGCGGCGACGGCCAACCACGCAAGAAGAGGACTCATGCCTGCTCGATACCCGGACGTGGCTCCAGGTCTCACGGGTTGCGTAAATAGCCACTCGGCTATATAGCTCTCTGGCAATGCTCAACGAGGCTCGACTCAACGCCGTCTTCGGCGCGCTGGCAGACCCCACGCGGCGCGCCATCCTCGCGAGGCTGGCCGAAGGGGAGGCGACCGTCTCCGAGCTGGCCGAGCCGTTCCACCTCGCGCAGCCCACCATCTCGAAGCACCTGCGGGTGCTCGAGGAAGCGGGCCTCATCGAGGCGGCGCGCGACGCTCAGCGCCGGCCGCGGCGGCTGGTGCTGTCGACGCTCGAAGACGCGGATCAGTGGCTGCAGCCGTTCCGCGCGCAGTGGGAGCGCCGCCTCGACAACCTCGCACGTCACGTCCAGCGCCGTCGCCGTACCACCTGACCGGAGCCGAACCATGCCCGACACCATCGACGCCCCGCAGCGCACGCTTCACTTCGAGCGGACGCTCGACGCCACGCCCGAGGAGGTCTTCGACGCGTGGACCCAGGCCGAGCAGCTCGCGCAGTGGTGGGACCCGACGGGCGCGCCGCTCGTCGAGTGCACCATCGACGCGCGGGTGGGCGGCGGCTTCCGCTTCGTCAGCGCGGGCCACGCGCCGCCGTTCCAGGGCACCTACGAGGTGGTCGAGCGGCCGACCCGGCTGGGCTTCGTGGCGATGGGCGCGCGCGGGGTGGTGAGCCTCGCGCCGCACGCGCGGGGCACGCTGATGAAGGTGTCCATCACCAGCCCCGACGCCGCGCACTTCGAGCACTTCGTGAAGCTCGGGGTGCACCAGGGCACCGCCGTCACGCTCGACAACCTCGTGCGTCGCTTCGCGCGCTGACTCCGCCGGGCGGCGTCGCCGTTTGATGTGCGGGTCGTTCACGAACCTCTGCAGCTGATCAACGAGCAACCGCCGGGCGTGCTCGTTCCGCCAGACGGGTCGAAGCCAGACGCCGCGGCCCTCGAGAACATGGCAACGCGCTCGGGGCGCGTTCGGTCTCGTCCCGGGCCTGAAGGGCGCGGCTCACGCGCGGCGCTTCTGAAGCCGCCCGCTCGCGCCCAGCACGTCGGTGTACGTCACCTCGCCGACCGCGCCCTGGCTCAGCTCGGCGGCGTTGGCCTCGTCGGTGTCGAGGTGCATCTCGAGGCGGTACTTCGGGCTGACCCGCACCAGCACGTCGCCGAAGACGAGGTCGCGCGGGCCGCCGGTGATGGCCACCTCCACCTCGTCGCCGTCGCTGACGCCGAAGGCCGTCGCGTCGTCGGGCGTCATGTGAATGTGCCGCTTCGCGCAGATGAGGCCCTCGGCGAGCTGCACCGTGCCCTTCGGCCCCTCGAGGGTGATGGGCGCGCTGCCCTGCGTGTTGCCGGAGTCGCGGATGGGCGCGTCGACCCCGAGGAAGAACTCGTCGGAGCGGCTCACCTCGACCTGGCTCGCCGGGCGCAGCGGACCGAGCACGCGCACGCCGTCGAGGCGGTTGCGCGGGCCGACGACGTTGACCTTCTGCTCCGAGGCGAACTGGCCGGGCTGGCTGATGTCGCGCAGCCTGGTGAGCGTCGCGCCCGCGCCGAACAGCTTCTCGAAGGTGGCCTGGTCGAGGTGCACGTGCCGCGCGGAGATGGCGATGGGGATGTTGCGCGCCGGCTTCACCGACGTCTTCTGCTCGACGAGCGCCGCGGTCTGCCGCGCGATGGACAGCTCCTCGTTGGTCTTCACCACCAGCGCGGCGACGCGGCTGTTCGGCGCCGACACCGCGGCCACCGGCTGCTCGGCGCTCACCTTCGCGGCCTCGTTCGCCTCGTCATCGAGCACCAGCCCGAGGAAGTCGAGGCGCTGGAGGATGCGCCTCCGCATGGCCACCGCGTTCTCGCCGATGCCGCCGGTGAGGACCACCGCGTCGAGGCCGCCCATCACCGCCGCGTAGGCGCCGAGGTACTTGCGCGCGCGGTGGGCGAAGACCGACACCGCGAGGCGGCAGCGGTCGTCGCCTTCGCTCGCGCGCTGCTCGATGTCGCGCAGGTCGTTGCCCAGCCCTGACAGGCCGGCGAGCCCCGACTGGTGGTTGAGCAGCCGGTCGAGCGACTGCGCGTCGAACTCGCCGGTGCGCAGCAGCGCGAGGAGCACCCCGGGGTCGAGGTCGCCGCCGCGCGTGCCCATCACCAGCCCGTCGAGCGGGGTGAGGCCCATGCTGGTCTCGGTGCTGACGCCGAACTCCACCGCGGTCGCGCTCGCGCCGTTGCCGAGGTGGAGCGTCACCAGCCGCAGCTCCTGCAGCGGCCGCCCGAGGTGCTGCGCGGCGAGCTGCGCGACGTACTGGTGGCTGGTGCCGTGGAAGCCGTAGCGGCGCAGGCCGTGCTTCTGCGCGACCGCCTGGTCGATGGCGAAGGTGCGCGCGCGCCGCGGGAGCCGGGCGTGGAACGCGGTGTCGAACACCGCCACCTGCGGCAGGCCGGGGAGCGCCGCCCGCGCCGCACGAATGCCGGCGAGGTTCGGCGGGTTGTGCAGCGGCGCGAGGGGGATGCAGGCCTCGATGCCCTGCTCGACCGCGTCGTCGATGCGCGTGGCGTCGACGAAGCGCTCGCCGCCGTGCACCACCCGGTGCCCCACCGCGTCGAGCGTGAGGTGCTTCGCGGCCTCGAGCACCTGCGCCAGCGCCTGCGCGTAGGTGACGTCCTTCCCCACGCGCTCGATGAGCCCCACCAGCCGCACCGCCGACGTCGCGGTGTCGATGACCTGGTACTTCACGCTCGAGCTGCCCGAGTTGAGGACGAGGACGTTCATGGGGCGCGGAGTGTGCCACGCCGCGCGCGGGGGCCTCGGCCGATCTCATCGGCGCAGACTCGGGCGTCCACCCACGCGCTGGAACGTTGAGGCCGCCTGCCCGTTCAGGAAGGATGGCGGCATGACGGCACGTGGGTCGGCGGGCGTGACGCTGCTCGGCGGAGTGGCGGTGGCTTCGTTTTTCGTGGCGCTGCTCGTGGGGGCCTGGCTGTTCGGCAAGCCGGCGTCGGGCGATGACAGCTCGACCACGGTGCTTTTCACCGGCCTCGTCGTCTTCGTCGTGGGCGCCCTCGCTCTGCAGTGGCGCTCCGACCCCGTCGCGGCGACGCAGGTCTTCGTGGTGCTCAGCTTCATCCTCGCGGTGATCATGGGAGCGGTCGCCTGGTACTCGTCGCCCGCCCCGCTCAGCGTGGTGCTGCTGGCCGCGCTCAGCGCGCTCGGCTTCATCGGAGGAACGGCTCGCTATCTGTGGTCGCAGTCAGGGAAGAACGACGTCGGCAACCCGCTCCTGGCGCTGGTCGGGCGCGGCGCGATCCTCGAGTACGAGGGGCTCCAGTTCGCGCTGGAGCCGGTGAGCACCGACTTCGGCGGCGTGCTGCGGATGGTGCTCCAGAACTGCTACGACGGCCCGCGCAAGCTGTACGTGACGCTCGAGCCAGCCAGTGGCTTCGCCGAACGACGAGCCATCGGCGTGCTGGTGCCACCGCTCGCCGTCTTGAAAATCGAACTGCCCGTGGTCGTCCGCGCTGGCGAGGCGGTGTTCAAGCTGCGCCTGCAGGCCGAGGGGACCGGCCGGCGGCGGAGGACCTGGGTCGCGCAGACGTATGAGAACGAGGTCACCTCTGCGGAGCGAGTCGTCGGACTGGCTGTGGGCGTCGTGCGGTGGGGCGGTGGTGCCAGCTTCCGATTCGCCGCGGGGCCCGCCTCCGACGGCCCCGTTCCACCGCACAGCATCATCGACGTGAGCCGCAACCCCGAGGTCCTCGCTGCGATTCGGCAGACCGGCGGCCAGCCAGCACCTGCTCCGTGAGTGACGCGCGCTCGATGTCCACCTTGCCGTGACGCTCGAGCTCACCCCGCTCGCCGGCGCCGATCACCCACGCGCCCGGCGGCGGCCATCACCTCGGCGACCCAGTCGATGAACACGCGGAGCCGCGCGCTCACCCGTCTCGACGGGTACGCCACGACCATCGGCAGCGGCGCCAGTCGCCAGTCGTCGAAGAGCGGCACGAGCTCGCCGCGCTCGAGGTGGGGGCGCGCCATGTAGCGCGGCAGGCACACCACGCCGAGCCCCGCCAGCCCGGCCGCCAGGTAGGCGTTGCCATCGTCGACCGCGACCGCGTGACGCGCGGTGAGCTCGAGGCGCTCCCCGTCGCGCTGCAGCACGGTGGGCACGGTCCTCCCGGTGCGCGACGACAGGAAGCCCACGAGGCGGTGCGCCGCTTCGGCGAGGACCAGCGGGTGGCTCGGGGTGCCTTCCCGCCGCAGGTAGTCGGGCGCGGCGCAGACCAGCATCGGCAGCTCGGCCACGCGACGCACCACGAGCGACGAGTCGGTGAGCTCGCCCCCGCGCACCACGCAGTCCACGCCTTCGCCCAGCAGGTCCACGCGGCGATCGCTCACCCCGAGGTGGAGCTGGAGCTCGGGGTAACGCTCGAGAAACGCCGGCAGCGCGGGCACCAGCAGCAGGCGCGCGACGGCTCGGCACGTCGACGCGCAGGCGGCCCCTCGGCGCGGCCACCGCGCCGGACAGGCTCGCCTCGGCGTCCTCGAGGTCGGCGAGCAGGCGCAGCACGCGCTCGTAGTGCGCGGCGCCCTCAGGCGTCACCCGCACGCGCCGGGTGGTCCAGTGCAGCAGCTTCACGCCGAGCCGGGCTTCCAGCTGCTGCACGAGGTGGGTGACGGTCGTCTTGCTCACCTGCAGGGCGTCCGCCGCCCTGGTGAAGCTGCCGGTCTCTGCCACCCGGACGAAGGCCTGCATCGCGTCGAAGCGGTCCACGCTGGCTCCCGATTGTTTGGGCTTCGCAAACAGTGATTCCAGGCCCGGCGCGTAGCTCCAGACGACGCCGTTGAATAGTCGACAGCGCGTCTCAGGCCCCTTGAGGAGAACATCGATGGCTCAGCGTGACGTGGTCTTTCCGCCCGGTCGCCAGGCGCTGTACGAGCAGAACCGCTACTCGCCCGCGGTGCGTGCCAACGGCCTGCTCTTCGTCTCGGGCCAGGTCGGCAGCCGGCCTGACGGGTCCCCCGAGCCCGAGCTGAAGGCGCAGGTGCGGTTGGCCTTCGAGAACCTGAACGCGGTGCTGGCCGCCGCGGGGTGCACCTTCGAAGACGTGGTCGACGTCACGGTGTTCGTGGTCGAGCCCGAGACCACGCTGGCGACCCTGTGGCCCGTGCTGCTGGAGTTCTGGGGACCGCCGCCGTACCCGGCCCTCACCGGCGTCGGCGTGACGTGGCTCTCGGGGTTCCAGTTCGAGATCAAGGTCGTGGCCAGGCTGCCCACCGCGGCCTGAGCACTCCCAGAGCTCCCCCCCCCGCGAGTATGAGACTGCGACGGCCCTGGGCGTATCCGGCTCATCACAGGCTCATTCGGGAGAGAACATGCGCAGAGGCGTACTGGTGGTGGCAGCGCTGTGGGCCGCGAGCGGCTGCACGGGCGGAGGGACGAACGACGGAGGCACCGACGGCGGCTTCTCGTCTGGCGGAGGCGGCGCGCTGGGTGGCGGGGGCGGCGCGACGGGCACCGACCTCATCGGCCGCCGGGTGCTCCACCGGCGCCTCGAGGGTGGCGAGCTCGTCACCGAGGATCCGCTGCTTGCGCAGCTCGCCGTCTACGCACGGTCGGGCACCACCTTCACCTCGCTCCCGGTCGAGTTCACCGACGGAGGCTTCGTGGTGCGAGACGCGCCTGCCGAGTACTACGTGCAGCTCCCGCGGCCAGGGCAGCGACCGTGGTGGATCGTCTCGAGCGCCCGTCAGCTCGACCTCGACGAGTACAACGTCCTCGGGCGCCCCGGCCCATCGTCGAGCAGCTCGATGAGCCTCCGGCTCACCGCCACCGGGCTCGCAGAAGCCGGCTGGCTCTCCTTCCAGGTCACATCGCCCAACACCGACTTCTCGGGCCGCCTCTCCGGCGTCGGGCCGGCGACGCCTTCCATCGACAACGTGTCGCACGGCCTCTCGCGCTACACCTCCGGCGCGGCGCCTGCGGGCACCGCCGGAGACCTCACGCACCTCTGGCAGATGGTCTCGGTCGATGCCGGCGCCGGGCTCATCCTGGGCTGGAGCGTGGCCCGCTCGCTCGAGCTCTCGGGGTGGACCTGGGCGCTCGACGACAGCACGACGCTGACCGCCGCCTTCGTCACTCCGCCCGACCGCGGCAACCACGCCGGCACCCTGCGCGTCTCGGACTACCTCGCGGACGCCACGGCCATCGGGCCTGGCGCCGAGGTCTGGCGAGCGTCGGTCGACCTCCTCGTCACCCCCAGCGCGCCGGCCGCGCCCGACGTGCGCGCCTCGGTTCCGGGCTTGATCGCCGCGTGGACCGAGTTCGCCTCTGCCGACGTCACCTTCAACGTCCCCTACGTCGACCCCGTGCCGACCTGGACGCACTTCGTCTCGAGCGAAGTGACGTTCCACGTGCCGACGCTCCTGCCGCGCACCAACAGCGGAGGCGTCTCCGTCAGCCACAGCGACATCTGGCCCCTCGCGCAGGCGCCGAGCACCTTCAGCCCGCGCATCTCGCCGCCGACGACCCTGCGGATCGACGGCGCCGACGCCCAGCGCACCGGCACCTTCTCGTCGCTCACCCCCACCATCAGCTGGAGCGCGCCGACGAGGGGCACGCCGGTGGGCTACCAGGTGCGCATCTTCGAGCTCGCCGCCGCGGGCACCTACACCAACAGCTTCGACCGCGACGCGCTCCTCACGCGCGCGACGAGCATCGTGCTGCCACCAGGCCTGCTCACCTCCGGCAGCGACTACGCGGTGGCCGTCGAGGCCATCGCGTCTCCGGGCCTCGACATCGACACCCGCCCCATCGCCATCGCGTGGTCCCTCGACGTCGCGACCGCGTCTGCCGTGTCCGGCGTGTGGCACGCGCCCTGAAGCAGCCCGTCAGGCGCGCTCGACGTCGGTCTCGCCCCACAGCTCGTCGGTGATGACCTTCAACGGCCGCTCGTCGAGCGGTCGCTGCGCGCGCGCTTCCTCGATGAGGTCGTGCAGCGACTGGAGCGCCCGCTTGCGCTGCGCCGCGCGCTCACTCCGCAGGCGCGTCAGCCGCTCCTCGAAGGCCCGAAGCGCCGCCTCGGTGAGCGACTCGCCCGTCTCCTCCGCGAGCTCGTTCAAGAGCCGCTCGGCGACTCGTCGCGCGCCGCGACGAGCCACGAGTCACCGCTCGACAGCAGCAACACACCGCCGGTGCACACGTCTCGCGTCTCGACGAAGAAGTCCGTGAGGCCGTCGTCGTTGAAGTCCCCGGCCAGCCGGACCTGACAGCGCTCCGGACGCCCCGGCACCTCGACGACCTGCGCACCGTGGGACGCGCGACAGCCCTCGAACCTGGCGGAGCGCAAACCACGACCGGGTGGACGGAGCGGCCCCACCTGCACGTCGGGCGCGGTGAGAACGAACACCACGTCCTGGCAGGGCGTCGCGTAGGCGTGCCGCGTGACAGGGCCCCACGCGGTGTCCTCGGTGCTGGAGGAGAGGCGCGCGCCGAGCGGCGCCACGCGCGTCTTGCAGGCCACGAAGGTGCGCGCGAGCTCGTCGTCGCCGAGCATCGCGGAGAGCACGACGCGCCCACCGACCAGCGAGAAGCCACGCAGGGTGCGCTTCACGTCGTCGGGGTGACGCGGCAGCGGTGGTGGCGGGCTCGCGCGCACGCAGCGGAAGCCGAGGTTTCCGGCCTCGAGGTCACGCCTCGCGTTACCCCACTCGCATCGGCGCAGCGGTGCGAGGTCCGGCACGCCGCCGCGCACCTCCTCGTAGCCCGCCTCGCGGCCGTTCCCGACGACCCACTCGCTCGCGCCATGCGCCGCGTCGACGCCTTCACCGGCGTTCAGGTCGAAGCCACTGTCGGCGAAGGACTCCCACTCGACGGCGGTGGGCAGCCGGCCGCCCGCCCAGGCACAGTAGCGCGCCGCTTCGGGGAAGCTGACGCAGGTCGCTGGCCACGTGGGCGCGGTCGTGTTGCACCACGGCCTGGAGGGCACGGCCTTGCACGCGCCGCTGGCGACGCACTGCTGATACTCTGCGGCGGTGATGCGGGCCGTCAGCCACAGCGCCGGCACTCGGGTCGGCGCAGGCCGCTTCTCCGTCGGGGCTCCCTCGTCGCTGCAGCCGAACACCACGGTGCTCGAGGGCACCGCATGCCACACCGGCGACGCGGCGAAGGCGGCGGTGGAGACGAGCGTGGCGAGCACGAGCTGAGGACGCATCTCCCAGTCTGTCGCACGACGCGCGAATCCGGGGTCATCGGCGATGTTCCGCGAGACTGTCACCACCCATCGCGTCGGGGTTCGGGACCTCTCCATTGGAATGGCAGCGTGGGCCCGCTGACCTCACCCTCACTCCGTGAGCAGGATGACCACGCCGGTGATGGCCGCCGCCAGGCCCACGCCGCCGGTGATGCCGCCGGCCTGCTGGAGCACCGGACCGCGCGCCTGGAGCATCACCGCCTCCTCGTACGGGATGTCGAGCGTCGCCCAGTTCTCGCCGCGCGTCTGGTCGGACACGCCGCCGACGTAGAGCCCCACGCCGGTCGCGGTGGCGGCCACGCCGAGGCCGACCAGCGTCCACCCGAGCACGCGGCGCGAGGTGTTGACCACCGGCGCGGGCGATGGCGGGAGCACCTCGGGTGAGGTCTTCGGCTGCGGGGCGAGTGTGGGCTCCTGCTTCGGCGCGTCAGTGGTCGCGACCGCGGGCGCCGGTGGCCCTTCGAGCGGCTCCGCGCGCGAGCCGAGCGCCGCGAGCACCTGGCCCTCTGCCGACACCTCGAGCCAGCCGGCCGAGCCCGGCGCGAGCGACGTCACCACGCGGCCTTCCTCGAGGGTCAGCACGCGCGCGGGCGCGTCGGGGCGCGCGGAGCTCCAGCTCGCGGTGAGCGCGAGGCGCCACGGGTTGATCACCTCGACCACCAGCGTGTCCGCCCCCGAGGGCTTGCGGATCAGCCGCACCGTGCGCGGCGGGAAGAGCGCCGTCTTCGCGCGCTGGAAGGCCGCGCGCAGGGCCGGGCTCCCTTCGGGGTCTGCCGTCATCGGCGCGCGCTGGAGCAGCCCCTCGTACGCCGCCTGCGCGAGCTGTGGCTTCTGCAGCGCGAGCTGCGACTTCGCCAGGAGCGAGTACGCCTCCACCACCTCGGCGTCGCTCGCCGCCGCGTCCTGCGTCACGCGCGTGAGCGCGGGCACCGCCGCGCGGTACTTCATCGCCGACACCGCCACGCGCCCCTCGTCGAGGTCGGGGTGCGCGAGCAGCAGAGTCACCAGCAGGAGCCCAGCAGACATGGCCGCGCACACTACCTCCGGCGCCGAGGAGCGCAGCAGCCGTGTCGACAACGCCTCGCGCTCGACCGTACGGTCGGCGCATGCGCGCGATGGCGATGGTGGTGGCGGGACTGATTGTCGGCTGTGGCCGCTCGGACCTCGAGGGCTCCGACGCCGCCGTCGAGGTGGTCTCCGCCCTGCCGCGTGACGCAGGCGCGGACGCGGGAGCCTCGGAGGACGCGAGCGTCGACGCAGGCGACCTCGAGCGCGATGCGGGC
>JBMORD010000159.1:0-1937 GCA_049322495.1 Myxococcota bacterium | reverse complement strand
TGCGGCTCCGCCCGGGTGGGGACCTTCGGTGCGCCCGGCTCGCAAAGCCATACACGCTTCCTTCCCGAGACAGCTCAAGTCGAAGAAGCGATGGCGACGTCGAATGATGAACTCACGGGGGCGGCTCGAGCTTCTCGAGGGGCTCGGCGAGGAGCTTCAGCCCGTCGGCGAAGAACGTCTTCACGAGGTTCGGGTCGAGGTCGCTCAACGTCGGCACTGTCTTCAGGCGCGCGTCGAGCCGGCCCTTCTTCACGAGCGAGGCGTGCAGTTGGTCGACGAGGAGGCGATGAAGGTCGCCGTAGGTCGTGGGCGCCGCTGCGGGGGCGATCTCGGATCGAATGAGGAACTCCTCTGCCTTGCACTTCGGACACGGCGGCAGACGCACCACGCGCCCATCGAGGTCGTCGGCAACGGCGCTCCCCACGCCGAGGGAGAGCGTCGCGAGCTTCGAACGCGTCGGCGTCTGGCACATCGAGCATCGCTGGAGCACCTCTTCGTTCGTGAGCTCTTCGATGGGCATGCGGGCCTCACGCGATGGCGGTGTAGTCGCCGTACCAGTACGACCAGTTACTCGCGCCGACGTTGGCGTCGATGGTGAACGCGAAGCCGTCGCGCGTGACGTTCTGCACGCGCGTCGTCGGGACGCCGGCGCTCGAGTCGCGCACCGCGAGCGTGATGGACGACGGCGCCGCGGGGAAACGGCTGCGGAAGTTCACGACGTTCCCGAGCATCATGAACTGCGAGGCGCCGGTGGGGTTGTACATCTTCGCGCCGCAGTAGCCGGTCTCGCGCACGGAGCCGCTGAGCTCGAAGGCCGAGTTCACCGCGTTGCTGTCGATGGGGAGCCTCCACGTTCGCGTCCACAGCGCGAACTGCGACGCCGGCGTTCCTTCATGGACGAGCTCGAAGGTGTTCCGGCCGAGCCTCAGCGCGGCCGCGTTGCCCGTCGCCTGCTTCACCCACTGCGTGCCGTTCCAGCTCGCGTTCATCGTAAGCCAGAGCGAGTCGCCATCCAGGTAGACCCGAAAGCGCGCGACGCCGGCGCCGGTACCCTGTGCGTCCCAGAGGAGCGCCTTGGTGCTCCCGCTGAAGGGCGGCTGGCGAATGGTGCGATGCATGCCGGCGGGAACGGCCTCGTTGGCCCGGTAGTGGTCGGCGCCGGCGATGACAATCAGCTCTCCCAGCGCGTCTTCCGTGTTGGCAGCGTTCAGCCGGTTCGCCGCGTCGAGAACGGTAATGGTGCTCGCTGGGTGGGCCGCGAAGAGTTCATTCAGGTGGGCGTTGTGGGCGGTGAGCAGGTCGAAGAGCTGGCCTGCGACACTCTTCGCGACGAGCGCGATGGGCGCACCAGGGAAGGCCATCGAGCCGACACGCGTCGAGCCGGCCGCAGCGGCGGTCTGGTCCGCGAGCGCCGCCACCAGGCTCTGGAGCTGCGCCTGCACACTCGTCGTCGTGATGTAGCTGTGCGGCGTGGCCGAGATGGCGCTCGCAGGGTGCGCGTCGGAGGCCGCGGCGACATGGCCGTTCAGCAGCCCCAGCAGCGCACCGAGCTGCGAGGCGACCGACCCGGGCCCGAGCGGGTTCGGATTGCCCGGAACTCCGCCCGCACCCACAGCGGCTGCGCCACCGGGGCCGCTGAGGTCGTCGACCAGCTCGTCGATGGCGCCTTGCACCGTGTTCGCCGCCACCATCCCGTGGGGCGCGTAGTCGACGTTGGTCGCGGCGTGCCGGTGCGCGGTGCCGTCGAAGTGGTTGGTCAGCACTGCGTCGATCGCGTCGAGCGCGGCCTGCACCGTCGGCGTGCCCGGGCTCAGCGCGTTCCAGCCCACGGTCGTGATGCCGACGGAGCTGCCCTGCACGAAGACGAACGCCTGGCGCCGCGAGGTGTCGATGTCGGTGCTGACGACCTGCGTCTGCCCTGGTCGACGTCGCACATC
>JBMORD010000158.1:0-14733 GCA_049322495.1 Myxococcota bacterium | reverse complement strand
CGGCCGCTGCCCGAGTCGGCGTGCGTCTTCTGCGGCAACTGCATCGGCGTCTGTCCCACCAACGCGCTCGTGTTCAAGGTCGAGCACGAGCTCCGCGAGGCCGGCGGCTGGGACGAAGCGAAGCAGACCGTCACCGACACCACCTGCTCGTACTGCGGGGTGGGTTGCACGCTCACCCTCCGGGTGCAGGACAACCAGATCGTCCGCGTCACGTCGCCGGCCGACAGCTCCGTGACGGCGGGCAACCTGTGCGTGAAGGGGCGCTTCGGCTGGGGCTTCGTCAAGGGGTCGTGACGGTTCCTCCCCGAGCAGGGATTGACGGATCGACCGACATGCGCAGCAATCGCGGCGTGGAACTGTCGCTCAACGCTCTCGTCGAGAAGCTCGACGATCTCTTCTTCCAGCGCGGCACGCGCGCGTGGCGGGTCGCGTCCGGGGTGCAGCGCGATCTCCCCGAGGTGCCCGAAATCCCCGAACTGGTGCGCCTCGACGCGTGGCAGGTGCTCAGCGAGCTGCTCGCCAGCCCGCGCGTCGACGACGCCAAGCGCGCGCGGCTGGAGCTGCTCCGCCGGCACGTCGCGCGCGCGCACGTCGAGGCCAGGGCGGCCGAGGCGCACGCCCGCGTGCAGGCCTTCTTCGAGGGCCACACCTTCTTCGCCGCGGCGCGCACCTGGACGCCCGGCGAGGCGCAGCGCGAGCTGCCCCGCCTCGCCGCGCGCGAGTCGCGGGTGACGCTCTCGGCCGAGCTGTCGAACCAGCTCGAGGCGCAGGAGTCGCTCGCCGCGCGCCGGCTCGACGCCACGCTGGAGGCCATCGCCGCGCTCAAGCTCACGCCCGCCACGTTCCTCGAGGAGCTCCACGGCCGCCCGCCCGCACCGCGGCTGGAGGCGGCGACGAAGCTGCTCACCGACACGCGCGACGCGCACGGTGATCTCCTCGCCTACGGCCTCAAGAAGCTCGACCCGCTCCTCACGCCGCGGCTCGCGCAGGCCCACGACGCCGAGCGCGCCGCCCTCGCGCCGTGGCTCTTCGAGTGGTTCCGCCGGGAGGATCTGTCGCACGCCGTCAGCCGCTGCATCGGCGATCTCGGCCTGTCCCCCAACGCCGACGGGCGCATCACCGTCGACACCGAGGGCCGGCCCGGGCGCGATCCACGGCCGCGCTGCGTCGAGCTCCGCGTGCCCGACCAGATCCGCCTGCTGCTCACGGCCGACCTCGGCTTCGACGCATACGCCGGCTGGCTCTCGCAGTGGGGCATCGCCCTCCACCGCGCGAACGTCGGGCGCGCGCTGCCCTTCGTCGAGCGGCGGCTGGGCGACCGGGCCGTCGTCGACGCGGTGGGCCTCGTCTTCGAGTCGTTCCTCCTCGAGGAGGGCTGGCTCAAGCGCTACCTCCGCCTCACCGCGAGCCAGGCGAAGGAGGCCGCGCGCGCGTTCGCGTTCCGGCAGCTCCACCAGCTCCGCCGCGACGCGGCGCTCGCGCACTTCTCAGCGGAGGCGGGCACGCGCGGCGCGTCGGCGCAGCTCTCCGACGACTACGTGCCGCGGCTCTCGGCGGCGCTCGGCGCGGAGGCCCCCCGCGGCGCGACGCTCTTCGCGGTCGACGCCTTCGGAGACGCGCTGCGCCGCCTCGATGCGTTCGCGCTGGCCTTCGCGATGCGCGAGCAGCTGCTCGAGCGCTTCAACGAGGACTTCTGGAGGAACCCGGCCACCGGCCGCTGGCTCCTCGGCCTGGCGAGCGCCGGCCAGCGTGACGACGCCGCGGCGCTCTGCCAGCAACTGACGGGCGCCCCCGAGCTGCCGCTGGCCCGCGCCGCAGGCCACCGGGTGCTCGTGATGGGCGCCTGAAACGAAACGGCCTCCCCGAGGGGAGGCCGCCGCTCACTTGCGCGAGAGCTTCGAGGCGATCTTCGACTTCACCGCGCTCTTCGTCGCCGTCTTCGCCACGACCGGCTTGCCCTGGTGCGCGCGCAGCCCGCGGAGGAGCTGCATCTCGATGAGGAGCAGCTCGTCGGCCAGCTCCTCGTTGCCGCCATGGGCCTGCGGGAGCGCGGCCTTCTTGTCGACCGTCGCGCCGTACCGCATCCGCAACGCCTGCTCCTCACGGGCGGTGGTGGTCGCGGTCTTCAGCGCCGTCGCGACCAGCTCCTTCGTCACCACTGCCGTGCTGCTGCCCTTGCGCTCCATGGTTTCCTGTCCTCTTCCTGAACCGCTGAGATGGTTCGTCGGTTACTGAACAACCGGCCATGTACGATGCGGCAAAGCCGCAACTGTTGGGCAGTGTAGCGATCGACCTTCACCCCGCAAATTTTCGGACTGAGATTTCCGCTGGTCAGACAGGGGCCCGCAAGGCGGCGAAAACCGCCGTGCTTTCGGCACGTTGAGAAGTGGGTGAAAGGCCTACAGCCGGCTCACTCGGCGGCGTCGTCTTCGGGCTCACCCGGCTGGGCGGTGCCTGAGACCCCGCCGTCGGGGCGCTGGCGCTCGATGCCGAAGCGGCTGAGGGCGGCCGCGACGCCGTCGGGCTTGTCCTCGTCGGGGAGGAAGTCCTTCGGGGCCTCGATGGCGGGCGACTTGCCGATGCCGGTCAGCGCCGAGTCGACGACGAGGTGGAGCTCGGCCTCGGACTCGGTGCCCTTCACGCCGATGCGGCCGTCGAGGCGTGCCTTGAGCACCACGCTCGTCTCGGCGTCGACGTAGACCTCCCCCTGGAGCGTGCGGGGCGTGCGCGCATCGTAGAAGAGGCGGCGGCGGCGGGTGGTCTCGTCGGCGCCGTTCTTCGGCGTGGCGAGGGGCGGGAGGTTGGAGTCTTTCTCAGCCGGCGCGTCGGCGAGCGTGACGACGTACTTCCACGCGGTGCGGCCCTCGAGCGTGGAGGTGCCCTGCGCGTTGAGCTTGAGGCGCCCGCGGAAGAGCTGATCGAAGTCGCGCAGCGCGCCCGAGGCCTCTTCGCGCATGCGCTCGGCCATGCCGCGATCGCGCAGACGCTGGCGGAACTTGCCGGCGCCGTCCTTCCCGTAGGTGCTGCGCGCGAAGACCCTGCCGCCCACGCGGAGCACCTCGAGGCCCTGCTCGTTGGTGTTCGACATGCGGGCGAGGAAGTCGCCGGACACGCCGCCCGGCCCGGACAGCAGCTCGCGCGTCTCCTTGAGGCGCACGTTCTTGCCGGCCGAGGTCCAGTCCCAGGACACAGTGGCATTGTAGGTGTGCGGCCCGATGCGCTCGGTGGTCTCGGCGGCGCCCATCTCGAGAATGCGGCGGGAGATGGCGACGCTGGCGGCGGCCTCCTCGGGGGGCAGCTTCTCGCTCGCCGCGGCGACGGCCTGCGGCGGATCTTCGGGGGAGAAGATGCGCTTCTTGGCCGCCTGATCGACGGGATCCTTGCAGGCCGAGAGCACGAGCAGCGCGATGACGAGAGACCGCTTCACGAGGCCGGGCACCCTACCTGCGCGCCCGGGGCGCTGCCAGTGTGGATTGCCAGCCACGCGGCGGGGATTGCTGTATACGCGCGCGGCTATGCAGAGCCTCCGCGACAAGCTCCTCAAGGCCGGCCTCGTCTCCGAAGAAGCCGCGAAGAAGGCCGAGGCCGACAAGGCCGCGAAGCCCGCCTCGCGCCCGCCGCAGGAGCGCCGCGACGAGCGTCCGCCGCGTCGTGACGACCGCCCGCCGCGCCGTGACGACCGCCCGCCGCAGCACGACCGTCGCCGTGACGAGCCGCTCCCGCTGCGCGTGCCGAAGCTCCCGCCGATGGCCGGCAGCAAGGAGGCCCACCGCCAGCAGGCGCGCAAGCAGCTCGAGCTCGATCGCCAGCTGCGCGAGCTGGTGGTGGCCAACACCGTGCCCCAGGAGCCGGGCGCCACGCCGTTCTACTTCGTCACGCGCAAGAACAAGCTGCGCCGCATGGAGCTGACCGCCGAGCAGGCGAAGAAGCTCGAGCTCGGCGAGCTCGCGGTCGTCGAGCGCCCCGACCCCGACAAGATCGAGCACGCGCTGGTGCCTCCGGCGATCGCCGAGCAGCTGCTCAAGCTCTCGAGCCGCGCGGTGCGCTTCCTCAACAAGGAAGGCGCCAAGGTGGGCTTCCTGTCCGACGAGGAGATCAGCGCCCGCGCTTCGGAGGCCGACGCGCCGCAGGAGCCGGAGCAGCCCGAGCCCGCGCCGGAGACCGACGCCGCCCCCGCCGAGCCCGCGAAGCCGGCCGAGCCCGAGACCTTCATCACCATCAAGCGGTCGCCGCTGTCGTGAGCGAGCCGGCGAACCTCCCCCTCTCCGAGCGGCGGATCGATCTCTTCTTCGCGATCGTCTTCGTCACCTTCGCGGTGACCTCGGGCATCAGCGACGCGGTGCCCACGCTGGGCATCGAGATGTCGCCCGACTCGACGAACCCGCTCGCCCGCGCCAACTACTGGTACGCGATCGACGCCGACCCGCTCTTCATGCACCCGCCGGTGTGGATGCGCTTCGTCACCGGCCTGTCGACCTTCGTGTACGGGCCGTTCTACCTGCTCCTCGCGTGGGCGCTGGTGAAGGGGAAGAACTGGATCCAGCTCCCCGCGGTCATCTACGCGACGATGATCAGCAGCATCACCGGCATCATCGTCTTCGGCGTGGAGTTCTTCGGCGAGCCGGAGTTCCGCACGCAGAACCCGCTCAAGTTCCTCGCCTTCAACACCCCCTACGTGCTCCTGCCGCTGTTGCTGCTGGCGCGCATGCGCAAGCCGCTGCCGTTCACGCGTAGATTCTGAGGCGTGTTCACCGCCGCCGAACGCGACCGCTGCCGGGCCATCTTCGAGGCGACCGGCTCCGATGAAGAGCGTCGCGTGCTCGCCGACGCCCTGCTCGAGCGCGGGGAACCGCTGGGCGAGCTGATCCACCTGCAGTGCGAGGGCGAGAGCGGCGACGAGCTCCTGCGCGAGCTGCGGCCGCGGCTCAAGCGGGAGCTCTACCCGTGGGCGAAGCACGTCGCGCTCGAGCGCGGGCTGCCGATCGCCGCGGCGCTCGATCCCCAGAAGTTCCTCCGCGCCGACGACGCCACGAAGGATCCCGTCTGGCCGCTGCGGCGCGTGGCGATCTCCGCCGACTCGCCGGGGACGATCTACGGGTGCCTGCGCGCGCCGCTCTTCGATTTCGTCGAGCGGCTCGATCTCAGCGACGCGCAGCTCTGGTCGCCGTACACGATGTTCGTCGACGGCACCCCGGCGCCCTGCCGCGCCCTGCCCCGCCTCTCGCAGCTCGCCGTCCCGCGCGACTTCCTGCCAGCGCACTGGGTGCCGGTGCTCGGCCCGGCCTTCGCCGAGGTGCGCACGCTCCTCGTTCCCGCGAGCGGCGAGGCGCTGCGCGAGTGGTTCCCGCTCCTGCCGAGGCTCGAGACCATCGAGCTGCTCGTCGATCGCCGCGGCGTGTCCGCGGAGGTCCAGACCGCGGCGGTGGGCTTCGTGGAGCAGGACCGCGCCCGCCGCACGCTCAAGGTCAACGGCATGGAGGTCTCGCTCGAGCACCTGCGCACGGCGCTGCCCACGCCCGGCGCGCCCGTCGAAGCGCTCGCCCGGGTGGCCACGCCGCCCGCGGGCCGCGCGACGCACGTCGAGGTGCACGCGCTCGTCGTGCCAGAGGTGCCGCTCGTCGAAGCCACCATCGACGGCGAGCGCGGGCTGTGGCTCGAGCTGCCCTCGCGCAAGACGAGCTTCGGAGGCCTCGTCGGCCAGCGTCAGGACGTCCGCCTGGCGATGCTCGCGCCACGCCACCGGCATGTCGTCGCCGCGTCGAAGGTGGTGGAGAACGAGCAGCACACCTGGGTGAGACTGGAGGACGACCTCGCGCCGTTCCGTCGGCCGGTCGACCCCGAACAGGCGCTCCGGGCAGCCCGGGAGCTGGCCTCGGCCCTCGCCGCGCTGCACGACTTCATGCGCACCTCGGCGGCCGACGTCGCCTGGCCCTACCCGCTCACCGAAGGCGAGCTGCTGCAGCGCGCCGACGGCTCGCTCGCGGTGCTGCTCCCACGGCCGCACCACTTCCCGTCGCGGCGAACGCAGCCGTCGCTCGGGCTCCCGGTCGCGCTGAGCGAGCGCGGGCTCGTGCTCTTCGTCGGCTGGGTGCTCGCGCAGTGGTGCGGGGTGCGTCTGCCGCGCGTCGTCGAGACCAACGACACCGACGTGCTCTTCGAGCAGTCCGTCGCGCTCGATCGCTTCCTCGAGGCGCCGCGCTGTCCGGGCGTCGACCCGCGCGTGGCCGAGGTGCTGGAGCGCTGCTGGAGCCCGCGCCAGGAGCGCCGCTTCGCGTCGCTCGCGCAGCTCGCTCAGTGCGAGTAGCCGAACCCGAGGCCCACGCTGATCAGCGGGGACGTGGGGGCGAGCACCGCGCCGAGCCGCAGGTGGATGCCGAAGCCGCCGACGAGGAGCACGCCTCCGCGGAGATCGAACGTGGGCACGAGCCCCGACACCGCGCTGGTGGTGACGCGCGTCACCGCGGTGATCGCCGCCCCGCCGCCGAGGGTGATGAAGTGACGCTCGCCGAGCCGCAGGCCCGCCCCGAAGCCCGTCACCACCACCTCGACGCCCGAGCGGACGAAGTCGACGTGGCCCTGCGCCAGCCCGACGAGCGAGAGCCAGCGCGTGAGCTTCCCGCCAAGCTCGAGGTCCAGCCCCACCGAGGGCGCGACCGTGAGCGGAGAGCTGGCGATGAGCGCGGCACCGCCGTACGCGCCCACCGCCACCGAGACGTGATCCTTCCACGACGGCTTGCGCTGCTCCGCCTCCCAGGCGCGCCGGCGACGGAAAGCCTCGGAGAACTGCTGCGGCGGAGGGCTCGACTCGCCAGCGCCTTCTCGGGGAACGTCTGCCTGCAGCACCACCATCAACGCCAACGCCGTGAGCATGGCGCGGCCTCTCTCACCTCACGAGCTCGTTCGCCAGCGCGGAGTGCACGTCGGCCGGGAGCTCGACGCCGGTGAAGTGGTCGGTCTCGATGGCCGCCTGCTTGAGCACGATGGTCGCCAGCCGCTCGTCGGTCTCGCCGCGGAAGATCGTGAAGCGCGACGTCACCGAGCGCTGCGTGAGCCGCGTCACCTCGAACACGATGCGCGCCGTGTCTCCGAGCCGCAGCGGCGCGTGGAAGTCCGCTTCGGAGTGGACGATGGCCAGCCCGAGCTTGCGCTGCTCGAGGAGCGCGCTGAACGGGAGCCCCACCGCCGCGAAGAAGTCTTCGAGGCAGCGGTGGGCGAAGTCGGCGTACCGCGCGAAGTAGACGACGCGCGCCCAGTCGACGTCAGCCAGGCGCACCGGCAGCCGCGAAGTGAAGGCCACGTCAGTTGCCGAACGCGTTGATGCCGGTGATCGCCTTGCCGAGGATCAGCGTGTGCACCTCGTGCGTGCCCTCGTAGGTGTAGACGCTCTCGAGGTTCAGCATGTGGCGGATCGGCGGGTACTCGTCGGTGATGCCGTTGGCGCCGTAGATGCTGCGCGCGACGCGGGCGATCTCCAGGGCGACGCGCACGTTGTTCCGCTTGCAGAGCGAGACCTGCTCCGGCGACGGCTTGCCGCCCGTCTCGTCGGCGATGCGCGCCAGCCGCAGCGCGAGGAGCTGCCCCTTGACGATCTCCTGGAGCATGTCGGCCAGCTTCTCCTGCGTGAGCTGGAACCCGGCGATCGGCTTGTTGAACGTCTTGCGCTCGAGCGCGTACTCGCGCGCGCCCTCGAAGCACGCCACCGCCGCGCCCATCACCGCGAAGGCGATGCCCATGCGCGCCTTGTTGAGGCACGAGAGCGGCCCGCGGAGCCCCTGCACGTTGGGCAGCAGGTTCTTCGCCGGCACGCGCACGTCGGCGAACGAGAGCTCGGCGGTGAACGACGCGCGGAGCGAGAACTTGCCTTCGATCTCCTTCGCCACGTAGCCCGGCATGCCCTTCTCGACGAGGAAGCCGCGGATCGACTCGGCCCCGCCGTCGTCGACCTTCGCCCAGACGATGGCCACGTCGGCGATGGTGCCGTTGGTGATCCACATCTTCGAGCCGTTGAGCACGTACGAGTCGCCGTCCTTCCGCGCGCGCGTCACCATGCCGCCGGGGTCGCTGCCGTAGTCGGGCTCGGTGAGGCCGAAGCAGCCGATGAGCTTGCCGGCCGCCATGCCGGGCAGCCACCGCTGCTTCTGCTCCTCGCTGCCGTAGGCCCAGATGGGGAACATGCACAGCGAGCTCTGCACCGAGGCGAAGCTGCGCAGGCCGGAGTCACCGCGCTCGAGCTCCTGGAGGATGAGCCCGTACGCCACGTTCGACAACCCCGCGCAGCCGTAGCCGGTGAGCGTCGCGCCGAACACCCCCATCTCCGCGAGCCTGGGGATGAGCTCCGTGGGGAAGGTGTGGTGGCGGAAGTGCTTGCCGACGATCGGCAGGTACTCCTTGTCGATGAAGCGGGCCACGGTGTCGCGAATGGCGCGCTCCTCGGCGGAGAGCAGGTCGTCGATTCGGTACAGGTCGGTGATGGCGGCTCGGCTCATGGTCGGGCGCTCGTAGCGCCCGGCCCTCCGGCTGTCGACAGGCTCAGCGCCGCAGCCCGCGGATGATGCACGGCATGCCGTTCGAGTCGTCGCCTCCGACGAAGAGGGCGCCGCTCGACGCGCGCCAGGCCGACGACGTGTTGTTGATCACCGGCAGATCCGGCGTCATCGGCGCCCACGTGCCACCGTCCCACCGGTAGCCCGCCTGCCCCGACGAGTTGAAGCCGCCGCCGAAGGCGAACGCGAGCGAGTCGGAGATGCCGATGACCGCGGAGATCGACCCCTGGCTGCCGGTGTAGGCCGTGGCCCACGCGCCGCCGCCGCGATCCGCGATGGTCGGCCCGGCGCCCGTCACCCACTCATGCCCCGGCGAGCTGCCGCCGCCCCGCCAGTTCGTCATCGCGACCGTCGCCTCGGGCGTGACGCCCTCGGTCATCGGGTCGTAGCGAAGCACGGCGTCCTGCACGGGGATGAAGATGTCTCCCGACTCGCCGCGCCAGCAGCGCTGCGCGTAGGTGCCCCCGAGCGACGATGACGCCGTCGCGAGCTGCACGCCGTTCCACCGCCACGACACCGCGTCGTTGAAGCTCCCGGTGTTGCCCACCGCGAGCACGTGCGAGTCGTCCACGAGGCAGAGCGTGGTGAGCGAGAAGGCCGAGCCGTTGACCGGCAGCGAGGTCCACGAGCCCGCGTCCGCGCAGTCAGACGGGCAGTGGAGAAAGTTCACCGTCGAGACGACGTAGAGGTGCCCGCTCGCGCTGCCCTCGAAGTCGACCGCGTAGTTGCCGGGCAGCCGGAACAGCTGTTGGAACGCGCCGCCGGTCGAGCGGTAGACGAAGCCGTTGCTCGCGACGGCGAAGACGCCGCCACCGCTCTCCGCGAAGCCGACGATCGCGCCGGAGTTCGACGGCGCGGGCGTGAGCCCCATCGAGGAGAACTCCCAGATGCCGAGGCCGGCATCCATCCCGCCGCCGCCGCCCGTGGAGCCACCACCGCCGGTCGCGCCACCTCCGCCGCCAGTCGCGCCGCCTCCACCGCCAGTCGCGCCGCCTCCGCCGCCAGTCGCGCCGCCCCCGCCTCCCGTCGCCCCACCGCCGCCGCCCGTGCTCCCGCCACCTCCGGTCGACACGCCGCCGCCGCTCCCGCCATCCACGCCCGGTGGATTGAGCGGGCCGCAGCCGGCAAGCACGAAAAGAACAGCGAGCGTGAAGCGCATCATCGGCGTCCCCTGAGGATGGTCGGTCCAGCGGAGTTGTTCCCGCCGACGAAGAGCTCATTCGGCCCGGTGACGACGATGCGGCGCACGAGCGACGACGAGCCCATCGAAGGAAGGAGGTCGCCGACCGGGCGGAGCATCGTCCCGTCCCAGCGGTACCCGTTGCCGAGCGTCGAATCGTAGAGCCCGAGGATGAAGACCTCGTGGGGCGACAGGCCGCCGACGGCGCGCAACGTCGTGGTCCGTGTCGTGGGCTCGACGGTCCAGCCCGACGTGCCGGTCCGCCGCGCGACCTTGCCGTTGCCGCCGGCGATGAACGAGGTGCCGTCGAGCTCCGCGCCGCCGTAGAAATAGGTGAAGTTCATGCCGACGCCGGGGTCCTGCGGCGTCGCGGCGCCCTGCTCCACGCGCACCACCCCGTCACGGCCCGCGACGTTGAGCCCGCCCGCCGAGTCGTACCAGCAGGTGCGCGGCTCCTTCACGCCGAGGTTGGCGTTGGTCTTCGTGAAGCCGTTGCCGTTCCACTCGTAGAGCTGCGCGTTGTACTGGGTGTCGCTCACCACCACCGCGATCGTCGACGCGTCCCTGCCGCACACCGCCTCGCCGTCGAGCCCGAGCGGAACGAGATCGAGCGCCGTGAACGCCGCCTCGGTCGTGCAGCCCGAAGTGCACCAGCGGATCGAGCGGCGCAGCACCGCGACGATCGTGTTGCCCTGGGCGAGGAGATCGACGCCGCTGCCCGAGAAGCGAAAGAGCACCTCGAACGCCCCGCCCGTCGAGTGCAGGAGGTGCCCGGAATCCTGCAGCGCCCAGAGGTTCGCCGACACGCCGCTCAGCCCGACGATGTCGCTGAAGCTGGTGACGCCCGAGAGGGACATCGAAGACCAGGTGAGCGGCGCGAGCGTGCCACCACCGCCGCCGGTGACTGCGCCTCCGCCCGTCCCGCCACCGCCACCGCCGCCGGTCGCCGCACCTCCACCCGCCCCGCCGCCACTCGCCGCCCCGCCGCCACTCGCCGCTCCGCCGCCGGTCCCCGCATCGGTGCCGGGCGACGCAAGGGGGCCGCACCCGGCGAGGAGCGCCATCACGAGAACGAAGGTCCGGGACATGAGCGGCGCCTCTAGCACTCCGACGCTGAACACATCGAGGGGGCTCGCCTGTATGGTCCGCCGCCATGACGGTGAAACAGGTCGCAGTCACGGGCGCGAGCCGCGGCATCGGGCGCGCCATCGCGGAGGTCTTCCTCAAGCAGGGCTGGCGGGTGTGGGCGCTGGCGCGCACCGAGAGCGCGCTCGAGCCGCTGCGCGCGCTGGGCGATCTCCACGCCGTGCCCTTCGACGCCGCCGACGAGAAGTCGGTGCTCGAGGCCGCGCACCGGCTCACCACCGAGGCCGGGCACCTCACGGCGCTGGTGAACAACGCCGGCGTGGCGCTCTCGGCGCCGCTCCACAAGACGACCACCGCCGAGCTCGAGCGCCTCATGCGCATCAACGTCACCGCGCCCTTCGTGCTGACGCGCGAGCTGAGCGGGGCGATGGTGAAGGCGGGCCACGGCCGCATCGTGAACATCGCCAGCACCGCCGCGAAGAAGGGCTTCAAGTACACCTCGGCGTACTGCGCCTCGAAGCACGCGCTGCTCGGGCTGACGCGCTCGCTCGCGCTCGAGCTCGCCGGCCGCGGCGTCACCGTCAACGCGGTGTGCCCCGGCTGGACCGAGACCGACATGTTCACCGCGAGCGTGCAGCGCATCGCCGAGACCACCGGCAAGACGCAGGACGAGGCGAGAGAGACGCTGGCGAAGATGAACCCGCTCCATCGGCCCATCAAGCCGGAGGAGGTCGCCGAGCTCGTCTACTTCCTCTGCGCGTCGGGCGCGGGCGCGGCGATCACCGGCGCGGAGTACGTCATCGACGGAGGAGAGACCACGTGAGCACCATCATCCAGCCCGAGGGGTGGGCCGTTCCCCGCGGCTATTCCAACGGCCTCGTCAGCACCGGCAAGCTGCTCTTCATCGGCGGCCAGGTCGGGTGGAACCCGCGCAGCGCGACGCCCGAGTTCCCCGCCACCTTCGAGGCGCAGTTCGAGCAGGCGCTGTCCAACGTGTGCGAGGTGCTCAAGGCCGCAGGCGGCCGCCCCGAGCACCTCACGCGCCTCACCATCTACGTCACCGACAAGAAGGAGTACCTCGGCTGCCTCAAGGCGCTGGGCTCCGCGTGGCGCAAGCACCTCGGCCGCCACTACCCCGCGATGGCGCTGGTGCAGGTCGTCGCGCTCGTCGAAGACCTCGCGAAGGTGGAGATCGAAGCCACCGCGGTGCTGGAGAGCTGAAGAGATGAAGACCCCCACGTCGTTCCGTTTCGAGGTGAAGGACCAGGTCGGCGTCGTCACCTTCACCCGCCCCGACACCCTCAACTCGCTCACCTTCGCGGTGTACCGCGAGCTGACCGACCTCCTGTACGAGCTCGAGCGCGAGCGCGACGTGCGCGCGGTGGTCATCACGGGCGAGGGGCGCGGCTTCTGCTCTGGCGGCGATCAGCACGAGATCATCAAGGAGCTCTTCTCGCGCGACATGCCCGGGCTCGTCGAGTTCACGCGCATGACGTGCGACCTCATCAAGAACATCCGCGCGCTGAAGAAGCCGGTGGTCGCCGCGCTCAACGGCACCGCGGCGGGGGCAGGCGCGGTGATCGCCCTCGCGTCGGATCTCCGCGTCGCGAGCGAGAAGGCGAAGATCGCCTTCCTCTTCACCAGGGTGGGGCTCGCCGGCGCGGACATGGGCGCCGCGTACCTGCTCCCGAAGGTGGTCGGCCTCGCGCGCGCCACCGAGCTGCTCTACTTCGGCGACGTCATCGACGCGCCCACCGCCGAGCGCTACGGGCTGTTCAACAAGGTCGTCGCGCCCGAGAAGGTGCTGGACGAGGCGATGGCCTGGGCCACGCGGCTGGCCAACGGCCCCACCTTCGCGCTGGGCATGACCAAGGAGCTGCTCAACGGCGAGCTCAACATGGACCTGTGGAACGCCCTCGAGAACGAGGCCCGCGCCCAGGCGGTGTGCATGCAGACCCAGGACTTCCGCGAGGCCTACGACGCGTTCTCCAACAAGCGCCCGCCGCGCTTCCAGGGGAAGTGAGCCATGTCGGCGACGTTCCTCTCGCCCGCCCACCTCGAGCTCCGCGCCCGCGCCCGCGCCGCCTTCGCCGTGCTCGAGCCGCAGGGGCCCGTGAGCGACGCGCAGCTCCGTGACGAGGTCGCGCGGCTCGGCTTCTACCCGTACCTGGTGCCCGCCGCGTTCGGCGGCCGCGCCGCGAAGGTCGAGGTGCTCTCGGTGTGCGTGCTGCGCGAGGAGCTCGCGTACCGCAACGCCGCCGCCGACTCGCTGTTCGCCGTGCAGGGGCTCGGCAGCCACCCGCTGGTGCTGGCCGGCTCCGAAGCGCAGCAGCAGGACCTGCTCCCGCGCGTGGCGAAGGGCGAGGTGCTCTTCGCCTTCGCCCTCACCGAGCCCGAGGCGGGCAGCGACGTCGCGGCGCTCTCGACGCGCGCCGAGCGGCACGGCGACGGCTGGCGCCTCAACGGCCAGAAGCGCTTCATCAGCAACGCCGGCGTGGCCACGCACTACACGGTCTTCGCGCGCACCGCGCCGGGCCCCAGGGGCCTCAGCGCCTTCCTCGTGCCCGCCGACGCGAAGGGCTTCAAGGTCGCGCGGCAGATGGAGCTGCTCGGCGAGCACCCCATCGGCGAGCTGCAGCTGACCGACTGCGAGGTCCCCGCCTCGGCGCTCCTCGGCGAGGAGGGCCAGGGCATGAAGCTCGCGCTCTCGACGCTCGACATCTTCCGCAGCACCGTGGGCGCGGCCGCGGTGGGCATGGCGCGCCGCGCGCTCGACGAGGCGCTCTCGTACTCGCGCACGCGCAAGCAGTTCGGCGCGCCGCTCGCGGACCTCTCGGCGGTGCAGGCGCTCCTCGCCGACAGCGCCGTCGAGCTCGAGGCGGCGCGGCTCCTGGTGCACCAGGCCG
Source organism: Myxococcota bacterium (assembly GCA_049322495.1). Taxonomy (GTDB): domain Bacteria; phylum Myxococcota; class Myxococcia; order Myxococcales; family Myxococcaceae; genus Archangium_A. Next base: position 1,018 of record JBMORD010000158.1, on the reverse strand, counting down.
CCCTCACCAAGGACCAGGGGCAGGCGCGCGTCACCTACGAGGCGGCGGTCGCCAAGCTCTTCAGCACCGAGGCTGCGCAGCGCATCGTCGATCGCTGCCTGCAGGTGCACGGCGGCAACGGCGTGGTGAAGGGCGCGGCCGTCGAGCGCCTGTACCGTGACGTGCGCGCGCTGCGCATCTACGAGGGCGCCAGCGAGGTGCAGCGGCTGGTCATCGCCCGTCACCTGCTGGGATGACGCTCCCGCCCGAGCTGCTGGAGGCGATCGTTGCCCGGCCCGACGATCGCTCGGCGTACCTCGTCGCGGCCGACTGGCTCACCTCGCAGGGCGAGCCGTGGGGCGAGCTCATCTCCGCGCAGGCGCGCCTGCAGGGCGAGACCGATCCGGCCACCTTCCTCGCGGTGCGTCGCCGCGCCGACGAGCTGCTGCGTGCGCACGCCCAGCGCTGGCTCGGCGCCGACGTCGACGCCGAGTGGCGCTGGGGCTTCGTCGAGCGACTGTCCCTGCCGGAGCTCGGCGCGCTGCCGCGGCTCCTCGCGTCGGAGGTCGGTCGGCTCGCCCGCGAGCTGGCCCTCGAAGGCCCGCCGCTCCAGCTCGCCGCCGCGCTCGCCTCGCTGGCGAAGCCGGGCGCCATGCCGCGCCTCGAGGCGCTGACGCTGCGCGGCGCCGGGCGCGTCGACGTGGCGCTGCCGCCCGTGCGGCGCCTCGACGTCACCGGCCTCACCCTCGACTGGGCTCGGCTGCCCTCCGCCCTCGAGGCGCTGAGCCTCCGCGATCTCCGCGACGGCGCGCTGGGGCCCTGGCTCGAGCGTCACGCGCCGCCGACGCTCGCGCGCCTCGAGCTCCTGGAGCTCGACCTGCCCCATCCGGCGCTGCGCGAGGTGATCGAGCGCCAGCGGGCGCTCCAGACCCTCCACGTGGAGGACGACCTCCCCGACGAGCTCGCGCGCTGGCTGGCGCGCAGCCCGGCGCTGGCGAGGCTCGAGCACCTCGCGCTCGGAGGCCCGGCGACCGACGAG
>JBMORD010000157.1:0-1951 GCA_049322495.1 Myxococcota bacterium | reverse complement strand
CGATCACCACCAGCTGCGGCTCGTGGGCCTTCACCGCCTCGAGGGCGCGCGCCGGGGTGACGGCCGCCGCGAGGAACAGCGGCCCGCCCTGGAAGAGCGGTGCGAACCGCGCCCCCGACGTGCCGGCCGTGTCGACGAGGAGGACCGGGGTCTTCACGTGAGGCGGTCGATGGTGAGCGCGAGGCTCTCGACGCCGAGCTCGCCCTTGATGAGGTACGCGTCGGCGCCCGCATCGAGACCGCGGCGCTTGTCTTCCGGAGAGGCGAGCGACGAGAGGATCACCACCGGCACGCTGGCGAGCTGCGCCGACTGCTTGATGCGCCGGGTGAGCGCGAAGCCGTCGAGCCGCGGCATCTGCACGTCGGTGAGGATCAGGTCGTACTGCGTGCTCTGGATCTTGCTCCAGCCGTCTTCGCCGTCCTGCGCCTCGTCGACCGTGTGGCCGAGCGCGCGCACCAGGGCGCTCTCGGTGGCGCGGGCGATGGGCGAGTCGTCGACCAGCAGCACCTTGAGGCGCTTGGTCTGCGAGCCCTCGGTCACCGGGCGCGCCATCTTGCGCACCTCGGTCATGATGTCGGGCACGTGGAGCAGCACGGCGATGCGCCCGTCTTCGAGGGCCGCCGAGCCGGCGACGAAGGGCGCGCCCTTCATGAAGTCGCCGCCCACCGGCTTGACCGCGACCTCGCGCTCGTCGACGAAGCCGTCGACCACCAGCGCCGCGCGATCTTCCCCGTGGCGAACGATGACGCACGGCGGGCGCTCGAAGCGCGGGCCGCCGTTGAGCCCGAGCAGCGGGCCGAGCGCCACCATCGTCACCGGGCGCCCGCGGTGCATCACCGCCAGCGAGCCCATGATCTCGAGCCGATCCTCGGGGCGGAAGCGCGCCACCGCTTCGACGTCGGCGGCGGGCATGCCGTACACGTCGTCGCCCATGCGGATCAGCAGCACCCGCATCAGGGCCAGCGACTGCGGGAGGCGCAGCGAGACGGTGGTGCTGCGGCCGATGCGGCTCGAGACGGCGACCGAGCCGCCCAGCGCCTCGACCTTGCGCTTGACCACGTCCATGCCCACGCCGCGGCCGGAGGTCTCGCTGACCTCCTCGCGCGTCGAGAAGCCGGCCTTGAAGATCAGCTCCATGGCCTCGCGCTCCGAGAGCGACGCGGCCTGGGTCTCGGTGAAGAGCCGCCGCTGCACGGCCACCTGGCGGAGGCGCTCGGGGTCGATGCCGCGCCCGTCGTCTTCGACCTCGACGTGCAGCATGTCGCCGTCGACGCGCGCGCGGAGCGTCACCCTGCCCGTCTCGGACTTGCCGAGCGTGCTGCGGAGATCGGGGCTCTCGATGCCGTGGTCGACGGCGTTGCGCATGAGGTGCACCAGCGCGTCGCGCAGATCGGACACCAGGCTCCGATCGACGCCGGCGTTGGTGTTCTCGACCACCATCTCGATGTGCTTGTTCTGGGCGTGCGCCAGCTCGCGGGCGGCGCGGGGGAAGGCCTCGAAGACCGAGGCGAGCGGCACCAGGCGCGCCTCGGCGACGTGATCGGCGAGCTGGGTGAGGTTGCCGTGCAGGGTGTTGAGCCCGTCGGCGTGGCTGCGCACGAAGCGGAACGAGTCGTCGCGCAGCAGGTGGAGATCGCTCTCGAGCCGCGCCACCTGCTCGCGGAGCCGCTGCTCGAGCTGCACCGACTCCGACATCCGGATGAGCGAGTCGCCGAGGCGCGAGAAGCGCTCGAAGAGGGCCTGCAGCTCCTCGCCGCGGAGGCCGGCGCGGGCGCTCTCGACGAGGAGGTCACCGGCCAGGAGCCCCAGCGCGTCGAGGGTCTCGACGTTGACGCGGATGCTGCGATCGGCGGGCGCGGCGCGCTCGGGGGCCGGCGCGGCGCCGGGCGCGGTGGGGCGCGGCTCGGGCGCGGTGGGGCCGGGCAGCGGGGCGGACGGCGCGGGCGTCGGC
>JBMORD010000156.1:0-15025 GCA_049322495.1 Myxococcota bacterium | reverse complement strand
TCCCGCCCCAGGCCGCGCCTCCGCCCCCGCCGCCGGCTGCGCTGCCTGCCCCCGCGATGGCGCCCCCACCGCCGAGCGTGAGAGCGCCGCCTCCCCCCGACCAGCCCGAGCCCGACGACATCTCCGGGCCGTGGGAGAAGGACTCGCGCGAGCTGGCCTACGCCGAGTCGTTGCTCGCCGAAGATCCGCCGGTGCTCGAGCGGCTGACCTCCGCGCGGGACGTGTTCGAGCGCTGCCTCGCCGAGCAGCCCGATCACGAGCGGTGCAACCTCGGCGCGCGACGGGCGCGGGCCCTGCTCGCCCCGCTGATCAAGGCCGAGAAGCGGATGATGAAGCCGATCCAGCAGATCCCGCTGCTCCGCGAGGAGGCGGCCGAGAAGCGGCGCCTCCTCAAGGATCGCTGACGCGGCGCTTCCGGCCCTCGAGCTTCTCGGTGAGGGCGCGCAGCTCCGACTTCACCTTGTCGAGCTCCCCCCGCAGCGCCTGGAGTTCCTTCGCTGGCGACTTCGCGCGCAGGCCGCGGATCGCCTCGCGCGCCAGCCGCTGCTCGCGACCGTCGAGGAAGGGCGTGCTCGACAGCGCGGAGATCAGCCGCTCGTCGCCCAGCACGTGCGCGGCGTCGATCGCGGCGAGGCGCACGCGGAAGTTCGCGTCACGGAGCAGCTGGCCGATCTTCTCGACGGCCTCGGTCTTCTTCTCCGCGGGCTCGGCGAGCTTCGCCAGCGCGACGACGGCGGTCCGCCGCCCGAAGACGGGTTGACCGGGCTCCACGGCGGCGAGCACCTTCTTCCACGCGCGCGGGTCGCGCAGCTCCGCGAGGCCGTCGAGCGCGCCACAGCGCACCGCGTCCTGGAAGGCGGGTCGATCGAGCATCGCCTCGAGCTGCTCGAGCACACCCTTGCCGCGCACGCGCCCGAGCGCGCGAGCCAGCTCGCCCTCGACGAAGACGCTCGCGTCGCCCTTCTTCGCCAGCGGGAGCAGCGCCTCGAGGACGAGCGAGTCTTCCCGGAAGGCGCCCAGCGCGGCGACCACCGCACGGCGCACCTTCGGGTGCTTCACCGTCAACGCACCGAGGAGCGCCTTGCGCGCCGCCGGCGTGCGGAGGGCGCCGAGGCTCTTCGCGCAGGCCGCGCGCGCTCCCCAGAAAACCCGCTCGGTCCGGAGCACCTTCGCCAGCGCGGCGATCGTCGCCTCCGCTGGATCCCTCGCGAGCGCAACCGCGGCCTCGGTGCGCGCCCGCCCCGGCTCCGCGTGGAGCAGCTCGTTGCGCCACCAGCCCATCGGCTTCTCGAGCTCCCAGGTCGCGAGCAGGTCGCGCCGCCCGTCGACCATCACCCACTGTGGCTCCCGCGCTGCCGGGACGAAGAAGGTGTGCTCCTTCTGGCTCACCTTGAGTTCGTGCGAGTCACGCTTGCCGCCGACGGACACCTCGAGGGGGATCGTCAGCTCGTACGGCTCGCCGTCCTGCGTCTGCCTGACGGCGACCTTCACCCGGCGGTGCGCGGCGTCGAACGAGAGCTCGACCTTGAGCTGCGGGTGCCCCGGCCGGTGCACGTATTCGTCGAAGAAGCGATCGACGTTGCGCCCCGTGGTGCGCTCGATGGCGCGCGCGAGGTCGACGGTCTCCACGGCCCCGCCCGCGTGCGCGGCGACGTAGGCCCGCACCGAGGCGGCGAAGTCGTCGTCGCCGAGCCGGCGCCGCAGCTCGTGCAGCACCAGACCACCCTTCTCGTAGAGGTGGCGATCGAAGAGATCGATCGGCGCATCGAACCTCCGCGCGACGATCGGCCGCGCGTAGCGATCCGACACCTCCGAGAGGTAGGCCTCGAGATCGACCCGGCGCGCGTGATCTGCCTCGTCGAGCGAGATCGCCTCTTCGTTCCACAGCACCTCGGCGTACGTGGCGAAGCCCTCGTTGAGCCACCCGTGCGGCCAGTCGCGGCAGGTGAGCAGATCGCCGAACCACTGGTGCGCCAGCTCGTGGGCCACGAGGAACTCGGCGGAGTAGTCGGCGTGGGCGCGCGCGTCGTGCAGCACCGAGTCGGTGAGCGTCGTCGCCGAGGTGTTCTCCATGCCGCCGAAGATGAACTCCTTGACGAAGACCTGCGCGTAGTCGCCCCACGGGTACGGGCGACCCGACAGCCGCTCGAAGAGCTGGAGCATCTTCGGCGTGCGCGCCACGCAGCGGAGCGCGTCGTCCTTCCGCCCCGGCGGGTAGAGCGTGCGGAGGGTGGTGGCGCCGTGCCGCTGCTCGAGCACCTCGAAGTTCCCGACGACGAGCGTCACGAGGTACGGCGAGTGCGGCGCGTCGAGTCGCCAGTGCATCGTGCGCCGCGCGCCCTTCACCGTGTCGCTGAGCAGCTTGCCGTTGCTCAGCGAGGTGAGCGCCTTCGGGAAGGTGGCCTTCACCTCGGTGCTGCACTTCTGGGCGGGCGTGTCGAGGCAGGGGAAGTAGTGCCTCGAGTCGATGTCCTGGCCCTGGGTCCAGACCTGATCGTCCCCCACGAAGTACAGCCCGCGCTGCGGCGTCGCGCGGTAGGTGATGCGCACCGCGAGCTCGGTCCCCGCCTTCACCGCCTTCGGCAGGTGCACATGCAGCTTCCGACCGGAGCTGGCGTCGAACCCCACGCGCTTGCCGTCGACCTCGACCTTCGAGACGTCGAGGTCCACCGCGTCGAAGTCGAGCTGCTGCACGCGGCGGATCGCCCTGAGCGAGAGCGACGCCACGCCCGCGAGGGCCCTCTTCGGGAAGTCGAGGTCGAGCTCGAGCGCCACGTGCGTCGCGTGCACCGGGCGCTCTTCGGCGTAGTGGAGCGTCGCGGTCTCGAGGCTGAACGGATGCGGCTCGTCGATGCGGTGCATGGGCGGCGGAGTTAAGCACCGCGCACGCGCCGGACCAGCTTCGATCAACGCTCGACGACGCGCGTGCCGGCGAAGACGTCACCCCAGCGCCGATTCATCGGCTGCACGAGGATGCCCATCAGCTCGCCGAAGGCGACGGCCAGGCCGACGCAGGCGAGGATGCCGCGGTCCCACTTCGAGGCGTCGGCGTCGAGGCCGCTCCACCCCGCGACGATCAGCGAGCGGCCCAGCGTCGGCAGCGCGAGCACCACGTTGCGCTTGATCGACGCGAGCGCGGTCACCGGCGAGCCATCGAGCATCACCGTCTTGAGCCGCCACACCCACTTCCCCGGCGAGCCCGACCAGTCCGAGAGGCAGAGCCACGTCATGCCGATCGCCGTCGCCGCGGGCAGGGGAAGCATGCGCGAGAAGCCCCAGCTCGCGACGCCAGCGACGACGAGATCGATCGGCTTCGCCAGCAGGCGCTTGAGGATCGAGCCGTCGCGCAGCACCGCCACGAAGCGCCCGTGCTCGTCGGTCGGAGGCAGCATCAGCGGGTGACTCCGCACGCACGCGCGACGTCGTCGCGGTAGGCGAGCCACGCCTCGAGCGTCTGCTCCATCGCGGCGACGACCGCGGGGCGCTCGGGCTCGCCGACGTGCTCCAGCATCACACGCCACGCGGCGAGGCGATGCCCACCCTCGACCCCGCGGTGCGCCCTGGTGAGCGCGAGCGACGCGAGCGGCAGCCCGTAGTGCTTGACCAGCGGGTGCTCGACGAGCGGCGGCTCGGGCCGCGCGGGCACCGAGGGGTCGAAGAGCGCGCGCTCATGTGGCGAGCCCTCGAGGAACACCGTCACCACCGCGGCCGCCGTGGCCCAGCCTCGCGCGATGGTGTAGCGGTCGATGGTCTCGCGGTACGCCTGCGCCGCGGGGAGCAGCGTCACGTGCTCGAAGCGCGACAGCTCGAAGCCCAGCCCGCGCGGATACTCGAGGAAGAGCTCCGGGTGAGGTCGGCCCGCGTGGAGCCCGCCGGTCTCCTCTTCGTAGAGGTTCTCCGCCAGCTCGCGCCGCACGGCGGGAATGGGGCACTGCGCGTAGGCTCGCCCCACGAAGACGGGGAAGTCGCGCACGAAGACCGCGTACTCCTGCTCGAGGTGGACGTGGAGCAGCGACTTCGCCACGCGCCCGCTGGTGAAGTGCGGCCACGCCCAGTGCTCCTTGCGGTCCATCACCGAGAGGAGCGCCTCGCGGAACTCGTCGCGCGTCATGCCGCCGAGTGTGTCACTTCTTGCCGGCGAGCTGCTCGGCCTGCGCCCGGTAGAAGCCGGTGGTCATCACGTCGAGCATCGGGGCCGAGCCCTGCTGGGACCGCGTCTTGGCGAGCTGCTCGAGGGCCACCATGCGCTCGAGGTGCATCTTCGCCGCGGCGGGCTCGACGTCCTTCTGCGCTTCGTAGATGCGCAGGCTCCACATCGCCGGCACGTCAGCGCTGACGTTCCCCTGGCGGTAGGCGCTGTGGGCGAGGCCGAAGGCCTGCTGGGCGAAGCTCAGGCGCTGCGCGGCGGCCGTGGGGCCATTCTCGACCGTGGGCGGCGTCACCGGCTTCTGCGCCGGGCGCGCCTTGTCGGTCGGCGAACCACCCATCGCCGCCGGCGTCGGGGGAGGAGGCGTGACCTGCGCGCGCGCGGCGCCCGCGAACATGACGACACACGAAAGAACGAGCAGCTTCATCGGCGACGACCCTCCTGGAACGTGGTCTCGAGCTCGAGGCGCTTGCCCTCACGGAGCACGACCGCGGTCACGGTCTCTCCCGGCTTCGCCTGCATCAGCACGAACATCAGGTCTTCGACCGAGCCCACGTCGAAGGTGCCCAGCTTGATGATGATGTCTCCCCGCTTCATGCCGGCCTTGTCGGCGCCGCCGCCGGGGCGCACGTCGTCGAGCAGCACACCCTTCACGCCCGGAGGCGGGCCGCCGTAGTTCGGCACCGTGCCCAGCGAGGCGTTGAAGCTCCGCGCGTCGCCCTTCCCGGCCGGCTCGGGGATCTTGTTGTAGGTCAGCGTCGCGTCGCTCGCGCTGCGAGTGAGCGCGGCCACCACCTCGGCGACCTTCGCCATGCCGCCGTAGTTGAGCTTCTCGGCCGCGTCGGATGGCTTGTGGTAGTCGCCGTGCGCGCCGGTGAAGAAGTGCAGCACCGGCAGCCCCGCCGTGTAGAACGGCATGTGATCGCTCGGCCCGTAGCCGTCGCCGCTCGCCCTGCACAGCACGCGTGACGCGGCGCAGGTCGCGGCGACGAGCGCGTCGAACTCGGGCGCGGAGTTGCTGCCGAGCACCGAGAGGGTGTTCTCGCGGAGCCGCCCCACCATGTCGAGGTTGAGCATCGCTCTGGCGCCGGTCAGCCACGCGGGGCCGGACTTCACGAGCGCCGCGGAGCCGAGCACGCCGTCCTCTTCGGCAGAGAAGGAAGCGACGATCACGTCGCGGCTGAGCTCGCTCCGCGCGGTGGACAGGGTGCGCGCGATCTCCAGCAGCGTCGCCGTGCCCGAAGCGTTGTCGTCCGCGCCGAGGTGCGGCACGCGCTTGTCCGGCGCCAGCGAGTTCGGGCCGCCGTAGCCGAGGTGATCGTAGTGGGCGCCGACGATCACCGGCCCGTCCTTCACCTTCTTGCCCGCGGGGATCCGCCCGACCAGGTTGAACGCCTGCGTCTTCTCGAACTGGAGCTCGACGCCGAGCGAGAGGTCGATCGCCTTCTTCGCCTCGAGGTTCTTCCACTGGGCCTCGAGCGCCGAGCGCTTGACGACCAGCACCGGGATTCCGGCCTCTCCGGTCCCCTCGGGGCGCAGCGCCGGCAGCGCGGCCTCAGGCGGGAGCTCAGCCGGCTTGCCGTCCTTCGCGGGCGCGGCGACCGGCCAGTCGACGATCACCAGCGCCTTCGCGCCGAGCGTGCGCGCAACGAAAGCCTTCTTGCGCAGATCGCCCGCCTTGCGCTGCAGCTCGGGCGTCGAGAGCTTCTCGTGCTCGGGCACGAAACGGCGCGCGACGACGATCTTCCCCTTCACGTCGAGGCCCTTGAAGTCGTCGAGGCCGAGCTCGCGATCCTGGATCGCCCAGCCCGCGAGCACCGCCTTGCCCTTGAGCGCCCCCTGGCTGCTCCAGCCGAGCGGAGTGAAGTCGGTCCCCGCGACCTTCTTGCCCGCGACGGTGAGCGTGGTGGCCGCGCCGCTCTTCACCATCGTCGTGACGTCGAATGGCACGCGGTAGCCGTCGACGCCCGCCGGCTCGAGACCGAGCGCCTTGAAGCGTGCCTCGAGCCATGCCCCGGCCTCCTCGAGGCCCTTCGTCCCCACGCCGCGGCCTTCGCGCGCCGGATCCGCGAGCCAGCGGACGTCGGCCTTGATGCGCTCGGCGGCGCCCTCCGACTGCTGCGGCGGGCCGTCGAGCCACCGCGTGATGAACAGGTTGGTGTCGCTCTTCCCTTCCGCCGTCATGCGGTTGCTCGAGAAGAGCAGCCACTGGCCGTCGGGCGAGAACATCGGAAAGCCGTCGAAGCCCTTCGTGAAGGTGATGCGCTCGAGCCCGGTGCCGTCGACGTTGATCGCCCAGAGATCGAACTCGCGGCCCTTCGGATCTCCGTAGTTGCTCGAGAAGATGATCCGCTCACCGCTGGGGAAGAAGAACGGCGCGAAGGACGCGGCGTTCAGGTAGGTCACCTGGTGCGCATCGGAGCCGTCCGCGTTCGCGACGTAGAGCTCGAGCTTCGACGGGCGCACCAGCCCCTGCTTGAGGAGCGCCTGGAAGTCCTCGAGCTCCTTGCCGGGCTTCGGGCGTGAGGCGCGCCAGACGATCTTCGAGCAGTCGCGGTTGAAGAACGCGCCGCCGTCGTAGCCGGGCGTGAACGTGAGGCGCTTCACGTTCTTGCCGTCACGATCCATTCGGTACAGCTCGATGTCGCCGTCGCGCACCGAAGTGAAGATGATCGAGCCGTCCTTCGCGCACACCGTCGCTTCGGCGTCGTAGCCCGGCGTGTCGGTGAGCCGCTGGAGCTCGCCGGTGCCGTCGGCCCTGCGCTTGAAAATGTCGTACGAGTCGTAGAGCGCCCACACGTAGCCGAGGCTCATGTCGGGCTTCGGCGGGCACGCCTCACCACCGAGGTGCGTCGACGCGTAGAGCACCTCATCGTCACCGGAGAGGTAGTGCGCGCAGGTGGTGGCGCCCTTCCCGCTCGAGAAGAGCTTCGGCTCGGGCGACGCGAGCAGCCTGCCCTCCGTGAAGAGCGGCAGCGTGTAGATGCGATCGCATTGCTCGTCGCCCGCGCGGCGCTGCATCGACACGCCCGTCCCGTCGAAGCGCCAATAGGCCTCGGCGTTCTCGCCACCGAAGGTGAGCTGGGTGAGCGCGCCGAGGTGCGACTCCTCCGGCGCGCGCACGACTGGAGGCGGTGACTCGGCCTGCTTCGGCGAGACCGTGGTCGCGCAGGCAGAAGCGAAGAGCGCAGCAAGGAGCAGCGAGCGAAGCGTCATGACAGTCCCCTGAGGATGCTCGTTGAAGTGCGGCACTTACACGAATCGATGGAGCCCACGCGTCGAAACTGCGCGCGCGGAGGAGCCCGCAACGCGCCCGAACATCGGGTCGACGAGCGTCCGTCGACGCCGCGTGAACGGCCACACCATTTCGGTTTTGACTTTCATTATCAACTTGTCATACACCAGCGGCGGTCCTCACCCGAGGTGGCTGCCATGAACCTGAGCTCCGCAGTGACTGAGCATCACGACATGAAGCGCGTCGCCCATCGGTTGCTCATCGCGCGCGCCGAGCAGGTGCGCGCCCTGAAGGGTGAGGCCATGCTGAAGGAACTCACGCAGCTGATCGAAGCGCTCCGACGCCTCGACGACGGCACCTGGGGAACCTGCGAGGAGTGCTGCTGCGCGATCGGTCGGAATCGCCTCATGGCGGTCCCCGAGACGCGGTGGTGTGCGGGCTGCGCGCGGGCGAGTGAAGAATGAGGGCCCTGCTCCGCCTCGTCGAGCCGCTGCAGCTCGGTCGCGTGCTCGAGCTCGAGCCGCTCGGGGAGCACTGGCAGCGGGTGTTGATCGAGCCGGCGCGCACGCCCCCGCCGCGCCGTGCCGCGCCGACGCTCGAGGTGGTCGTCGCCCGGGGACTCACGCGGAGATACACGCCAGCCCGCCTCGACGGAGACGCCCTCGAGGTCGTGGTCTTCCTCCACGGCGCCGGGCCGGGCACGAGGTGGGTGAAGGAGCTGTCGCCGGGGAGCCGCGTCGCCTACCGCTGGCTCGAGAGCGGGCTCGAGCTCGCGGATCGTCCGGGAGAGCACGTGCTGTGCGGTGATGAGTCGTGCCTCGGCCTGACGCACCGGCTGGCGCGGGGTGCAGGCGGCGCGCGCCACTTCATCGCCGCCCTGGAGTCCGCGCTGCCGTTGCCGCCCGGGGTGGCGACCTGGCTCCCGCGCACCCGTCACCGCGCCGAGGCGCAGTGGCGCTGGCTCGCGCGGCAGTCACGCCGAGCCTCGTTCTACCTCGCGGGCCATGGCCCCTCGGTCCGTCGACTGGCGCGCCAGCTCGCCGACTCGGGCGTGCCCCGCGCTCGAATCCTGACCTCCACCCACTGGGCCGAAGGCCGGCCCGGTCTCTGACGCCACGGAGTCTTCATGTCGCACTGCCACTACGAAACCCTCGCCCGCTCGGAGCTCGCCCACGTGCAGCGGTGCAGCGAGTGCGGTGGGCTCACCGTTCACCTCGGCCCGGTCAGCGTCCGCCTCGACGAGCGCACGCTCCGGTCCCTGCTCGGCGTGCTCGGTGAAGCCGCCGCGCAGCTCGAGACGCCCCAAGCCTGGCCGTCGACCGAGGGACGCCCGGGCCTCGCCTGACGCGAGGGGCGCCGGCTTCTGCACTACGGTGAAGGCATGAGCGAGCAGCCGGCCTTCCTGCAGGAGATCGACACCCTCATCCGCGCGCGCTACCCCCTGCTCTACCTCGTCACCTTCGAGGAGCAGCGCGTCGAGGAGCTCCTCGGCGAGGTCGCGCGCACGCAGGGCAAGGAGCTCATCGAGTGGAGCGCCACCCGCGGGCTGCGGCCGATCACCGGCGCCCAGCGCGGCGCGGCGATCGACGACACGGCGGAACCGGTGCGTGCCCTGTTCCACGTGCCGAAGCTCACGCGCCCCACGCTCGTGCTCCTCAAGGACTTCCACCGCCACCTCGACGAGCCGCTGGTGGTGCGCGCGCTGCGCGAGCTCGCCAGCGCCCTCAAGTCGACCCTGAGCACGGTGCTGATCATCGCGCCGACCCTCCGTCTGCCTGAGGAGCTCGAGAAGGACGTCTCGGTGATCGACGTGCCGCTCCCGAGCAAGGCGGACCTGATGGGGCTGCTTCGGGAGATCGCGCGCACCGTGACCCGGAGCCGGAAGGCGACCGTCGAGCTCAACGCCGAGCAGGCCGAGTCGCTCGTCGCCGCGGCGCACGGGCTCACGCTCGCCGAGGCCGAGAACGCCTTCGCCAAGGCCATCGCGAAGGACAACCGGCTCGATCACAGCGACCTGAAGCTGATCCTCGACGAGAAGAGCCAGGTCATCCGCAAGTCGGGGCTGCTCGAGTACCACGCGACCGATCAGACGCTCGCTGACGTCGGCGGCCTCACCCACCTCAAGAAGTGGCTCGCGCGCCGCCGCAACGCCTTCTCCGACGCAGCGCGGGAGTTCGGCCTGCCCTCGCCGAAGGGGCTCCTGCTGCTCGGCGTGCAGGGCTGCGGCAAGAGCCTCACCGCCAAGGCGATCGCCACCAGCTGGCGCCTGCCGCTCGTGCGCCTCGACATGGGCCGCATCTACTCGGGGCTCGTCGGCAGCTCCGAGGAGAACCTGCGCAAGGCGATCCGCGCGGTCGAGAGCCTCGCGCCGGTGGTGCTGTGGGTCGACGAGGTCGAGAAGGGCCTCGCCGGCGCATCGGGCGGGAGCAACGACACCGGCGTGTCGGCGCGCGTGTTCGGCACGCTCCTCACCTGGCTGCAGGAGAAGACCTCGCCCGTCTTCGTGGTCGCCACCGCCAACCGCATCGAGTCGCTGCCGCCCGAGCTGCTGCGCAAGGGCCGCTTCGACGAGATCTTCTTCGTCGATCTGCCATCGGAGGCCGAGCGCCTGGAGATCCTCCGCATTCAGCTCGCGAAGCGGAAGCGCGACCCGGTGAAGTTCCCGCTCGCCGAGCTCGCGAAGTCGACCGACCGGTTCAGCGGGGCCGAGCTCGAGCAGGTGATCGTCTCGGCCCTCTACGACGCCTTCGCCGACGGCGAAGAGCTCGAGCCGAAGCACCTGCTCGCGGCGGTGCACGAGACGCCGCCCCTCGCCGTCACCATGGCCGAGGAGGTCGAGCGGCTGCGCGAGTGGGCCCGCACGCGGACCCGCCCCGCGTCATGACTTCTTCGTCAGCCCCTTGAGGCCGTGGATGAGGAAGCCCACCGACTTCTCGACCATCGCCGAGAACGGAGGCTTGAGCAGGTTGTAGGCCGGGCTGACGCGGCTGGCGACGAGCACGCTGCGGAAGTGGCTGAAGGTCTCGAAGCCCCTGGCGCCGTGGTACGCGCCCATGCCGCTCGGCCCGACGCCGCCGAAGGGCAGCTCTTCCTGCGCGAAGTGCACCAGCGTGTCGTTGACGCACACGCCGCCGCAGGTGACGCGCCGAAGCACGCCGTCGACGCGGTCCTGATCGTCGTCGAAGTAGTAGAAGCTCAGCGGGCGCGGCCGCGCGTTGATGCGCGCGATCGCCTCGTCGATCGACGTGTAGCTCTCGACGGGGAGGATCGGGCCGAAGATCTCCTCCTGCATCACCAGCATGTCGTCCTTCACGTCGGTGAGGATCACCGGCGCGAACGCGCGCGAGCCCGCGGCCGCCTGGAACGTCTCCGTCACCTTCGCGCCCTTCGCCTTCGCGTCGGCGAGCAGCGCCTCCATGCGCTTGAGGCCCTTCTCGGTGGCCATCGAGGTGAAGGCCTGGCCGTTCGGGTGCTGCTTGATGATCTGCGCCTTGAGCTTCTCGACGAACGCGTCGAGCTTCGCCTTCGGCACCATCGCGTAGTCCGGCGCGATGCAGGTCTGGCCGCCGTTGTACGTCTTGCCGATGCCGATGCGCTCCGCAGCGCGCTCGAGGCTGTAGCTCTCGTGCACCAGCGCCGGTGACTTGCCGCCCAGCTCGAGCGTCAGCGGCACCAGGTTCTCTGCGGCCGCCTTCGCCACCAGGCGCCCGACGTTCGTCGAGCCCGTGAAGAGGATGTGATCGAACGGCAGCGAGGTGACCTCGCGCGCGATCTCCGGGCCGCCCTGCACCACGATGCACTCCTCCGGGCGGAAGAAGTCGGACACGGTGCGCGCGAGCAGCGCCGAGGTCTTCGGGGTCAGCTCCGACGGCTTGATGAGCACGCGGTTGCCGGCGGCGAAGGCGGCCGCGAGCGGGGCCAGCGCGAGGTTCACCGGGTAGTTCCACGGCGCGATGATCGCCACCACGCCGAGCGGGAGCGGCTCGATGAAGGCGTGCGACGGCGTGAAGAGCGGGTGTGACGGCACGGTGCGGCGCTGCATCCACTCGCGCACGTGGCGGCGCGCGTGCCGGGCCGCGTCGAGGGGGATCACCACGTCAGCGGAGCGCGACTCGAAGGCCACGCGGTTGCCGAAGTCGTCGTTGATCGCCGCGACGATGTCGTCCGCGTGCTTCTGAATCAGCTTCGCGAGCCGCTCGAGGAGATCCTCGCGCGCATCGGCGTCGAGGTACGACTTCTCGTTCGCCGCCTTGCGGAGCACGTCGTACGCGCGACGGACGGCGGGGGTGTCGTTGGGAGCCTGCATGACGATTCTCCTGTGGCGAGGAACCGGCGGCACCTTCACGCGTCGTCGCACAGGCGTCAATCACCCGTCTGGCTCCACACACCGCTCAAGGTTTCAGTCGGTGCAGCCACCGCCGGTGCGCTTCGAGTCGATCTCGACGAAGCGCCCGCAACCGGTGAGCTTGTCGACCGTCGTCGCGAGCCGCTTCAGCAACTGCTCCGCGCGCACGTCGCGAGCCAGCGCCGCGGTGCCTTCACCCCCGAGCTGCACCCGGTGACTCCGCCCGTCGCGCCGCACGGTCAGCACCAGCCCGGGGAACTCCTCGACCTCGGTCGGGTAGCGCGGCGCGAGCTCGAAGAAGCCGGCGCGTTCGAGCTCACCGAAGAGGTGCCGCGCAAACGCGGGCTCGATGCGCCACTCGCGCACCCCGACGAGCGCGACGTCTTTGACGCCGACGAAGTGCACGTGACCGTCGGCCTGCACGGTGAGCACGTAGACCGGACAACTCCCGGCACAGGCCGTGCGTTCGAGCGTGAGCTCGTCGGGAGGCGGGGGCGCTGGGGGCTCGACGACCGGCGGAGCACGCACGCACGCCGCGAGCAGCAGCGCGCCGAGGAGGCTCAGGTTCCGGCGTCGCAGGCGATCTCCGGCAGGCATACGGTCTGAGTTACCTGGGGACCGGGCAGCTTGCAGCACGCTCCCGCGCCATACGCGCCGCACTCGCTCACGTCGGTGCATGCGGCCCCGCAGTAGCTCTTGTAGGGCCCGAAGACGAACCAGCAGCTCAGGTTGAGCCGTGGGTCGCAATCGCCCGGGCGCTCATCGCAGGACGCACCGGGGCTCAGCCAGCCACCGTCCGGCGGCTCCGGAGGCCCGCCGTCAGTGCCCGCGTCGGCGCCCGCGTCCTCCGGCTCCACCCCGCCATCGAGAGGCACTCCAGCCCACGGCCAGCGCTGGATCGACGAGCCGGCGAGCGCGTCGCCCCGCGCGAGCACCACGCCGTGGCCGAAGCTCCCCAGGAGATCTCCGCCGACCGCGACGAAGCCCGAGCGCGTGGCGACGACGCCGTGGAGCCCGCGGCGCGTGAGCGGAGCCCGCATCACGAACGACTCGACCGCGCCTTCGGCGAGGTAGCCCTCGAGCCCGACCAGCACGGCCTCTCCCGTGGCGCTCACCGCGACGCCGTTGAGCAGCTGCGGCGTCCCCGGGACGGCGAACCGTCGCCACGCGCCGTTCACGAAGCGCAGCGCGACCGGCTCGAGCAACCCACCCACCGCGTAGAGCGCGTCGCCCGCGCCGTGCACCGTCGTCAGCCGCTCGGTGGTGGGCGTCGCCTCCACCGTCCACGCGCCGGGCAGGCCGCGCGCGACGAGGCCCTTCTCACCGACCACCACCAGCTCGTTCGGCGATCGCCCCCAGAGCTTGAACAGCGCGACGCCGCTCGGCAGGCCGCCGGTCGGCACCTCATTCCAGCCGGCGGAGCGCTCGACGATCGTCGCGCGGGGCTGACTGACGGTGACCACACCGCCGACCGCGACCAGCTGATCCTTCGTCGCGCCCCACGCGCCAAAGAGCGTCTCGTCCCCGCCCTCGCGCAGCACCGTCCAGCGCGTGCCGTCGAAGTGCGTCACCACGCCCCGGGCCCCCACCGCGTACACGTCCATCGCCGAGAAGCCGTGCACCCACCACAGGGTGTCGGTCGTCCCGGGATCCATCTCCCACCAGCCATCGCGATCGTGGCGCAGCACCATCGCGCGCGTCGCCGTGCCGCCCACCGCGTAGAGCACGCCGTCGCTCGACTCCCAGGCCGAGAGGAGCGTCGCCGGGAGCTCGCTGAGCACCAACCGCCACTCAGGCTGAGACGGGCCAGCGTCAGCGCCCGCATCGGCCCCCGCATCACGCGACGACGGCGCAGGCGTGGAGCACGCCGCCAACAGGGTGGCACAGCAGACGATCGTCAGTCGGAACACGGAGCCCTCGCGCGCGCGGAGGTAGCAGAACGCGTGCCGTCGCGTCGCGCGCCGGACAGCCGGCGGGCCACACCGGTCGAGCGTCGGACGCCCTTGTCGGGCCCCCTCGGGAATCTGAGCCTTGCGCCGCGCGAGTTCGTGGTGACCCTGACGGGCGATGAAGCTCCGCGACGACTTCCTCATGCGCAGCATCGCGCGCTCAAGCTGGGGAACCCCACCCGGGGCGTTGATTTGTTGAAGCAGGGCTGCGGTCAAACGCTCGGCATGGAGTTCGACGTGCTGGCGATGCTCGACGCGCGCTCAGCGCTGGACCTGCTTGAGAGGCCCGAGCGTGCCGCCGCGTTCGTGCGGCTGCTGCGCGCCCTGAGCGAGCTCCAGCGTCAGGCGGGAGACGAGCTGGCGGCGACCCGTCACGAGCTCCACGCGCGGGAGCTGGAGGCCGAGTGCGCCTGTCGCGGCTGGCGCGTCACGACTCCGAATCAAGTGTCAGACACTTGATTCTGGCGCCGTCGGGCGGGCATGCGCATTCCTTCCCATCAGATCCGCGCGCGCTTCGACGCCGAGACGATCGTCGTCTACCAGGCCTTCAACCACGCGATCGTCGACGCGGCCCTCGCGGCGCAGCGCTTCGTGCCACCGTTCAGCTACGGCCGCATGACGTGGGTGAAGCCGTCCTTCCTCTGGATGATGGAGCGCTGCGGCTGGGCCACGAAGCCGAACCAGGAGCGCGTGGTCGCGGTCCACGTGAAGCGCGCGGCCTTCGACGCTGCGGTCGCGGCGGCGGTGTCGACGTCGCTCGGTGGAGTGCAGGCTGACCTGCGCGTCCAGTGGGATCCCGAGCGGAGCCTCCGGGGTGGCAAGCTCGAGCACCGCTCGCTGCAGCTCGGGCTCGGGCGCGGCGTGGCGAAGCAGTACGCCACGGAGTGGATCGCCCGCCTCGACGACGTCACCCCGCTCGTGCACCGCATCGCAGCGCTGCGCAGCGAGGGCGCCTGGGACCACGCGGAGCGGCTGCTCCCGCGGGAGCGCGTCTACCCGGCCGGCTGATCCGTCAGCGCCTCGACCGCCTCGAGGAACCCCTCGACGTCGCGCGCCTTGCGGAGCGGCTTGAAGGCCCGCTCGTCGTCCGGCGTCTCCATCGCCGCGACCGCCGCCTTGAGGCTCGCCAGCACCTGCGCGTCGCCTCCGAAGAGCGCGCCGTACCGGTGCGCCAGCGCGCGGAGGTAGCGCTGGCTCACCGCCCTCCGCTCGGCACCTGAGGGCGTGTCCGTCGCGCGACCACGCAGCCGCTCGAAGAGGAGCGGATCGCGCATCGCCCCGCGGCCGAGCATCAGCCCCGCCGCCCCCGTCTCCCGCAGCACGCGCGCCCCGCCCTCCGCGGTGCAGAT
>JBMORD010000155.1:0-15162 GCA_049322495.1 Myxococcota bacterium | reverse complement strand
GCAGCCTGCTGCGCCTCTCCCAGGTGGCGCGGGGCGGGGCGGCGGGGCCGCGCGCGCCACGACAGGTGGCACAGCCGCGGGCATGCGCGACGAGCTCTTCGCGCGCCGCGCCCTGCACGTCGCCAGCGATGAAGGCGACCCAGGTCTCGGGCGTGGGGCAGCTCATGGAGCCTCCTGAAAGGTCGCGCGCAGCGTGCGGATGGCCTCGAAGGTGCGGGCGCGGGCGGCGCCTTCGCTGCAGCCGAGCACCTCGCCCACCGCCCGGTAGTCGAGCTGCGCCTCGAAGCGGAGCGCGAGCGCCTCGCGCTGCCCCGGCGGCAGGGTGTCGACGGCGGCGCTCACCGCGGCGGTGAGGGCCACCTGCTCCACCGCGTCGAGCGGGCTGGGCGGAGGCGACGGAGGCACCACCGGCTCCCGCGTCAGGCGCAGCCAGCGCTTCCAGCTGCGCAGGTGCTTGCGGCAGCGGTTGAGGGCGAGCGTGTAGAGCCAGGCCACCGCGTCGCCGCCCTTGAAGGACGCGCGCGCTTCCCACACCGTCACCAGCACGTCCTGGGCGAGGTCTTCCGCGACGGAAGCGTCGGCGACGTGCCGGGCGCAGAACGCCCGGAGCCGCCGGGCGTGCCGATCGGCGAACTGGCGGAACGCGGCCCGCTCGCCCCGCGCGGTCGCGAGGAGCAACGCTTCGTCGCTCTCGTCGAGCGGAACGAGCCGCAGCCTGGGGACGGGGGTGGGCATCTTCAGGACAGGGAATCCCCGAGCCGGGAATTCGTTAGGCGCGCTCGGAAACGCCCGTCACTGCATGCGAAAGGTCCACTCGCGCTCGACGGTGACCATCGGGGCGTGCGTCGCGGGGAAGCTCGCGGCGCGCAGCGCGTCCTCGATGCAGGCCTTCGTCTTCGCGGCGTTGGCGTTCGCCGGCTCGAGCGCCGCCTCGAGCGTCACCTGCCCCACGCCGTTGACCACCACCTTGAGCCTCACCACCTGCGTCCACGTGGCGAGCCCGGGCTCGATGCCGTTCACCACGCAGCCGCCGACCTTCGCCTGGGTCGAGTCGAGCGCCTGCTTGATCTCCGCTTCGGCGGCGGGCGACGGCGGCGGGGCCTTCTTCTTCTTCGGCGCCTTCGGGCCCGCGAGCGCGAGCAGCGGCACCAGCGTCAGCAGCAGCGCGTGGCGTGCCCTCATGACTTCGCCCCGCCGATGCCGTTCCACAGCAGCTCGATGAAGCGCTCGACGTTGCGGTCGTTCGCGCCGGGGCTGCTCGACCGGCCGCACACCCGCAGGGTGAAGGCCCAGCCGTGCATCGCGCTGACGATGGTCGAGGCCAGCGTGTCGGCGTCGCACTTCGCGAGCCGGCCCTGCTTCTGCGCGCGCACCAGCCACGCCACCAGCGCGCGGTACGCCTGCTCCGGCGCCGACTCGCCCTTGCGGTCCTTGTACGCCCGCGCCGGGTCGACGCCCGCCGCCTGAAGCACGCCGAAGCCGCTCTGCAGCTCGCGGAAGTAGTGCGACATCGCCTTCGTATGCTCGACGAGCTGCTCGCGAATCGGCCGCGCGTCGGGGCCGCCCTCGAGCGCCGCGGCCCAGTCGAGCTCCTTCGGAGGCCCGAGCGCCGCCAGCATCAGCCCTTCCTTCGAGCCGAAGCGGTTGAAGAGCGTGGTGTGGCTGACCCCGAGCTCGCGCGCGATGTCTGCCGCCGAGACGCTCGCGCCCCGCTCGAGGAAGCAGCGCCGCGCGGCCTCGACGATCTGCTCGTCCGTCACTTCTCGTGGTCGTCCCATGACTCGCTCATCGCCTTGACAGGCCGCACGTCGATTTTTATTTCTTGCCCGAAAGAAACTAACCCCGGCTTTTCCACTCCGCTCTCGCACGAGATCTTCCCATGACCAATGCCCCGAACCTCTTCTCTCCCTGGACGCTCGGCCGTCTGACGCTGCCCAACCGCGTGGTGATGGCGCCGATGACGCGCTCCCGGGCCATCGGCAACGTGCCCAACGAGCTGATGGCGAAGTACTACGCGCAGCGGGCGGAGGCCGGCCTCATCATCACCGAGGGAACGTCGCCGTCGCCCGACGGCCTCGGCTACGCGCGCATTCCCGGGCTGTTCGACGCGGCGCAGGTCGCGGGCTGGAAGAAGGTGACCGACGCGGTGCACGCCGCGGGCTCGCGCATCGTCGTGCAGCTGATGCACACCGGGCGCGTGGGGCACCCCGACAACCTGCCGCCGGGCGCGCGCGTGCTGGGCCCGTCGGCGGTGGCGTGGGACAGCAAGATGTGGGTCGACGGCAAGGGGCAGCTCCCGGTGCCCACCGCCGAGGCGATGACGCCGGAGGACATCGAGCGCGCCACCGAGGCGTACGCGCGCTCGGCGCAGCTGGCGATGGAGGCGGGCTTCGACGGCGTCGAGCTCCACGCCGCGAACGGGTACCTCCTCGAACAGTTCCTCAACACCGCGGCCAACCAGCGCACCGACGCGTGGGGCGGCAGCGTCGAGAACCGCATCCGCTTCCCGGTCGAGGTCGCCCGCCGCGCCGCCGCGCGCATCGGCGGCGAGCGCCTCGGCATTCGCGTCTCGCCGTACGGCACCGCCAGCGGCATGCGGTCCGATGACGTGCAGGTGGAAGAGGTGCACGAGGCGCTCGCCCGCGAGCTGCGCAAGCTCGGGCTGGCGTACATGCACGTCGTCGACCACTCGGCGCTCGGCGCGCCGAAGGTGCCCGGGAGCGTGAAGGAGAAGATCCGCCGCGCCTTCGGGAGCACCCTCATCCTCGCCGGCGGCTTCGACCTCGCCCAGGCGAACGCCGCGCTCGCCGAGGGCCGCGCCGACCTCATCGCCTTCGGCCGCCCCTTCATCGCCAACCCGCGGCTGCCGACCCGGCTGCGCGAGGGGCGCCCGCTCGCCACGCCCGACTTCGCGACCTTCTACACGCCCGACGAGAAGGGCTACACCGACTACCCCGTCGAGCCGTGATGCGCGCGTGAAGTAGCATCGCGCGCCGATGGGCACCGCGCCGCAGACCGCCGCTGAGTGGGTGCAACACGGGCTCGACGCGCTCGAGCTCTCGCGCAGCGCGGACACCGCGTCCGACTATCGGGACGATCTGCGGCGCGCGGTCGAGGCGTTCGATCGCGCGCTCGCCCTCGAGCCGGAGCACCTCCACGCGCAGCGGCTCCGCGGCGAGACGCTGGCGAAGCTGGGCGACCACGAGGGCGCGCTCGACTCGCTGGTCGTCGCCGCGGAGCGCGCGCCGATGGACCTCGCCGCCACGCGCGCCGCCGCGAGCTCGTTCGCGCGCCTCGGCCGCCACGAAGACGCGCTGGCCGCCGCGGAGCAGGTGCTCGCCGCGCGGCCCGACGACGCAGACCTCCGCTTCCTGCAGGCCGAGCTGCTGACGAAGCTCGCGCGCGACGCGGAGGCCGTCGCCGCCTGGGACCGGCTGCTCGCCTCGCCCGAGCTCCTGCGCCGGGTCTTCCTCTTCGGTGCCCGGGCGCGCGCGAAGCTCCTGCGCGCGAGCGCGCTCACCCACGCCCGCGACGCGCGCGCAGCCGAGGCCTGGCGCGCGCTGTTCCTCGAGGAGTTCGACCAGCTCCGCGGCCCGATGGCGCCCACCGAGCTCTTCGACGCGCTCCACCAGTACGAGGCCGCGCGCGCCGGCTTCCGCGCCGCCGTGGAACACCGCCCCACCACCGCGAACTGGAAGATCGCCGTGGAGCACCTCCTCCGCGCGCAGCGCTCCGACGAGGCGCTCCACGCGGCCGCGCAGTTGATTGCCCTGGCGCCGTCCGACTCGCGCGCGTGGTTCCTCCAGGCTGAGGCCTGCGCCGCCGCCGGAGATCGCGAGGCCGCCATCGCCGCCTACGAGCGCTCGCTCACCCTCGAGCCGGGCTTCCTCGGCGCCCGCGCCCGGCTGGACGTCGTTCGCCGTCAGTGAGCGGCACGCCGCGTGTAAGGCTGCGCCGCGACCGCAGCGTTTCCCCCCGCTTCTCCGCCGCCCCTCTCAGTTCTCCGAGACATTCATGACCTCCGTGTCGGTCCTCCGCCGCGCCATTGCCACCCTGCTGGCGCTCGTCGCCCTGTCCGGCTGCCCCACGCCCGTCACCCCGACCTGGCGGACGATCGCCAGCGAGCTCGACGAGGCGGCGCTCAGCGTGTCTGCCGAGCCGAACGCGGTCTGGGTGGTGGGCGCCGACCGCGGCAAGGGCCCGCTGGTGCTGCGCTCCGTCGGCGACCAGGTGACGCGGCTGGCGACGGGCTTCGAAGGTGACCTGTGGTGGGTGCAGGCCTTCCCCGACGGGAGCGCGCTGATGGGCGGCACCTCCGGCCTCCTGCTGCGCAGCGATGGCGAGCACTTCACGCGCCTCGCCACGCCCTCGCTCGGCAAGCAGACCATCTTCGGGCTGTGGGGCAGCTCCGCGCGCGACGCGTGGCTCGTCGGCGGCGCGGCGGGGCGCGAGGGCTTCATCTGGCGGCTCGAGGGCGACACGGTGACCAACGTGCTGCTCCCGTCGGGCGTGCCGCTGCGCGCCGACGCCGAGACGCCCGCGCTGCTCAAGGTGTGGGGCGACGCGAGCGGCACGGTGTGGGTGGTGGGAGATCGCGGCGCGCTGCTCCGCAAGGGCGCCGGGGAGTCGGCCTTCTCCGTCGTCGCCACCGGCAGCACCGAGCGCTTCTTCACCGTGCACGGCGCGGGCGGGCAGCTGTCGCTCGTCGGCGGCAACGCGCAGGGCGTCATCTTCGACGGTGACGGCAGCTCGGTGAGCAGCGCCGCGCCGTCGGAGCTCGACCTCGTGCAGGGCGTCTTCCGCACCTCCGCCACCGAGGGCTGGGCGGTCGGCGCGGGCGGGCTGGTGCTCGAGCGCACGAGCAAGGGCTGGCAGGTCGCGAAGGGCACGCAGCCCATCTCGGCGGAGTCGCTCCACGCGGTGGCGGTCGACGCCGCGGGCCGGGTGTGGGCGGTGGGCGGCAACGTCATCTCGCCGTCGCTCAACCACGGGGTGGTGCTGGTGCGCTCGGCGACCGACGTGCCGACGTACACCCAGCCCGAGCCCGTCGTGCCGCCCGTCGCCTGCCCCGCCGACGACGTCGACCCCGCGCCCGGTAAGTCCATCGCGCGGCGGTGGAACGAGCAGCTGCTGTACGCCATTCGTCGCGACACGCCGCGCCCCGGGGTGCACGCGCGCAACCTGTTCCACGTGTCGGCGGCGATGTACGACGCGTGGGCGGCCTTCGACGCGACCGCCGACGGCGTCTTCGTGCGCGAGAAGGTCAGCGCCGGCAGCGACCTCGAGCACCAGCGCGACGTCGCCATCAGCTACGCGGCGCTGCGCGTGCTCGAGCACCGCTACGCCAGCGCCATCGGCGGCGCGACCTCGATGGCCTGCTTCCACGCCTTCATGCAGAAGCTGGCCCTCGACCCGAACGATCGCACCGCGACCGGCGGCTCCGGCGTGGCGCTCGGCAACCGCGTGGCCGCGGCCATCATCGCCGCGCACCGCGACGACGGCGCGAACGAGGGCGCGAACTACGCCGACCCGAGCTGGACGCCGCTCAACCCGCCGCTGGTGGTCGACCTGCCGGGCACCACGATGACCGACCCCTCGAAGTGGCAGCCGCTCAACCTCGCGCAGGCCGTCACGCAGAACGGCATCGTGCAGCCGGGCGGTGTGCAGGGCTACATCGGCGCGAACTGGGGCCACGTGCGGCCCTTCGCGCTCGGCGCGCCGCTCGAGGACGGCGGCACCATCTACCTCGACGCCGGCGTGGTGCCGGCCTTCGACGACGCGATGAAGCCGATGGTCGTCGACGTCATCCGCAAGTCGGGCTGGCTCGACCCGAGCGACACCACCACCATCGACCTGAGCCCCGGCGCGCTGGGCAACAACTCGCTGGGCGCCGACGACGGCACCGGCCACGCGATGAACCCCGCCACCGGCCAGCCGTACGAGGCGCACCGCGTGCTGCGCGCCGACTTCGGCCGTGTGCTGGCGGAGTTCTGGGCTGACGGACCGAAGAGCGAGACGCCGCCGGGCCACTGGAACGTGCTCGCCAACCAGGTCGCCGACACGCCCGGCTTCGAGCGCCGGTGGCAGGGCCAGGGCACGCCGCTGTCGCCGCTGGAGTGGGACGTGAAGCTCTACCTCGCGCTCAACGGCGCGGTGCACGACGCGGCCATCGTCGCGTGGGGCACCAAGCGCGTGTACCAGTGCTCGCGGCCCATCTCGCTCATCCGCTACATGGCGCAGCTCGGGCAGTCGTCGGAGCCCACCGGCCCGCGCTACCACCCGATGGGCCTGCCGCTGGTGCCGGGGTTGATCGAGCTCGTCACCGAGCAGAGCGCGGCGCCCGGCCAGCGCCACGAGCGGCTCAAGGCGTACGTGGGGCACGTCGCCATCCGCACCTGGCGCGGCGAGCCGGGAGATCGCCGCCACACCATCGGCGGGGTCGACTGGATCCGCGCGGTGGAGTGGGTGCCCTACCAGCGCCGCACCTTCGTCACCCCGGCCTTCCCCGGCTTCATCTCGGGGCACAGCACCTTCAGCCGCGCGGGCGCCGAGGTGCTCACCGCGCTCACCGGCTCGGCCTTTTTCCCCGGTGGCCTCGCGGGCTTCACCGCGCCGACGACGTACCTCACCTTCGAGCAGGGGCCGACCGCGCCCATCACGCTCCAGTGGGCGACGTACTTCGACGCGGCCGACCAGGCCGGGCAGTCGCGCATCTGGGGCGGCATTCACATCACCGCCGACGACTACACCGGGCGCCGACTCGGCTCGGAGGTCGGCCTGCGCGCGACGGCGAGGGCGCTCAGCTTCTTCGACGGCACCGCGGTGCCCTGAGAATCGCGCCGCACTGCGGCAGCACGCTCACTTGACTTGCCTCAGGTCGGTTGCCACACCCCGCCGACCTCATGAGGCTCTTCAACTACTGGCGGTCTTCGGCGAGCTACCGCGTACGGCTCGCGCTCGGCTTCAAAGGCCTGAAGTACGAGTACGTCGCGGTGAACCTGGTCAAGGGTGAGCAGCACGACCCGGCGCACGTCTCGCGCAACCCGTGGCACAGCGTGCCGGTGCTCGAGACGGTCGAGGACGGCAAGACGGTGCTGCTGCCGCAGTCGGTGGCCATCGCCGAGTACCTCGAAGAGAAGTACCCGACGCCGCCGCTCTTCCCGAAGACGCCGCTGTTGCGCGCGCGCATGCGGGCGATGGTCGAGACGGTGAACTCGGGCATTCAGCCGCTGCATAACCTGCAGGTGCTCAACCACGTGCGCGACGCGCTGCAGGGCGACCCGAAGGCCTGGTCTGAGAAGTGGATCGGCCAGGGCCTCGACGCCCTCGAGGCGATGGCGAAGGACACCGCGGGCCGCTGCCTGATTGGCGACGACTTCACCTTCGCCGACGCCTGCCTCCTGCCGCAGCTCTTCGGCGCGCGCCGCTTCGCGAGCGTCGACCCCCACCGCTTCCCCACGCTGGTCCGCGTCGAGGCAGAGTGCATGAAGCTCGACTTCGTGCGCGCCGCCGCCCCCGACGCGCAGCCTGACGCCGTCCCCGCCTGATCAGGAGACACACCCCATGGAATCGCTCGGAATCATCAAGGTCGAATCGGTGCACTGGTACGTGCACGACATGGCGCGGACGCGCCGCTTCTACACGGAGCTGATGGACTTCGCGGAGCTCGGCGAGTCGAGCCCGGAGCTCACGAAGCGCGGCCGCCAGCACTCGGTCGTGTTCAACGCGAACGACGTGACGCTCATCTGCTCGGCGCCGGTCGGCGAGGGCGGGCGCGCGTGGCGCTGGCTCAAGAAGCACCCGGAAGGCGTGGGCACGGTGAACTTCCTCGTGCGCGACGTCGAGAAGGTCTTCCGCCTCATGGAGGAGCGCGGCGGCACCATCATCGACGACGAGATCCAGCGCTTCACCGACGAGAAGGGCGGCAAGCTCGCGTTCTTCAGCATCACCACGCCGTTCGGGAACACCACCTTCCGCTTCGTGCAGCGTGACGGCTACGACGCCTGGTACCCGGGCTACGTCGCGCACGCCACGCCGCGCGGCGGGAAGAACCGCTTCGGCTTCGCGAAGATCGACCACATCACCTCGAACTTCCGCACGCTCCGCCCGATGGTGCTGTGGATGAAGCACGTCATGGGCTTCGAGGAGTTCTGGAACATCGCGTTCCACACCGAGGAGGAGATCGCCAGGGGCGACCAGCACGGCACCGGCCTCAAGTCGGTGGTGATGTGGGACCCGCAGAGCACGGTGAAGTTCGCGAACAACGAGCCCTCGCGCCCGCGCTTCAAGCAGTCGCAGATCAACGTCTTCGTCGAGGATCAGCGCGGCGAGGGCATCCAGCACCTGGCGCTCATCGTGAAGGACATCGTCGGCACCGTGCGCAGCATGCGCGCCACGCCGGGGCTCGACTTCCTCTCGACGCCGGGCGCCTACTACGACTACCTCCCGGAGCGGCTCGACAAGGGCGGCATCAAGCGCATCGACGAGAAGCTCGAAGACCTGCGCGAGCTGCAGATCCTCATCGATGGGCACAAGGAGCATCAGTACATGCTCCAGATCTTCATGAAGGAGAACGGCCAGCTCATGAAGGACCGCGAGTCGGGCCCGTTCTTCTACGAGCTCATCCAGCGCAAGGGCGACAAGGGCTTCGGCGGCGGCAACTTCAAGGCGCTGTTCGAGAGCATCGAGCGCGCCCAGTCGGCCGAGCGCGCCGCGGGTCGCTGACCCTCGTGTCGGCGCGGTGGCGAGGGTATGACGGCGGGATGCTCCGCCTGTCAGTGCTCGTCGCCGCGCTCTCGCTGCTCGCCGCCTGTTCTCCCCCCACCGCGTCGTGCACCCCGTCGAGCTGCGCCGGCTGCTGCGACGCGAGCGGGACGTGCCAGAGCGGCTCGCTCGCCGCGGCCTGCGGCGTCGGTGGCGCCACCTGCGACGTCTGCTCCGCGGGGGAGATCTGCTCCCTCGGCGCGTGCCGTGACTCGAGCGGCATCGGCGGCGGTGGTGGCTCGGCGACGGGTGGTGGCTCGGCGACGGGCGGTGGCTCGGCGACGGGCGGTGGCTCGGCGACGGGTGGCGGCTCGGCGACGGGTGGCGGCTCTGCGACCGGCGGAGGCGGCGGCTCCGCAACCGGCGGAGGCGGCGGCTCCGCGACCGGCGGCGGCGCTGCGACCGGCGGCGGCTCCGCGACCGGCGGCGGCTCGGCGACCGGCGGCGGCGGCGGCGGCATGGCGCCCGACGCCGGGGCGTGCGCGGGGACGCTCCTCGACTGCAACGGTACCTGCACCGACACGCTGGCTGACGAGTCGAACTGTGGCACCTGCGGGCGCGTGTGCGACCCGGGCCGGGTGTGCGATCGCGGCACCTGCGCGCTGCTGCCGACCGACTGCACCACGGCCGGCGCGAGCTGCGGCCCCGGCTTCACATGCAGCCCGACCTCACGCCAGTGTGAGCCCGGCTGCCGCACCGTCAACGACTGCCCGATGGGCGCGAGCTGTGTCGCCGGCGCCTGCCAGTGCGCGTCGGGCCAGCACACCTGCGGCCAGACCTGCGTGTCCGACACGGCCATCACCTCGTGTGGCTCGAGTTGCGTGGCGTGCCCGACCTCCGCGCACGGGCTGACGAGCTGCACCGCCGGCACGTGCGGGCTGAGCTGTGAGCAGGGCTACCGGCTGGTGAACGGCCAGTGCGTCGACATCAACGAGTGCACCATCAACAACGGCGGCTGCAGCGTCAACGCGACCTGCACCAACACCGACGGCTCGCGCACCTGCACCTGCCGGGCGGGCTTCACCGGCGACGGCGTGACCTGCACCGACGTCAACGAGTGCGCGACCAACAACGGCGGCTGCGCGATGGGCACGGCGACGTGCACCAACACGCCGGGCTCCCGCACCTGCGCCTGCAACGCGGGCTACGCGGGCGACGGGCTGACCTGCGCCGACGTCAACGAGTGCCTCACCAACAACGGCGGCTGCAGCGCCAACGCGAGCTGCACCAACACCGTCGGCTCGCGCACCTGCGCCTGCAACACCGGCTTCTCGGGCAACGGCGTCACGTGCATCGACATCAACGAGTGCACGGTGAACAACGGCGGCTGCGCGCCCACCGCGACCTGCACCAACCTGCCCGGCTCGCGCACCTGCGCCTGCAACGCCGGCTACACCGGCGACGGGTTCAGCTGCACCGACGTCAACGAGTGCCTCACCAACAACGGCGGCTGCAGCGCCAACGCGAGCTGCACCAACACCATCGGCTCCCGCACCTGCGCGTGCAACGCCGGCTATTCCGGCGACGGCGTCACCTGCACCGACCTCAACGAGTGCGCCACCAACAACGGCGGCTGCGCGGTGGGCACGGCGACCTGCACCAACACGCCGGGCTCGCGCACCTGCGCCTGCAACGCCGGCTACACCGGCGACGGCTTCACCTGCAGCGACGTCAACGAGTGCCTCACCAACAACGGCGGCTGCAGCGCCAACGCGAGCTGCACCAACACGGCCGGCTCGCGCACCTGCACGTGCAACTCGGGCTTCACCGGCGACGGCGTGACGTGCACCGACGTCGACGAGTGCGCGACGAACAACGGCGGCTGTCACCTCTACGCGGCGACGTGCACCAACACCCCGGGCTCGCGCACCTGCGCGTGCAACGCGGGCTACTCCGGCGATGGGCTCAGCTGTGTAGACCCGTCGGTGAGCTGGACGCTGGTGCCGGTGTCGGGCACGTGGCCGCCCGCGCGCGCCAACCACGGCATGGTGTGGGACCCGACGCTCAACCGCGCCTTCATCCACGGCGGGTATCAGGGCGGCTCCGCGACCAATGACACGTGGGAATGGCTCGCCTCGACGTGGACCCAGAAGTCTCCCACGACGCCCGGGCCGTACCGCACGGTGTACTCGTGGGCGCGAGACCAGGCGCGCGGCAACGTGGTGCTCTTCGGCGGCAGCAGCGGCTCGTCGTCGATGGAGAACTCCACCTGGCTGTGGAGCGGCACCAACTGGTCGCAGGCCACGCCCGCCACGTCGCCGCCGGCGCGCTCGTACCACGCGATGGCGTACGACCCGGTGCGCCAGGTGGTGGTGGTCTACGGCGGCTGGTCCTCGAGCCTCACGCGGCTGTCCGACACCTGGGAATGGAACGGCACCACGTGGACGCAGCGCGCGACGACAGGCCCCACCGGGCGCATGGGCGTGGCGATGGTCTTCGACCCGGTCGCGCAGAAGGTGGTGGCGATCGGCGGCGAGTCGAACGGCGGCGTCGCCAACAGCGAGGTGTGGGAATGGAGCGGCACCGCGTGGGCCCGCCGCACCATCACCGGCGTCACGCCACCGGGCCGCCTCGACGCCGCCGTCACCGTGCACCCGACGCGCAACACCATCATCGTGCACGGGGGCAACACGAGCGGGAACGCCTCGATGCTCTCCGACACCTGGGAGCTCAACGGCTCCACCTGGCG
The DNA here is from genome assembly GCA_049322495.1 of Myxococcota bacterium. Taxonomy (GTDB): domain Bacteria; phylum Myxococcota; class Myxococcia; order Myxococcales; family Myxococcaceae; genus Archangium_A. The sequence continues at coordinate 3,710 of JBMORD010000155.1, read as the reverse complement.
CTACATGCGGCAGGGCCCCACCGTCGCGCGCGCGCCGATGATCTGGAACCCCACGCTCTCGCGCGCCTTCCTCTTCGGGGGCTTCGCGGGCAGCGGCGGCTCGCAGACCAACGCGGCGTGGACCTACGGGCCCTGATGCTGTGGCGCGTCACGGGCCCCCCGGAGCCGTGACGCTTCCATGACGGAGCGCTGGCACGGTGAGGCCATGCGACGAGTCCTGCTGGGTCTGTACGCGTACTTCGAGTTCTTCCTCATGGCGGTGCTGTTCGTGCTGCCGATGGCGCTGGTGGCGCTGTTCAGCAAGAAGGACCCCGGGATGCGCGTGCGCGGCCAGTGGATGCGCCGCTTCGGCCGCACCACCAGCACGCTGAACCCGCTGTGGAAGTTCCGCGTGGAGGGCCCGAAGCCCGCCGGCATCGACACCGAGGCCTTCGTCGTCGTCGCCAACCACCAGTCGACGGCTGATCCGTTCCTCCTCTCGTCGCTGCCGTGGGACATGCGGTGGATCTCCAAGGAGGAGCTCTTCAAGCTGCCGCTCATCGGCTGGCTCATGCGCGCGGGCGGTGACATCGCGCTGCGCCGCGGCGAGCGCGCGTCGGTCGAGCAGATGTTCCAGGAGTGCCACAAGACGCTGAAGGCCGGCGTCAGCGTGATGATCTTCCCCGAGGGGACCCGCTCGCCCGACGGGAAGATCCAGGCCTTCAAGGACGGCGCGTTCCAGCTCGCCATCGAGGCGCAGCGCCCGCTGCTGCCGCTCGCCGTCTACGGCACCCGCGCCTGCCGCCCCAAGGGCAGCCTGTGGTTCGGCGAAGCCAGGGCGGTGGTGAAGGTGCTCGAGCCCGTCCCCACCACCGGCCTCACGCTGGCCGATCTCCCGCGCCTCAAGGAGCAGGTGCGCGAGCGCATCGTCGCCGCCTTCGAGCAGCTCGAGCGCGAGGCGACGCAGCCCGCCGCCGAGCTCGCTCCCACCGGCGCGGTCAGCACCACCTGAGCCGTCCCCGGCGACGCCGAAAGGCCCCCGTTAGCGTTTCGAGGTGAAGGTCCTCCTGAACCGGCCGGAGCTGCTGGTCGCCGAGCGCGCGCACCTCGTCGTCCTCCTCATGCGGGAGCCTCCGGACGACCGCGCCTTCGAGGACTGTGGCCGGCTGGTGCTCGAGGTGATGGAGCGGCAGGCGCCCGTCTCGGTGCTCGTCTACATCCCGAAGCTGGGCGGCCCGCTGCGCCCACTGAACGCTTCACGCGAGAACCAGAAGGCCTTCATCGACCTCTTCACGCGCGAGGCCGCGCGCTACCTCGGCACCGCCATCGTGGTGAGAGCTGGAGGGCTCGCCGGCCAGATGATCCGCATGACGGTCAACGGCATCGTGATGCTGTCTTCGCTGCCGCGCCCGCTGCGCGTCTTCGGGAACCTCGCGGACGGGGTCGGGTTCCTCGAGACGCTCCCGCACCAGCGCGCCGAGCTGAAGGACTCCGCGCAGCTGCTCGAGGAGCTCACCGCGTTGCCCGAGTGACAGTCGGAGGCGCGGCGCGGGGCCTTCGCGAGTACGGTGCGGCCTCCGGAGCCACTCATGCGCATCGTCCCTTCTGCCCTGCTGCTCGCGTCGTCGCTGGCGCTCGCCCACCCCGTCACCGTCGACGGCTCTCCAGCCGAGTGGAGCGCACGCACGCCCAACGCCGACAACCTCGGCCTCGTCGTCCGCGACGCGAACGGCCGCGGCGAGTGGGTGTGGCGTGACGCGCTCGCCGACACGCGCACCGACCTCTCGATGCCCGAGGTGGTGGCAGACATCGCTTCGTTTCAGGTGACGGGCGACGCGACGGGCGTGTTCTTCCTGCTGCGCCGCACGCCGGGAGCGAGTCTCAGCGGCGCGCCGATTCAGGTGCAGATCGCCGTCGACCTCGACCGCGTCCCGGGCAGCGGTCAGTCGTACCTCGCCGGCTTCTCCGACACGCAGGTCGCCGACGGCGCGCGCTGGGAGCGGCTGGTGCAGACGCTCTTCGGCTCCGGCGGGACAGCGCAGGTGTTCGACGCGGCGTTCACCCAGGTGGCGGCGGTGCCCGCGGCCGTCGGCGCCGCGGGAGACGTCGAGCTCTTCGTGCCCTGGTCCGCGCTCGGCCTGTCCGCGCCGCCGACCACGCCGCTGCGGCTGTCGATCGCCACCTTCCGCGCGCAGACCAACGACCTCACCATCGATCTCGGCGGGGCGATGATCTCGAACGCGCTCGACGTGGTGAGCACGTACGGAGACCCGCGCGCTGCGATGAACCCGAACACCTGGACCGAGGTGCAGGACCAGGTCCTCGATGCGTCGTTCGACGTGTGGTTCGCGTCGTCGGGTGAGGTGGTGGCGCCGCTCGTCGTGCAGGCCTTCCTGCCGAGCGCCTCGGCCAGCGGAAGCGACGAGTGGTACGTGCTGCGCAACGTCACGGCGACCGCGCTGTCCCTCGAGGTATTCCGCTTCGGCGACGAGGAGACGCCCGACCAGAACGAGGGCATGTACGCGCTGCCGAGCTTCACGCTCGCGCCGGGCGCGAGCTTCACCGTGGCCCGCTCCGGCGCGGCCTACCAGGCGTTCTTCGGGCGCGCGCCCGACGCGGAGCTGCCGCCCGGGAGCTCGGCGGCGATCCCCGATCTCACCCCGTGGGCTGCGTGGCTCAATGGAACCACCGGCACGGGCCTCCAGCTGGTGAACGCGGGCGACGAGCTGCTGCTCATCGACGCGTCCGGCACCGTGCTCGACGTGGCGGTCTTCGGCACCGGCGTCTACGCGGGGGTCACGGCGTTCACGCCTGCGCCCGGCACGGATCAGGTGCTCAGCCGGAGCGCTGCGAGCGCCGACACCGACGACTGTCTCGTCGACTTCACCAACCGCGGGCCGACGTGCGTGTCCGACGCGACGTGTGGCGCGTGCTTCCAGTGCTCGGCGAACCTCTGCGCGCCGCGCGCGGCCGGGGCGTCGTGCGCCGACGCGAACCTCTGCAACGGCACCGAGGCCTGCGACGGTGCGGGCGTGTGCGGAGCGGGGACTCCGCTCACCTGCGACGACGCCAACGCCTGCACGACCGACACCTGCGCGCCGGCGACCGGCTGCCAGCACGCGCCGGTCACGCAGGGCACCTCGTGCAGCGACGGCGACCTCTGCAACGGCACCGAGACGTGCAACGGGAACGGGGGCTGCACCGCCGGCACGCCGCTCGACTGCAACGACTCGAACGCGTGCAGCCTCGATGGCTGCTCACCGGCCATCGGGTGCACGCACGGCAACGCGCCCTCGGGCACCTCGTGCGCTGACGGCAACGCGTGCAACGGCGCCGAGAGCTGCAATGCGAGCCAGGTCTGCCTCGCGGGCACGCCGCTCGACTGCAACGATCAGAACCCGTGCACGCTCGACGCCTGTGACGTGGCGCTTGGGTGCACGCACGCGCCCAACTCCGGTGCGTCGTGCGCAGACAACAACGTGTGCAACGGCGCCGAGACGTGCAGCGCGAGCGGCGTGTGCATGCCAGGCGCAGGGCTCGACTGCAGCGACGGCAACCCCTGCACGCTCGACTCGTGCAACGCGGTGACGGGCTGCCAGCACGCGGTGCAGGCGGGGATCAGCTGCACGCTCGGCGGTTGCGCGGGGACCTGCTCGGCGAGCGGGGCGTGCGTCTGCGCCGACGGCGGGAGCGGCGGTGGGGCGGGCGGCGGCGGGGGCGGTGGCTCGGTC
>JBMORD010000154.1:0-15205 GCA_049322495.1 Myxococcota bacterium | reverse complement strand
GCTTGAGCCACTGCCACGCCACGCAGATCGTCGAGAACGTGTCGAGCGAGTGCGCGCTGTGCCGGAGCACCCAGGTCGGACACGGCACGCGCCCCGACGTTCTGGCCGACGACCGCCAGGTCACGCAAGGCGCACCGAGGTCACAGATGCTCCGGCTGCAGCCGCGCGAGCTGTCGTCGCCGGAGCGGGCCGCGAACTGCTGCGCCGCGCGCTGGCTGCCCTCGGCGAACGTGCCCTGTGCTTGAGCCACTGCCACGCAGAGCGTCGAGAACGTGTCGAGCGAGTGCGCGCTGTGTCGGAGCATCCCAGCTTGGACACGGCACGCGCCCCGACGTCCTGGCCGACGACCGCCAGGCCTTAGTCACCCGAGGCGCACTGAGATCACAGCTGCTCCGGCTGCAGCCGCGCGTAGCTGTCGTCGCCGGAGCGGATCAGCGCGAGCAGGGCAGGGACGCGGCTCAGCTCGGTGGCGAACCAGTACTGCGCCGCGCGCTGCTTCCCCTCGGCGAACGCGCCCTCGTGCCGCTTCGCGGCGGTGGCGTGCTTGAGCCACTGCCACGCCACGCAGATCGTCGAGAACGCGTCGAGGTAGTGCGCGCTGTGCCGGAGCATCCGCTCCACGTCGCCCTCGAGCCCCGCGGTGCCGAGCTCGGCGGTGACCGCCTCGAGCTGCTCCACCACCTCGCGGAGCTGCCGGCCCCACGCGTCGTGCACCCCGGCCCGGTGCGCGGCCGCGATGCTCGCGTCGATCTCCTCGACGAACGCGCGCAGCGCCGCGCCCGCGCCCGCGACCACCTTCCGCCCGAGGAGATCCAGCGACTGGATTCCGCTGGTCCCCTCGTGGATGGTGTTCAGCTTCTGATCTCTCAGCCACGCCTCGACGGGGTACTCCGACGAGTAGCCGTAGCCGCCGTGGATCTGCACCGCGAGCGCGTTCGCCTCGAAGCCCTTCTCCGCGGGGAAGGTCTTCGCCACCGGCGTGAGGAGATCGAGCAGCAGCTTCGCGCGCTCCTTCGTCTCCGCGTCGGGCGCGTGCTCGGACAGATCGTGGAAGCGGCTCGTCTCGATCAGCAGCGAGAGGCCGCCTTCGACGATCGCCTTCTGCCGCAGCAGCATGCGCCGCACGTCGGCGTGCTGGACGATCGGCACCTGCGGCGTCGACGGATCGCGCTCGGTCGCCGCGCGGCCCTGCGGGCGCTCCTGCGCGTAGCGGACCGACTCGTGGAACGCGACGGCCGCGCTCGCCACCGCGTTCATGCCCACCATGATCCGCGCCTCGTTCATCATCTGGAACATCTGCGGCAGCCCGCGGTGTGGCGCGCCGACCAGCCAGCCGCGGCAGTCTCCGCGCTCGCCGAAGTTGAGCGCCAGGCTGGGGATCCCCTTCCAGCCGATCTTGTGGATCACCCCCGCCACCGAGACGTCGTTGTCCGCGCCGTCGTCGCGCAGCCGCGGCACCGCGAACAGCGAGATGCCCTTCGTGCCCGAAGGCGCGCCGTCGATGCGCGCCAGCACGAGGTGCACCACGTTCTGTGCGAAGTCGTTGTCGCCGCCGCTGATGAAGATCTTGCTGCCGCTCAGGCGGAACGAGCCGTCGCCAGCGTCCGTCGCGCGCGTCTTCACGTCGGCGAGGCTGCTGCCCGCCTGCGGCTCGGTGAGCGCCATCGTGCCGGTGAAGCGGCCGGCGTACATCGGCTCCATGAAGCGGCGCTTGAGCTCGGGCGTGCCGAAGGTCTCGATGAGGTGCGCCGCGCCGGTGGTGAGCCCCGCGTAGCCGTACGCGCTGAGGTTCGCCGCCATGAGGTACGCCGTGGCCACCCCGAACACCGTCGTCGGGAGCTGCTGCCCGCCGACCTCCGCCGGCCGCGCCGCGTTGAGCAGCCCCAGCTCGGCGAGCTGCGGGTAGATCGACTTCATCAGCGCGTGCGTGCGCACCCGGCCGCTCTCGAGCGTCGGCGGCGCCTCGTCGATCGGCCGGTAGGTCGGTGCCAGCACCTCGCGCGAGAAGCGCCGCACCGCCGAGAGGAAGAGCTCGAACGTCTCCTTCGAGTGCTCGGCGAAGGCGGGCAGCTTCGTCAGCGCCTCCGCCCCGTGTACCTCGTAGAGCTGAAACGCGACGTCACGATCCGACAGCAGCGGGTTCGACATGGCGGCGCAGTCTGTGCACAAGGCACCGCTGATCCGCACCCCTGTCGTTCCTCGGGTTGGCCGCGCAAAGGATGCACGTTCTCAACTCGCGTCACGCAGGGGCGCAAGGTTGGCGAAGCGCTTGCACTTTCGGGCACATGCAACCTCTGGAGGTGACACGTGGGCCGCACGACGACGAACAAGAAGGGGACGAAGCGGGGCTCGGGACTCGATCCGGTCTCCGCGCCGATCTCAGCCATCATGTCGAAGAAGGTTCAGTCGGTGCGCCCCGACACGAGCCTCGACACCGCCGTCGAGCTGTTGATGTCGAAGGACATCAGCCACCTCCCGGTGACCGAAGACGGGCTGCTGGTGGGGATCCTCTCGAAGACCGACGTGGTGCGGGAGCGGTACTTGAACGGGACCAGCTCCGAGAGCGAAGAGAAGCTCGAGCCCGGCTACCAGCTGGAGGACTCGGGGCGCACGGTGAGCGAGCTGATGGCCAAGCGGGTGCGCAGCCTGTCGAGCGACTCGAGCGTCGCCGAGGCCGCGGCCACCATGGCGCGCTACCGGGTGCACGGGCTGCCGGTGGTCGACGAGAAGAAGGGCCTCGTGGGCTTCGTGTCGACCTTCGACATCGCCCGCTGGGTCGCGAGCTGAGCTCCGGCGGTGTGACTCTCGTGGTGCGCGGGCGCTGACCTCGTTACGACGGGCGCCATGCTTTCGTGGCTCCTCTCGCTCGCGCTGGTCGTCGTGGTGCTGTTCTTCGCCGGGCCTCCGTTGCTCAAGGCGCTCATCCGCCGGCGGCTGGGCGGCTACCGGCGCGCGGTGAACGTGGTCGACGCCTCGAAGCCCGAGCGGCTCGCGGCGCCGCGCCGGGTGGCGGTGCTGGGCGGGGGCGTGGCCGGGCTGGTGGCGGCGGTGACGCTCGCGCGGCGCGGCTTCGCGGTGAAGCTCTACGAGAAGAACGGGTACCTCGGCGGCAAGCTCGGCAGCTGGGAGGTCGAGCTCGCGCCCGGCCGCCGCGCGTGGGTGAGCCACGGCTTCCACGCCTTCTTCCCCAACTACTGGAACCTCAACCGCTTCCTCGACTCGCTCGATCTGCGCCGCGGCTTCAAGAGCATCGGCGACTACGTGATCCTCGGGCCGACCGGCGAGTCGGTGCGCTTCGCGGACATCGAGCGCACGCCGGTCTTCAATCTGCTCGCGCTGGCGAAGGCGGGCGTCTTCCGCCTCGGCGAGGCGCTCAAGGCCCCGGGGCGCGATCTCTACGGCGTGCTGCTCGAGTACGACGGCGACGCCACCTTCGAGAAGTGGGACCGGGTGTCGTTCGCCGACTTCAACCGCCTGGCGAAGGTGCCGCCGCGGCTCAAGCTGGCCTTCAACACCTTCGCGCGCGCCTTCTTCGCCGACGAGGACAAGCTCTCGCTCGCGGAGCTGATCAAGTCCTTCCACTTCTATTACCTCGGCCAGGACGAGGGCCTCATCTACGACTACCCCACGCGCGACTACGAGGCGCAGTTCCTCGCGCCGATCCGCGCGGAGCTGGCCCGCCACGGCGCCACCCTCGCGCTCTCGACGCCAGTGGAGCGCTTCGAGAAGACGGGCGCCGGCTTCGTGCTCGACGGGGAGACCTTCGACGGCGTGGTGCTCGCGGCCGACGTGGTGGGCGCGCGGCAGATCATCACCCGGGCCGCCGGGCTCCCCGACGCGCTCCGCGCGCAGTTCGACCAGCTCAAGACGGGCCAGCGCTACGCCGTGCTGCGGCTGTGGCTCGACAAGGACATCCGCGAGAACGTGCCGGTCTTCGTGATCACCGATCGCGCGAAGGTGCTCGACGCGGTCAGCGCCTACCACCGCCTCGAGCAGGAGTCGGCCGACGACGTGAAGCAGCACGGCGGGTCGATCCTCGAGCTCCACTGCTACGCGGTGCCGGAGGACATGAGCGAGGAGACGCTGCGCGCCACCTTCCTCGAGGAAATGGTGCAGTTCTTCCCCGAGCTCCAGGGCTTCCAGGTGCGGCACGAGGCCTGGCAGTGCAAGCGCGACTTCACCGCCTTCCACGTCGGGCAGTACGCCACCCGGCCCACCACCGAGACCGGCGTGCCCGGGCTGGTGTGCGCCGGCGACTGGGTGAAGCTGCCCTTCGCCGCGATGCTGCTCGAGGGCGCGGCGGCCAGCGGCTACGCGGCGGCGAACGTGCTGCTGCGCGAGGCCGGGCTGCGCGAGGAGCCGCTGGTCGCGGTGCCTGCGCGCGGGCTGATGGCCGGCGTGCCCGCGCCGCCGGGCCGGAAGATCCTCTCGGCGCTCTCGCGGCCGTGAGCGTCAGCTGAAGGCGGCCGACATCGCGCGCAGCCCGGGCACCGTCCGCGAGCCGCGCGCGAGGATCGCCGCCATGTCGAGCGCGTTGAGCCGCCCCGCGTAGAAGCGCGCGATGGTCGCCTCGCGGTGCCGGTAGAACGAGTCGAAGATCTTCACCCGCGCCTCCGGCTCCGCGCCACGGAAGAGCATGCGGTTGAGCAGGCGGAAGAAGCCCTGGCCGCTCCAGTGCCGCCGCGCGTGCGCCTGCAGCCACGCCGTGAGGGCGTCGGCGGAGAGGTCCTCTCGCGCCACCAGCGCGTCGGCCAGCTCGGCGGCCATGGGCACCGAGTAGCCGGTGGTGGCGTGGAACAGCCCCGCCGCGACGCCGATGGTGGGCCGCGTCAGGCGCGGGGCCTCGCCCGAGAGAGGAATGGGGAGCGCCGCGGCCTCCTCGCGGAGCACGGTCTTCACCTTCATTCCCCGGGTGGCGAGGTACTCGTGAATGCGCGCGCGCAGCAGCGGGAGGTCGAGCTCGGGCCCGTCGGCGTAGGCGGTGTCTTCCACCAGCACGCGCCGCTCGTCCCACGGGAGCAGGTAGAGGAAGCGGAACGCGCCGTGCTGCGCCACGCGCCCGTCCATCAGCAGCGGCACCTCGAGGCCGTGCGGCGCCTCGAGCTCGACGTCGAGGCCGAGGAACTTCTGGAAGCCGCACGGCCAGTCGGGCGCCCCGGAGAAGCCCCGCCCGTCGATCACCGCGCGCGCCTCGAGCCGCTCGCCGCCCTCGAGCACCACGTGCGTCGGGCCGACCTCGCGCGCCTTGACGCCCAGCCGCACCCGGTCGCCGAGCTGCGCGAGGAGCTGCGCGTGGAACCGCTCGCTGGTGATCGAGTGGTACTCGCCGCCCAGCCGCCGCGCGCCGCCGTGGAAGGCCACGTCGTGCGCCGGCCAGGACCTCGCCACCAGCGGCGCGAGCCAGGCGCGCTGGGCGGGGCTCACGTCGGTGCCGTGGAAGCTCCAGGTGTGGTTGCCGCCCAGCGTGTCGCCCGCCTCGACGAGCACGAACGAGAGCGCGGGCCGGGTCGCGGCGAGGCGCGCGGCGAGCAGTCCATTGGCGAGGCCACCACCGACGAGCACGAAGTCGAGCACCGGGCCTGCCTAACGTCGGGCGGGCGATCGCGCTCGGCTACCGCGTGCCCCAGCGCTCGTCGCGCACGGTGATCAGCGCCCACGGGAGGATCCACTGCAGCGCGACCACCGAGAACGCCGCATACAGCACGCCGTACAGCCAGCGGAAGCCGCGATCGAAGCGCAGGTAGTACGCCGCCGAGAACACCGCGCCGAGCGCGAGCGCCACCAGGCTGCGGTACACGGTGGTGACGTTGGTGTCGAAGAGGCGCGGCAGCTCCATCAGCGCGGCGGCGAGCAGCACGAAGCGCAGGTTGGCCACGAAGAAGGTCACCACCGGCAGCAGGCGGTTCTTCTCGCGGTACCTGGTGAACATGAAGCGGGCGAACGAGAAGCCCTCGACGATGTAGCTGCGGTCCCACCGGAGGAACATGCGCGAGAGCTGCCGGTAGTTGTTCGGCACCAGGGTGTGGACCACCGCGGTGCGCTGGTAGACGGTGTCGTAGCCCTGGCGCAGCACGATGTTGGTGAGCGCCTGGTCCTCGCCGTGGTTCACCGGGCGGCCGAGGAAGCGCTGGTTCTCCCACTCCTCCATGAAGGGCAGGATGATGTCCTTGCGGAAGCTGGAGAGCGCGCCGGGGCAGGTGGCGACGGCGCGGTACACCGACTGCGCGGCGCGGCCGTAGTCGAAGGCGAGCGCGAACTGCACCTCGAGCATGCGGCTGATGGGGGTGTCGCGGTTGAGCACCGCCACGCGCCCCGCCACCGCGCCCACCTTCGCGTCGGCGAGGAAGGGCGCCACCATCTCGTGCACCGTGGTGGGGGTGATCTCGCTGTCGGAGTCGATGGTGATGACGATCGACCCGCTCGCCGCCTTGAAGCCCGCCACCAGCGCCGAGCGCTTGCCGCGGTTGCCGATGAAGCGCACCAGCCGCACCAGCTCGGGGAACTCCCGGCGGAGGTGCTGCATGTGGAAGAAGGTGTCGTCGCGCGAGCCGTCGTCGACGACGATCACCTCGAGCTTGTCCTTCGGGTAGTTGCAGGCCGCGACCGAGCGGATGCTGCGGCCCACCATCGGGCCCTCGTTGTACGCGGGGATGACCACCGTCACCTTCGGCCACTCCGCGCCGTCGGGGGCCCGGAAGGGGCGGTAGCGCATCCACAGCAGGCTGAGCAGGCCGGTGTAGACCGCCTGGATGATGGCGATCGCCCCGAAGGGGTGGCTGGCCATCGCCAGCACCTTCGAGGTGGTGCTCTCGGTCGAGGCGTTCGACCAGCCCAGCCACACGAGGGAGATCACCGCCCCGAAGAGCGGCGCGGCGCCGGCCAGCATGCCGCCGAACTTTCGCCACCGCAGGCTCACGCCTTCTTGCCCTCCGTGAGGATGCGACGGAGCACTCCGTCGGGCAGGGAGTATGCCTCAGGCGCGGTGAGGTCGCCGTGCGCCTCGAGGAGCCGCGACTCGGCGAGCAGGCGCACCATCACGCTGCCGGCCTCCTGCGCGCGGCGCTTGAGCTCGGTGGGCGGGAGGTGCGCGGCGAGGCCGGTCTCGGCGAAGCGCTGCAGCGCCTGCTCCTCGACGAGCTTCGCCAGGGCCTGCACCGAGACCTTCGGCTCCGTCGCCAGCGCGCGGAGCAGCAGGCCGGCGGAGGTCTCGGCCTGGGCGATCTCCGACTCGACCCACACCCGCAGCGGCGAGCCGCCGCGCTCCTCGCGACGGATGGCCTCGGTGGCGCCCTCGATGCCGATGCGCACCGCGCCCAGCGCGCCCTGCCGCGCGCGGTCGGCGTCGTAGAGCTCGAGCACCGAGGTGCCCAGGCGGCGCAGGAGCAGCGGCACGCCGTGCGAGGCCTTCACCAGCGCCGCCAGCGCGTCGTCTTCGAAGCGGATGCCCTGGCGGGCGCCGAGCGCGCGCATCATCGCGTAGGCCGCGTCGTCGTCGAGCGCCGGCACGCAGATCGACGGGAAGGCGCCCATGATCGACTGGTTGCCGAGCGTCGAGAGCGGGGCCCACAGCAGCGGGTGCATCGCGGCGCACAGCACCACGCTCACCGTGCTGCCGGCGTGCGGCGACGAAGGCTCGGCGATCGCGCTGCGCAGCCGGCCGGCGATGGTCGCCATCACGTCGAGGGCGCGCGCGAGGTTCTCCGGGCGGGCCGAGAGGAGCTGCTCCACCTCGTCGAGCACCAGCAGCATCGGCGGGGGCGAGCTGCCGCTCGACGTCGCGCAGGCGGTGGACAGCGCGCGGAGCCAGCCGGCCAGCGCGGGGGCGTCGAGCGAGCCCTGCGGCATCGGGGGCACGGTCGCGGCGGGGAAGCGGGCGGCGGCCGAGTCAGCCAGGCGCATCAGCAGCGTGCGGAGGATGGCGTCGACCGCCACCGCCGGCGTCTCGCCGTGCGACACCTCGTGGTGGAAGCCCGCGAGATCGACGTACGCCGAGGGGCCGGTGGTGCGGCGCGCGACCTCGAGGGCGAGCGACGACTTGCCGAAGCGGCGCAGGCCGGTGACGACCACCCAGTGCCCCGCGCGGGCCTCGGTGAGGAGGCCGGCCACGAGGCGCTCGCGGTTCCAGAACTGGCTCGAGCTGCGCACCGGGCCGCGCACCTCGAAGGGGTTGCCGCGCAGGGTGGTGGCCTCGACGAGATCGAGCAGATCCTCGTCGCGCGTGGCCCAGGCGAGGCGCGAGAGGGGCATGGGCAGCACCTGCACCGCGCGCGTACCGCCGCGGGCCGCCCAGTCGAGCGTGGCGCGCACCGCGCCGAGATCCGGCACCGCGGAGTCGGGGTGCAGCAGGAAGACGACCTTCGCGTCGTCGCTCTGGGCGAGGCCCGCGGCGTGGTTGACGTCGGACTCGCGGAGCGCGCCCGGGTCGGCGGAGAGCACCGCCAGCGCTTCGGCGCCCCAGCGCTCCCAGGCGGGCGTCTTCGGCAGCTCGAGGCTGAGCGCGTCGTGGCGGGCGGGGAAGACCCAGCGCAGCGGATCGAGCGCGCCCTTGAGCCCGAGCGCCTCGAGGCTCTGCTGGATGGTGCGCATCGGCTCGGCGAACACCCGGCGCGCGCGGCGCAAGCGGAAGAGCCACAGCAGGGCGAGCACCACCGCGACGGCGCCGAGCACGCTCCAGGCGGTGATGCGGCGGTAGCGGTGCCAGGTCGTCTGGAGCTGGGCCTCGAGCTCGCAGTCGTAGCCGGTGCCGTTGGCGGCGCAGGCCGCGCAGCGCGCCTGCGGCATGCCGAGCACCTCGCAGGCAGGCTCCTGGTTGACGGTGTGCTGCAGCCACGCGGCGTACTCCTGGGCCTCGTCCATCCGCGACTTCTCGAGCGGGAGCTTGCCGCTGGCGTCGAGGCGCCACGGCGAGGCGCTCACCGGCTCGCCGAGCTCCTGGGCGATCGACGCCAGCGCGACCAGCGTCTGCTCGAAGCGGCCGTCGGTGCCCTGGCGCTCGTCGCAGGCGCGGCGCAGCTGCGTCATCGCGCTCTCGTTCTCGTCGTCTTCCTTCACCGGCTCCTCGGGCGAGCGGGGGATCAGGAGCGCGGTGCCGCTGAAGAGCAGCGAGGCGATCTTCTGGCAGCGCTCGGTGTCGGCCGACGGCGTGGGCGGCAGCGGGGTGTGCGCCCACAGGGCGATGTTGGTCAGCGGCTCCGGCCGCTCGACGCCGCAGCCCTCGACCTCGAGCTGCTGGAAGGCGCGCACCGCGCGGCCGCAGCGGTCGATCGGATCTCCCTCGCGCACGTAGGTCTGGAACTCGTCGACCAGCGGCAGCACGCGGCCGTCGGTCTGCTGTTTGCCGGGCAGGCGGGGCGTCACCCACTCCTGGTACGCGGCGGGGCCCTTCGCGTCGGCGAGGTAGCAGAGGAAGAGCTTGCTCTTGGCGGCCGCCGAGAGCTCGGCCACCGCGGTCTGCTTCTCCTTCGAGCGGCTGGTGGGGAAGTCCTGCAGCCAGGCGCGCACGGTGTCGGGGCTGATCGCCTCGCAGGGCGTGGCGTACATCTCCTCGACGCGGCGGCGGATGATGAGCGGGCCGGTGTCGTCGAGCAGCTCCACCAGCTGGCGCGCGCGGCCGCACTCGCTCGAGTCGGCGCGGTTGTCGCAGTCGGACAGCTCCAGGTACGAGAGCGCCATGCGCAGCGCGGCGGTGAGCGGCGGGCCCGCGGGGCCGGTGGGCTCGCCGTGCTCGCCGTTGGCCTCATTGATGAACGGCTGGGGGAGCGGCCCGCGCGAGTCGAAGAAGGCGTCGATGGCCGCCGGGCCCTGGCCGCGGAGGCGGGCCCAGGCGTTGGGCGCGGTGAGGCGGAAGGCCGCGATGAGGAGGCGGCGGTTCCACAACGGCACGCCGCTGCGCACGCCCAGCACGCGCGCCAGCCGCCGCTCGGCCTCGGTGGCGCCCGCGGGACGGGGGAGCGCGTCGCTGGTGCCGGTGACGTACTCGTCGAGCTGCGCGACGGTCTTCGACAGCGAGAACCAGCCGGTGACGAGCGTCTGGAGCTGGCTCTGGGTCGCCGGGGGCACGCAGGCGCCGACGTCGCGCACCGTGCCCTGCAGCAGCGAGGCGGCCATGGCGGCGGCGTCTTCGCAGAGCTGTTCCTTCTGGGCGACGCAGGCGTCCACCTTCGCGCCGCTCTGGGTGAGCTTCTCGTTGGTTTCCTGGAGCTCGGCCTCGCAGCGCTCGCGCGCGGCGATCTGGGTGCGCGCGCCTTCGTTGCAGGCGGCGAGGGTGCGTTGGGCGGCGGCGAGGCGCTGCTCGACTTCGACGCACGAGACGCCGGCGTCCGCCGCGAGGGCGGGGGAGGCGAGGAGGAGGAGGCCCAGGAGGAACTTCATCGGTCCGAGACGGTGAAATGCCCTCCTCCGGGCGCGGTGGGAAGCAGGAAGTGGCGCGATCCGGTGTATGGGGCGGCCCGTGGAATCCATCCGCAGGGGTTTTCTTTCCGGGTTGAGCGCGGTGGCGCTGCTGTACGTGGCCGCGCTGCCCTCGCGGCTCGCCATCGCGCTCCGTGGGTGGGGCTCGTTCTTCAGCCGCGCCGAGCGGGCGCTGGCGGGCTCGCTGCTCGATCTCTCGGCGGTGGTGTTGATCATCACCCCGCTGGTGGCGGTGATGACCCTGCTGGTGCCGCTGGTGCTGCGCCGCGCGCGCTCGCCGGGCTGGCAGCGGCTGGGCTCGGTGCTGTGGGCCTTTCCCTTCGGCTTCGCGCTGTGGGTGCTCACCGTCACCGCGCAGGAGGTGAAGTCGGAGCGCGGCTCGTTCCCCACGATGTTCGATCTCCTCGAGGGCGGGACCAACGCGTCGTTCGTCGAGGGCACGGTGGGCTTCATCCGCTACGAGCGCATCTGGGAGCCGGCGGTGATCGGCACCCTGCTCTCGATGGTGGTGCTGGTGCTCATCTGGCGGCGCCCGCGCGGGGAGCTCGGGCCGTGGCGTGCGTGGGCCATGGGCATGACCTTCGGCCTGGGCACCGGGGCGGCCGGGGTGTTTCTCCTCGCGCTGGGGCTGGCGACGGCGGCCAACCGCTTCACCGCGGCGGCGCTCGGAGACCCGCTCACCGGGCTGGTGGAGAGCACCGTCGATCTCATCCGCCACCGGGGGCCGGCGACGCCGCGCGAGCTGGTGCTCGACGCCGAGCTGCCGCCGCAGGCCGCGAAGGAGGGGGCGGCGCTGCTGGGCTGGCCGGCGACGAGGCCCGGGCCCCACCCGCACGCGCGGCCGCTCGACTTCACCGCCGAGCCGATGACGCGCGACCCCCGCGGGCGGAGGCTGCTCGAGGCGCTGCAGCGGGCGTCGGCGGCGCTGTTCACCGACGAGGCCCCCGAGGTGGCGGTGTTCCACCTCTCGCTCGAGGGCTTCCGCGCCGACGACGTGCACGCGCTCAACCCGCTCGCCCCGAAGGACATCGCGCCCTTCACCACCTCGCTCTACGAGGACCGGCAGCCGGGCGTGCTCACCAGCCGCAAGCTGTTCCAGGCGGGCGTGCGCACCGCGCACTGCCTCGGGGCGATGACGTGCGGGCTGGGCACGCTGCCGTACAACCTGAGCTTCATCCGCGATCTGCAGCCGTTCCCCGTGCGCTGCACCTCCGACGTGCTCCACGACGCGGGCTTCGCGCACTCGTTCTTCTACGGCTCCGACGGCACCTTCGACGAGATGCACCGCTTCTTCAGCGAGCACGGCTACTCGACGCTGGTGACGCAGGCCGAGCTGCCGGCGACGCTCCCGAAGGGCACGTGGGACGGCGTGACCGACTTCGCGGTGTTCGAGCTCGCGGTGAAGCACGTGGCGGAGGCGGTGAAGACCGGGCCGCAGTTCGCGCTGCTGATGTCGCTGTCGAACCACTCGCCGTTCACCGCGCCGCAGGATCTCCCGCCCGAGGTGGTGGCGCGCGTCGATCGCGGGCTGAAGACGGCCGTCAACCGCGCCGACTCCGACGACCGGCTGCGCCTGATGACGTACTCGTACACCGACGCGGCGGTGCAGCGCGTCTTCGAGCAGCTCGAGGCGACGGGGCTCGCCGAGCGGTCGATCGTGATGCTGATGGCCGATCACTCCACGGGCCACGCGTACGTGTGGGGGAAGGAAGACCCCGAGTCGGACGAGGCGAAGTCGCAGATCCCCTTCGCGCTGGTGATCCCGAAGGCGTTCCTCGCGCGCGCGAAGGACCCGGTGGCGCTCGAGGCCGCGCTGCGCGAGGTGCAGGCGCTGATCGACGAGGCGGTGCTGTCGCAGAACGACGTGCCGACGCTGCTGCTCGCGCTGCTCTCGGCGCACCCGGCGGTCAAGGCGCTGCCCGAGGCGAAGCGGTGGCACACCCTCGGCGGGCAGGTGACGAGCCCGCACTTCGCGCCCGGCGGAGATCCGGCCTCGTACATCCTCGGCATCAACGGGGTCAGCGAGCTCTTCGCGCTCGATCGCCAGGGCAAGCGCGTGGGCGGCTACGAAGACTCGGTGTTCCTCAAGACGCGCGCCGATCGCTACCGGGTGACGCCACGCCTCATTCCCGTCACCGCGACGCTCATCGAGACGATGAAGTCGGCGCCACCGAGGTGACCGCGAAGCGGCCGTCGCTCCAGCGCTGCGTCTCGACGAAGTCGCCGGTGCGCAGCGTCGTCGTGTCGCCCTCGCGCGTGGCGCCGCGCTGCACCCATCGCCCGCCGACGTGCTCGTAGCGCTCGGTGAAGAAGATCTCCTCCGGGCGGGCGAACGACGAGAGCCAGTCGAGCTTCGGCTGCGTGCCGGCCTGGGACGTGTAGTTCGAGATCAGCTCCAGCTTGCGCTTCGCGTCGACGGGGAGGCGCTCGTCGGGGAGGTAGCCGGCGAGCGGCGCAGGGAGCGGCGGCATCGGCCGATCGGGGGTGAACCAGGTGTCGCAGTCGGACGGCCAGCAGGGCCCGGCGTGCACGAGGCCCCGGTGCACGCGCGTCGGCGCGCGGTCGAGGGTGTCGAGCGCCTGGCGGAAGAAGACGTACGTCATCGCGTGGTCGGGGTGGTCGTCGATGCCGTGCGGGAGGAACACCTCGCGGGGCTCGAGGCGGGCGAGGAGCGCGGCGAGATCTCCCACCAGGTTGCTCGAGGTCCACTCGGCGGGAGCGCCGGTGCGGCGGGTGTGCTCGTCGAGCCGGCCGCCGGCGCGATCGGCGTAGGTCCCGGTGCGCGCGACGCACTGGCCGGTCGGGTCGCGGTGCTCGAGCGGGGCGAGCGGCGTCGGCGAGAGCTTCGCCAGCGCGCCGTCGGGGTAGCCGAGGAAGTGCACGTCCTTCTCGGGGAGGCCCAGCGCGCGCAGCGCGGCGATGCTCTCGGCCTCGCGCAGGTAGCCGTCGCGCTCGCACGTGTAGTCGCCGTTGGTGACGAGGATCACCGCGGCCCGCTTCCCGTCGCGCACCGCGCGCTCGAGCACCCCGCCCGCCAGCAGCACCTCGTCGTCGGGGTGCGGGGCGATCACCAGCACGTCGGTGGGCGTGCTGCGCGGACCGGGGCGGGGCAGGCAGCCCGCCGCGACGGCCATCAGGAGCAGCGCCGCGGCGCGCGTCATGACGGCTCGGCCGAGAGCGCGCGCTCCACGGCGCGGAGCTGCTCGACGGTGCCCAGGGTGAGGAGGTGATCGCCGCCGCTCAGCACGAAGTCGCTGCGCGGGTTGGCGGTGGGCATGCCGTTGCGCACCACGGCCAGCACCGAGGCGCCGGTCTTCTTGCCCAGCTCGAGCTGCTGGAGCGTCTTCCCGTCGGCGGGCGAGCCCTGGCCGACCACCACGTCTTCGATCGACAGCGAGGTGTTGCCGCGGGTGAGCGCGGTCTCGAGGAAGTCGACCACGCGCGGGCTCAGCAGCAGGTGCGCGAGGCGGCGGCCGCCGATGGCGTACGGGCTGATCGCCCGGTTGGCGCCGGCGCGCATGAGCTTGGTGACCGAGGCGTCGTCGACCGCGCGGCTGGCGATGAAGAGCTGCGTGTTGAGCATGCGCGCGCTCAGGATCACGTAGAGGTTGGTGGCGTCGCTCGAGGTGGTGACGATGAGGCCCTTGGCGCGGGTGACGCCGGCCGAGAGCAGGGTGCCGTCTTCGGTGGCGTCGCCGCGGATGAAGGGCGCGTCGAGCTGGCGGGCGAAGGCCTCGACCTCGGGCGCGGGGTCGATGATCACGAAGGGCACGCCCGACGACTTGAGCTCCGCGGCGGCCTCCCGGCCCACGCGCCCGATGCCCGCGAGGATGTAGTGGCCCTGCAGCTCGTCGATCGACTTCTGCATCTTGCGTCTCCTGCGCGCTTCGCGGACCTGCTCGCTGGTGGCGTAATCGAGGATCGCGGTGAAGGTGTAGAACAGGCTCCCGATGCCGCTGGCGGAGATCACCATCGTCAGCAGCCGGCCGGCGGTGTCGAGCTTGTGGATCTCGCCGAACCCGATGGTGGTGATGGTGGTGAACGTCATGAACAGCGCGTCCATCAGCGTGCCGTAGGGGTACCAGACGATCTGGTAGCCGACGGCGCCGAGCAGGTGCGTGAAGACGAGCAGGAACGCGGGGACGCGCACGCGCCGGGCGAGCAGCCTCCGTTCGGGCGTCATGAACGACGACACACCCGCAAGCGAAACACCGAAGGTCGGGCCGGTCAGCCGGAAAAAGAGCACGCCTCCCGGAGGCCGATTGCGTAGAGACGGGGCCGTGGAGACCCTCTCGACGCCCGAGTCGATCGTGATCGACGGCGCCAACGGCGTCAGGCGGGACGCGCGCGAGCACTTCCCGCACGGGGCGGCGGCGCTCGGCGTGGGCGTGGTGGTGGTGGTGGCCGCGGCGGTGCTGTGGCGCCGCCTGCCGCGCTGGGCGATGGCGGTGGCCCTCGGCGTCGCGGCGCTGCCCGGCCTCGCGCACGTGCTGGTGCTGCGCGCAGACGCGCCGGCGTCTCGGCCCGCGCTGGCGACGACCATCGCTTCGACCCTCGAGGACCTCCAGCGCCAGGCGCCGTGGCCGCGGGTGAAGCTGGTGCGCGAAGACGACGACGTGCTGTTCCCGCTCACCCGGTACGCGGTGCCGGGGCGCGCGCCGCCCGTCGGCGAGGCGATCGAGCTCGAGACGCGCGGCGCCCGGCTCGGCGTGCCGTGTCGCTCCGAGGGCGCGCGCGTCGTCTGCGGAGCCGGCCCATGAGCGCCTTCGCCGGCCTCCTCCTGCTGCAGCTGCTC
>JBMORD010000153.1:0-15390 GCA_049322495.1 Myxococcota bacterium | reverse complement strand
CGCACGAACTCCCAGCCGAGGCGGAGCAGCACCGTGGTGAAGGCCACCAGCACCACGGCCCGACGCCAGGGCACCGGATCCCACGCGAGCCACGACATGGCCGCGAGGAAGAGCAGCGGCGCGAGGTAGATCCGCGCCCGCAGTGCGCGCTGGAAGAGGTCCTCGAGCGCCGCGTCTTCGACCTCCTCCAGGCTGAGCTTGCGCGCCTTCACGAGGCCAGAAGTACGCCTCTTCTGAGCGCTGGTGTCACCTGTCGGAAATCCGACAGCGACTGTCGGCGGCCCGACGCTCCGCGCCCCTCGCCCCTCGGGGCGGCGTTGGCACCGAACGTGCTCGGGAGGGCCTCCATGGGCGCGCTCTTCTCGATGGCCTTCCGCAACGTGCTTCGGAACAAGCGGCGCACGGCGATCACCGTGGCGGCGCTGGTCGTGGGGGTCACCGCGGTCACCACCATTCGCGGCATCCTCAACGGGCTGCAGGACGCCATCATCCGCGGCACCACGCGCGGCACCATCGGCGCGCTGCAGGTGCACCGCGCGGGCTACCTGGCGAACGTGCTGTCGACGCCGCTCTCGCTCGACTTCCCGTGGGACGAGGCGCTGGTGACGAAGGTGAAGGGGATCAAGGGCGTGACCGCCGTGGCGCCGCGCATCCAGTTCGCGGGCTCGCTCACGCTCTCGGCGACGGCCGACGACGACTCCCCGGAGGCGCTCTTCTTCGCCGCCACCGCGGTCGACCCGAAGCTCGAGCCGACGGTGTGCCCCGAGCGGGAGAAGCTCTTCACCGAGGGCACGGTGCTCGACGACACGCACGTGGTGCTGGGCGACGCGCTGGCGCGGGCCTTCGGCGCGAAGCAGAACGACGAGGCGATCCTCCTCGCGCCCGATCGCGAGGGCTCGCTCAACGGCGAGCTGGCGAACATCGGCGGCGCGATGCGGGCCATCATGCCCGGGGAGATGAAGATCGCGGTGGTGCCGCTGCCGCTGGCGCAGAAGCTCCTGCGCATGGAAGGGCGCGTCACCGAGCTGGCGGTCGCGGTGGACGACGTGAAGCAGGTCGACGCCATCGCCGATCGCGTGCAGGCGGCGCTCGGCCCTGAGTTCGAGGTGCACACCTGGCGCGAGCTGGTGCCCGAGCGGCGCACCATCATGCTCCTCCAGGACGCGGTGTCGGCCATCGTGTCGGTGGTCTTCGTGCTGCTGATGCTGCTCGGCGTGGCGAACACCATGCTGATGAGCGTGCTCGAGCGCACGCGCGAGGTGGGCACGATGATGGCCGTGGGGCTCACCCGCGGGAGCGTGATGATCCTCTTCCTGCTCGAGGCGATGGTGCTCGGGGTCATCGGGGCGGCCGGCGGCTTCGCGGTCGCCTCGGCCCTCACCGCCGCGCTCGCGCGCAAGGGCGTGCCCTTCACGCCGCCGAGCGCGACCATGTCGATCGAGGTCTACCCCTTCATGACGCCCGTCTTCACCGGGGCGATCCTCGTGCTCGCGATGGTGGGCGCGGTGATCTTCTCGCTCTACCCCGCCTGGCGCGCGAGCCGCCTGCGCCCCGTCGAAGCCCTCGCCGGCCGCTGAGCCCAGGAGAGAACGACCATGTTGATCGGACTGGCAGTGCGCAACGTGTTCCGGGCGAAGGCGAGGTCGGCCATCACCATCGGCGCGCTCTTCTTCGGCGTGACGATGAGCCTCCTGCTCTCGGGCTTCGTGATGGGCGTCGGCGAGTCGCTGGTGTCGGAGACCATCGAGTCGCGGGTCGGCGCTCTCCAGGTGCACCGCACCGGCTACTTCGAGAAGCGCGACCGTCAGCCGCTGGCGTTCAACCTCCCTCAGGACGCGGCGTTCGAAGCCCGGCTGCGCGGCACGCCGAACGTCGCCGCGGTGACGCCGCGCATCACCTTCTCGGGCCTGCTGACCAACGGCAGCCGGGGCGCGATGGCGATCATCACCGCCATCGAACCGAAGAGCGCGCGCGAGGCGCTCCCCCGCCTCGACATGTACCTCCAGGGCACGCCCTTCACCGCCGACGAGCGCAACGGCGCGCACGTGGGCATCGAGCTGTCGAAGGCGCTCGATCTCAAGGACGGCGTGCCGCTGATGCTCCAGGCGCAGGGGCTCGGGGGGCGCGACAACGCGCTCGATCTCGAGCCGCGCGGCACGCTCAACGGGCAGAACCCGCTCGAGGGCAAGCGCGCGGTGACGGTGCCGCTCGCCTTCGCGCAGGACCTCCTCGGCATGCAGGGCAAGGTGACGGAGTACGTGCTCTCGGTGAAGGACGTCGATCGCCTCGAGGACACCGCGGCCGCGCTGCGCACCTCGCTCGGGGACGGCTACGAGGTGCAGACGTGGAAGGAGCTCCGCCCGGCGCTCAACGACGCCCGGTTGATCCAGCGGGCGATCCTCGGGCTGGCGAGCTTCATCTTCCTGATCATCGCGCTGTTCGGCGTGGCGAACACGCTGCTGATGACGGTGCTCGAGCGCACCAAGGAGATCGGCACCCTGATGGCGGTGGGCATGACGCGCGCCCAGGTGGCGCGGCTCTTCGTGCTCGAGGCGCTGACGCAGGCGCTCATCGGGGCGGGCAGCGGGCTCGTCGTCGCGCTGGTGGTGCTGACCATCGCGCGCAGCGGCGGGGGCTTCCGCATCCCCATGGGGAGCGCGGGCGGCTACGTGATGATCATGCCCACCCTGCTCGCGGCGGTGCCCTTCATCGTCATCGGCTCGACGCTGGTGGGCAGCGTGCTGGCCGCCGTCTCTCCCGCGCTGCGCGCCTCGCGCATGCGCCCCGTCGAAGCCCTCGCCTCCGTCTGACCGAAAGGAAGAACGCTCATGACCACCCTGATGCTCGCGCTCCTGCTGACCGCCGCGCCGCCCACGGCGAAGGAGGCGGTCGCGAAGTACGACGCGGTGATGGCGCCCGACACCTTCAAGGGCACGGCGACCATGACCTCGCACCGCGATGACGGCACCACCCGCGCGTACAAGATGACGATGCTCAAGGGCTCGAACGAGCGCTTCCGCATCTGGTTCTCGGAGCCGGCCGCGGTGCGCGGCCAGGAGATGCTCCGCAACGGCGAGAACTTCTGGGTCTACATGCCCAACCTCAAGCGCTCCATCCGCCTCGCTTCGCGCGACAACTTCCAGGGCGGTGACTTCAACAACGCCGACGTGCTGCGCGCGAACTACTCGACCGACTACGACGCGACGCTCGAGGAGGACCCCGCGAAGCCCGACACCTGGCTCCTCAAGCTCAAGGCGAAGACCAACGACACCTCGTACGACACCATCAAGCTGTGGGTGGCCCGCGAGCCGCTCGGCATCCCGGTGCACGGCGAGTACTTCACCTCGAGCGGCAAGATGCTGCGCTCCGCCGACTTCCTCGACGTGAAGGACTTCGGGCACGGCCTCAAGCGACCGTCGCTGATCAAGATGCGCAACGAGATCGCCACGCAGCGCTGGAGCGAGCTCGCCTGGGAGGCGGTCGACGTCAGCGCGCCCGTGAGCGAGGGCAAGTTCGGCCTCACCGACCTGGGGCACTGATCATGCTCTCCGCCGCGCTCCTGTCGCTGCTCGTGACGCAGGCCGAGCCGCTCGTGACGACGACCGGGTACGTCGACTCGCGCACGACGGGTGCGTGGACGCAGTTCGACGGCGCGCCGGGGCTGGTCGAGCTCGTCGAGGGCAACGTGCAGCTCAAGCTGGTGCCGCACGAGAAGGTGCACTTCATCACCGACACGTCGCTCTTCTGGCAGGGCGCGTGGCTGGTGCAGGGCGGCGACAAGGATCTCTCGAACTACCGCCCCACCCTCGTGCTCTCGGAGGCGTACGCCGATCTCCCGCTGCAGGAGCACTTCCGCCTGCTGGTCGGCAAGAAGCGCATCGTGTGGGGCGCGGGCATGGCCTTCAACCCGACCGACGCGCTCAACCCGCCGAAGGATCCCACCGACCCCACGTTCCAGCGCGCGGGCGCGTGGCTCGCCGAGGCGGAGTGGGGCTTCGAGAAGGTGGCGATCTCGCTGGTCGGCGCGGGCAAGGTGCTGCGGCAGTACGCGGGCCTGCCCACCGCGCTGGTGGTGTACCCCGACCGGCCGACGGCGGAGGTCGACAAGGGCCTCGCCACCGACGATCGCGACGACGAGGCGCACTTCGCGTTCGCCGGGCGCCTCTACGTCCTCGTGGGCGACGTCGACGTGAACGTCATGTACTCGTACACGAACCTCTTCAACGACGCCTTCAAGACGAAGTCGAAGGGCGGGCTGTCGCTCTCGCGGGTGTTCGGCAACCTCGAGCTCCACGCGGAGGCATCGCTGTACCAGGGCTCGGCGCGGCTCGAGGTGACCGACGACTGCGCGAAGACGCCGCAGCTGTGCGTGCTCTTCAAGACGCCGATCGTCACCCGCCCCGACCTCGACGCGACCTTCTTCAACAGCCAGGCGGTGGTGGGCGGCCGCTACATGTTCGACTCGGGCGCGATGATCAGCCTCGAGTACTACTTCAACGGCGAGGGCCTGAAGCGCGAGGACTACCGGCAGCTCGCCTCGCTCATCGTGCAGTACCCGCAGCTCGCGCAGCAGGCGCTCGGCGCCACGACCGATCCCGGCACGCCGCAGAAGTTCACCCTCAACGCGCTCCGCCGGCACTACGCGGTGGCGCAGTTCTCGGTGCCTCAGCTGTGGGACGACTGGACCCTCTCGGGCTCGGCGATCGTCGGCCTCGAGGATCTCTCGTTCCAGCTCGTGCCGTCCGTGCAGTGGATGGCGAAGGAGTGGCTGCAGCTCACCGCGTCGGCCTACCTCCCCTTCGCCGGCCTCGACGACGAGCGCATCACCGTCGGTGGCGAGTCGTACGGCCAGTTCAGCCTGTCCCCGTTCCAGACGCGCCTCATGTTCCAGGCGCGCGCGTTCTTCTGAAGGAGCAACCCCATGGCGCTGATCTCACTGAAGGGCATCACCAAGACCTACCGGCTGGGGCAGACCGAGGTGCCCGCGCTCCGCGGCGTCGATCTCGACGTCGACGCAGGCGAGTTCACCGTGGTGATGGGGCCCTCGGGCAGCGGCAAGACGACGCTGCTCAACATCATCGGGCTGCTCGACCGCGCCGACGGCGGGAGCTTCAAGCTCGACGGCGAGGAGCTCGCGGGCCGCGACTTCAACGACATGGCCGCGCTCCGCAACCGGAAGATCGGCTTCATCTTCCAGAGCTTCAACCTCATCCCCGTGCTCAACGTGCGCGAGAACATCGAGTTCCCCTGCCTGCTGCGGAAGGAAGACCGCGCGGCGCTCCGCAAGCGCGTCGAGCTGCTCGCCGAGGAGGTGGGCCTCACCCGCGTGCTCCACCACCGGCCCGACGAGCTGTCCGGTGGCCAGCGCCAGCGCGTGGCCATCGCGCGCGCCCTGGTAACCCAGCCGGAGATCGTGCTGGCCGACGAGCCCACCGCGAACCTCGACTCCGCGACCAGCGAGCAGATCCTCCAGCTCATGGAGCGCCTCAACTCGACCCGCGGCGTCACCTTCCTCTTCTCGACGCACGACCCGCGAATCATGAAGCGGGCCAGGCGCGTGGTGCTGATGGCCGACGGCAAGCTGGTCGACGGCACCGAGGCGGCGCGCATCGAGACCGGGGCCGGCGCACACTGAAGAAGTGTCGTCAGGAATCGATCATCCTTGACGACGTTCCGCCCGTGGGGCACAAGACGCGCCGCTTCACGACGAAACGCCCAAGTAGCTCAGTTGGTAGAGCAGTGGATTGAAAATCCACGTGTCGCTGGTTCGATTCCGGCCTTGGGCACACAGCAGAATCCTGAATGTTCGCGGGCACTTCGGTTCAACTGAAGTGCCCGTCGTGTTTTGAGCCGGGTGATGCTCGAGACGCTCGCACGCCAGCACGGCACGCCGCTCTTCGTGGTCGACCTCGCGGTGGTGCGCGCGCGCTGCGACCGGCTCCGGGCCCTGCCCGCGCGCGTCTTGTTCGCCGTCAAGGCGAACCCCCACGTCGAGCTGCTGCGCGCGCTGCGGGGTCAGCTCGACGGCCTCGACGTCGCGTCGGGCGGGGAGCTCGAGCGCGCGCTGACGTGCGGCTGGAGCGGCCGGGAGCTGAGCTTCGCCGGCCCCGGAAAGACCGATGAGGAGCTGGCGCGCGCGGTGCGGGTGGGCGCGGTGGTGAACGTCGAGTCAGTGCGGGAGCTCGAGGTGCTCGCGCGGCTCGGTCAGCGCGCGCGCGTCCGGCTGCGGGTCAACCCGGCGACGCGGCTGGCGGGCTACCGCGTGTCGTTCACCGGCCAGCCCAGCCCCTTCGGCATCGACGAGGAGGAGCTCGACGCCGCGCTCGGCCGCCTGCGCGCGCTCGAGCCCCTGCTCACCTTCGACGGGCTGCACGTCCACGCGGGGATGCAGTGCACGAGCGTGAGCGGCTTCCTCGCCGCCGCGAAGGTGGGGCTCGACCTCGCCGAGCGCACGCGCGCCCCGCGGCTCAACCTCGGCGGCGGGTTCGGCGTCCTGCCCGGCGGCGAGGAGCTCGACGTCGAGGCCGCGGGCCGCAAGCTCGCCGCGATGCTCGACCGGTTCCGCGCCGTCACCGCCCTGCCGCTGGAGCTCCTCGTCGAGCCCGGTCGCTGGCTCGTCGGCCCCGCGGGCACCTACGTCGCGCGCGTCGTGTCCGAGAAGCGCTCGCGCGGCACGCGCTTCGTGGTGCTCGATGGCGGCATCCACCACCACTTCACCGCCTCGGGCCTCGTCGGGCCGCGCCCGCGCCTCGTCAACCTCTCGCGGCCCGACGCCCCGCGCGTGAGCTGCACCGTCGTCGGGCCGCTCTGCACTCCGCTCGACACGCTCGGCGTCGACGTCGAGCTGCCCGAGCCGCGGGTCGGCGATCTCCTCGGCTTCGAGCTCGCCGGCGCGTACGGGCCGAGCTTCAGCCCGCTCGGCTTCCTCGGCCACGCGCCGCCGAAGGAGCTCTTCCTCAGTCCTGGTGACCCAGCCGAACCTGGAGCTCAGGGTGCGCCGCCGCGAACGCCTGGAGCTTCTTGAAGCTCTCGGTGCCCCGCGGGGCGTCGGCGGTGAAGGTGCCGGGCTCGACGTGGTGGTCCCAGCCCCAGCGCGTGTGTGACGCGTCACCGGTCAGCAGCACCGGGCCGCGGGTGGTGCGCACGAGGTACGCGGTGCTCCCCGGCGTGTGGCCGGGCACCCAGAGCGCCCACACCGAGCCGTCGCCGAACACGTCGAGCACGCCGTCGAAGGCGCCGGTCGCGTCCTTCTCGAACTGCCACTCGCGCAGCTTGCCCTTGCCCTCCAGCGCCTTGTCGGTGGTGCCGCGCACGAAGGCGTTCATCGCGCTGCTCGCCGCCGCCTCACCCGGCCCGGTGAAGACCGGCACGTCGTTCGGCACGTCGCGCATGCCGGCGATGTGATCCGCGTGGAGGTGCGTGAGGAACACGCCACGCAGCGTCTCCTTCGCCACCCACTCGCCGAGCGGCTGGTGCACGCGGAGCTTCTCCATGTGCATCGCGCTGCGCACCAGGCCGCTCATCGCCGACTTCTCGGGGGCGTCACGGAGCGCCGTCTCGACGCCGGTGTCGACGATGAACGTGCCCTGCGTCGGGTGACGGAGGACGTGGAAGAAGATGTGGATCGGCTCGGCGCCATCGACGAGGCCAGCGTCCTTCGCGGTGGGGCTCCCGAGGTTGATGAGCCCGCTGCGATCGACCTCCCAGTCGGCCGAGTTCACCGTCTCGAGCTCGACCGGCCCCGGCGTCGCGAGCGCCGCGACCAGCTCCGCCGACGAGCGCTTCACGCCCTGCGTCGCAGCCTCCGTCGCGTGCGTCGTCACCGTGCACCCCGAGATCACCATCAGTCCTGCGAGCAGCCACCGATTCATGTGCGCCTCCGTTCACTGCGAGATGGGCAAGGTATCGATTCACTGATGGATGGAAATTGACCATCTCGGCATGACACCATCCTAATATGGATATCTCCTGGGACGACGCCCGGCTGTTCCTGGCCATCGCCGAGAGCGGCAGCCTGAGCGGCGCGGCGCGGGCGCTGAGGCTGGGCCAGCCGACCATCACTCGCCGGCTCGCGCTGCTCGAGTACACCGTCGGCGCGAAGCTCTTCCATCGCAGCGTGGGCGGCGCGTCCCTCACCGCCGAGGGTGAACGGCTGCTGCTCCCCGCGCGCAAGATGGCCGAGTGGGCCGGGGAGCTGCACCGCGCCGCCGAGGCGAGGGACGGCTCGGTGCGCGGGCTGGTGCGCGTCACCTCGAGCCCTTCGGTGTGCTTCGACTTCCTGGCGCCGTTCGCGGGCTTCGTCGCCGAGAAGAACCCCGGCCTGCGACTCGAGGTGCTCTCGAGCATCCAGTTCCTCGATCTCGGCCGCGGAGAGGCCGACCTCGCGCTCCGCCCCAGACCACCGGCCTCGCCCGACCTCACCCTGCTCCACACCCTCGAGGTGGAGAACGCGGTGGTCGTCGCACGCAGCCTCAAGGCGAAGCTCCCGAAGAAGCCGACGCTCGCCGACCTCCCGTGGATCGCCTGGAGCCCCCCGTTCGAGAGCGTGCCGCCAAACCCGCAGCTCGAGGCCGCCATCCCCGACTTCAAGCCCGCCTTCACCGCCGACAACTACCTGGTGCAGATCGCCGCGTGCGAGGCCGGCGTCGGCGCGATGGTGTCGGCGCGCGTCTGGCATCGCTTCAGCCGTGACTCGGGGCTCGTGCCGCTCGAGCTCGATCTCGGCCCGCACGCGCGCTCGAAGCTGCACCTCGTCTGCGCGAAGTCGGCGCTCGACGTGCCGCGCGTGCGCCGGGTCGCCGAGCTGCTGGTCAAGGAGCTCTCCCGCGTCAGGACGTAATACGCCCTTTGGTTGCTTCTGCAACTCGATACGCATTAACTCGACCGGGTGCGAATCGCGGCTCTCGTGTTCTCCGTCGGGCTCCATGCCCTGTTCGTTCATTCGCTGTGGGACCTCGAGCCGGAGCCCGCGACGTACGCCCCGCCCGCGGAGGAGGTCACCGTCGTGTTCCGCGAGCCCGTCCGCCCTGCGCCGCTGAAGCCGGTGGCGGCGAAGCCATCAGCGGCGCCAGCGAAGCCCTCGGCCCGGGCGCGACGCGCCGCGCCCGCTCAGGATCGCCACGTCGTGACGGCACCGCCGCGCGCGACCGAAGACGGCGAGCCCCGGGCTCGGCGCGGCGATGACGAAGGAGCAGGTGTCGGAGAGGCGCCGGGCGAGCGCGGCGCAGGGTCGACTGGCGGCGAGCAGGGCGGCGGAGCCCAGCGTGCCGTCGCGCCGCGCGTCGAGGTGATGACGCCGGCCCGCGTGCTGAGCCTGCCGACGATCGAGTACCCACCGGCGGCGCTCACCGACGAGCTCGAGGGGCAGGTGCGTCTGTGGGTGGTGCTGGACGCGCGCGGGCAGCTCGTCCGCGTCGAGGTCCTCAGCGAGCCGGGCGGCGGGCTCGGCGCGGCCGCCCGCGCGGCGCTGCTGCGGGGACGCTTCGAGCCGGCGCGTCGGGGCGCCGAGCCGATCCCCTCGGCGTTCGAGTACGTCTACCGCTTCGAGCTCCGCTGATCAGCCCGCGTACTCGGCGATCTTCAGCCGCAGACGCGCGGCGAGGACCGGGTGTCCTTCCGAGAGCGCGTCGTGGATCTCCTGCGCCTCGGCCCGGTACCTCACGCGCTTCTCAGCGGACCACTGCGGAGGGGCCGGCTCGAGGTTGGTGATGCGATCGGCGAGCTTCACCATCCACACCTCGCGGGGCTGCAGGCGGATGCGGCGGAGGCTGTCCCCCATCTGCTCGGCCTTCGGGAGCGCGTCGTTCTTGGTCAGCGCGCTCACCCCCTCCGCCACCGCCGCGCTGAAGGTCAGCCGCAGCGTCTCGACCTGCACGCCCGCGTCCTCCACGCAGTCGTGGAGCAGCGCGCACTGCATCGCGAGGTCGACGTCGAACGAGCCATCGGCGACGCGCAGCACCTCGGTGGCGACCTTCACCAGGTGCACCACGTACGGCACCTCGGCGCCCGTCACGAGCTGGGGCCCGTGCGCCTTCGCCGCGAAGTCGAGCGTGCGCTTGAAGAGATCCTGGTTCCAGCTCATCGGTTCCTCATCTCAGAGCCCTGCGCGAACGTCGCCCTCTCCTGCCGGGAGCGTCAGCCCGAGCGCCTCGGCCAGCCGCCGCCAGAGCTCGGCGGCGCGGAGATGCCCGTGCGCGTCGAACCACGCGATGCTCTCGACCGGCGCGCGCCCCGCGAGCAGCGCCCTGAGCGCCTCGACGACCCACCGCGAGCCCGCACTCCCGTCGGCGAAGCGCTCGGCGCGCGCGAGCACGCCCTGCGCCTGCGCGCGGTTCCCCGCGCACAGCCACGTCATCGCCAGCAGCGCCGCCGTCTCTGCGGGATCGAACTCTTCGGACCAGGTGCCCTTGCGGTCCTCGACGATGTCCAGGCAGGCGAGGAAGTCCGAGCGCGCGAGGCTCAGCAACAAGGTGTCCTTCTTCTCGAGGTGGCGCAGCAGCTTGAGCTGCCCCGCGAGGTGGCGCGTCCACGCGACGAGGCCGGGCCAGCCGTTCTCCTCGGCGGCGCGGCGCGCCTTCGTCAGGGCGACCTCGGCCTTCGCCACGTCGACTTGCATGACGTGGACCATCGCCATCGCCGCCGGGCCGTAGGCGCGCGCCAGCAGGTTGCCGATCTGCTCGGAGAGCGCGACGTAGCGCTCCTGCGCCGCGAGCGAGGCGCCGTATTCGCCGCCGCACGCCAGCGTCAGCCCGAGGTTGTGCAGCGCCACCGCCTCGCGTCGGCGAAAGCCGATGTTCCGCGCGAGGTCGAGGCTGCGCTCGAACGCGGTGCGGGCCGCGGGGAGCTCACCGTCACGCAGGTGGAGCAGCCCGCGGGCGTTCCACGCGACGCACTCCTCGCGCGCGTCGCCGCGCACCTTCGAGAGGCTGATCAGCTCATCGGCGAGCTGGCTGGCGCGCCGCGAGTCTCCGCCGCGCGAGTGCGCCACCTGCTCCGCACGGAGGAAGGCGAGCGAGTGCACGCTGGCCTTCATCGCCTCGTCCGGCACGCGGTGGCGCGCCTGCTCACAGACGCGGCGCGCGAGCGGGCCATCGGCGAGGACCTCCGCCGCGAACCACGCCCACGTCCGCGAGCTGCGCAACCACAGCGCCGAGACCACCGGCGAAGGCACGCTCTTCTTGAGGCGTTGCTCGACCTGCTCGAAGGCGCGACGGGTATCGGCGGCCTGGCCGAGCTGCGAGAGCGCCTCGGCGCGCGTGAGCTCGAGGCAGAGCTGCGCCTCATCGACGGTGAGCACGTCCCACCGCTCGAGCTCGTCCTTCACGCCGCTCAACACCAGCGGGCCCCAGCCCGCGGGCAAGGCCGGTGGCGGGGTGGTGGTGAGGCGCGTGGTCGCCGTGACGGTCGCCAGCGAGCGCTGCACCTCGCCGCGGAAGAGCTCGTCTTCGGCGATCAGCCGCCCCAGCACCAGGCGACGCACCCCCGACGCACTCGCCTCCGCCTTCCGCAGCGCGAACAGCCCGCCCCCGAGGCGCGCCGAGAGCTCCCACGCGAAGCTCGCGACCTGCGTGTCGTGCGCCGCCTCCGCGGAGCGGATGAGCTGCTGCAGCGCGAGCGAGCGGAGCGGGCTCGCGGGCGTGAAGACGACCTGCCTCGCCCAGCGGCCGAGCCCCTCGAGCCACCGTCGCGCCTCGTCGGCCTCCGGCTGGGGCGTCGCGGAAGGAAAGCGGAGCCACACCTCGTCGTGGCCTCCGTTGCGAAGCGTCGCGCCGCGGCGGACGACGAGGCGTTCCTCGAGGGCGCGCACGTGCGCGGCCTGGCTGGCGCCCAGCACCGCGTCGAGCGCCTCGAGGGGCAGGCGCCCACCACCGGTCGACAGCACGCCGAGCACGCGCTGCTCCGCCGTGGAGGCCTGCTCCATCACCCGGCGCGCCAACGCCTCCGGTGCGGCCGCCGCGCCTTCGCGCCCGAGGTGCTGGAGCAGCCGCGCCGCCAGCGGGAGCCGTGAGCCGGCGATGCCGGGGAAGGCCGACTGAAACGCCTCCAGGCTCAGCGGCGGCAGGGCGACCTCGCGAAAGCGGTTGGTGGCGCGCAGCGAGCGCGTGCGCGGCTCGAGCAGCGCCCGCTCGTCGTCGCGGACCGCCAGCACCACCAGCCCCGGCGTGGGCACGCTCGCCTGCACCAGCTGCTCGATGAGCCGCAGCGACTCGGCGTCGGAGGCCACCGCGTCGTCGAGGATCCACGCCCAGCTCCCCGGGCGGCGCTCGATGAAGTGCGAGACCTCCGCGATGGCCCCTTCCCACCTGCTCTTCGTGTCGAGGCGCGCGGTCTGGTCGTCGGCGGCGGGGCAGCCCATCGCAAAGCGGAAGAACTCGCGCGCGAGCACCTCGAGCCCGGGCGCGCCCACCTCGAGCGCGTCGAGCAGCCGCTGGCCCGTGTCTGCCGGGTCGAGGCCGAGGCGCGAGCGCAGCAGCGCGTCGACCACGCCGCCCGGCTGAACACCCGCGCGCTCACAGTCCGTGACGTCGGCGTGGTGGCCCCAGCCGCGGATCTCCTCGGCGAAGGCCTGGAGCGCGCTGGTGAGCCCGGCCCCGCGCGGAGAGGTGAGCATCACCACCCGGACGGCGTTGTCCTGGATTGCGGCCTCGAGCTCGGAGAGCAGCGCTGCGTGCCTCATTCAACCCCCGGGCGGTCGAGTTGAGCACAGGGCGCGCGCGTCGCGAATCTCCGGACCGCGTCACCTGACGGCCAGAACGTGGGCGAGCAGCTGATCGAGCATCCGCCAGGTCGCGCCCCACACCACGTGCCGGCCCTCGTCCCAGACGAAGACGTCGCGCTCGGCCTGGTAGAGCTGCCGCTTCTCGCGCCGGAGCCGCCACAGCGGCGCGGTCACCACCTCTTCGATCTCGATCGGGTTCGGCGTGAGCGGCACGTCGGCGGGCACCACCCCGACGAAGGGCGTGACCCAGTAGGAGGTGATGGTGGGCATCGCGCCGAGGAGTCCCAGCACCTCGACGTCCTCGGGAGCGATGCCCAGCTCCTCCTTCGTCTCGCGCAGCGCGGTGTGGAGCGGCGTCAGATCGCCCTGCTCCCGCCCTCCGCCGGGGAAGGAGATCTGCCCGGGGTGCTTGCGCAGCGTCATGGGGCGCCTGGTGAGCAGCGCCCAGGGCTCGTCGTTCCGCCAGAACAGCGGCGCGAGCACCGACGCCTCCTTGAGCTCGAGGCCCGGAGCCTCGAAGGTCTTCGACGGCTCGCGGTGCAGGTGCTCGCGCAGCCGCTCGAAGAAGTCCCTCCCGCTGGAAGACGGCGCAACCATCGCGCCTGACTCTACCGCTCCAGGCGCCAGGTCCGCCCGCCGTTCCGCGATCGCAACACCACCCGTCCGGGCCCGACCGTCGGGCCGAGGTCGAAGCGCCACGCCCACGACAGGAGCTCCCACGCCCACGGCTCGACCAGCGGCACCTCGTCGTCGAGCGAGAGGGTCAGCGCGAGCGAGTCGCCCCGCGCGACCAGCCCCTCGAAGGTCGCCTGGTAGTTCGGCTTGGGCACCGACGCGCGCAGCTCGAAGGTCTCGCCGTCATCCTCGCTGAGCAGGAGGTCCAGCGTCGGCCCGGGCCCCTCAGTGAAGCTCTCGCAGACCAGCCAGCGCCGCCGCCCGTCGCGCTCGACCACGTGGAGATGGTTCACGTCTGCCAGGGTCGCCCAGCCGCCATCGCGGTGCAGCGCGGCGCTCCACAGCGCGGGGAGCTCGGGATCCTGCAGGCGGAGGAAGGAGACCCCGGGCGACACCGCCTCGACCTCGCTGAGCCCCGCGTCGGGCGCCGCGGTCTCCCACACGAGCGGGTGCGCTGGCGTCGCCACCGCCGGGCCGCGCCAGAGGAACCACCCGCCCACCGCCACGCCGAGCGCGAGGAACCCCAGCGTCGGGAAGAGGAGCCGGGCGCCGCGCGCGCGCGTCACGGCTGCAGCACGCCGCCCGCGAGCAGGCCGATGAGTGCCACGCCGAGCACCACGCGGTACACGACGAAGACGAGCATCGAGCGCGAGCGGACGAACTCCAGCAGCCCCTTGATGGCCGCCAGCCCCGAGACGAAGGAGACGACCGTACCGACGACCAACGCGGTCATCGACGGCCGCGAGGTCGCCTCGAGGAGATCCTTGAGCTCGAAGAGCCCGGCGAGGGTCGTCGCGGGGATCGAGAGGAGGAACGAGTAGCGCGCGGCGTCTTCACGGCGCAGCCCGAGTGACAGCCCGCCGGTGATGGTGGTGCCGCTGCGGCTGCTGCCGGGGATCAACGCCAGCGCCTGCCACAGGCCGATGAGGAGGCCGTCCTTGAGCGTGAGGTCCGCGAGACGGCGCTGGTGCGACGCAGCGCGCTCGACGATGAAGAGGATGATCGCCAGGACGATCAGCGAGCCGGAGATCACCCACAACGACCGCAGCGACGTCTTGATCGCCGACTTGAACAGCAGGCCCGCCACCGAGATGGGGATGGTGCCGAGGCCGACGAACCACGCGAGCCGCGAGTCCTCCGTGCCGAACGGCTGGCGATCGAGCACCCCACGAACGAACGCGCGCGTGAGGCGCACGATGTCCTTCGCGAAGTAGGCGAGCACCGCCACCACGGTCCCCAGCTGAATGACCGCCGAGTACGCCGCGCCGGGGTCCTCCCAGCCGAGGAGCGCGGGGATGATGCGCAGGTGCGCGGTGGAGGAGATCGGCAGGAACTCGGTGAGCCCCTGCACCACGCCGAGGACGATCGCTTCGAAGATGCTCACGCGCGCGCCGAGAAGAGATCCCACACGTCGCCGCCGAGCTCGGCCTTCTTGAGCTCCCAGGCCGCGAGCACGTCGGAGGTGTGGGCGAGGTAGTCAGCCGAGGCCTCGAAGCGGTGCTCCTTCGCGTACTGCGAGAGGAACTCGCGGAGGACCGGCGAGAGGAAATGGGTCGCCAGCGTCACCTGGCTGCCGTCGAGGTACTCCGTGAAGCGCAGCGCGAAGCCGGAGGCGCCCGAGGCGTTGCTCTCGATGCGCACCACCTCGCCCTTCACCTTCACCTCCCGACCTCGCTGCGGGAGCTGCAGCGTCACCAGCAGCCGCGTGCCGATCTTCAGGAAGAAGCTCGACTCGAGGAACATGCCACCCACCGACAGGTTCACCGTGGGCAGCGTCGCTTCGAAGGAGCGCGAGGGGTCGTCGGCCAGCGAGAGCTGCGCCCGCACGTGGATCTCCGCGCGCGGGTACTGGCGGCGCACGTCGCCCTTCTTCTCCTTCTCGACCGGCCGCGCGATGGGCAGCTTCGACGGGAGCGGGCTGGGGCTGCGCTGCAGCGAGCTGAGCGCCTGCGTGCGGCTCGTCGTCGGCGCGGGGCTGGCGGCCTTCGGAGCAGCCA
>JBMORD010000152.1:0-15428 GCA_049322495.1 Myxococcota bacterium | reverse complement strand
CAGGAGCTTCGTCTCATCCGCGCCGGCCAGGCGGGGACGCGCGGGCGGCGCTGGGCGCAGTGGGGGCTCGGGGTCGGCGCGCTCTTCGCGCTCGGCTTCGGGCTGCTGCTCGTGAGCTTCGGCTACTTCCTGTACCGGACGTACGGCCGCGCGCCGTGAGAGCGCCGCGGTGAGACTGCCGGCGGCCTCGACGTATCGAGCCCGGCATGACCGCTGGTTCCCCGTCGCCGCTCCGTGAGGTCGAGGCCTGTCGCGCCCTTGCGAGCCGCTCGGCGGCCCCGGTCGCTCGGCTCGTTGCCTCCGGAGTGCTCATGGTTCGCGTCTTGTCGCTGCTCGTCCTGGTCGCTGGTCTGGCGGGGTGTGATCGAGGTTCCCGCGTCGTCACCAGCTGCGGCGAGACCGAGAAGGTGTGCGACGGGCGGTGCCGCAACCTGCGTGAAGACAACGCGAACTGCGGCGCGTGCGGCAACGTCTGCGGCGAGGGCCAGCAGTGCACGACGGGCCTCTGCCTGGCGCTCACCTGCCCCGGGGACGTGCTGTGCGCGCAGGGCAACGTGTGCCTCGGCACCGCCTGCACCCGCCGCTCCTGTGTCGGCGTGGAGTGTCCCGCGGAGCAGGCCTGCGTCGACGGGGTCTGCTCACCGCGCGACTGCACCGCGCACGCGTGCGCGCCGGGGCTCGCGTGCTCCGGTGGCCAGTGCATTCACCCGGCGTGCACCGACGGCGCCACGTGCCCCGAGGGGTTGTTCTGCAGCCGCGGGGCGTGCGTGGCGCAGGCGTGCGACGACGGCGTGAAGAACGGCGGCGAGGCGGACGTGGACTGCGGTGGCCCGTGCGCCCCGTGCGCCGTCGGTCGGACCTGCTCGACGGGCGCCGACTGCCAGACCACCACCTGCCTCGGCGGCGCGTGCGTGGAGCCCTCGTGCATGGATCAGACGAAGAACCGCGACGAGACGGGAGTCGACTGCGGCGGGAGCTGCCCGGCCTGCGACGCGGGTCAGGGCTGCAACGGCGCGGCGGACTGCCGTTCCGGTGTGTGCACGGCCCGGGTGTGTCAGCCGGCGAGCTGCACCGACGGCGTGAAGAACGGCGCCGAGAGCGACGTGGACTGCGGCGGAACGACCTGCCCGGCGTGCACCACCCTCAAGGGGTGCCGGCAGGCCAGCGACTGCGCGACGGGCGTCTGTCTCAGCCAGCAGTGCCAGGCGGCGACGTGCCTGGACGGCGTGAAGAACGGCACGGAGACGGGCGTGGACTGCGGCGGCGGTGCGTGCGCCGGCTGCCCGAGCGGAATGCCCTGCACGACGCCCACCGACTGCGCCTCGAACGTCTGCGCGCAGGGCGTCTGCACCACCGCCACCTGCACCGACCTCGTGCGGAACCAGAATGAGAGCGACGTCGACTGCGGAGGCGTGTGCGGCCC
The DNA here is from genome assembly GCA_049322495.1 of Myxococcota bacterium. Taxonomy (GTDB): domain Bacteria; phylum Myxococcota; class Myxococcia; order Myxococcales; family Myxococcaceae; genus Archangium_A. The sequence goes on along the minus strand of JBMORD010000152.1, from coordinate 14,005 downwards.
GTGCCCCCTCGGCCGCTTCTGCGGACAGGCCGCCGACTGCGCCACGCGCGCCTGCGACCTCGGCGTGTGCGTCTCGTGCCGCGCGAGCAGCCAGTGCACCGCGCCCGACGTCTGCCTGCCTTCGGGCTCGTGCGGCCCGTGCACTTCGAGCAGCCAGTGCTCAATGGGCACGGTGTGCGTGGCGGGTGTGTGCACCGCCTGCACCAACAGCGCTCAGTGCGCGGCGGGCAGCGTGTGCCTCAACGGCCAGTGCGGTCCGTGCGCCGACACCACGCAGTGCCTCGGCGGGCAGGTGTGCGTCGGCGGCGCGTGCTCCGCGTGCACCAGCAGCTCGCAGTGCCTCAACGGCCGCGTCTGTCAGGCGGGAGCCTGCGTGCCCTGCGTCGCCACCAGCGAGTGCGCGAGCGGGCAGGCGTGCATCAGCGGCGCGTGCACCGCGTGCACCACCTCGAGCCAGTGCTCCTCGGGCGACGTGTGTCTTGGCGGCACCTGCGCGCCCGGCTGTCGCATCGGCAGCCAGAGCTCCGCGGCGGGGGCGGGCAACCCGATGAACGTGTGCGAGGTCTGCAACCCGACGGTGTCCACGACGGCGTGGACCGCCGTCGCCGGCGGCACGGCGTGCGGCTCGGGCATGGTGTGCTCGGCGGGCGTCTGCGCCGACGGCTGCTGGCTGGGCGGCGCCTTCGTGGCCTCCGGGGCCGCGGCGCCGGGCAACGCGTGCCTCACCTGCCAGCCGTCGGTGACGACCGCCGCCTACAGCAACGTGGCCAACGGCACGAGCTGCGCCGCGGGGAAGGTCTGCAACCAGGGCCAGTGTCTCACCGGCTGTTTCATCGGCGCGGCGTGGTTCCTCACCGACGAGCGCAACCCCGCCAACGCCTGCCAGAGCTGCCAGCCGATGAGGGCGACCTCGACCTGGTCGAGCCTCCCCGCGGGGACCTCGTGCGGCGCGACGGGCTACAGCTGCGACGGGGCCGGCCTGTGCACGCCGCCGATCCTCATCAACAACGTCACCACGCCGATCGTCGGGACCACCGGGCCGACCGCGACGCGCGTGCCGCCGTTCACGCTCACCGGCTGGGTCAACGCCGCGGCGGGCACGAACATCCCGCCGTACATCTACTCGCTCGGGCCCTATTACAACTCGCAGAACGGCACGTTCTACCACTCGGGCATCACGCTCAACGGCGCCAACCTCGACTGGACCTGGGCGTACTCGCTCAACCAGCTCGCGGGCACGTGGAGCTTCACCTCGACCACCACGCTCGCGGCTGCGCCGGCCGGCTGGTTCTACCTGACGGTGGAGGTCGACGCGGCCTACGTGATGAAGGTCGCGGTGAACGGCGTCTTCCTCAAGACGATCCAGCTCAGCGCCTCGACGTGGATCCCCAACTTCGGGAACGTGGCGCAGGCGGGCGCGGGCTCGATCGGCATCTACGAGCCGAACGGCCGCATCGCGAGCGGCAACGTGCAGAACCTCTACCTCTACGGCGATCTCGTGTACCGCGGCGTCAACTTCACGCCGCCGGTGCGCCAGTGAGCGTCAGTCGCGGCACAGGGGGCTGATCAGCTCGGGGCGGTACTCGAAGTGCATCGTGTCGAAGTGCTTCCAGCGGCCGCCCCAGATGAAGCCCTCGGCCTCGAAGGCGTCGACGATCTCCTGGGGCACCTTGTTCTTCCAGATCATCGGCTGGCCCCGGTAGGTCCACCGCCAGTAGTTGCTCAGCTCGACGTTGAGATCGATCGCGATGCCGAAGGCGTGGCCCGAGAGGCGCTTGCTGCGCTTGATGGTGCGCCAGATCCACGTGCCGCCGATGTCGGTGAGGAACGGGCGGAACTTCTTCGGGTGGGCCTTCACCTGCGGCTCGAGGCGGGCCACGACGCGGCGGAGCGGCTCGGCGGCGCGCTCGTGGAACGGGTAGCGCAGGCCGAAGAAGCGCACCTTCGCGAGCCGCTGCTGCACCTCGTCGCGCTTGCCGCCGTAGGTGGCGAAGAAGAGCTGCTCGACGCGCGCGCGGCCGGGGTCCTCGATGGGGCCGGCGTCGGTGGTGTCGATGGGCACGATCGGCCCGGTGACGTAGGGCGGCTCGAAGATGTCGCGGAGGTCGGGCAGCTCCTCCGACTCGGGGTCGAAGCCCTCGGCCGGCGCCGACGCCGGGCCGTGCGTGTCCCACGCGACGAAGACGCCGTTCTCGAGCTGCAGGCCCCAGCCGGCGTCACCGTCCCACTTCACGGTGCCGGCGTACCAGGTCGGCAGGCACGCGAGGCCGCGCGGAGGCAGGCCGCCGTCGGGCGCGCGCGGGCTCCACGCGCCACCGTCGACCTGCGAGAGGGTGAGCGCGACGAGAGCGGCCAGCACCGGCGCGATGCTCACTCGACGACGACGAGCGCCGCGCCGTTCTCGACCGCGACGCCTTCCTTCACCAGCACCTCGGTGACCTTGCCGGCCTTCGGGCTCTTGAGCTCGTTCTCCATCTTCATCGCCTCGACCACCACCAGGCCCTGGCCCTCGGCCACCTCGTCGCCCACCTTCACGAAGACCTTCACGATCTTCCCGGGCATCGGCGCGGCGACGGTCTGCTTGCCTTCGGCGACGAAGCCCGCCGACGCGGCGCGCATGCGGAGCTTCCGCTCATCGGCCACGTCGAAGCGCATCACCTGGCCGCGGACGAGCACGTCGACCTCATCGCCCTTCTCGTCGAAGTCGACGTTGAGCGAGTGGCCGTCGACCAGCAGCGACACCGAGCCGTGGGGGAGGATGAGCGACTCGAGCTCGTAGCGGTGGCCGTCGAGCGTGACGGCGTAGCGGCCTTCGCCGAGGCCCTCGACCTCGAGCTGCACCGCCTCGGCGTCTTTCTTCGCGAGGTTCTTGACGTGGTAGGTCGTGCTGCGCGGCATGGTCAGCCCCTCTTCCAGGAGCCCTGGCGACGGCCTGCCGTGCGCCACGGGGAAATGGATGAACCGCCCTGACGCGCCTGCGCCGTGGCGATCTGTGCCTGGGCCTTCTCGGCCTTCTGGTGCGCGCGCACCGCGGCGGCGAGCAGCGAGAACTTCGTCAGCTCGGCGTTCTCTTCCCCGAGCAGCTTCTGGTGCTCGCGGCCGAGGAAGCCGGTGTCGTAGTCGCCCTTGATGAACTCCGGGTGCAGCATGATCTGCTTGAGGTACCGGAGGTTGGTGGTGATGCCGGTGAGCACGTACTCGTCGAGGGCGCGGCGCATCTTCGCGATGGCTTCCATGCGCGTGGGCGCCCACACCGAGAGCTTGCTGATCATCGGATCGTAGAAGTTGGGCACCCGGTAGCCGGCGTACACGCCGGAGTCGTCGCGGATGAACGGGCCCGACGGCACGCGCACGTACTTGATGGTGCCGGGCGCGGGCATGAAGTTGGTCGCGGGATCTTCGGCGTACACGCGCACCTCGATGGCGTGCCCGCGCGGCTCGATGGGCTTGAGCAGCGGCAGCACGCCGCCCTGCGCGACGTGGATCTGCCAGGCCACGAGATCGATGCCCGTCACCCACTCGGTGACCGGGTGCTCGACCTGGAGCCGGGTGTTCATCTCGAGGAAGTAGAAGTTGCGCTTGCTGTCGACGAGGAACTCGATGGTGCCCGCGCCGACGTAGTTGACGGCCTTCGCCGCCTTCACCGCGACCTCGCCCATCGCCGCGCGCATCTCGCGGGTGAGGATCGGCGACGGCGTCTCCTCGACGACCTTCTGGTTGCGGCGCTGGGCGCTGCACTCGCGCTCGTTGAGGTGGATGACGTTGCCGTGCATGTCACCGAACACCTGGATCTCGACGTGGTGCGGCTGGTCGAGGAACTTCTCCATGTAGACGGCGTCGTTGCCGAAGGCGCTCATCGCCTCGCTCTTCGCGGTGCGCCAGGCCGACTCGAGATCCTCGATGCGATCGACGCGGCGCATGCCCTTGCCGCCGCCGCCGCCGGCCGCCTTGAGCATCACCGGGAAGCCGATCTCCAGCGCGAAGGCCTTCGCCGCCTCGAAGCCCTCGAAGGGCTTGTCGGTGCCGGGCACCACGGGCACGCCGGCCTTGATCATGTTGCGGCGGGCCATCGTCTTCTCGCCCATCGCGTCCATCGCGCTGGCGGGCGGGCCGATGAAGGCGAGCCCGGCCTTCTCGCAGGCGCGCACGAACTTCGCGTTCTCCGAGAGGAAGCCGTAGCCGGGGTGAATGGCGTCGGCCCCCGACTTCTTCGCCGCCTCGATGATGTTGTCGATGACGAGGTAGCTCTCGCGCGAGGGCGCCGGGCCGACGCAGTACGCCTCGTCGGCGAAGCGCGTGTGGAGCGCCGAGCGATCGGCCTCCGAGTACACCGCGACCGTCCCCAGCCCGAGCTCCTTGCAGGTGCGCATGACGCGGATGGCGATCTCTCCGCGGTTGGCGACCAGGACCTTCTTGATGCGTGCCATGGGGGGCGTTCTCTATCCGAAGACGGCGGGAAGCGAGCAGGTTAGTGAAGGGCCCGTGAATCGACCCTTCGACCTCGTCTTGTTCGGAGCCACCGGCTTCACCGGCCGGCTGGTGGCGGAATACCTCGCGGCGCACGCGCCTGTCGGCGTGCGGATCGCGCTCGCCGGGCGCAGCGCGAAGAAGCTCGAGGAGATCCGCGCCACGCTCGGTGACGCCGCGAAGGCCTGGCCGGTGATCGTCGCCGACTCGTCGGACCCCGCCTCGCTCGAGCGGATGGCCGCGCAGACGAAGGTGGTGTGCACCACCGTCGGGCCGTACCAGAAGTACGGGCTGCCGCTGGTCGAGGCGTGCGCGAAGGCCGGCACCCACACCTGCGATCTCACCGGCGAGCCGCTCTTCATGCGCGAGTCGATCGACCGCTTCGACGCGGTGGCGAAGCAGAGCGGGGCGCGCATCGTGCACACCTGCGGGTTCGACTCCATCCCGTCGGATCTCGGCGTGCTGGCGGTTCACGAGGCGCTGGGGAAGCTCGCGCGCGTCACCTATGTCGTCGAGGTGCTCAAGGGCGGCTTCAGCGGCGGCACCGTCGCCTCGCTGCTCACCTCGCTCGACGCGGTGAAGGCCGACCGCTCGAAGCTGCGCGTGATGGGCGACCCGTACGGGCTCTCGCCCGACCGCGCGCAGGAGCCGAAGCTCGGCAACGAGCGCGATCTGAACGGCTTCCGCTTCGACGACTTCGTCGGCCAGTGGGTCGCGCCCTTCATCATGGCGTCGATCAACACCCGGGTGGTGCGGCGCTCGAACGCGCTGCTCGGCTACGCCTACGGCCGCTCGTTCCGCTACGCGGAGGTGATGGGCATGAAGCGCGGCCCGCGCGCGATGCTCAACGCGGCGGCGCTGGCCGGCGGCATGGGGCTCTTCATGGGGGCGCTCCTCGTGGGGCCGACCCGCCGCCTGCTCGAGGCGCGTCTGCCGAAGCCGGGCGAGGGGCCGAGCGAGCAGACGCGCAAGAACGGCTTCCTCCGCCTGAAGCTCTTCGCCGAGAGCGAGAGCGGCGTGCGCAAGACGCTGGAGATCACCGGCCGCGGCGACCCCGGCTACCAGCTCACCGCGTGCATCCTGGGCGAGGCCGCGCTGTGCCTGGCGCTCGACGAGGCGAAGCTGCCGAAGGTCGCCGGCGTGCTCACGCCCGCCACGGCCATGGGGCGCACGCTCATCGATCGGCTCATCGCCGCGGGCATGACCTTCGCGTTCGTCTGAACGCTTAGGAAAATTCGCAGCTTCGAGGTGGGTTCCCACGATTCCGGCGGTGGCCGGTCTCCACTATGGAGCCCCATTCCCGTGGACCAGACGCAGCTCGCAGCGCTGTATCAGCAGTATGGGTACTACGTGCACCGACGGTGCATGGCGCTGCTTGGCTCTTCGGCCGACGCTGACGACGCGCTCCAGGAGGTCTTCTTGAGAGTGCAACGCTACGGACGCAGTGACGCCACCGGCAGCGATCTGGGCTGGCTGTACGCGATCGCCACGCGCGTGTGCTTCGACCTCCGCCAGAAGAAGACGCCGGAGGCGGTCGACCCCGCGGAGCTCCCTGCGCTCGAGACGCGGGCCGAGGCGGCCTCCCCCGACACGCGGGCGGCGATCGGCCTCGCGCTCCGCTCGATGGATCAGAAGGTGGCCGAGCTCGGCGTGCTGCACCACCTCGACGGCTACACGCAGGAGGAGCTCGAGGCGCGCCTGGGCATCTCGCGGAAGACCATCGGGAAGAAGCTCGCGCTCTTCGACGCGCTGGTGCGCGAGGTCGCCACGAAGCTGAGGGGAGTCGCGTCATGAACCCCACGCCGCCCGTCCGGAGCGAGCGCTGTCCCCCGACCGCCGAGCTCGAGGCCTTCGCCGCCGGCGCCTCGCCTGCGCTGGCCGCGCACGTCAGCGGCTGCGCGCACTGCGCCCCGTACGTCGAGGCGCTCCGCCGCGAGGCCGACGCCTTCGCCCGCGCCCGCCCGCCGGAGCTGTTCCTCAAGCAGCTCGCCCGGCGCGTCGACGCGCAGGCGACGCGGCGCGCCCCGTGGTGGCGGTGGCTGGCGATCGCCGTGCCGGTGGCGGCGGCGCTGGCGCTCGTCGTCAAGCTGCCGACCGACGACGGCGTCACGCTCAAGGGCGACGCCTTCAAGGTGTTCCTCAAGCGCGGCGACGCCGAGTCGGTCGCGCTCGGGCCCGACGCGCAGGTGCAGGCGAAGGACGCGCTGCGCTTCAGCTACGACGCGCCGGCCGATGGCTTCCTCGCGGTGTTCGATCTCGACGGCGCCGACGAGGTGACGGTCTTCTTCCCCTACGCGGCGAGCACGGCCGGCGCGGTGAAGAAGGGGCAGGGGCTGCTCGGCGGCTCGGTGGTGCTCGACGCGCAGGCGGGGCCGGAGTGGCTGGTGGCGGTGTGGGCGAAGAAGCCGTTCGACACCGGGCCGCTCGCCGCGCAGCTCCGCGGGCAGGCCACGCGCCCCGAGGTGAAGCTGAGCTGCGACGGGTGCGTGGTGTCGACGCTCCGGCTGTCGAAGGGGAGCCGCTGAGCCGTGCGCGCGGCGCTGCTGGGCACGCTGGTCGCCTCGCTGACGGCCGCCGCCGCGGAGCCGGTGCGCCTGCTGGTGTCGATCGGCAACGACCTGGGCGACCCGCAGGACACGCCGCTCGCCTGGGCAGAGGCGGACGCGCAGCGCGTGGCGAGCCTCTTCGTCGATCTGGGTGACGTCGCGCCGGAGCGCGCGGTGGTGGTGCTCGGCCAGCGCGCCGACGTGCTGCGCGAGAAGCTCGCCGAGGTGCGCGGCCGCGTGGACGAGCTCGTGTCCGAGGGGCGCGAGGTGATGCTCGTCGTCTACTACTCGGGGCACGCGCGGGCGGGGCAGCTCCACCTCGGGGGCACCTCGTTTCCCCTCGCGGGGCTGCGCGAGTACCTCGAGCGCTCGCCGGCGAAGCTCAAGCTGGCCATCGTCGACGCCTGCGACAGCGGCGTGCTGGCGCGGAAGAAGGGCGGCGCGCCGGGCCCGGAGTTCGACGTGGCGATGGCCACCGACGGCGTGCGCGGGCTGGCGCTGCTGACGTCGAGCGGCCCGGCGGAGGCCAGCCAGGAGCTGTCGACCCTCAAGGGCGGGCTCTTCACGCACCACGTGCTCACCGGCCTGCGCGGCGACGCCGACGCCGACGCGGACGGCACGGTGACGCTGGCGGAGGTCTACGCGTACGCCTTCCGGCGCACGGTCGAGGGCGCGGCGCGCGGCGGGCAGCACCCGGCGTTCGATCTCGATCTCGCGGGCAGCGGCCAGTGGGCGCTCTCGGCGCCGCGGCGCGCGCGCAGCACCATCGTGCTCCCCGCCGAGGCCGAGGGCACCTTCGTGGTCTCGAGCCAGCCGCGCCCCGACGTGGTGGCGGAGGTGGTGAAGACGAAGGGCCGCGTGCTGCGCCTCGCGGTGCCGCCCGGCCGCTACCTCGTGCAGAAGCGGCTCGGGCTCCAGGTCGGGCTCGCCACGCTCGAGCTGCCGTTCGGTGGCCAGGGGGTCGTCGAGGAGCGCCGGCTCGAGCTGCGCGGCTTCGGCGAGGTCGCGCTCAAGGGCGGCGTGTTCGACATTCGCCCGTGGGCCGCGTGGGTCTCGGGCAGCCTCGGGAGCCAGTCGCTGGCCGCCACCGGGCTCGACTGGTCGGTGGGCGTCGGCCTTCGGCGGGGCGTGGACGCCTTCTTCGTCGGCGCGTCGCTCACCGGCGCGCACCGCGCGTACCGCGGCGTCGCGCTGAGCATCGCCGAGACGGGCCTCTCGCTGCGCGCCGAGGGCGGCTTCCGCGTGCTCTCGCTGCCGGTGGTCCCGGTGTTCGGGCTGACCGCGGGCGGGCGGCTGCTCCACCAGGCGCGCAGCCGTGACGAGCAGGCGCTCCTGGGCGAGGTGATGGGCACGCCGCCGCTCGCGCCGCTGGCCACGCTGGGCGTCGACGTCGGCCCGCTCGCCGGCGTCGAGCTGCCGCTCGGCGAGCGCTTCCTCGCGCAGGCGCGCGCGACCGGGCTCCTGCGCTGGCTGCCGAGCCAGGAGCAGCCGCCGGTGACGTTCGCCGTCGAGGGGAGCCTGCTCGTGGGGGTGCGGTTCTGATGCGCGCGCTGCTGCTGCTTGCGGTGGGGTTGTCGGCCTGCGGGCCGGCGGCGACGGGGCTCCATCGGGGGGAGCCGGTGGCGACCCTGCGCGGTCAGCTCTCGCTCGCCGAGGGCGTGACGGTCACCGGGGACGTGCGGCTGGCGATCGTCTGGTACCCGGATCTCGGCCCCGACGGCGCGACGCTCCCGCGCGACATCGCCACCGAGGAGCTGAGCTACACCGGCCAGTTCCCGCAGGCCTTCACCTTCCGGCTCTACGGTCCCCCGGCGCGCGCGGCCCGGGCGGTCCCCGCGGACGATCCCACCGGCGAGTTCGCGGTGGGCAACCTCGTGGCCTACGAGGATCTCGACGGTGACGGGCGGCTCACCGTCGGCACCTCCGGGACCGCGGTCGATCGCGTGCTCGGCTCGACGGCGGGGGCGGGGGCGTTCGACTTCTTCTCGAACACCCGCCGCGACGTGATCGCCTGGTCTCGCCACGCCGATGGCCTCGGGCTGCCCGGCATGAGCCCGGGCTACAACCTCGTGCGCTTCGAAGACCCGCTCGAGCCGCCGAAGGTGCTGCCCTTCGACACCGTGGTGCCGCTCACGCTCACCGCGGCCCCGCGCCTCAAGCTGATCCTCTGTCCCGAGGCGTACGCGGAGAACGTCGAGCAGGCGTGTGGCGTGCGCGTGTGGGACGCGCCGCAGCTCTTCGGGAGCATCACCCTGCGCGACGACGGCGGCCTCGACACCTTCGTGCACGTCGACGCGCCCCATTCGCGGGTGAGCATCAACGGCGTGCCGATTCCCCTCGAGCCGTCGTCGGGCGCGCACCAGCTCTCGGAGCCGCTGCCGTCGACGCTGCGGCTGGGCGTCAACGAGGTGCACATCGAAGCCGACGGCTACGAGCCGCTCTCGCTGCGCACCGTGGTGCCGACGCGCTTCGACGTGGTGCAGCCGGCGCCGGGGAGCACGCTGCGCGCGGGTGACACGCTCACCGCGCGCTGGACCGAGGCGGTCGGGGCCACCGTGTACTCGGTCTTCGTGCAGGTCGAGACCCCGGAAGCGCCGGGCGCGTCGGGCTTCACGCGGCAGCGCGAGTTCGAGTTCACCGTGCCTCAGGCAGAAGGGCCGGGGCGGCTGTCGATCACCGCCTTCGACAACACCGGCTTCTCGCGCGTCTCGATGGTGGGCATGTCGGCGCGCGAGGCGGTCTACGACGTCGTGCGCTGACTGAAGGGCGGGGTTCCCGGGAATTCCGCGCCGGGAGGTCTTCACTTCGAGGGTCGCGATGCGCGCCCGTTCGAAAGGATCTCCCATGTCACGCCTCACGTTGCTCCTCGCTGCTCTCGGCAGTGCCCTGCTGCTCGGCTGTCCGGCGCCCCAGCCCGTTCCGTCTCCAGCCGATGGCGGAGACGCCGGCGTCACCGGCGATGCCGGGACGGATGCCGGCACCGACGCGGGCGTGGTGGACGCCGGGCCCTCGGTCGGCGGGCCGCTCGAGCTCGTCGTCGCGCCGTCCACGCCGGTGCAGCTCGCCGTGCTGTGGTTCCCCTCGCGCGCGAGCGAGGCACCGCTCCCTCCCGGCGGCGCCACGAGCGCTGCGCCGCTGTCTCCCCGGGCGGAGCGGTGGAGCCTGGCCCTCACCGAAGCGCCTCCGCTCGCGGCGCGCGCGGCGGTGTCGACGCCGGGCGGAGGCACGGGCTCGGTGTCGTGGGGCGTGATGGTCGCCTTCCGCGACGTGGACGGCGATGGCCGGCTCACCGTGGCCGCAGACGGCACCTCGCCGGACGTGCTCCTGGCGAGCAGCGCGGGGGCGGCGCCGTTCGACTTCGACGGCCCGGGAGTGCGTCACGTGCTCGAGTGGCGTGAGGGGCAGGTCGGCAGCGACGAGGGCGAGCTCGTCGAGGGCTTCAACCTCGTGCGGCTCGAGGGCTTCGCGGCGCCTTCCCCGGTGCCGCTGGGGACCGACGTCCCGCTCCGCATCGACGCGCTCCCGCGGTACGCGCTCAGCTTCTGCCCGGAGGCGTACGTGAGCGACCCGGACGAGCTGGCGTGCGGCCTGCGTGTGTACCCGACGCCGCAGGTGCTGGGCGTCGCGTGGCGGCTGCCGGGCTTCTCGTTCACCAGCGTCGGCCTCCGCGCGGGGCGCCGGGCGATCGCCAACGCCACCGTCACCCTCAACGACGTCTCGCTGACGCCCGACGGGCAGGGGAGCTACGTCTTCGTCGAGTCGTCGCCGGCCGTGCTGCGGCCCGGGACGAACACGCTGCGGATCTCGGCGCCGCTCCACGACGAGCTGGTGCTCGACTTCACCATGCCGGGGATGATCGACGGGCTGCGGCCTCTCGAGGGCGCGGAGCTCGGCGCGGGCAAGGCCTTCGACGTGAGCTGGGCGCCCGTGTCGAGCGCGACGCAGTACGACGTGAGCGTCACCGACCCGACGGGCCTCACCACCGCGAACGTCACCACCTCCGCGCTGCGGGTGACCGTCGACGCGCCCACCACCGTGGGGGCCGCGACGATCGGCGTGGTGGCGTCGACGCCCACGAAGCGCCAGCGCCATCTGATCCTGGGCTCGACCCTGCTCGAGCAGCAGGTGTCGATCGTCCCCTGACCCTACTTCTCTTCGCTGAGCTTCGACGGTGGCGCGTCGAGCTCGGCGAGCCAGGCCGTGGCCACCTCCCTCGCGGCGGAGGTGGCCTCGGGGCCGGCGCGGAAGCAGAGCTTCCACCAGTTGGGCTTCGCCTCGAGCTTCGGATCGACGAAGTACTTGCGGCCGTTGTCCTCGACGAGCTTCGCCTGGAAGTCGATGCGCTTCGTCTCGTCGAGGAACCAGCTGAGCCGCTCGCGCAGCTGCAGCTTGAAGGCCGCGTCGTCTGCCTGCGCGGCGGCCTTCTCGCGGGTGAGCTCGTGCTTGAGGAGCTGGGCGCGCTGCGCCTTGAAGGCCGCCTCGCGGCGCTTCGCGTTCGCCAGCCCCTTCTCGTCGGCGGGATCCTTCACGCGCCGCTCCTTCACCAGCGTGGTGTACCAGGCGAGCGATGACGCGACGGTGGCGGCCTGCTCCGCGACCTGGACCGATGGGCGCCCCGCGAGGCGCTTGCTCCACGCTGCGCGCCCCGCGTCCGACATCACCCAGGCCTTCAGCTCGAGCAGCGCCTCCCGCGTGAGGGCGGCGCGCGTCTCACCCGACAGATCCTCGAGCTTCGTGGTGCCGAGAATCCACCGGCTCGGCAGCCAGGTGGCGCCCTCGGCGAGGAACTCGGCGGAGTTCGCGTCGAAGCGGTGCGGGTCGATCTTCAGCTCGGCGAGGGACGGCGCGGCGGAGGAGACGAGGGACACCGCGAGGGCGGACGTGAGCAGGAGCATGGCGGCCCGAGACGAGCCCAGCGCCTCCTCATTCACAAGGCACGCGTCAGCTCCGGTGCTGGAATCCGAGCGGCCCCGAGAGGGGCTTCCCGTCGAGCGTCAGGCCGGTCTCGCGTGTCACGACGCCGATCTCGAAGGCGCCCAGCGAGCGGAGCCGGGCGCGGCTTCGCGCCGGAGCGGTCACGAGGAGCACGTAGTCCTCGCCTCCGCGGAGCGCGAGCTCGAGCGCGTCGGCCCCCGCGAAGTCGACGAGCGCGCGGCTCAGCGGGAGCGCCGCGCTGTGGAGGTCGGCGCCGACGTGCGACGCGACGCACACATGCGACAGGTCCTGCGCGAGCCCGTCGGAGACGTCGATGGCGGCGGTGACGAGGGCGCGAGCGCGCGCGGCGAAGGCGAGGTGCGGGTGCGGGCGGCGCTGGGCGCGGACGAGCTGCGGCGCGGCGAGCCCGTCGCGGAGCGCGCGCAGCCCGCCGGCCGCGTCGCCGAGCGTGCCCGAGACGAAGATCAGATCTCCCGGTCTCGCCCCCGAGCGCAGGAGCGGCCGGGTGCTCAGCGCGCCGGCGGCGGTGATGGTGAGGGACAGCTCTGCCGCGCGCGTGACGTTGCCACCGACGAGCCGGGCGCCGTGCCTGCGGGCGAGCGCCGCCATCGAGCGGCCGATGCGCACCAGCTCGGCGGTCGTCACGGCAGGCGGCAGGCCGAGGGCGACGGTGAACCACGTGGGGCGGGCGCCCATGGCGGCGAGGTCGGACAGGTTCACCGCGAGCGCCTTGTGGCCGATGTCTTCGGGAGAGAAGGTCGCGCGCGTGAAGTGAACGCCCTCGACGAGCGCGTCGGTGGTGACGCAGGACGGGCCCTGGCGCCGGAGCACCGCGCAGTCGTCTCCGGGCCCGGCGGGGGAGGCCTGCACGTCGAAGCAGGCGACGAAGCGATCGATCAGCGCGAACTCGTTCACGCGGCGCAACCTACTCGCCTGCCGCGCAGACGCCGACGAAGAGGCGCCGGCATGCGGGGCCCACTCACGCCATGGGGGGGAGCCGGCGGCGGCCGGTCGCATGGCGGCGCTCTCCGCCGACCTCGACTGGTGTGCGGGAGCGCGCCGAAGCGATCACCGGCCTGCCCGAGCAGGCGGCGGCTGAATCACCGCGCGCGCGCTGACGACCAACGGGCATGCGACTCCTCCTCGCCTTCGTCCTCGTCCTGTTCCCGGCCTGCGCGAGCTCGCGCCTCGCGGTGCAGCCGGCGGCGGGCTCCTTCGATGCGCGCGACTACCTCAAGACGGCGTACGAGACGCTCGTGAGCGCCGAGACCGACACCGGGGGCCATCGCATTCGCGCCCAGCTCGAGACGCGCGCCGCCCTCGACGCGCTCGGTGACGACGCCCGCCACGCTCGCCTCGTGCCGTTCGATGGCCCGCCGTCGATGGAGGTGGCGCTCGAGCTGCTCCAGGCGTCCGAGCAGCAGGTCACGCAGAACGTGCTCGCGCGCACGCACACCCAGCGCGCCCTCGCGGAGCTGAAGGCAGCGCTCAAGTAGCCGTGCTACGTCGCGCGCGTGCCTCGTGACGAGTCAGCGCCGATGGGAGGGCGGGCCGCGTGGACGGTCCTCGCGTTCCTGGGAGCGCTGCTGATCCGCGTGGTGCCCGGGGCGCTGCAGGGCGCGGTCGACTACGACGAGGGCGTCTACCTCTCGGGCGCCATGGCGCTCGCGCACGGGCGCTTCCCCTGGCGGGACTTCGTCTTCCTGCACCCGCCGGGGATCCTCGCGTGGCTGGCGCCGTTCACCTGGCTCGCGCCGAAGACCGCGCTGCTGGTGGCGCGCGCGGTGACGGCGTGCGTCGGCGCGCTCAACGTGGTGCTGGTCGCGCGCATCGTGCGCGGCTGGGCCGGAGTCTGCGCCGCCCTCTTCTTCGCGACGTGGTGGGAGACGGTGCTGACCGACCGCGGCGTGTTCCTCGAGCCCCTGATGAACGCGGCGGGGCTCGGGGCGCTCGCGCTCGTCTCGCTCCCGGCGACGACCCGGCGGGCGGTGTTGGCTGGTGTGCTCTGCGCGGCGTCGGTGGCGCTGAAGCTGTGGGGCGGGGTGTGGTGCCTGCTG
>JBMORD010000151.1:0-2069 GCA_049322495.1 Myxococcota bacterium | reverse complement strand
TGAAGACCACCGGCGAGCTGCGGCGAGCGCTCGGGTCCAACGGACGGATGACGCCGACGCCTCCCGCAGCGCTGGGCGGCGAGTCGTCATGCGGCGAGCGCGCTGAGCTGTCACGCGGCGTCTCGCTCGAGGGCGTTCGTCCCCAAAGCAGGAGCCATGCAGTGCGCGGGTTTGAGGAACTCACGGACCGCGCACGCGGCCGAGGAGCCGCTTGATCAACCCGCCCTCGCTCCCCGTGCCCCACACCCAGGTCCACTTCGGGAAGCGGAACGCGATGTCGACCGCGAACGGGTCGCTCGCCGCGATGGCGGTGGTGGTGACGCGGCGCAGGCCCGGCGGGGCGTACCGTTGCAGCACCTCGAGCCACACCCGCGCGTGCTCCAGCGGCCCGGCGAGCGTGAGGTCGTTGAGGAAGCGCAGGCTCGGGTGCTGCAGGAACGCGGCGAGCTCGTCGAGGCGCCCGTCGTCGCCGACGCGCTTCGCCGCCGGCCGCACCGTCAGCGCGCGCACGTAGCCGAGCCTCCAGCTCAGCGTGAGCTCCTCGCCCTCGAGGTGCGGCGTGAGCTCCGCCTGCCTCGAGACGTCCCCGCGGATCAGCCGCGCGCGGGGGCTGTGCACCACGTCGAGGGCCTGAGCGAGCTCGCTCCAGGTCAGCGACTCGTCGGTCGCGTTGAGCAGCCGCGCCTCGAGCTGCGGCGGGAGCGCCTCGAAGCGCGGCTCGAGCAGCGGCACCGGCAGCGTCACCTCCGAGCGCGGGCGGTGCTGGGGCGTGCCGGGAGCGAGGGCCGCGAGCGCCTCGGCGAAGGCGGCGGCGTTCGCGTAGCGCTGTGCCGCGTTGAACGAGAGCGCGCGTCGGAGGATCGGCTCCACCGCCTTCAGCGGCTCGGGGAGCGCGAAGGCGAACTTCCCCTGCGCCACGAGCGGCCGCAGCGCCTCGCGCCGCTGGCTCTCGGAGTGCCCCTCGGTCGCCGGGCCGTACGGGGAGCGCCCGGCGAGCATCAGGTGCAGCAGCCACGCGAGCGCGAAGACGTTCGAGCGCGCCGTCTCGGGCTGGCCGAACAGCGCCTCGGCCGTCCACATCCACGTGGCGGGCGTCGCGGGGAAGCCGGAGTCGACTTCTGGATCGAGCGCCGCGAGGTGAAACCTCAGCCGCCCGGCGTCATCGCGGCCGAGCATCGCCGCGCGCACCGAGAGGTGGGGTGAGGCGCAGTGCTCGACGAGCAGCTGCTCCGCCTCGGCCACGCCGAGCGCCAGCCCGCGCGCCGCCTTCAACGCGAGCTGCGCGTCCGCGAAGGGGAACGTGCCGTCGGTGCGCCGCCCCGGCGTCTCGATGACCGCCCACGGGTGCCCGCCGTCGTCCCCCGCGTCGATGAGCGCGGGCCACGCGAAGGAGGTCAGCTTCGAGGCGAGCCACCACCTCCGGCGCACGCGCTCGACGTGGAAGGGCTTGAGGCCGTCGACGGTCCGCTCCACCCACCAGTCGCCCTGGGCGTGATGCGCCAGCGACCGCACCTTCGCCGCCTCGACGAACGAGCCGTGGTTCCACCGCAGCGACGAGACCTCCCAACGGGCGGTGAACGGCAGGGCCATGCGGTGCGCTTCCCTCTGGACGCTGGAGCCTACGTCATGGGCCGCACGTCGCGGAGTTTCCGGCGAGGCGTCCTGATGCACGCTGAAGGGTGACGCCTGATCAACGACCTGCTCGACCTCACCAGCGCGCGGCGCGACGGCTCACGCCCGAGCTGGGCGGCTCGAAGGCGGTGAACGGCAGGGCCATGCGGTGCGCGTCCTTCTGACACCAGAGCCTCCGTCACGGCCGCACGTCGCGGAGTTTCCGGCGATGCCTGATGCACGCTGAAGGGTGACGCCTGTTCAACGACCTGCTCACCTCACAGCGCGAGGCGCGCGGGCTCACGGGCGAGCTGGGCGGCTCGAAGGCGGTGAACGGCAGGGCCATGCGGTGCGCGTCCTTCTGACACCAGAGCCTCCGTCACGGGCCGCACGTCGCGGAGTTTCCGGCGAGGCCTGATGCACGCTGAAGGGTGACGCCTGATCAACGACCTGCTCGA
>JBMORD010000150.1:0-15625 GCA_049322495.1 Myxococcota bacterium | reverse complement strand
GGCGCCGGGTGGGCTTCTTCGGAGCGGGCTTCGTCGCCGCCGGCCCGGGCTTCTTCGCCGCAGCGGCCTTTCGAGCCGCGGCTTTCGCCGGCCGGGAGGTGACGCGCTGGGGAGTCTTGGCGGGGCGGACCTTCTTGCGAACGGCGCGGGCCATGGGTGGCCCTTCGTAGCTCCAACCGCCTGCCGATTCGAGGGAATCACGCCGCGGCGGCGTGTTCGGGAGAGTGTGCGACACCGGGGTTCTCCTGCTAGCGTCCGCGTGTCTTGAGCAACCAGCCCCCGATTCCGCTCACCGATATCGCCGGCACCGGCTCGCAAGCGCGACCCGGTCAGGTCTTCGCTCCTGGCCAGCTGAAGGGCCCGCGCCTGTCGGGCCGGTTCGCCGACGGCAAGGTGGGCGAGTTCCCGCTCACCGATCGCACCTCGATGGGGCGCCACCCGAACAACACGCTGCGCCTCGTCGATCGCGAGGTGTCGAAGGAACACTGCGTGATCGAGAAGGTCGGCGCGACGTACCTCCTGCGCGATCTCAACTCGAGCAACGGCACCTTCGTGAACGGGCGCAAGGTGCGCGAGCTGCGGCTGCGCGACGGCGACGAGATCGCGCTGGGCAACAGCCGGCTCATCTTCCACGACGGCGGGGGCACCGCGGGCCAGACCACCTCGGCGGGCGTGACGGTCGTCGCCTCGGCGCAGTCGATGCCGGCGTTCCTCGCCACCGTCGCGCAGATGGAGTCGGCGGAGTTCCGCCCGGCCGACAAGCTCAACGACCTCGAGACCCTCAAGCAGGACTACGAGAAGCTGCGCATCGCCAACGAGTTCCACCGGCTCGTCGGCATGGAGCGCGATCTCAAGAGCCTGCTCGACAAGATCCTCAAGGTCGCGTTCCAGCTCCTGGCCGCGGACAACGCGGTGGTCTTCCTCGCGGGCGAAGACGGCGCGCTGACGCCGCAGGCGATCCTCAAGCGGAAGGAAGACGGCAGCGAGGTGGTGGTGTCGGACACCGTGCTCAAGCGCGTCACCGAGACGCGCAGCGCGGTGCTGACGGCCGACGCGATCCTCGACTCGCGCTTCTCGTCGTCGGAGTCGATCGTCGCCCAGGGCATCCGCTCCGCGATGGCGGTGCCGCTGCTGTCGAAGGGCGTGCTGCGCGGCGTGCTGTTCTGCGACACGCGCGAGCGCACCAACGCCTTCTCCGAGAAGGATCTCAAGGTGCTCTCGGGCATCGCCTCGCAGGCGGCGATCGCCCTCGAGAACTCCGAACTCGCGCGGAAGATCGAGCAGGAGGCGCTGACCCGCGCCGAGCTCTCGCGCTTCCTCGCGCCGGCCGTGGCCGAGGCGGTGGTCTCGGGCAAGGTCGAGCTGCTCCGGGTGGGCCGGCTCGCTGAGGTGAGCTGCATCTTCGCCGACATCCGCGGCTTCACCTCGATGGCCGAGGCCGACAGCCCGCAGGAAACCGTCGCGATGCTGAACACCTTCTTCACCGCGATGGCGCACGTGATCTTCCGGCACGAGGGCAACCTCGACAAGTTCATCGGCGACTGCGTGATGGCGACGTGGGGCCCGCCGATCACCCACCCCGACGACGCGGCCCGCGCGCTCAAGTGCGCGCTCGAGATGCTCGACGAGATCAACGCCATGAACGAGGCGCGCGAAGCGGCGGGCAAGAAGCCCATCGAGGTCGGCATCGGGGTGAACACCGGCCAGGCGGTCGTCGGCTACATCGGCAGCAACGAGCGCCACGAGTTCACCGCCATCGGCGACTCGGTCAACACCGCGTCGCGGCTGTGCGGCCTGGCGAAGGGCGGCGAGGTGCTGGCGAGCGAGGCCACCGTGCGCCGCGCCGGCCCGGGCTTCAAGGTCGAGCCCGTCTCGGTGCTGCAGGTGAAGGGCAAGGAGAAGGGCGTTCCGACCTTCCGGATCCTCGACTACACGGCTCGCTGATGCTCGCTGACGGCCCCGCGGAGACGGCGCGGTGAACACGCGTTCCTCCCGGAGCGTGGTCGCGCAGTCGTGCCCGAACTGCGGGAAGCTCCACGACACCAGCATCTTCGTCTCGGGGCAGGTGGTGACCTGCGCCTGCGGCATCCGCTTCGAGGTCAAGCGCAGCGACGTGAAGCCGGCGAGCCCGTCGAAGGTCGATCTCAACAAGACGATCAACGCGCGCGGCTCGTCGTCGGAGACGAAGTCGATCGACATCGCCCTCGAGACGCCCTCGAGCGAGGGCCTCGAGCACACCGTGGCCAGCAGCAAGTCGCAGGAGGGCGCCGCCGTGGATCCCGGCTCGACGAGCGTGGCGCCCGCCCCGCAGGTGCCCGGCTACGAGCTGGTCGAGCTGCTGGGCAAGGGCGGCATGGGCGAGGTCTGGCGCGCGCGGCAGGTGTCGCTCTCGCGCATGGTGGCGGTGAAGCTGCTGCCCTCGCGCTTCGCGAAGGATCGCGAGTTCGTCGCGCGCTTCGACAAGGAGGCCACCGCGCTGGCGGCGCTCTCGCACCCCGGCGTGGTGCAGATCATCGATCGCGGCCAGGCGGGCGAGCACTACTTCTTCGCCATGGAGCTCGTGGCGGGCATCAACCTGCGCGAGATGATGGCCTCCGGGCGCCTGTCGATCCGCGACGCGCTCCGCATCGGCACCCAGGTCGCGCGGGCCATCGACTACGCCCACGAGATGAAGGTCGTGCACCGCGACCTCAAGCCCGAGAACATCCTCGTCGACGCCCGCGGGCACGTGAAGATCGCCGACTTCGGGCTCGCGGGCATGAAGGGCAACGAGCGCGACATCTCGCTCACCGCCACCGCCGTCGCGATGGGCACGGTCAACTACATGGCGCCCGAGCAGCGCCGCGACGCGAAGCACGTCGATCACCGCGCCGACCTCTACTCGCTGGGCGTGCTGCTCTACGAGATGCTCACCGGCGAGCTGCCCATCGGCCGCTTCAAGCTGCCGACGCAGAAGGTGCCGGGGCTCGACGCGCGCGTCGACGAGGTGGTGGGCGCGCTGCTCGAGACCGAGCCCGAGGCGCGCCCCGCGCGCGCGAACGTGGTGGCCGAGGTGCTCGAGGCGGTGACGCCGGGCTCCAACGCGCCAGGGGCGCTGAACGCGTCGGCGGTGCCCGGCCGCGCCACGCCCGCCGTCGAGCCCGCGCCGCTCAACTCGCGGCCCGGCTCGTTCGTCCAGGAGCCCGGGGCAGGCTGGAAGCTGGGCGTGTTCGTCCTCGGGGCGCTGCTGCTCCTCGGCGTGGTGCTCAAGCTGTGGCCCGAGTCGAACGAGGCGCCGCCGCTCGCCGCCCCGCCGGCCTGGTACCACGACAGCGAAGACGAGGAGCTCTTCTCGGCGGTGACGCTCGACGAGAAGACCGACGCCTTCACGCTGAGCTTCGAGCCCGGTGACGCGGCCGACGGCGGCGAGGAGATCAACCTCCACGCCGGCCTCTGGAAGCAGGAGGGCGGTGCGCTCACCGTCACGCAGTATGGCGACGCGCTCGCCAGCGAGCGGCTGGTGCCGCGCGCCTACGTCGCCAAGCGCTACTTCGTCGCCGATCGCCTCGAGGCCGCGGTCGACGTGGAGATCGATCCCCTGCCGCCCGACTTCCCGCCCGTCGACTACAAGAACGCGCAGCACTTCGCCGAGCTCGCGTTCCGCATCAACGATCTCCAGGTGAGCGTCTTCGCGATCCCCGGCACCGACATGCGCATCGGCTGGCGCTACTTCCGCAAGGACGGCCGCGAGGAGGAAGGCAACTCCGCCCGCGAGCTCGAGGCGCTCCAGGAGGACCCGGTGCGCGTGCCCAACGAGAAGTTCAGGCTCCGTCTGCGGCTCACCGCGATGAAGAACGGCGACGTCACCGCCGAGGCCTTCGTCAACAGCACCCGCATCACGCGGCAGGTGCTCCCGGGCCTCACCGGCCAGGTCGGGAAGATCGCGCTCGGTTGCCGCAACCACGTCTGCCGGTTCGACAACCTCACCGTCTCCGGTCAGACCGGCCAGCGGCCGAGCGCGCCGCAGCGGAAGAACTGATCACTTCGCCGCGCAGACGCCCGACACGCAGCCGCACTGCGCAACCGGCGGCGGGTGCTCGACGTTGCAGCCGAGCAGCGTCACGCCCCAGTGGCCCTCGCGCGGCACGCAGGCCGCCGAGTCGTAGCAGCGGTTGCTGGCGATGAAGCAGTCGGCGTCGGTGGTGCACGCCGGGCACGCGCCTCCGTCGACCGAGACCGGCTGGCCGACGCACGGGCTGCTGAGCGTCTGCGGCGGCAGGCAGGCGCTCAGCGCCAGCGCGGCGATCACTCCTCGAGCGCGCACCAGGCGAGCCCCTTCTCGGGCGTCGGGAGCTCGCAGCGCAGCCACGAGCGCCCGGTCACGGTGTCGATCATCAACAGCGGCACCGAGTCGACCACCTTGTAGCGGCCGACCGGCCCGCCCGGCAGGCCCGGGATGTCCTTGCTCCGACACCAGGCCTGCTTGCCCTTGCGGTTGCAGAGGAACCACGAGGCACCCGTCGCCGTGTCGACGCGCGCCGTCGTGTCCGCCGTGCGGATCACCGCGTAGCGCCCGAGCTCCGCGGGAGAGGGCGTGGTGTTGACGATCTCGTCGGCGGTAGCGAACGCCGGGACGAGCAGGGTGAGGGCGACCAGCAGTCGGGACATGGCCGCGGACGATAGCGGAAGCCTCACGGGAAGAGCGGAAGGAGGCAGCGCTCGCGCACGTTCGCACCCCCGGTTCGCGTGGCGCGGCGCTTCACGTGCGAAGCGGGAAGAAGATCCACCCCTCGTCGAGCGCGTCGGCCGCCTCCTCGGCCGTCGGCGCACGCAGCCGCCAGCCCTCGACCACGTCGCAGGCGATGGCCGCGGTGATCGCCGCGAGCAGCGCGTCCGCGACGTCCGAATCCTCGTCGGCCTCACCACAGAGCTGGTCGAGCTGCCGCTCCGTCACCTCGAGCGACAACAGCCGACGGAGCGCCAGCAGCGTGGCGCGACGACCGGCGCGGCTCCGCTTGAACTCCCCCGCTCGCGAGAGCTCGCGTGGCCAGGCCTTCGCGAAGACCCGCAGGTTCGCCGCCGGGTACGCCTCGAGGATCGGGCGCGACGGGCGCTTCGCCTGGCCGACGTCGACCCGCTCCTGGGCGCCGCTCGCGTGCACCACCTCCAGCCAGCTCCGCGTGCACAGCGCGATGCGATCCGTCGAGACCGAGAGCGGCAGCTTGCCCACCTCCGCGTGCACCACGCGATCCGTGCGTCGCCACGAGAAGTCGCTCGCCGGTGGCGGCGCGCTCCCTCCGGCGCTCGCGCTCCAGCCACGCACGAAGTCGCGGAACCTCCGCGGCCAGCCGAACGGCGAGTCGACGCCCAGCGCCGCGAGCGATTCGTCGCGCAGGCAGGCGAGCGCCCGCGCGTCGCTCACCGGCGACTCGAGCTGCCGCACCACGAGCCGGCGGCCCTCGCGCGCGAGGTGGACCAACGCGCGCCGCGCAGGCTGCGTCGCCCAGTCGAGCCCCGCGACCGTGACGTCACTCGTCCGCGAGGCCGTACTCCTTGAGCTTGCGCGCCAGCGTGTTGCGCCCGATGTCGAGCCACTTCGCCGCCTGGGTGCGGTTGCCCTTCGCGCGCTCGAGCACCGCGAGGATGTGCCGCCGCTCGACCTCCGCCAACGTCGACACGGGCGCGTCCTTCACTCCGGGCATCGGGGTCGGCGTCGACGCGAACACCTTGCCCGCCTCCGGCAGCGGGAGGTGCTCCGGCAACACCTCGCCCTCGCACAGCACCACCGCGCTCTCGACGCAGTTCTCGAGCTCGCGCACGTTCCCCGGCCAGTGCCAGGCCTTCAGCCGCTCGAGCGCCTCGTGCGAGAGGTACGGCTCCTTCGAGAGGTGATGGCGCTTCGTCGCCTGCGCGATGAAGTGACGGGCGAGGCGCTCGATGTCCTCCGGGCCGCGCGAGCGCAGCGCGGGGAGCACCAGCTCGACCACCTTGATGCGGTAGTAGAGATCTTCGCGGAACTTCCCCTCGCGGACCATCTGCGCGAGGTCGCGGTGCGTCGCGGCGACGATGCGCACGTCGACCTGCACCGTCTGCGTGCCGCCCACGCGCTCGAACTCGCGATCCTGCAGCACCCGCAGCAGCTTGCCCTGCACCGGCATCGGCAGCTCGCCCAGCTCGTCGATGAAGACCGTGCCGCCGTTCGCCACCTCGAACTTGCCGCTCTGGCGCGCCTCGGCCCCGGTGAAGGCGCCCTTCTCGTGGCCGAAGAGCTCGTTCTCGATGAGCGAGCCGGGCAGCGCCGCGCAGTCGACCTTCACGAAGGGCTTGTTGCGCCGCCGGCTGTTGACGTGCACCGCGCGCGCGAAGAGCTCCTTGCCGGTGCCCGACTCGCCGCGCAGCAGCACCGTGGCGTCGGTCTGCGCCGCCTTCTGGATCGTCTTGTAGATGGCCTTCATCGGCGCCGACTCGCCGATGACCTTGTTGAAGAAGTAGCCCACCGGCTGCGCGGGCACGTCCTTCGCGCGCAACAGCTCGGTGTACAGCGACGTCGCCTGCAGCGCCTGGCTCACCTGCGCCGCGATGCCCTGGAGCTTCTGCTCGTCGTCGCGGTCAAAGACCGCGCGGGGCGACGACGACGTGGGGGGGAGGTGGCTGCCGCCGCCCAGGCGGTTGAGCACCTGGAGCACCCCGAACACCGTGCCCTGCGCGTCGACCAGCGGCACCGCGAGCAGCGACGTGGTGCGGTAGCCCGTCATCTTGTCGATGTCGGGGTTGAAGCGCTGCTCGTCCTTCGCGGTGGGGATGTTCACCACCGTGCCCTGCTGCGCCACCAGGCCGGCCACGCCCTGGCCCAGCTTGAGGCGGATCTGCTTGAGCTCCGGGAGGTGCGCCGCCCGGCTGAAGATCTCCCCGCGCGGGAAGTCGACCAGGTACAGCGTGCCGCGATCGGCCTGCATGGTGTGCGCGATGCGATCGACGAGCTGGTGGAGGAACTCGTCGAGGTTGACCTCCTGGCCGACGAGCCCGCCGACGGACAACACGACCTGCGAGGGATCTGCGGCGGTGGGCTTCGACATCTCCGAGAGCAGTGAGTCCAGCCCCAGCGGGCCGGGGGTGCAAGCCAAAGCGTGCGCGCTCAGCATGGTCACCCCAGGGTGATGCGCTTGTTCTCCCGCGCCGGCTCGCTGGCGACGAACCAGCGGCGCGCCTCCTCGGCCATGTCCTCGACCTGCGCGTCGACGTGCGCCGGATCGTGGTGGAAGAGGAACAGCCGCTTCGCTCCCACCGACTGCGCGATGCGCGCCGCGTCGACGTTCGTCGAGTGGCCCCAGCCGCGCTTCGGCGGGCCGATCTTCCCGTCGTATTCGTCGCGCGTGTACTGCGCGTCGAGCACCAGCGCGTCGACCCCCGCCAGCATGTCGCCCACGTCGGTGCGCAGCGACTCGAGCGTCATCTCGACGTCGGTGCAGTACGCGAAGCGGCAGCCGTCGGCCTCGACGTGGTACCCGATGCAGCCCTGCGGGTGGGGCAGCTCGAAGGGCGTCACCCGGAACGGCCCGGTCTCGATGACGCCGCCCGGCAGCGCGGAGCGGAAGTCCATCCTCGCGCGCATCGCCGCGAGCGGGACCGGGAAGTTCGGCGGCTCCATCTGCCGCGCGAGCACCGAGCGGAGCTGCTGCTCGCCGTCGGCGCCCGGCCCGTACAGCGTCAGCTCGGTGGTGGGCAGGAAGGCCGGCGTGAAGAAGGGGAAGCCCTGCACGTGATCCCAGTGCAGGTGCGAGAAGAGCATCGTCGCCTTCACCGGCGGCGACTTGAGCAGCGAGTCACCGAGCGCGCGCAGCCCCGTGCCCGCGTCGAAGATCAGCCGATGACCCTGGCACTCGAGCTCGAGGCACGAGGTGTTGCCGCCGATCTTCGCGACGTTCGAGCCCGACGACGCCACACTGCCTCGAACCCCCCAGAAGCGGACATCCATGTGTACTCCCCGGTGCGCCGCTGACGGGAACGTCGCGGTCGAGCCGTCGCAAAGCACCGGAGATGCCAGTGCGCAGGCCCGCGGATTCACGTCGGGCGGCGGGGGAGGTGCACCGGGATGGATCGCGCGGCTGCGCCGAGGTCGATCAGCTCAGTCCTTCCACAGGAGCTTCCACGGGTTCTTCCGCACGTCGGTCAGCAGCGTCTTCAGCTCGTCGTAGACCGCGGGGTCCTTCATCACCGCGCCCATCGTGCCTTCGCCCGCCTCGAGCTTCGCCAGCAGCCGATCGGCGCGCGAGGCGATGCCGTCGAGCTTCTCGCCCGCCGCCTGGTACTTGACGATCATCGCCTTGAGGCGCTGCCCGTCTTCTTCGGTGAACTGGCCCGACACCCGCGCCAGCCCGCCGAGCGCGACCGACGCCTGCTTCGACAGCTCAGGCAGATCGGTGCGCACCACCTTCGCGCTGGCCGCCGCGTCGTCGAGCAGCGCGCTCGCCTTGCCCCCGGGCTCGAGCTGGGTGCGCGCGGTGGCGGCCAGCACGCGGAGATCCTTCGCCGCGGCCGCGAGCTCGGTGGCCATCGTCTTGAGCTCCGCGCGGTTCTCGGTCAGCACTCCGTCGACGGTGGTGGTGAGCCCGCCCATGCCGCCGATCAGCTTGGTGAAGACCTCCGGGTCGCTCTCGAGCACCTTCGACGCCGCGTCGAGGAACTTCGCCAGCCGGTTCGAGACCACGTCGATGCGCGGCGAGTCGAGGCCGCGCACCGCGAGCTTCGGGTCGTGCGGCGCGCCCGCCGAGCCGGGCCAGAGCTCGAGGTACGACTCGCCGAGCGGGCCGACGCTCGAGACGGTCACCATCACGTCGCTGCGCAGCGCCTCGTTCGCTTCCTTCGACAGGGTGAGCGTCATCTTCACCGGGAGCGGCGCGCCGTCGGCGTCTCGGCGCGCGGGGAGCAGCTCGACGCTCTCGACCTTGCCCACCACCACGCCGCCCAGCTTCACCGGCGCGTTCTTCACCACGTTGCCGGTGTGCGAGAAGTCGACGATCAGCGTCGCGCCTCCGCCGAAGGAGACCTCGCCCATCAGCACCAGCAGCGCGAAGGCTCCGGCGAGCGCCGCCACCACCAGCGCGCCGACTTTCAGTTCCAGACGGCTCTCGTCCATGAGGCGCCCATCGTCGCCCATCGGCGGCCGTGAGCAAGCCCGGCGGTCAGACGTGCTGCGCGAAGAAGCCCGACGGCGGGCCGCAGTAGGCGACGCGGCGATCCTTCACCAGCACCACGCGGTCGGCGAGCTTTCGCAGGGCGTCGTAGTCGTGCGACACCAGCGCCACGCCCAGCCCCTGCTGGCGCACCACCGCCAGCGTGTCGTTGACCTGCCCCGCGGCCTCCTTGTCGAGGCCGGTGGTCGGCTCGTCGAGGAGCAGCACCTCGGGCCCGAGCACCAGCGCGCGGGCGATGGCGGCGCGCTTGCGGATGCCCGGCCCGACCTCCGGCGGCTTGCGCGCGGCGAAGGCCGAGAGCCCCACGCGCTCGAGCGCCGCCCGGGCCCGCCCGTCCTTCGCCGAGGGGGGATCGGCCAGCGCCACGTTCGCCTCGAGCGTGAGCCAGTCGAGCAGCGCGGGCCCCTGCACGAGGTAGGGCGCGCGCGCGCGCAGCGGCTGGAGCCGGCGCTCGGGCAGCGTGTCGACGCGCTCGCCGAAGAGGAAGACCTCGCCCGCGTCGGGCTTGAGCAGCCCCACCGCCAGGCGGCAGAGCACCGACTTGCCGCTGCCCGAGGCACCGACGATGAAGGTGATGCCCGAGAGTGGGAACTCGACCGAGAGCCCCTCGAGGATGGTGTGCGCTCCGAAGCGCTTGGTGACGTCGCGGAGCGCGAGCGCTGCCGTCATGTCAGTGCTTGCACCACTGCGTCGGCGTCATCGGCTGCTGACCGGCGGCGAGGCCCTGGCCGGTGCCTGCCTCGACGAAGGTCTTCGCGCTGTAGCCGTGATCGACGCAGATGTCGTTGCCCGGGCTGCCCATGTTCGGCGGGCCGTCGCGCGTGGGGTTGGCGACGCGCGAGGGGATGGTGGTGACGGTGCACGAGGTGAGGCTGCCGTTGGTGACGTTGGCCCTGATGGTCGCCACCGTCCAGAAGTCGCCGCTGGTGTCCTGCCCGGCCGTGTCGAGGAGCGGGAAGCTCGTCTGGCCCGTCGCCGGGTTGTAGCCCACCGACACCACGCGCTCGCCGTTGCAGTACAGGTTGACGTGCGGGCGCGCGTTCGCCGTGCCCGAGCTGTTCCCGTAGTGGTTCACCCCGACGACGAAGGCGTCGTTGTTGTTCGGGTTGTCGAGGTTGATGTTCTCGGGGCCGCAGAAGTCGGTGTTGGTCGGGTCGGTGAGGGTGCGGTTGCAGCGCACGTTGTCGCGATCGAGGCGCGGGTTGGTGCAGGCCGCGGTGCGCTTCGACGACCAGCCCTGGCACGTCGAGGTCGCCGAGTTGACGTAGCCCCACGCCGGGTTGGCGGTGGAGTTCGCGCAGCCCCCCGCCCAGAAGCAGTCCTGCGAGCAGGTCGAGTTCCACGCGTTGCAGGTCGCGCCCTGGAGCCGCGCGAAGTGGAGATCGATGTCGTTGCCCTGCGTGCCGCCCAGGCCGCCCACGGTGTCCCAGCACAGCTCCGCGCGGATGCCCGGCGCCCGCACCTGGACCTTCTGCGTGCACGAGTAGCTCTTCCCGTCGAGGGTGAACTCGCCCTGCACGATGTAGTCGCCCGACAGCCCGAACGCCGGGTACACCTGCCCGCCGGCCACGCCGTTGCCGAAGTTCGCCGCCCGCAGGGCGATCAGCGGTGCGCCGGCCTGCGCGACGTACTTGTTCTGGGTGGTGTCGAAGCGCACGCCGGTGCGCGTGCCGCGGTTGGTGCCGGTGGTGGAGTTCGCCTGGCTGTAGATGGCGAACGTCGGGTTGGGCAGCACGTTGTCGCAGTCGCCGCCGAGCACGGTCCAGGTCCACCCGGTGGTGCGCCCGCGCGCGGCCGCGTCGGTGATCCACTGCGAGCCGTCGACGAGGGGGATCGCGGTCGGGGTGGGGTAGGGCGCGGTGGTGATGGGCTGCGTCGGGCACTGCACGCTGTTGGCGCACATGCAGCCCTCGGCCGCGTTGTTCCCCGAGAGGCCGTCGCAGTTGTAGTCACCGGCCGCGCACGAGTCGACGAGCTGCGGAGGCTGCGCGCCGCGGCACACACCCGACCAGCTCGCGAGCTCGCCGCCCGAGCAGTCGAGGCTGCCCCTGGCGTTCGAGGTGCACCAGCCGACCGGCAGCCCGCTGATGTCGGAGACCTGCGTGGCCGGCACGAGGTAGCAGTCCTTGGTGACGCCGTTGGCCGGGCAGAAGCAGCCCTCGTCGACGAGGCCGTCGCAGTCGTCGTCGAAGCCGTTGCCTTCCTGGCCGTTGAGGCGCGAGGTCGGCACGCCGCCCGCGCTCAGCGCCTGATCGGTGGGACCGCCGCACTCGTCGTTGGTCGCCGCCGCGCACAGCCGGCGGATGGTGGGGTTGCCCGGCATCGGCGGGCCGCAGCCGCCGTCGTAGTTGGGGTTGATGCCCGCATCGGGCTCGATGAGGCCGCCGCCGCCACCCTGGCCGGTGCCGCCACCCTGGCCGGTGCCGCCGCCCTGACCGGTGCCGCCGCCCTGGCCAGTGCCGCCGCCCTGACCGGTGCCGCCGCCCTGACCGGTGCCGCCGCCCTGGCCGGTGCCGCCGCCCTGGCCCGTGCCGCCGCCCGTGCCCGTGCCGGTGCCTCCGCCGGCGAGCCCGCCGCGACACTCGCCCTGCACGCAGACCTGGTTGGTCGCACAGTCGGTGAAGTCGACGCACTTCATCGAAGGAGGCGAGCACGCAAACAGCGCGCCCGCGAGGAGGGCTCCGAGGGTGATTCGCTTCATGTCGACCGGGCTCCGATGTGACGAAAGCTGCGCACTGCCCCTTTGACGGCGCGTCGCAACCTATTCGTTCGGGGAGCGCGAAGTCGAGGTGTCAGACCCCGATGACGAGGAAGACCGCGGCGACCACGAAGTCGAGCAGCAGGCAGCCCATCGACGCCTCGACGACGCCCATGGTGACCGCCTCCCCGACGGCGCTCGCGCCGCCCTTCGCGCGCAGGCCGCGGAGCGACGCGGCGATGGGGATGAAGGCCCCGCACGCGACCGCCTTCACGAAGGCGCACGCCACGTCGCCCGGGTCGACCATCGCGGGATCCATGAAGGCGCGGCCGTCGGCGCCGAAGACCTGGCTGACGGTGAAGACCGCGGCGAGCGTCGCGCAGTACGTGCCCACCACCGAGAGCAGCGGGAGGGTGAGCGTCGAGGCGATGACGCGCGGCGCGACCAGCTCGGCGAGCGGATCGGCGGCCGAGAGCTCGAGCGCCTCGACCTGCTCGTTGACCGACATCGCGCCCAGCTCCGCCGACGTCGAGGCCGCCTGGCGCGAGGCGGCCAGCAGCGCGGTGAGCAGCGGGGCGAACTCGCGGAGGATGAGCTCGAAGTACGCGGGGCCCACCACGCTCACGTTGCCGGTGTACTTGCGCGCCTGGGCCCAGGCGATGGTGACCATCACCGTGCCGAAGAAGGCCATGCCCGCGCCGATGAGGAGGCTCGACTGCGCGCCGAGCTCGGCCATGTGGCGCAGCACCTCGCGGCCGTCGATGCCCTCGCGGCGCGCGCTGCGCACGGTGCGCACGAAGAGCAGCGCCTGCGCGCCGACGGTGTGGACGGTGTTCATCACCCGAACGCCCTCGCGAGCACCGGGGTGAGCAGGAAGTCGAGCGTGAAGATCGCCGCGCAGCTCGTCACCACCGCCGAGGCGCTGGCCTGGCCCACGCCGCGCGCGCCGCCCGTCGCCCGCAGGCCGGCGGCGGTGCTCACCACCGCGATGGCGATGCCGAAGAAGGTCGTCTTGGTGATGCCGCCCGCGAGATCGCCCCAGCGCAGCATGTCGGAGAAGGCGCGGAAGAAGACGCGCACCGGCAGGTCGAGCGTGAAGTACGCCGCCACCGCCTCCCAGAGGATCGCCACCAGGAAGGTCGAGGTGGTGAGCGCCAGCACCGACACCATGCTCGCCACCACGCGCGGCGCGACGAGGATGCGGAAGGGATCGAGCGAGATGCCGCGCAGGCCCTCGATCTGTCCGTTGACGCTGAGCAGCGCGAGCTCCGCGGCGTTCCGCGCGCCGATGCGGGCGGCCATCATCAGCCCGAGCAGCAGCGGGCCGAACTCCCACAGGAGCGCGAAGCCGGCCGCCCAGCCGGTGTACAGCCGCGCCCCGAACTTGTTGGCGTACACGCCCGCCTGGAGCACCACCGTCGCGCCGATCAGCGTGGCGGCGCCGAGCGACAGCGGCAGCGAGCGGAAGCCGAACAGCACCAGCGCGCGGCCGAGCTCGCCCACCTCCAGCCGCGGGAGGTGGAGCAGGGTGCGGCCAAGCACGATCCAGTTCGCGCCGATGAGGCGCAGCAGCCACAGCACGAAGCCGCCGAGCGAGCGCAGCAGCGTCTTCACGTCACGCCCCTCCCGGCGGCACGAGGTGCACCGTGCGCTCGACGGGCAGCGACGGCACGGGATCGGGCAGGGCGACGATCAGCGTCTTGCCCTCGGAGACCTCGAGCAGCAGCTCGGCGATCGAGCGCTCGGTGTTCGGGTCGAGCCCGGCGAAGGGATCGTCGGCGATCAACACCTGCGGCCGCGCGACGATCGCCCGCGCCACGCCGGCGCGCTTCTTCATGCCGCCCGACAGCGTCTCGGGGTGCTTCTCGAGGGCCTTCGAGAGCCCCACGCGCGCGAGCACCTCCTCGGCGCGCTGGCGGGCCTCGGCCTCGGGCACCTTCCGCTTGCGCAGCGGCAGCAGCACGTTGTCGAGCACCGTGAGCGAGTCGAAGAGGGCGTCGCTCTGGAACACCATGCCGAAGGCCACCTGCAGCTCGCGGCGCTCGAGCGGCGTGAGGGTCGCCACGGTGCGCTCGTCCCACCGCACCTCGCCGGCGCTGGGCTGCGCGAGCCCGGTGAGGCACTTGAGCAGCGACGTCTTGCCGCCGCCCGCCGGGCCCCAGAGCACGGTGCGGCTGCCGACGGGGAAGTCGAGCGTCAGATCGTCGAAGGCCCGCACGGCGCCGAAGTGCTGGCTCAGGTGGTGCGTCGACAGGCGCATCGCCGGCGGCACGCTACACCCGGGGGCGCCTCGTTCCTCCTTCCTTCCTCGCGGGGAGCGCTGAGGTAGGGTGCCTGGCGTGCGTCTCGTCGCCTGTCTCGTGGTGCTGCTCTCGGCCGGCTGTGGCGCGCCCGATCGCTGCGCGGGCGTGCCCTGCAGCGAGGGGCGCGTCTGCGTGCCGTTCGGGAACGACAAGGTGGCTTGCGTGGTTCCCGACGCGGGCGTGCCCTGAGCTCGCGTCACGCGCCTGACGCCGCGGGAGCCCGCTGACCCACCGCGCGCCGGGTCACCGCGCGCGGAGGGGTGACTTTGCTCCCACCGTCGAGGCGGGGCCGACGCTCGCACTTCCTGCGCGAGGGTCGTCGCGGCGGTGACTTGCGTGGTGGTCGCGCGCGCCCCCGGGGCGATCGCGTCTCTGCGGTCCCCGCGTTGCAGTGCCGCGCGCCCCATGACCAATCTGACCTCGGGGACCAGGTTGCGCGTGGGGTGGCTGTTGGCCCTGCTCGCTGCGACGGCAGTGCACGCAGAAGACTCGACGGCGCCAGGCTTCGCGCTGTCGCGCTTCGAGCCGGCGGGGCGGGGGAGCCGATTCTTCGGTTCCGAGACGCTCGACTGGCGCAAGGGGCCGACGCTCGGCCTCGTCGGCGACTACGCGTACAAGCCGCTGGTCATCTACCAGGTCGACGGCGCGAGCCAGACCGAGGTGGCGACCCTCGCGAAGCACTTCGCGCTCGGCTACCTCGGCGGCACGTGGGCGCCCATCGCCCCGCTGCGCGTCGGCGCCGAGCTGCCGGTGCTGCTCTACGGTGAGGGCTCGCCCGGTCAGATCGGCCTCGTGAGCTACCAGGCGCCGCGCCAGACCGGCGTCGGCGATCTCCGCCTCCTGGCGGACTGGCGTTTCTGGGGCGGGGCGAGCGACCCATTCCGAGCTGGCCTCGGGGTGAAGCTCTTCCTGCCCACCGGCGATCGCACCGCCTACCAGGGCGAGGGCACCTTCCGCGGGACGATTCAGCTCCAGGCGGCGGGCGAGGCCTTCACCTGGTTCGGCTGGGCGGCGCGCTTCGGCTTCCACCTCAAGGGCACCGACACCACCTTCGCGGGCGGGCAGATCGGCAGCGAGATGCAGGCGGGGCTCGCTCTCGGCGCGCGCCTGATGGACGGCCGGCTGACGGTGGGCCCGGAGCTCGCCGCGGCCACCACCCTCAAGAGCGCCTTCTCGGCGGGCAGCACGTCGGTCGATCTGCTCGTCGGCGCGCACTACGACATCAGCTCCCAGTGGCGCGTCGGCCTGGGCGTCGGGCGCGGCGCGACGGTCGCGCTCGGCTCGCCGTCGTTCCGCGGGCTGCTCAACGTCGAGTGGGTGCCGCCGACGGAGGAGGGCTGCCAGCCGTACAAGGAGCAGCTCGCCGCCCAGCAGGCGCTCGCGGCGCGTGAGGCCGAGGCGCGCGCGCAGGCCGAGAAGGCGGCGGCCGAGGCGCGCGAGCTGAAGGCGGC
>JBMORD010000149.1:0-15633 GCA_049322495.1 Myxococcota bacterium | reverse complement strand
CGAGCTCCGGCGCGCCGGCGGCCGGAGCGCGGCGAGGAGCGCGCTCATCGACGGGTAGCGCGCCGCAGGCTCTGCCGAGAGGCCGCGCGTGAGGACCTTCGTCAGCCTCGCCGACGCGGTGAGCTTCGGCCCCGCGCGCACCTGCGCCAGCGTGTTCTCGGGGAAGGGGCGCCCACCGCCGAGCGCCTCCGCGAGCGCGACGCAGAAGGCGAACTGATCCGCCCGCTCGTCGGCGCGCTCCCCGCCGAGCTGCTCCGGCGCCATGTAGGCCGGCGTGCCCACCAGCGCGCCGGTGTGGGTGCTCGCCGCGCCCCCGCGGATGGGCGTCGGCCCCTCGAGCGGCAGCGGCGCCGAGAGCTCCCGCGCCAGCCCGAAGTCAGACACGCGCACCCGGCCGTCGCGGCCCACGAGCACGTTCTCCGGCTTGAAGTCGCGGTGTACCAGGCCCGCCTCGTGCGCCGCCGCGAGGCCGCGGCCCGCCTGCGCGAAGACGTCGACCAGCTCCGCCTCGGTGCGCTTCGCCGCCGCGAGCCACGCGCGCAGCGTCTGCCCCTCGACGAACTCCATCGCGAGGAACACCGAGTCACCGAACGAGCCGGCGTCGTGCACCGCCACCAGGTGCGGGTGCGACACCTTCGCCAGCGCCTTCGCCTCGCGCAGCAGCCGCTCCTGCGCGCTCGGCCCGTCGGCGAGCGGGTGCAGGAGCTTGAGGGCCACCTTGCGGTCGAGCACCGGGTCGTACGCCGCGTAGACGCGCCCCATCGCGCCTTCGCCGACGAACTCGAGCACGACGTAGCGCCCGACCACGTCACCGCGCCGCTGCAGCCCCGCCGGCCGCACCGGCTCCGCGGGCTGCGAGTGGAGGAGCGCCACCGCGACGCGGCACCGCTCACACGACGCGAGGTGCGCCTCGAGCTCCGCGCGGCGCTCCGGCGCTCCGGCGGCGAAGGCCACGAGCTCGTGCTCGGCTGGGCACACGTCACTCACGGCGTCAGCTCACGCCAGCGCGCACGAGGCTCTCGAGCGAGGTGAGGCCGAGCTGGTGCGTCGCGCGCAGGTGGTCCTTCACCAGGCGCCGCAGCTCGGCGACGGCCCTGTCGAGCGCGCGCATCACCGTCGACGGCGCCACCGCGTAGAGCTGGGCGATGGCGCTGAGGGTCATGCCGTCGAGGTAGTGGTGCTGGATCCACAGGCGCTCGCGCTCGGTCATCGCCGCCAGCGCCGCCCGCACGCCCGCGGTGAGCAGCGCCCGCGACTCCGACGCCACCAGCTCGGCCTCGAGGTGGGCAGAAGGAGGCAGCAGCGCGTCGAGCACCCGCTCCTCGACCGCCTCTTCTCTCACCGCGCGCGTGAGGTCGACCGCGAGCCGCGCCCCCACCGTCTTCAGCCACGCGCGCAGCGGGCAGCGGCCCTCGAAGTCGCGCAGCCGGCCGTCCACCAGGGCGCGCTCCCGCACCGCCTGGCGCACCTCCGGAGAGAAGGGCAGCGACTGCACCACGGCCTCGAAGGCCTGCAGCGACTCCGGTTCCCCGGCGAGGGCGCCGCGCGCGAGCTCGAGATCGGACCTCATGCGCCTCCTGACCCGGAGCCGGGGCGGAGAGTGCACGCAAAATCGCGAGGGCTCGATCCGTCCCTCCGGTGTGTTCGCCCACCGGCTCACCGGCTTCGCCCTCGCCCTCGCCTTCGCCGCGTGCGAACGGCCGCGCGCGCTCGAGGCGGTCGGCGAGGTGCGCCCACCTCCGACCTTCCGCGCGAGCTGCACCACGCCCGCGCTCGGCGTGTGCACCGAGTACACCGACGACGCCTTCGCGCTCGGCGAGACGTTCCTCGAGCGCAGCTGCCTCGAGGGCCAGGGCTCGTGGAGCCCCGCGCGCTGCGCCCTCGGGCGTCACGTCGGCCGGTGCGCGCTCCGCGGCAGCACGCGCGTCTACTACCCGGGCGGCGCGCTCGACTTCTCCAGCACGACCGCAGCGAGGGACTGCGTCGAGCTCTACCAGGGCGTGTTCTCAGCCCGCTGACCCCTTCCCTCACCACGGAGCCACCATGAAGAGCCGCATCCTCCTCGCTGCCCTCGTCGTCTCAACCCAGGCCTGCACCCTGCGCATCCCCGGCATCTCGCTGGTCGGCGGAACCTCGAGCCAGAGCGCCGCCAGCTCGTCGAGCCAGGCCGCCACTTCGTCTTCGTCCAGCACGAGCAGCCCGGGCAGCACCTCGAGCCAGCGGAGCACCGCCGCTGCCGACGACCCGCAGGCGAAGGCCGGCGCCGAGGCGAAGGCCCGCGCCGAGCGCCTCCAGCAGCTGGCGGTCGTCACCACGCAGCCGACCTTCACCCCCGACGACAGCTACTCGCTCGAGAAGGTGCAGCAGGCCTTCGCCAACGTGCAGCCCGGCCAGGTGCTGGTGCTGAAGAAGAAGTCGTACGCGCACTGGGCCCCGGCGCCCGACGTGAGCATCGAGACCAAGCGCTACAAGGGCAGCACCCCCTGCGGGAAGACCGGGCTCGGCCCCTTCGGCGCCGACTACCTGCGTGAGGAGTCGGGCTTCGGCGCGATCCGCCTCGAGTACGACCTCTGCCCGCGCTCGGCGAACGAGCCGATCGACTACGAGCACCTCGACGAGGGCACCGCCGGCATCATCTGGAGCACCACGGTGAAGACGAACGCGGGCAACCCGATCGACGTGCGCAGCAACTTCGTCTTCATCACGCTCGACGGCGGGCGCTACGAGATGTCCGAGCCGCACTGGGAAGAGAGCCTCTTCGAGCAGAAGCTGCCGGCCGCGTTCCCCACGCAGTCGCGGCACGCCTTCCTCGGCCGCTACGAGTTCGAGCACCTCGCCCGCACCGGTGACGCCAACGCGAAGGCCACCACCGAGAAGCTCGACACCGTCAAGAAGGCCTGGGACGCGTGCATGAGCCCGGTGCTCGACCGCGAAGAGGCGGAGTACGCGCAGAACGCCGCGAGCTCGGTGACCATCAGCCAGCGCGACGGCAAGAACAGCCTCACCGCGAAGAAGTTCCAGAAGATCCGCGAAGACACCTGCGGCAAGCACAAGGCGCAGTTCACCCAGACCCTCGAGAAGGCGCTCGGCGAGCGCGAGCGCGTGCGCATGAAGATCCTCGCCGACAACAAGGCGAAGTTCGCGAAGGCGCCCTGAGCGTCGCTGTGGCCGAGCACGCCCGGGCCGAGTCGGGAAGCTGTGCGTGCTCTGGCTGCATCGATCCTCGTGCTGGCGGCGTGTGGCGGAACCATCGGAGTCCCCGGCGCGGGCGGCGGTGGTGGGACTTCTGGAGGCGGTGCGGGAACGGGTGGTGGCAGCGGCGCCACCGGAGGTGGAGGTGGGAGCGCGCAGAGCGGTGACCTCCCGTGCGACGTCGCGGCGCTGGTCGCCTCGCGGTGCGCCTCGTGCCACGGCAGCCCGCTCGCGGGCGGCGCGCCGGTGCGCCTGCTGAGCCGCGCCGACTTCCTCGCCGCGTCGGCCGCCAACGCCGCGCAGACCAACGGTGAGCGGAGCGTGGCGCGCATGCGCAACGCCGCCTCGCCGATGCCGCCCGGCGCGCCTCCGCCGACGACCGAGGTCGACGCCTTCGCCGCGTGGGTGACGGCGGGGATGCCCGCCGGGAGCTGCGGCGGCGTCGACGCCGGCTCGACCGAGCCGACCTGCGCGTCGAACACCTCCCTGCAGAAGCCCGTGGCCGGAGACGCGCACGGCGGGCCCACCATGGCGCCCGGGCTCGCGTGCATCTCGTGCCACTCGGGCGGCGACTTCATGGGGCAGAACCCCGGCGGCGCGCTGAGCCGCACCGACGAGCTCTACCAGTTCATGGGCACGGTCTTCGCTTCGGCCCACGAGAAGGACCTGTGCAGCCCCGCGCTGCCCACCGCAGCCCGCGTGGAGATCCTCGACCTGAACGGCGCCGTTCGCGCGACGCTCCCGGTCAACGGCGGCGGGAACTTCTTCGGCGACGCGCCGGGTGGGCCCATCACGCCCTACCGGGCGCGCGTGGTGACCGCCGCCGGGTCGCGCGAGATGGTGTCGGCGCAGACCAGCGGTGACTGCAACACCTGCCACACCGTCGCCGGCGCGTCGGGCGCCCCCGGTCGCATCTTCCTGCCCTGAGGCGGCCTCGACGGGGCGCGCGCACCGCAGTGGGAAACCTGCGTATGCTCCGCACCCATCGGGGACCCCTTGAGCACCTTGCCCAAACCTGGCGGCGCAGGAGCACCGGCAGCCAACGCCTGGCTCGCGCGCATCGAGAGCACGCTGGAGCCGCTCCTGGGCGGCTTCACCACGAAGATGGCGGTGAAGACCGCGGCGCTGCGGAGCCTCAAGAAGCCCCCTGAGGAGCTGGTGCGCGCCGACGCGCCGCAGCTCATCGAGGGCCTCAAGCCGATGCTCGCCACGCTGGTGGGGGCGCTCCACACGAAGATCCTCCTCGAGCAGATCGACCGGGAGCTGCAGAAGCCATGAACACCTCGCGCTCGAACCTCGCCATCGCGGCCGTCGTGGCCCTGGCGGTCGCGCACCTCGTCGGGGTCGTGACGTCCTTCGACGACGCGGCCCGGCTGCGCTGGGTGCACGACCTCACCGGCTGGGCCGGCTCGCTCATCGGCGTCATCGGCACCGCGGTCGCCGCGCGCGCCTTCACGCAGGGCGACTGGCTGCGCCGCGTGTGGACGCTCTTCACCGTCGGCTCGACGATGCTGCTCCTCGGCACGGCGCTGCGCAGCTACTGGACCCACGCCGCGCCGAACGAGCCCTTCCTCACCTCGCCGCTGCTGCCGGTGCGCATGGTGGTGGTGGTGCTCGCGAACGTCACCTCGGTGTGGGCGCTCGTCTCGCTCGCGCTGACGTACCACAAGAGCGGCCTCACCCCGCCGCAGACCTGGGTGAGCTGGACGCGGTGGGGCGTGACCGCGGCGGCCGCGCTCGCGGTGGCGGTGCCGCAGTACGCGCTCGACTTCAAGCGGCTGGGCGACTCGGTGCCCGACACCTGGTCGGCCATCACCAACATCGCCTCCACCGTGGGCGACATGATGACCGTGCTGCTCATCGCCCCCATCCTCCGGGTGGCGTACATGCTCCGCGGCGGCAAGCTGGCGTGGGTGTGGTGGGCGATGGCGGTGTCGGGCGCGGTGTGGCTCGTCTACGACTCGAAGGAGTGGCTGGCGGTGCTGCTGCCGGGCGACGACGCGCACAACCTCGAGCTGCTGCGCGTGCTGCGCTCGCCGGGCCTCGCGCTGGTCGGCCTCGCGGGCTTCCTCCAGCGCGACGCGGTGGCCTCGACGGCCCGGTGAGCGTCAGGGCTCCTGCAGGCGCCCCAGCTTGAACACCACCACCGACCGCTCGGGCAGCAGCACCGCGCCGCCCGGCGGCCAGGCGTGCCCGTCGACGGGCGCGGTGGCGAGGGCGAGCTCCCACGGCCCCTCGAGCGGGAGCGTGAGCTTCACGGGCTTCGCCCCCGCGTTGAGCCACAGCAGCAGGCTGTCGCCGGTCACCTTGTTGCCCTCGGGGTCGCGCGTGCCGATGGCGTCGCCGCCGAGGAACCAGCCGATGGTCTGGGTGGGCTTGCTCCAGTCGGCGGGCTGCATCTGGTGGCCGTCGGGGCGCAGCCACACCAGGTCGTGAAACCGCGAGTCGTCGAGCGTGTTGCCGAGGAAGAAGTTGCGCCGCTGGAGCACCGGCTGGCTCGCGCGGAACCGCGCCAGCGTCTGCATGAAGGCCAGCAGCTCGCGCCGCGCGGGGTCGAGGTCCCAGTCGAGGTACGAGAGCGCGTTGTCCTGGCAGTAGGCGTTGTTGTTGCCGCGCTGCGTGCGCCCCAGCTCGTCGCCGGAGTTGATCATCGGCGTGCCCACCGAGAGCATCAGCGTGGCGAGCAGGTTGCGCTGCTGCCGGGCGCGGAGCGCGTTGACGTCGGCGTCTTCCGTCTCGCCCTCGACGCCGCAGTTCCACGAGTGGTTGGCGTCGTTGCCGTCGCGGTTGTTCTCACCGTTCGCTTCGTTGTGCTTCGTCGCGTAGCTGACGAGGTCGCGCAGGGTGAAGCCGTCGTGGGCGGTGATGAAGTTGATGCTCGCCGTGGGGCGGCGGCCCGAGAGCTTGAAGAGATCCGACGAGCCCGACAGCCGGTAGCCGAGCTCCGCGGCCTGCCACTCGTCACCGCGCCAGAAGTGGCGAATGGGGTCGCGGAAGCGGTCGTTCCACTCGGCGAAGAGCATCGGGAACTGCGCCAGCCGGTAGCCGTCGGGGCCGAGGTCCCACGGCTCGGCGATGAGCTTCACGCGCGAGAGCACCGGGTCCTGGTGGAGCGCGGCGAGGAAGGGCGCGCTCGCCGAGAACTCCCCGGGGCCGCGGCGGGCCATGGTGGTCGCGAGGTCGAAGCGGAAGCCGTCGACGTGGAACTCCGTCACCCAGTGGCGCAGCGAGTCGAGCACCAGCTTGAGCGCCCACGGGTTGTCCATGTTGAGGCTGTTGCCGCAGCCCGTGAAGTCTCGGTACCGCGAGCGGTCGGCGTCGTGGAGCCAGTAGTACGCGCGGTTGTCGAGCCCCTTGAGCGAGAGCATCGGCCCGAGGTGGTTGCCCTCGCAGGTGTGGTTGGGCGCCACGTCGAGGATGACCTCGATGCCCGCGGCGTGGAGCGCCTTCACCATCTGCTTGAACTCCGCCACCGGGCCGGCGCCGCCCCGGGTGGCGAAGCGCTGATCAGGCGCGAAGAAGCCGAGCGTGTTGTAGCCCCAGTAGTTGGTCAGCCCGCGCTCGACGAGGAAGCCCTCGGGCATCATCTGCTGCACCGGCAGCAGCTCGAGCGAGGTGACGCCGATGGACCGCAGGTGCTCGATGACCGCGGGGTGCGCGACGCCGAGGTACGTGCCGCGGTGCTCGGGCGGCACCGCCGGGTGGAGCGCGGTGAGGCTCTTCACGTGCGCCTCGTAGATGACGGTGCGCCGCCAGATGACCTCCGGGCGCTGCTCGCCGCTCCAGTCGAAGTCGTCGGCCACCACCACGCCGCGGGGCATCGCCGCCGCCGAGTCGCGCATGTCGGGCAGGTCGCCCGGCACCCACGAGACGATGGGCCCCTTCGGGTCGACGCGCCCGGTGAAGGCCTTCGCGTACGGGTCCATCAGGAGCTTGTGCGAGTTGAAGCAGAAGCCCTCGCGCGGCGCCCACGGCCCTGCGGCGCGGAAGCCGTAGCGCGCGCCCGGCTTCAGGCCCGCGACGTAGCAGTGCCACACCTGGTTGGTGCTGTCGGTGAACGGCGCACGGTGCTCGACGCCGTCGTCGTCGAAGAGGCACAGCTCCATGCCCGTGGCGCCGCCCGAGAAGACCGCGAAGTTCACGCCGTGCCCGTCGTACGTCGCGCCGAGCGGGTACGGCACGCCGGGGCGCGGGGGGAAGTAGCGGTACGAGTTCATCGCGCTCTTTCAGGCTGGGACATCGCCCGCGAGCGTCACAGATGGTCGGTGGAGCCGCAACGGTCGCGGCCCGCCGCCCTCACAGCGGGCCGAGCAGGTGGAAGGTCGACGCCGCGCCCGGTCGCACCGCGCGCTTCTCGACGATGAGCAGGCCGTCGGACACGTAGCCGGTGTACCCCACGCCCGCGAGGCCCTTCGGGGTGGCGTTCACCGCCTCGAGCTCGCCGTTGGCGATGGCCTTCTTCAGCTTCGTCAGCTCGCTGCCCTTGAGCTGGAACTCGGGGTTGCTCAGCAGGCCCATGCGGTCGGCCAGCGCCTTCTGCACGCGCGCCTCGAGCGACTTCGGCTTCGGGCTCCAGCCGCCGTCGGTCTTCACCTCGGGCTTCGGCGCCGGCGCGTCGGCCAGCTTGCCCGCGCTCTGCCACTTCGGCTTCGCGCCGGGGAAGACGCTCTTCGTGCGCACGAAGAGCTCGCCGCCCACCACCAGGCCGTTCACCGAGGCGCCGACGCGGCCCGCGGCGAGGTTCTCCGGCTTCGGCGAGCCACGCTGGAACTTCGCCTCGAGCTGCGCGGCCTGATCCGCCGGCACGTCCTTCAGCTTGTTCTTCGCGAGCGCCTTCTCCCAGGTCGCCGCGGCGGCCGAGAGCTCGCGCCGCTTCGGGGCGGGGGCGACCTCGGTGTCGAACGTCTGCGGGCCCGTGGGACGAACGCCGGTTCCATGAATGCGGGGCATCGATGCTCCTGAGGTGCGACGGGGTTCAGCGACTCTGACACCCGGGTGGGCGGATTGTGCAACCGCTCACTGGATGGTGAAGGTGATGCCGTACGGGGTGGTCTTGTTGCCGAGGACCTGCACCAGCACGGTGGTCGCGAAGCCGCCGCTGTTGGTGAAGGTCGCCGTCTCGGCCGCCCCCGCGCTGCCGGCGTTCACGTTCGAGAGGCAGTTGAGCACCGCGGTGCAGCTGCCCTGGAGCACGTTCATCGCGACGTTGGTCGCGCTGTCGGGCGTCACCACCGCGGTCATCGTGGCGCCGGCCGGCACGGTCACCGAGTAGATGCGATCGGGCAGGCCGTTGCCGTTGAGGCAGGTGGTGCTCGCGGGGTCGATGCGCACGTCCGACGAGGCCTCGGCGAGCGTCTCGCTCAGGCTGACGGAGGCCGTCACCGACACCGGCTGGGCGCACGTCTCGCCGACGGGCGGCGCGCCGAGGGTGGTGGTCATCGAGAAGTCGGTGCTCGACGCGGTGGCGTAGTTGCCGACGATGACGAACACGCTCTGCGAGGTGCCGGTGGAGTTGGTCCACGCGCCCGTCTCGCCCGTCGCCGCGCCGGTGTTCGCCGAGTCCCAGTTGAAGTCGGCGCCGCCGGCGCAGGTGCGCGGGAGCGCCTCGCACGCGCCGCTGCCCACCACGTAGGTGAGGACCACGTCGAGCCCGCCCGTCGACACGGTGGGCGTGACGGTGTTCACCAGCTTCGAGCCCGCGGGCACCGTCGCCCGGTAGACGCGGTCGGCCGCGCCGAACGGGAGGCAGTCGATGCCTTCGCCGCCGTAGTCGTTGACGTAGCCGGTGAGCGAGCCGCTGACGGTGCCCGCCGAGAGCGTGGTGGCCGAGGCGCACACGTCGCCGGTCGGCGGCGAGTCGAACGAGAGCCCGAGCGTGTAGTCGCCCGCGCCCGACGCCGAGTCGACGATGGCGAGGTAGCTGCCGGGCGTGCGCAGGCGCACCGTCTCGGGCTGCCCGGCGGCGGCGACGCTGCTCGCGGTGAGGCAGGTGCGGGGGCTGGCGGTGCACGCCGCCGCGTTCGCCATCACGGTGAGGGTGGGGTTGTACGACGTGGTGCTGGGCGTCGCGGTGAGCGTCGCGCGCAGGCCGCTCGGCACGGTGAAGGCGTACACGCGATCCGGGCCCTGCTCCGTCGGGTTGCACGCCACGTCACCGGTCGCCGCCTCGTAGTCGTTGACGTAGCCGGTGGTGGTGCCGTTGACCGAGCTCCCGCTGACCAGCGTGGTGAGCGTGCCGCTGCACACGTCGTCCTGCGCGGCGGGGGCCACGCTCGCGGTGAGGGTGAAGGTGCCGACGCTGCCCTGGAAGCCGTCGATGATGAGGTACGCGGTGACGGTGGCGCCGGTGGTGTTGGTCCACGTCGCGGTCTCGGCGACGCCCTCGTAGTCGGCGTCGGCGCCCGCGACGCACGTCGTGCCGCAGGTGCCGGGCGAGGTGGCCACCG
This sequence comes from Myxococcota bacterium, assembly GCA_049322495.1. Lineage (GTDB taxonomy): Bacteria > Myxococcota > Myxococcia > Myxococcales > Myxococcaceae > Archangium_A. The sequence continues at coordinate 5,995 of JBMORD010000149.1, read as the reverse complement.
AGATGGCGGCGTCGAAGTTCATGTCGGGGGTCACCGTCGCGGTCAGCGTCTGCCCGTTCGGGACGAGCACCGTGAAGACCACGTCGCTCGCCGTCGAGCCGACGCAGCCCGAGCCCGTGCCGTCGTAGTCGTCGACGCGCCCGACCGTCGTCAGGCCGGTGAGGCCCGGGCTGTAGGGCCGCGGGCTCGAGCAGCTCTCACCGAGCGTGCTGGTGCCACCGCCGCCGCCGAGCGCCCCACCGCCGCCGCCCGTGAAGCCGCCTCCGCCGCCGATCGCTCCGCCGCCCCCGCCCGTGAAGCCGCCGCCACCGCCGGTCGCGCCGCCGCCACCGCCCGTCGTGCCGCCACCACCGCCGGTCGTGCCGCCGCCGCCGCCGGTCTGCGTGGTGCAGACGTAGTTCGCGCAGTGGCTCCCGCCGGTGCAGGTCGCGCAGGTGACGCCGCCCTGCCCGCAGACGGTGTCGTTGTTGGAGTTCGCGCGGATGATGCACGTGCCGTTGAAGAGGCAGCCGTCGCACGCGCCGCCGCCACCTCCGGTCGCGCCGCCGCCGCCGCCCGTCGCACCGCCGCCACCACCGGTCGCACCGCCGCCACCGCCCGTCGCACCGCCGCCACCGCCCGTCGCACCGCCGCCACCGCCCGTCGCGCCGCCGCCTCCACCGCCGCCGGTTCCGGAGAGGCCGCCGCCTCCCGAGCCGCCGCCGAAGATGGGCTGAACACAGGCGCCGGTGAAGGTGTCGCAGGTCTGGCCCGCGGGGCAGTCCGCGTTCGTCGCGCACTTGCCCGGCTTCTTCGTGCCGCCGCCGCACGCAGAGACGAGCACGGCAGCGAAGAGGAGTGAGAGGGAGGTCGTCTTCATCAGGGCGCCGGCACTAGCACGACTCGTCGGGCCGAATGGAAGCCCCCCGGCTCCGGCCGCCGTCTCAGATCGACCCGCCCGCGACGTACACCTTGCACTTCGGGGCGTTCGCCTTCTTCCACGCCTTCACCGCCTCGACGTCCTTCGCCACCGGGTTGTCGGTGAGGCCGAGCTCCTTGAGCGCCTTGAGCTTCGCGACGAACGACGGGAACGCGGTGAGCTTGTTCTTGCTGAGGCCGAGGTAGGTGAGCTTCGTCAGCTTCGCGAGCGACGCGGGCAGCGTCGTCAGCTTGTTCCGGCGCAGGTCGAGGCTCGTGAGGTTCGTCAGCGCCCCGAGCGAGTCCGGCAGCGAGGTGAGCTGGTTCTCGTCGAGGCTCAGCTTCTGCAGCTTCTTGAGCTTGCCGAGGCTCGCGGGGAGGGTCTTCGCCTTGTTCCTCGAGAGGTGCAGCTCCTCGAGCTCCGTCAGCTCGCCGACCTCCGCGGGGATGTCGCCGAACCCGCACAGCTCGAGGGAGGTGCCGTCGAGCGTCGAGCAGCGCAGCCCGTGCACCTTCGCCGCCGCGTCGCCGTGCTCGAGGAGCCACTTCAACCCTACCGCCACGCCATCGGAGCCCCGGTGCTGCTCGAAGGTGACCATCGCGCAGACGAAGCCCACGGGGTCGAGGCCGGTCGCCTTCGTGCACGAGGCCTTCACGAACTTCGCGACCGCCGCCTCGCTCGAGAGCTTGAGCGGCTTCTTCAGCAGCGCGACCAGCGCCGGCTTGCCGCTCGCGAGGAGCTCGTCCTTCGCGGCCCGGGCGGCCTCGTCGTCTTCGGAGAACTGCGCGGTGGCGAACAGCTGCGTGGTGCGGTCGAGCTTCATGCGCGACGCGTAGCGCTTGCCGCGTGGAAAGCCGATCGCCGTCGCCGAAATCCGAGGGTGGCGCTACTTCGTGACGGGGAAGCGGTAGCGCACCTCGGCGTCACCCTTCGAGAAGCCCGACAGGCACGTCGGCTCCGCGTCGACCTTCAGCGCCTTCAGCCCGCCCGCCGCGAAGCCGATGATGGAGAACTCGAAGTACACGTGGTGGCGCGCCACGTTGCGGATGAGGAGGTCGACGTGCGTCGGCGCGTTCTCCACCACCAGCTCACCGGCGTCGAAGTACCCCTTGTAGATGTTGGGGCTGAAGGCGAGGAAGCGACGGCCCTCGTGCTCGGCGAAGAGCCCGCGGAGCTGGTTGGTCAGCGCCCACCGCGCCGACAGCTCGCCGAAGTGCCAGTACGCCTTCCGCCCGTCGCCCCCGAAGAGCTTCTCGACCATCGCGTCGTGCACCGCGAGGAAGTCGTCGACGGGGATCTTCGAGATGGGCAGCACTTGCGCTTTGAGGAACGGCGCTGACTGGGTCGCCACGAAGGCGGCCCACCGCTCGGCTCCGAACTCCTTCTCCATCGCCGCCGCGCGCGCCAGCCATGCGTTGCCTTTGACGTTCACCCGTTGCTCCTGTGTTGGGGCCCCCGATGGTACCCGTCGCCAGACGCGCGGAGCCTTGATCACCCACAGGCCTGCGTCGAGCGCGAACGGCGCGCCGCCCGGCGGAGTATGAGGCACACATGCACCGCCTCGCCCCGAGCTTCGTCGCCGTCGCGGTCCTCGCCGCGTGCCCGCCCGCCCCGTCGCCCGGCCCGGAGCCCGTCGCCGATCCTCTGGACTACGCAAGCCCGCTGATGGGCACCGGCGGCTTCGCCTACTTCCACGGCAGCGCGTTTCCGGGCGCCTGCGTGCCCCACGGCCTCGTCAAGGTCGGGCCCGACACGCGCGGGCCGAAGTACGGCGACCTGCCCTTCATCCACTTCGCCGGCTACTGGGCCGGAGACGACACCGCGCTTGGCTTCTCGCACCTCCACCTCCACGGCGCCGGCGCGCGCGACTGGGGCACGCTCATCGTGCAGCCCGTCACCTCGAGCGACCCGCAGGTGCTGACCCGCGACGGCTACGCGAGCCGCGTCAGCAAGAGGTCCGAGCAGGCGAGCCCCGGCCGCTACGCGCTCACGCTCACCAGGTGGAACGTCGACGCCGAGCTCACCGCGTCGACGCACGCCGCGCACCACCGCTACACCTTCGCCGAGGGCGCGAGCCGCTTCGTGGTGCTCGACCTCTCGCGCGGGCTGGGCACCACCTCGGTCAGCGAGCAGCAGCTCGAGCGCCCCGACGACACCACGCTGCGCGGCTCGTTCCTGGTGAAGGGCTCGATGAGCGACGGCTACGGCGGCAACCGCGTCTTCTTCGAGCTGCGCACCTCGACGCCGTACACGGTGGTGCAGACCTCGCAGGGCGGCGACGTGCTCGAGCTCGGCTTCGCGCCGGGCACCGCGCCGCTCGAGCTGCGCGTCGGGCTGTCGCTGGTCTCGGCCGAAGGCGCGCAGCGCAACCTCGCCGCCGAGATGCCGGCCTTCGACTTCGCGGCCCACCTCGCGCGCGCCGAAGACGCGTGGCGTTCCCGGCTCTCGCGCGCGAAGGTGTTCGGCGGCTCCGAGGAAGACCGCGCCACCTTCTACTCGGCGCTGCGGCTGCCCTTCCTCATGCCCACCACCATCAGCGACGTCGACGGCAGCTACGTCTACGGCGGCGAGCGCGGCCAGGTCGGCGCGGGCGAGGTGATGCTCAGCGACCTCTCGCTGTGGGACACCTACCGCACCGCGCACCCGCTCTACGCGCTCCTCGCGGAAGACACCGCGCGCGACGCCGTCGCCTCGCTGGTGCGCATGTCGAAGAGCGGCCGCGGGCTCCCGCGCTGGCCGATGGGCACCGGCGAGGCGGGCACCATGGTGGGCGCGCCGGCCGACATCGTGCTCGCCGACGCGGTGCTCCGCGACGTGCCGGGCGTCGACGCCGAGGCGGCGTGGCAGGCCGCGTCGGCCGAGGCGCTGGGTGACCCGGCCCGCGGCGCGCGCGCCGGCACCGCCCGCTACCGCGCGCTGGGCTACGTGCCGCTCGAAGACTCGAGCCGCAGCGTGGGCGTCACCATCGAGTACGCGCACGCCGACTTCGCGCTCGCGCAGCTCGGCCAGCGCCTCGGCCACGCGACGGAAGCAGCGCAGCTCGCGACCCGCGCGCGCGGCTGGCGCAAGCTGTTCGACCCGGCGACGAAGGTGCTCCGCGCCCACCACGCCGACGGCACGCTCACCGGCGAGCCCTACGTGCGCGACAGCTGGAACGACTGCGCCGAGGCGAGCGCGCTCCAGACGACCTTCATGCCGCTGTGGGACGTGGACGGCCTGACGCAGCTCCACGGCTCGCGCGAGGCGCTGCTCGGTGAGCTCGAGGCCTTCTTCGACGCCTCGCCGGGCGAGCACGCAAAGAACCTCGCCGTGGCCACCGAGGAGCTCCGCTGGCTCGAGCGCTACTTCTACTGGCCGAGCAACGAGCCCGACATGCTCGCGCCCTTCCTCTTCTCGCGCCTCGGCCGCCCGGACCTCGCCACGAAGTGGGCCGACTGGGCGCGCACCACCTTCTACTCGGCGAAGCCCGACGGCGTGCCCGGCAACGACGACGGCGGCACCATGGGCAGCTGGTACGTCTTCGCCGCCGCGGGCCTCGCGCCCGTGCCCGGCACCGACCTGTGGCTGGTCGGCGCCCCGCTCTTCCCGAAGCTCGAGCTCACCCTGCCCGGCGGCACGCTCACCATCGAGGCGAAGAACGCCTCACCCGAGAACCGCTTCGTGCAGGCCGTCTCGCTCGACGGTGAGGCGCTGACGACCCCGGAGCTCCCGCACACCCGCCTCGCCGCCGCGCGGCGCCTCGTGGTGGAGCTCGGGCCGACGCCCTCGAGCTGGGGGCGCTGATCGCGACGGGAACCTGACGCGGCGCACCGGCGCATCACGCCAGCCGTGAGGTCCGGTGCGCGTTACCCTTGGGGCAATGGCAGCCGGCCGCCTCATCGAGTGGTTCGTCTCCGCGAAGGCGAGGGAGAACGCCGAGGCGACATGGCGCGCGCGCTTCCTCTCGCAGTCGATGCTCATCGGGGTGGGCATCGCGGCGCTGATGTGCACCCTGTACGCGACGCTGGGCAACGGCGCGCTCCTCGCGGAGACGGCGGCCGTGCTCGCCTTCCTCGGCGTCGGGCTGGTGGCGCTGCGGCTCGGCGTCGACCTCACGCTCATCACCCACGTGCTGCTCGCGCTCCTCACCTTGAGCTTCACGCTCGGCCCGATGCAGGAGCGCCACTTCGACGGGGCCGCGCTCGGGTGGTTCTGCATCATTCCCTTCCTCGCGGTCATCCTCATCGGGCGACGCGCCGCCCTCGCCTGGGGCTTCCTCGCGCTCGGCGGCATGGTGGTGCTCTTCTCGCAGCCTGACGACGTCGGGCCGCTCAGCGAGGCGCAGCGCATCTCGTCGCTCGGCCGCTCCATCGGCCTCAGCCTCACCATCAGCGTCTTCGCCCTCGCGTTCCGCGGGTGGACCGAGGAGACCCGCGAGCGCCTCGAGCGCGTCAACCACGCGAAGTCGCGCTTCCTCGCCAACATGTCGCACGAGCTGCGCACCCGATGAACGGCGTGCTGGGGATGGTCGACGTGATGCTCCAGAAGCCGCTCACGCCCGACCTCGCCGAGCAGCTCGAGGTGATCCGCCACTCGGGCAAGACGATGGTGGAGCTGATCAACGGCATCCTCGACCTGTCGAAGATCGAAGCCGGCAAGATGACGCTCGAGACGCGGCCCTTCTCGCTGACGGTGCTGGGCGAGGACCTCGAGCACCTCTACCGGCCGCTCGCCGCGCAGCGGAGCCTCGCCTTCCACGTGGTGCGGGCCGGCGTCCTCGGCGAGGTGGTCGGCGACGAGCACCGCGTGCGCCAGGTGCTCACCAACCTGCTCGACAACGCCTTCAAGTTCACCTCGTCGGGCGAGGTGCAGCTGCTGCTCTCGGAGCACGACGGCGAGGTGCGCTTCGAGGTGCGCGACACGGGCCCGGGCATCGCGCCCGACGTCGCCACGCGGCTCTTCACGCCCTTCGAGCAGGCCGACTCGTCGACCACGCGGCGCTTTGGCGGCACCGGGCTGGGGCTCGCGCTCTCGCGGCAGCTCGTCGAGCTGATGGGCGGCCGGCTCGAGCTCCAGTCGACGCCCGGCCACGGCGCGGTGTTCGCCTTCGCGCTGCGG
>JBMORD010000148.1:0-15678 GCA_049322495.1 Myxococcota bacterium | reverse complement strand
GACGGGCGGCGGCCGACGAGCATCGACACGCCGATGAGGCCCAGCACCGGCGCGAAGCCCAGCGCGCAGCGGAGCAGCCGCGCGAGCTCGTAGCGACGCCGCGCCATCTGCTGGAGCCGTTCAGTCGAGCCCATAGAGCCTCCGGAAGGCGTCGCGCAGCCGGGTGAGCGCGCGTTCCCTCCGCTTGCGCAGCGTGGCGCCCGAGGCGCTCGCGGCGGTGTCCCAGTAGGTGGCGACCAGCGTCTCCTGATCGGCCGGCGAGAGCGTCCCCAGGGCGTTGAGCGCCGCGCTCACCAGCTGCTGCTGCTCCTGCGCCTCGGCCGACGCGCCCCCGTCACTCACCGACGGCGGGAGCTCGGTCGTCTCGCGCGCCCGCGTCCGCTTGCGCAGGAGCGTGCGGCACTCCCAGCTCGCGATCGCCAGCGCCCACGGCAGCGCGGGCCGCGCGGGGTCGTAGTCGAGGGCCCGCTCCGAGATGCGGATCATCGCCGCCTGCGCCGCGTCTTCCCCGCTCGCTTCGTCGCCCATCATCCGCACGCACAGCTTCTTCGTCGGCCCCCACAGCTGCTCGAAGACCGCTGCGAAGACCGAACGATCGCCCTGCGCGAGGCGGCGCATGAGCTCGTCGAGCGGGGCGGGCTGGCTCGTCATCGGTCCGGGCGGCCTCATAGGCCGGAGACCGGAAGAACGTGACATCAACCTCAACCCATTGAATCCACGAGCCTTTCAGGTACTTGTCAGACCCCCTCTGTAGTCTGGCGGCACGATGAAGCACGCGTGGACGGTGACCGAAGTGGCGAAGATGCTCGACCTCACGCCGGACGCGGCGCGGGAGCTCGTGGCGACGGTCTTCGAGGGGCCGCGAGACGTCCTGAGCTTCCAGGATCTCACCCTGCTGCGCACCGCGGTGCGCCTCGGCAAGAGCGAGAAGAAGGCGCAGATCGCCCGCGCGCTGAGCCGCGTGAAGGAGCAGCTGCCCGCCGACGAGCCGCTGACCCCGGTGACGCTCCAGAAGGTGGGGCGCGAGCTGGTGGTGAACACCGGCCGCTCGAAGTGGAACGCGAAGTCGGGCCAGGTGCTGCTCGACTTCGGGCCGAGCCGCACCACCCTGCTCCGCCCCGTGCCCACCCGCGACGCCGAGGCGCTCTTCGCGAAGGCCGTCGCGCTCGAGGAGACCGACCCGCGCGCCGCGCTCGACGCCTACGCCGAGGCAGTGGCCGCCGACCCGCACCACGCTGACGCGCACGTGAACCTCGGGCGGCTGCTGCACCAGGAAGGCCGGCTCCGCGAGGCCGAGGCGCACTACGTCGCGGCGCTCGTCGCGCGGCCGACCGACGCCACCGCGACCTTCAACCTCGCGGTCGTGCTCGAAGATCTCGGCCGCACCGACGACGCCCTCGCGCGCTACCGCGAGACGATCGAGCTCGACCCGAACCACGTCGACGCGTACTTCAACCTCTCACGGCTCTACGAGAAGAAGGGCGAGAAGCTCGCGGCCCTGCGGCACCTCAAGGACTACCGGCGCCTGACGTCGAACCGCTGAGGCGACTCAGAGCTCGTGGTACGAGATGAGGGTCACCACCCCGGTACGCGTCGGCTCCTCGCCGTCGCTCAGGTCGGCGGTGTCGCCGATCACCGCGTTATCGAAGCGAACGAGGAAGAGCAGGTTCTTGTCGACCGTGAGGTAGGGGTCGAGCTGCCGGAGCTTGAGCACCACCTCCTGCCCCGTCTCTTCGAAGGAGTCCGTCTGGCGCTGCTCGACATCTCCCGAGACTGAGCCATACGACGCGGAGCCGCTCCCCAGTGCGCCCGAGGAGCCCCACTTCGCCGACCCTCGGCCGCCCCTCATAGGCCCCGTCATCACCAGGGAAAGCTCGCTCGACAACGACTGCTCCAGCACCACTGCCTCGGCCTTGCCGCGCTTGTCCTTCAGCTCGGCGATCTTGCCGACGAAGACGAGGTAGCGGCCCTTGAACGCCGCCGGTTGGCGCACCGCCGTCGGGAGCCCGAAGAGGGCGACGCGGTGCTTGCGAACCACCTCGAGGTCACGCTCCACGTGCCCACCGCGATTGGCGATGGTCTGTGCGATCAACGACGGCGCCGCGGGGTCGTCCCTCAGGAAGTCCGTCCAGTCGCTGCAGAACAGCTCGAGCTGGGTGAAGCCCTGCTTTTCCGCGCAGGCCTTCATGTAGCGCCACGCCTGCTCGGCGCCGACCTGAATCTTGAGCGTGCGCGCGCTCTGCGCACAGTCGATGTCGCGGCGGAACTGACTTGCCCAGGCCTTCGGCGTCCCGAGGAGCTCCCGCGACTGCTCCGCCGAGGTGACCGGGGGGCCGCCAGACGGCACGAAGACCTCCTCAGCCTTGAGCATCGGCTTCGGCTGCGACGCACAGCCCACGCCCACGACGACCAACAGGATCAAGTGACGCATGCGCTCACGGACTGGAAGGAGGAGGGAGCTCGGCGAGCTGAAGGGCGGTGGCGAGCTCGGTGTAGCAACGACGCGCGAGCGGCGAGAAGCGGCCCTCGGCGTCGAGGAGCACCTCGGCGCCGTCGAGACTGCAGCCCTCGGCAGCGAGCGCGGTGCTCTTCACGCAGCCGGCAATGCGCCGCTGTTTCTCAGGTTGGCTCAGCGTCGAGGGCGCGCGCTCGGCACAGAGGCCGGCCGAGACCCGACGCGCGAGCTCGACGTTCTCCACGGCCTGCTTCTTCTTCGCCGCGTCCGTCGCCCGAGCCTCCGGCCGTGCATCGAACACGCAGCGGCTCGAGTCGCGCAGCGTCGTCGTCGAGCACGCGAGGAGCGACGGAGCCTGGTCGACAGGGCCGGGCTTCGACGCGGGAGTGGGGCTCGCGCCCCCGAGAAAGCGCTCCGGCTCACCAGACAGCAGCATCAACAGCAGACAGGGCAGCACGGGACCCCCTCAACGCACGAAGGTGGTTTGCAGGCAGGTGCTCGCCGCGACCTTCCACCCGTCTTCGTCGCGCATGTCGACGACGTAGGTGAAGGTGTTGGGGCGCATGCAACGGTCCTGCGTCGCGTCTCGCAAGCAGACGTCGACCTTCACCTCGAGCCGGCGGTCACCGTTCTCGAGAGGCTCTTCCTTCACGAGCACGACCTTGTCCCAGTCGAGCACGCCGCTGGCGTACGGAGGCGTCACCACGACCTCGCCGTCTTCCGGAACGCCTCCCGTCAACTCACCGTGGCGTAGCCGCGCGCCCGCAGCGAGCAGAGCCGAAGCGCCGTCGAGGTCGTTCTTGTTGATCGCCCCGACGAAGGACTCGAAGCCCCGCTGCGCCGGCGAAGGCGGCTTCTTGCAGCCCGAGCTCGCCGCCCCCACGCCCACCACCATCGCCACCACCCTCACCATCCACCAGGTCCGCATGAGCCCCTGCCTACCACTTCGCGAAAAACCGACAAGCGTGTCGCGCCGTCACTTCACTTCCTTCGTGCTCCACTCGACGGTCGCGAGCAGCTGCTTGCGGCGCTTCGCGACGTCGGCGTCGAGGAACTTCACCGCCTCGCCGAGCTTGTCCATCAGGCGGAAGTGCTTCCGCTTGCTCACCTTGAGCTGGAAGAGCGCGTGCACCAGCCACGGGAAGACCGCGGTCACGTCGCAGTGGCAGTACATCGAGCCGGTCTCGACCGCGTCGGCCGAGACCTTGCCCCAGGTGTGGCCTTCGCCCGCCGGGCAGCTCGAGAGCGCGCCGTTGTCCACCGGGTCGACGCAGAACTGCACGTCGATGTCGAAGCCCTGCGTCGGCACGTTGAGGATCTGGTCGAGCAGCGGCTCGCCCTGGAGCGTGTAGTTCTTCGGCACGCCGCCGCCGAGGATCCACACCGCCATGCGCTGATCGAAGTGGTGGCGGCAGTAATGCTGGAGCGCCGCCATCTGGTACACGTCTTCGTTCACGTCGAGCTCGAGCTTGAACTCGTCGCCGAAGAGGCGCTTGAGCTTGACCACGTTGAGGAAGATCGAGCCGTCCTGCACAGCGCCGACGAAGATCGGCACCGCGCGGCGGTAGCACGTCGACAGGAGCGACGGCTGCTCGACGCCCAGCTCCTTCTCGATGCGATCGAGGTGCTTGCCGAGGAGCCAGTGGAACTCCGGCGTCGCCATCTTCTTCTGGAAGTCGGCGTGGCGGATGATCGCGCTGAAGAGCCGGTCGGTGTCGAGGAGCACCTCTTCCTCGAAGCCGAGATCGTAGATGCGAATGATGCGCGCCATCCGGTACTGGATGTCGCCCGCCGTGGGGTTCACCTCGCGGATGTGGTGCTTCAGCACGCGGTGCGCGTCGTGGTACAGGTTCGCGCCCGTGGTGGTGATCGCGGTGATCACCCCGCTCTCGACCAGCGGAATGACGCAGCTCTGGTGCAGGCCGGCAGGCGTCATCGCGCCCGAAAGCGTCAGGAAGATCGCGGCGTTCTCCTCGAGCGAGCGCTTCATGAGCTCGAACGCGGTGCGCTCCTGGCGACCGACGTAGGCACCGAAGGCGTGATCGAGGAGCTCGAGGGCCGACTCCTTGCCGGTGATGGGCTTCGGGTTGACGCGACGGGCCTGCGTATAGGCCTGGCGGAGCTTCTGCTGGGTCTTGGTGGCCATGGGCGCGGGCGGTATACACCCGAACTCTCTCGGCCGATCTGGAGTTTTCCTTTGAAGAATCTGAACTTGCTGCTGTCGGGTGTGCTGGTCGTCTCCACTGTCGGCTGCAACTGCAAGCCGTCGGGGCCGACCGGGTTGACGCCCGAATTCGTCGCCACCCCCACCGCGCTCAGCTTCCGCGCGTGCCCCACGAAGACCGACACCGGCGCGCCGGTGGCCGACGTCTTCCCCGACGTGAAGAAGCTGAAGATCGCCAACCAGGGAAAGGTCGCGGGCGATCTCAAGCTCAGCGTCTCGGGTGCCGGCGCCTCGTTCTTCAGGCTCGGCGAGGCTGACGGCGGCGTGCCCTCGTCGATCGATCGGCTCGGCGAGATCGAGCTGCCGATCTCCTTCTCTCCGGGGGCGAAGGGCGACGTGCGCGCCGACCTCACCATCGACGACAACACCGAGGGCACCGACGACGTGCTGGTGACGCTCACGGGCGAGGGCATCAACCTCCCCGTGCAGCCGAAGCTCGAGACCGCGCCGCAGAAGAAGGACGGCACGGGCTTCATGCTCTGCACCGCCGAGACGCCGCTGTCGGACTGCACGCTCGAGTTCCCCGACACGATGATGAACCAGTCGAACACCCTGCAGCTCAAGATCCGCAACAAGGGCTGCCCGGCGCTCAAGGTGACGGCGCTCAACATCGACGGCCAGACGCCCGGCACCAACGACGGCTTCACGCTCGACTCGCCGGCGCGCGCGCCGTCCGACACCTCGCCGCTGGTGCTCTCGACCGCCGACGGCACCGACGAGACGACGATCACCATCCGCTTCACGGCCATCGACGACAACAGCGGCCTGTCGACCCAGTCGCACTACGCGGTGCTCACCATCCTCTCGAACGATCCCGACGTGGGTGACGGCTTCGCGAACCCGGCGCGCATCGCGATCCAGGCCAACGCGGTGAAGCCGTCGATCTACGTCTCGCCCACGAGCTGCAACTACACCAACGCGATGGACGGCTGCGGCAACACCCCGCGCGTCGACCACAAGGCGTCGTTCCGCGTCACCAACGACGGCAGCACGCCGATCCAGATCTCCGGCGTGCGCTTCCGCTCGTCGGGCACCACCACCAGCAGCAACAACCGCTTCTCGGTGACGCAGAACCTCCAGGGCCAGACGCTCCAGCCGGCGGCGTCCGGCACCGTCGAGGTGACCGAGGTCGACATGCCGCTGCTCGTGTCGGACCAGCTCGAGATCGTCGCCGACATCCCGGGCATGGCGCCGGGCTCGGGCGGCACGGTGGTGGTCTCGGTGATCAGCGGCATCAAGCCGTGCCTCTCGACCAGCCCGGTCGACGTGGTCGACTTCGGCGACCCGGCCGAGGAGTTCACCGCGAAGATCGTCCGCATCTCCAACGGCGCCGGTTGCGGCACGCTGGTGATCAACTCGGTCGACGTCTCGCAGCAGCCCTTCTATTCGCTGCTCGATCCGAAGGTGGCGCCGGGCACCCAGGTCGCGCCGGGCATGTCGGTCGAGGCCACGGTGCAGTACCAGCGCCCGTCGACCGGCGGTCAGCAGCTCGCCGACCTGCGCATCGTCACCAACGACACCGACTACGGGCCGCCGCAGTACAAGCTGATGCTGCTCCAGTCGAACGCCGCGTTCGATCCGTTCCCCACCGCGCAGCTCTCGGCGTGCGCGCCGGCGGCGCTGATCAACGACCCGAACTGCACGCTCGGCGCGTCCGGCTCGGCCGCGTTCAACCTGTCGATGATCGACCCCGACGAGGTCACGCTCTCGGGCGCGAAGTCGACCGACACCGCGCCCGGCACCGTCGCGGAGTACCGCTTCACCATGCTCCCCCCGATCCCCGGCGGCGCGACCACCGCGGCGCTCGCCAACAACGGTCAGAAGATCACCAGCAACAAGACGAAGCTGATCATTCCTCCCGGCGTGACCGGCACCTTCCGCGTCGCTCTCGAGGTCTGGGACAACCGCGGACAGCAGTCGCCGGCTCCGTCGACGATGACGATCAACATCTACCCGTGACGACGCAGGGCGCGTTTCCGAGATGAGAACCGCGCCCTTCGTCTGCCTCGGTCTCCTCGCGGGACTCGCGCTCTCGACCTGTCGTCCAGCACTCTGGCTGGACGATGGGCTCTCCGAGCGCAACGACGCTGGCCTCCTTGACGAGGCGAGCAGTGAAAGCGCGCTTCCAACTGACGGCGGCTTCTCCCTTCGCCTGCGTGTGTTGAGCGACCTCGGGCTCGGCAGCCGGGTTGCCGCGACGGCCCTGGGACCGTCCGGCGCGCTCGCTGGCTACACCGCCGATCGGGGCACCCAGAGGGTCTTCCTGCGCGCGGGCGATGGCGGCCTCGTCACCTGGAGCGCATCGGAAGATGACGGTCGCCCCTATCAAATCAACTCCATTGACGCGGTGGATTCGGTGTGTGGCTACGCCCACGTCACTGACTCGCAATTCCACGCAGTGACCGCGACCGCGGTCGCCGGCTCCGCGCCCACCGGAACCACCCCGTTGCTACCCGCCCCGCTCACGAGCAACTGCCTTGGCGGCAACACTCGAGGCCAATTCATCGGGACCTGGCAGGCGCAGGGCTACATCAGAGACACGGACGGCGGAGTGGTGCGTCTCGATCTGCTGCGCTTTCCGCCGCCGCGAACCGACTCCGTCTACGTCGAGCCGTCGGCGATCAACGAGCTCGGAGACGTCGTCGGTTTCGTCCAGACGGCTGACTTCGCCGGGTACGGCAACCCAACTGCGTTCGTGCGCTACGCGAACGGCACCGTTCACCTGCTGAGCAACGGCCGGAGGACTGGAGTCGCAACCGACATCAACGACAATCGGACGGTGGTTGGCTACGGCATCGCGACGGACGATCACGACGCGTCGCCGCTGGTGTGGCGCTTCGGGAGCGACGCGGGTCCGGAGGCCCTTCCTTTGCCGACGAACGCCATCCTCGGCCGTGCGCTCGCGGTGAACGACAGCGAGGTCGTCGTTGGCTACGTGTTGGACCCGCAATACGTCGAGCGCGGCGCGTTCTGGGTTGGCTCTCGTCTCTACGTGGTTGACGAGCTTCTCGAGCGGACCGGAGGTGAGCTCCGAATCGGCCGACTCATCGGCGTGAACAATCGAGGGCGCATGGCAGGCGAGGCCTGGCTGACCTCGCGTCCTGCCGATGGAGGCCAGGCAGAGTTCACGATCCTCCCGGTGCTCATCGACCTGGAGTTCGAGTGATCGGCTCAGGCTCGACGAGCTTCTTGAGCACCGGCGAACGATGCGTCAGCGAGCGCATCGCCAGCTTGTCGAGCTTCGTCGCGCGGTACACGTCGAGCATCGCCTTCTGCCCCTGCTGCCACACCGAGAACATGGTGCAGGCGCCGGTGAACTCGCAGCCGACGTGATCCTTCGCGGTGCAGACGTTGACCGAGACCGGGCCTTCGACGGCCTCGATCACGTCGAGGAAGCTGATCTTCGACGCGTGCTGCGCCAGCGAGTAGCCGCCGTGCGCGCCGCGCACCGACTTCACCAGCTTCGCCTTCACGAGGATCTTGAGGATCTTCGCGAGGAACTCCTCGGGGATGTCCATCCTCCGGGCGATCTCGCGAAAGGACGTGGTCATCCCGTCAGGCAGCGACGCGAGGAACAGCATCGCGCGGGTGCCGTATTCGATCTTCCGGGAGATCTGGAAGGCGTGCTGCATGCGGGAGTAAGGGCGGCTCTAGCATGATCGACCTGCACTCGCACACGACCGCCTCCGACGGGCAGTACGCGCCACACGAGCAGGTGGCGCTCGCCGCGCGCGCAGGGGTCAAGGTGCTGGCGGTCACCGATCACGACACCGTCGACGGACTGGCGGCGTGCGCCGCGGCGGCCGCGGAACGGGGTCTCCGGCTCATCCCGGGCATCGAGTTCTCCTGCCTGCACGAGCGCCGCGAGGTGCACCTCCTCGGGCACTTCATCGACCCGGCGAACGCCGCCATCACCGCGTACGCGAAGCGGCTCGTCACCGAGCGCGAGAAGCGCATGGAGCAGATGGTGCACAAGCTCGCCGCGATGGGCATCCCCGTGCGGCTCGAGCAGGTGCAGGCCATCGCCGGAGACGCGCCGCTCACCCGCCCCCACCTCGCGCGCGCGCTCGTCGAGCTGCGCATCTGCACCTCCACCCGCGAGGCCTTCGATCGCTTCCTGGGCGACGGCAAGGCGGCCTGGGCGCCGCGCTTCGAGCTCCGGGTGGCCGACGCGATCTCCCTCATTCACGGCGCGGGCGGCACCGCCACCCTCGCCCACCCCGGCAGCTCGAAGGTCAACCGGCTCGAGGTCGAGACGATGCGCAAGGCAGGCCTCGACGGGCTCGAGGTGATCCACCGCGATCACCCGCCCAGCCAGCGGGAGCTCTTCGCCACGTGGGCGAAGGAGCTCGACCTGTGCTGCACCGCCGGCAGCGACTTCCACGGCGAGAAGGTCGCGCCCGACCGGCTCTTCGGCTCGGTGAGCATGGACCCCGCGCAGCTGGCGCAGCTCGAGGCGCGCGCTACTCGAAGCGCAGCGCCGCGAGCGGGTTGAGGCGCGCCGCCTTCCGCGCGGGGAAGACGCCGAACACCACCCCGACCAGCACCGAGACGCTGAAGGCGAGCGGCACCGCGGCGAACGGCACCACGAACGGGAGGTTGAGCGCGCTGGCCAGCCCCCACCCGCCGAGCATCCCCAGCGCGATGCCCACCAGCCCGCCGGCCGCCGAGAGCACCATCGCCTCGACGAGGAACTGGCTCAGGATGTCGCCCGCGCGCGCGCCGACGGCCAGCCGCACGCCGATCTCCCGCGTCCGCTCCGTCACCGACACCAGCATGATGTTCATGATCCCGATGCCGCCCACCAGCAGCGAGATGCCCGCCACCCCGAGCAGGAACGTGGTGAGGATGCCCGTCACCTGATCGAGCACCGCCTGCACCTCGCGCGGGTCGCGCACCGCGAAGTCGTCCTCCTCGCCGGGCAGCACGTGACGCCGCACGCGCATCAGCTCGGTGATCTGATCCTTCGCGTCGTCGATCAGCTCCGGCGCGCGCGCCGACGCGACGATCAGGCCGAGCCGATCGGTGCCGGTGATGCGGCGCGAGAAGGTCGAGTACGGCATGAAGACCACGTCGTCCTGATCCATCCCGAAGGCCGAGGCGCCCTTCCCTTCCAGCTCCCCGACGACGCGGCACGAGACGCCGTGCACGCGCAGCTCCTGGCCGAGCGGATCAGCGTCGAGGAACAGCGCGGTCTTCACCGTCTGGCCCAGCAGGCACACCTGCGCCGCCTGGCGCTCGTCGTCCCGGGTGAGGTTGCGCCCGCGCACCACGCCCCACTGGCGGATCTCGAGGAACTCCGGCGTCGAGCCGGTGACGGTCGAGGTGCGGTTGAGGCCGCCCACGACGATGCGCAGCGGGCGCTGGCTCACCGCGGCCAGGAGCTCGACGTCGCGCGCGCCCCGCCGCAGCGCCTCGAGATCGGCCTGGGTGAAGAGCGGCGCGCCCGTCGACGGCCCGCCCATGCGGTGCGTCGGCGAGCCGGGCACCAGCATCAGCATGTTGCTGCCCATGCCGCTGATGGTGTTGCCGATGTACGCGGTCGCGCCCTGCCCGAGCGACTCCATGGTGAGCACCGCCGCCACGCCGATCACCACCCCGAGCACCGTGAGCAGCGAGCGCAGCCGGTTGCGCAGCAGCGCCGACAACGCCACCGAGATCGTCGCGCGAACGTTCATGATGGCCGCTCCGTGTCGCTGATGATCTTCCCGTCGCGGAAGATGAGCTGGCGCTTCGCCCACGACGCCGCCTTCGGGTCGTGCGTCACCATCACCACCGTGATGCCGCGCTCGGCGTTGAGGCTGGCGATGAGCTGCATGATCTCCTCGCTGGTGCGCGAGTCGAGGTTGCCGGTCGGCTCGTCGGCGAGGATCACCTCCGGCTGGTTGACGAGGGCGCGCGCGATGGCCACGCGCTGCTGCTGGCCACCCGAGAGCTGGTTGGGGTGCGCGTCGGCCCGTTCCCCCAGCCCGACCGCGACCAGGGCCTCCAGCGCCCGGCGCTCGCGCTCACCGAGCCCCACGCCCGCGTAGATGAGCGGCAGCCCGACGTTGTCGAGCGCGCTGGTGCGCGGCAGCAGGTTGTACGCCTGGAAGACGAAGCCGAACTTGGCGTTGCGGAGCGCCGCCAGCACGTCGGGCGGCAGCGACTGCACGGCGTGGCCTTCGATCAGGTACTCGCCGCGCGTCGGCAGATCGAGACACCCGAGGATCGACACCGCCGTCGACTTCCCCGAGCCCGAGGCGCCGGTGATGGCGACGAACTCCCCGGCGTGAATGTCGAGATCCACCTCGTCGAGGGCACGCACCAGCGCTTCGCCCTCTCCGTAGGTCCGACACACGCCGCGGAACGCGAGGAGCGACGCGTCAGTGCGCACCGAGTCCATACGCCTTCTTCCCTTCCGGCGTGAGGTCCACGAGCACCTTCGCGCCCACCGGCAGCTCCGTCTCGACCACCGTCTGCTCGCCGTCGCTCAACCCCGGTCGCACCGCCTGCGAGACGAGCCGCTCGCCCTCGAGCAGCCACACCCTGCCTTCGGCCTTCGCTTCACCGGGCGGCGTGAAGCGCAGCGCCGCGTTGGGCACCTGGCGGCCCTTCGCCGCGCCGGTCTGAATGCGCACCGACGCGGTCATGCCCGGGCGCAGCGCGAGATCGAGGTTGTCGACCGAGATCACCACGCCGTACGTCACGACGTCCTGCACCAGCCGCGGCGCGTTGCGCACCTCGGTCACCACCCCCGAGAAGGTCCGCCCCGGCCACGCGGTGACGGTGAAGGTCGCCGGCTGCTCGAGGCGCAGCTCCGCGATGTCGGCCTCGTCGATCGCCGCGAGCACCTCCATCTTCCGCAGGTCGGCCGCCACGGTGAACAGCGTGGGCGTCGTCATCACCGAGGCCACCGTCTGCCCGGGATCGACGTTGCGGGTGATGATCACCCCGTCGATCGGCGAGCGGATCACCGCGTGATCGAGGTTGGTCTTCGCCACCGTGGCCAGCGCGGTCTGCGCCGCGACCGTCGCCTCCGCCGCGGCCACGCGCGACTCCGAGACCGAGAGCGCGGTGATCGCCGACTCGTGCTCCGTCGCCGAGAGCGCCTGCTGCGCGAAGAGCGAGTCAGCGCGCGCCTTGTTCCGCCGCGCCTGCTCGAGATCCGAGCGGGCCTGCGCGAGCTGCGCCTTCGCGGTGAGCGCCAGCGCCGCGCTCTGCGCCCGCTGCGCCTCGAGCGCCGTCATGTCGAAGCGCGCCAGCACCTGTCCGGCCTTCACCTGCTGGTTGAAGTCAGCCTCGACCGTGGCGACGCGCCCCGAGATCTCTGCCCCGACCGCGACCGTCGAGACCGCGTCGACCGTGCCGGTGGCGCGCACCTCGCGCACCAGCGGGCCCTCGGTGAGCGCCGCGAGCCGGAACCGCGCGGGGATCGGCACGGGCCGCGGCCGGGTGACGATGACGATCGCCACCACCGTCGCCACGAGCGCGAGGCCGAGGAAGCTCCACACCAGCACGCGACGGCGGCGACGACGCTTCTCGCGATCGATCAACGCCGGCAGCGAGGAGGTCTCTCTCAGCTTCGGTGGGGCTGGAAGCGTCGCGGCAGTCATGGGCCGCGGTTGTGCAAGCGCTGTGCGTTTGGCGTTCCGACGAGTTGGCGCGCGGCGCAGCGCAGATTCTTCGCGAGCGCGTCACTTCCAGAGGTTCTTGTCGATGGTCGGCGCCTTGACGGTGGTGTCGAGCTCCACCGCGCCGCCAGCCCTGGTCTCCTGCCCGCCGACGCCGCGCGCGCGCACCGTGAGGGTGTTCTTCCCCTCCTTGAGCGTGACGGGCACCTTGAAGCGGCCCTGCTCGTCGACGGCGACGATGTGCCCCTGCACCTCGACCAGCGAGCCGGGCTCGACGGCCCCCTCGAGCTCGAGCTTCGGCGTGTTGACCGTCTTCTTCGTCGGGAGCGCGACCTTGAGCAGCAGCGACGAGGGGATCGTCACCGGCTCGCTCGGCCCCTGCCCCGGCTTGACGAGCGACTGCTGCCCGGCGCGGACGATCACCACGCGGCCCGCGCCTGACAGCGAGACCTCGCCCTGCTCGGTGCCGACCGCGACCGTGCCGCGGCCGTTGCTGGCGATGGTGAAGACGCCGCCGTCGGTGCGCGCCACGGCGTCGCTGTTCGCGGTGCGCACCTCGAAGGTGTGGCGCCCCTTGACGGTGGCCTTCGCCATACCGGTCTCGAGGAGCAGCTGGGAGATGGTCTCCTTCAGCTCGCCGATGCCGACCTCGGTGCCGGGCTCCATCTTCACCTCCCAGGTCTCCTCGCCGACCAGCACCGCGTAGCTGCCGTCGAGCGTCCGCACACCGTCGCTCGGCTGGAGCGCGTCGCCCGACTTCGCGTCGAGCCACTCGCCGGTGGCGCCGCGGCGGATCTGCACCGCGCCCGTCACCTCGCCGAGGTGGATCTCGACCGCGTGCGCCCCCGCGTCGACGACGGCGGGCGCGGCGTTCGGCGGCGGAGCGAGCACCACCGGCGGCGTCGGCTCCTCCGCGAGGAACAGCCGCCACGCGACCGGCACGGCCGCCGCGATGGCGAGGACGATGAGCGCGAAGCGAACCCGGGGCGACATCTGCGCCTGCCTTCTTACTCCCTTCCTCAGCGCGCGAGGGCGATCGCCTCGCGCTCGAGCTCGTGCCACTTGAGCAGCCGCACGAAGCTCACCGCGGGGAAGGCGAGCAGCACCAGCGGCAGGAGCTTGCTGCCGACCACCATGAAGATCGCCATCGCACCGAGCGCCTCGAGGATCACCGCGCCCCACGCGAACACGCTGGCTCTCGACACGAGGAAGCCGACCGCGCACGCCAGCAGGCCGGCCGTCAGCACGCCGCCGATCGCGAGCCAGGTCAGGTTGAGCCGCGCGCCCGCCACGCCGATCGGCAACACGACGCCGAACCCGAGCGTCACCAGCGCCGCGAAGAAGAACGACACCTTGAGCTCCCGCCGGAGCCTCGTCAGCTCCTTCGGGTTCTCCTCGAGCCGGAGCCGGCGCTGGCACTCCGGGCAGATCGCGCGCCTCGGCCTCTCGAGACACTGCGCGCAGCCGAACCGCCCGCACCGCGAGCAGGTGCCCACCGCGGGGAGATCGAAGTGCACGGCGCAGCGCGCGGCAGGCGCCGGCGCCTCGGCGGGAGGCACCTCCGGAACGATCGGCTCGACGGGAGGCGCTTCGGGCTGCGGTGGAGGTAGAGGAGCGCTCACCACCCGCGGCCGCTCGGGGAGCTCCCGCCCGCACTCGCCACACGCCACCTCACCCTCGAAGACCGACGCCCCGCACCCTTCGCAACGCATGCGCGCCCAGCTATCAGAAAAGCGTCACCCGGTGATGCCGCGGCCGACGCCGCCGACGTCGAGCGGCCCTTTCGCCTTGGCGCGCCGCACGGTGCCCGCCGCCCGCAGCGTCAGCGTGAAGCGCGCGCCCTGCCCCGGCTCGCTGGCGACCTCGATGCGCCCCTCGTGCTCCTGCACCACCCGGTACGCCACCGCGAGGCCGAGGCCGATGTTGGTCCACACGTCCTTGGTGGTGAAGAACGGCTCGAAGACGCGCTCGAGGTGCTCCGGGGCGATGCCCTTGCCGGTGTCGCTCACGGTGAGCGCGACGCCCTCGGAGGTCGGCTGGACCGCGACGGTGATCTTCTTCTTCGGCGAGCGCGCCATCGCGGTGCGGGCGTTGGCGCACAGCTGCGCGAGCACCTGCTCGAGCTGCTCCGCGTCGCCGTCGATCGACACCGGCCCGTCGGGGAGCTGCACCTCGAGCTCCACGTCGGCCGCGCGCTCGCGCTCGATGGCCATGGTGCGCCGCACGAGCGCCACGAGATCCATCGCGGCCAGCGCCACCTCGCCGCGCTTCTGCGAGAAGCGGAGCAGCTGCTGGGTGATGTCGCGACACCGCTTCGCGCTGTCCTCGATCTGCTTGAGCGACTCGAAGTCCGGGTCGCCCTCGGCGTGATCCATCAGCAGCAGCTGCGCGTTCCCGAGGATCCCCACCAGCGGGTTGTTGATCTCGTGGGCGACGCCAGCGCCGAGCTGGCCGATGGCCGCGAGCTTCTGGGCCTCGAGGAGCTGGGCCTGCGCCGCGCGCAGCTCGTCGGTCGCCTCGTCGACCTTCTTCTTCAGCTCGTCGTTCCAGCGCAGCAGCCGCGCCCGCGCCGCCTCGAGCTCGCCGCCCATCGCGTTGAAGGTGTCGGCGAGCGCGTTGAGCTCGTCACCGCCGTCCAGCTCGACGCGACGCGAGAGCTCGCCCCGGGCGTACGCGTCGGCCACCGTCGCCACCTTCTCGAGGCGCGTCGCGAGCCGGCGCGCGAAGAGCACCGAGACGGCGATCAGCAGCAGCACCGCGCCGCCCATGCCGCCCAGCACGCTCCGCCGCAGCGTGCGGATGGGCTGTCGCGCGACGTCGAGCGGAATCGACGCGATCGCCGTGAGCCCCAGCCGCCCCGGCACCTTCGCCACGGCGATCTGCTCCAGCTCGGAGCTCGCCAGCGCGTGCCCGGAGCGAAGCACGGCGAGCCGACCGGCGGTCAGCGCCGTCACCTCCCGCGCCGCCGCGCTGCTCGCCACCACCCGTCCGTCGGCGTCGACGATCTCCAGGGTGGTCGCGTCGGGCGCGTGGGCGCGCAGCCAGTCGTCGAGGAGCGTCAGCGTGAGCGCCAGCACCACCATCGGCGCCTCGGGCCCGCGCGGCCCGACCTGAATCGCCGCCGGCATCCACGCGCCGCGCGACGAGGTCTGCGCCGGTCCGAGCGCCATCTGCCCCACGTCTCCGTAGGCGCCGAGCGTGGCCAGCGGGAGCAGCGCCACCAGAGCGGCGCGCGCCACCGGCAGGCCCGGGCGCCCTTCGCCCCCGGTCACCAGCGGCGTCACCTCCGGGCGGGTGGGATCGACGAGCGTGCCGGCGATCACCACCGGGCTCTGGCTCGCCAGCAGCTGCAGCCCGGCGCGCGCCTCGTCCGCCGACACGCGCGG
>JBMORD010000147.1:0-15694 GCA_049322495.1 Myxococcota bacterium | reverse complement strand
GGCCGGCGGCGGGGCTCTCGCTGGGGGCGGTGCTGCTCTTCGGCTGGCGCGCGTTGCCCGGCATCTTCATCGGCGCGCTGCTCGCCGACGTGGTCGACCTCAAGGCGCTGCCGCTGGGGCTCGACGTGCTGGCGGCGTCGGGGGCGACTGCGCAGGCGGCGCTGTCCGCGGCGCTCGTGCGGCGGTGGTGCGGCTGGCGGCCGGCGCTCGACAGCGCGCGCTCGGTGGGGCGCTTCGGCGCGGCGGTGGTGTTGACGACTCCGCTGGGCGCGACGATCGGCACGGCGACGCTGGCGATGGTGCTCGAGAGCTGGGCGCGCGAGCCGGCGCAGCACTTCGTGGTGTGGTGGGCGTCGGACGCGATGGGCATGGTGACGGTCGCCCCGCTGGTGCTCGCCTTCGGTCCGGTGCGGCGCTCGCTGTGGGCCGCGCGGCGGCGCGTGCTCCTGCCGGTGGTGGTCGTCGGCTACCTCATCGCCGCGGTGCAGCTGCTGGCCCTCGGGCGCGAGGAGGAGCGGCGGCAGACCACCACCATGCGCCGCGAGGTCGCGCGCATCACGGAGATCGTCGCGGGGCGGCTCGCGGCGCGCCTGGCCGAGCTCGAGGGCGTCGCGCCCGGCGACGACGCGAGGTTGCTGCTGCTGGCTGCCCGGGCGCCCTTCGCGAGGCCGCGCGTGGTGCCTGCCTCGGCGCCGCTGCCCGACGGCGCGCGCCGGCTCGTCGATGCAGGGCGGGGCGGCTTCGTCCGCGACGGCGACGCACCGCTGGCGGTGGTCCCGAGGGGCGAGGCGGTGCTGCTCGCCGAGGTCGACCTGCTCGAGGCGGCGCGCCACGCGACGCACGTCGCCGAGGGCTTCCAGGTCGTGCTCCACGACGGCGCCGGCCCGACGCGCGCGTGGCTCTCCCGCAACGGGAGCTTCGCGCAGGGGCCGCTCCGCCTCGGTGAGGATGAGTGGCTGCTCGAGCTCAAGTTCCCCCGGGGACAGCAGGCCGACAGCTGGCTCACCTGGGGGCTCATGGCGCTCTCGCTGCTCGTCGCGGCGCTGGTCGAGGGCGCGGTGCTCGTCTCGTCGGGGCGAACGGCGAAGGTCGAGCGCCTCGTGCGGCAGCGCACCGTGGAGCTCCGCGACGCGCGCGACGAGGCCGAGCGCGCCAACCGCGCCAAGGGCGACTTCCTGGCCACCATCAGCCACGAGATCCGCACGCCGATGAACGGCATCATCGGCACCGCGGGCCTGCTCGCCGACACGCCGCTCAGCGAAGAGCAGCGCCGGCTGGTGGACGTGCTGCGGGCCTCTGGTGACTCGCTCCTCGCGCTGGTCAACAACGTGCTCGACGTCTCGCGCATCGAGGCGGGGCGGCTCGAGCTCGAGCGTCGCCCGTTCGACCTCCATCTCTGCGTGCGTCAGGTGGCGGAGCTGCTGCGGGTGCAGGCGGGGGCGAAGGGCCTCGAGCTCGTCGCGCAGTTCGACGCGCAGGTGCCGCACTGGGTGCTGGGCGACGAGCTGCGCACGCGGCAGATCGTCCTCAACCTCGCGGCGAACGCGCTCAAGTTCACCGCGCGCGGCTCGGTGCGCCTGGTCGTCAGCCGCGATGGCCCGCTGGTGGTGCTCGACGTCATCGACACGGGCCCGGGCATCTCGCCCGAGAAGCAGGCGTCGCTGTTCCAGCCCTTCAACCAGCTCGACACGTCCACCACGCGCCGCTTCGGCGGCTCGGGTCTGGGCCTGAGCATCAGCCGCTCGCTGGCAGAGTTGATGGGCGGCTCCATCGTGGTGTGCTCAGTGGTCGGAGAGGGGTCGACGTTCTCGGCGCGCCTGCCGCTCGAAGCGACGACGGCGCCGGCGACGCAGAGCGTGGAGGCGCCTCCCGTCGACTGTGGCCGCCTGCGGGTGCTGATCGCCGAGGACAACCCGACCAACCAGCTCATCGTCACGCGCTGTCTCGAGAAGCTGAACATCGTCGCCGAGGTGGTCGAGAACGGCCGGCTTGCGGTCGACGCGCTCGGCCGGCGCGAGTTCGATCTCGTGCTGATGGACCTGCACATGCCGGAGATGGACGGTCGCGAGGCGACCCGCGCCATCCGCGCGCTCCCCGGGCGCCGCCAGCCGCGCATCTTCGCCCTCACCGCCGACGCGCTCGATGGCGCGGGGGCGAGCGGCCGTGCGCTGGGCATGGACGGGTACCTCACCAAGCCCGTGAAGCTCGAGGTGCTGCGCGAGGTGTGCGTGGAGACGCTCCGCGCGCTGCCGTGAGTCGACCCGGCCGCTCGTCCGAGCGACCGGTTCAGACGCGAGAGCCCCGTTCAGCGACGACGACGAAGGACGAGCGCCATCCCGAGCAGCGAAGGGAGGAAGAGCGCATCGGTCGTCGAGCAGCCATGCGGAGCCGTTCCGCCGGTGCCCGCGTCAGGTTGGCCTGCGTCGACGGAAGTGCTTCCCGCGTCGGCGGTCGTGCCTCCCGCGTCGGCGGTCGTACCTGCATCGACGGGCGTGCTGCCCGCGTCAGAAATGCCGCCGTCGCTGCCCGCGTCGGGGAACGAGCCGCCACCGCCGTCGTAGTTCGGGAAGCCACCGTCGTAGTTCGGGAAGCCGCCGTCGTGGTTCGGGAAGCCACCGTCGTAGTTCGGGAAGCCGCCGTCGTAGTTCGGGAAGCCGCCGTCGTAGTTCGGGAAGCCGCCGTCGTAGTGCGGGAAGCCGCCGTCGTAGTTCGGGAAGCCGCCGTCGTAGTTCGGGAAGCCACCGTCGTAGTGCGGGAAGCCGCCGTCGTAGTTCGGGAAGCCGCCGTCGTAGTTCGGGAAGCCACCGTCGTACGGCGGGAAGCCGCTGTCCCAGGTCGAGTAGCCGGCGTCGTAGTTCGGGAAGCCACCGTCGTACGGCGGGAAGCCGCCGTCCCAGGTCGGGAAGCCGGCGTCGTAGTTCGGGAAGCCGCCGTCCCAGGTCGGGAAGCCGGCGTCGTAGTTCGGGAAGCCACCGTCGTACGGCGGGAAGCCGCCGTCCCAGGTCGGGAAGCCGGCGTCATAGTCCTGGAAGCCGCCATCGGAGTTGGGGAAGCCGCCGTCCGGCGCGGCGTCGATGCGGATCGTCTGCGTCGACCGCCAGCTCTCGACCACGAAGAAGTACGTCTGTCCTGAGGTGAGGTCGAAGGCCGTGATGCCAGAGGAAGCGCCCGTGCATCCCGCGCCGCAGGTGGTGCTCATCGAGACGAAGCCATCGGTGGTGACGACGTACGTTCCGCTCGTGGTCGGCGTGAAGGAGAACACCGCGTCGTTGGTGTCGCGCAGTCCACAGCTGCTGCCCGCGTCGGCAGCCGGCAGGTCATCGAACGCGCGTGAGAGGTCCACCGTCACCGGCTGGCCGAGCGGCAGCGGCGTGGGCGCCGCGCAGGTGTCGTTGCTCAGCGGCAGGAACGGGTCGACGCGCAGCGAGAAGTCGGTGCCGAGGAGGTCGTAGGAGTTCACGACGAGGAAGTAGGGCGTGCTCGATGTCGCGCGGAAGCTGAGCGCGCCAGACCAGCTCTGGCTCAGGCAGCCTCCGTCACAGGAGCCTTCGCTGAGGAAGAGCGTGATGCCGCCGTCGTTGCTGGTCGCGGTCGCGGTGAACGCACCGGACGTCGTCGGCGTGAAGCGGTAGGCCACATCGGGGCCGCCGCTCGAGAAGTTGCACTGGAAGTCATCCTGCGCGCCGCGCGTGGTGCCGTTGATCGCGAGGCCGGCCGTGATGGTCTGCGGGCTGGTGCACTGATCATTGGGCGGAGCGACGACGCGGTCGACTCGCACCGTGCCGCTCGTCGTCCACGCTCCCTCGACCGTCACGACGTACGGAACGCCGGCCGCGAGGTCGACCGACAGCACGTAATAGCCCTCGCCCAGACAGCTCCCGCCGCTGCCGCAGCCCTGGCCCACGTAGACAGAGGCAGGCGCCTGGAACACGTAGCGACCCGTCGCGGGAGGAACGAAGGTGAAGAAGACGTCGTTCGACCGCTGGAGCCCGCAGCCTCCGTCTCCCGTCATCGTCGAGTCGTCGACCGCGTTGGTGAAATCGACCTGCACCGGGGTCCCCTCGAGCAGAGGAGTCGCGGCCGCGCAGGTGTCGTTCGCCGGCGGCGTCACCTGCGTCGCGCGGAGCGCGAACGCACCTTCGTTCCACTCCGGCGACTCGACGACGACGAAGTACGGCTGCGCCGCGGTGGCGCGGAAGTTGACCTGTGTCCGGCCGACGTCAGCCAGGCAGCCGCCGTCACAGCTGCCGGTGGTGACGTAGACCATTCCGTAGAACCCGCCATCGGGCGAGCCCGCAGGGCCGTCGGCGCGAACCGACCAGGTCCCCGTCGCCGGGGGCGTGAAGGCGTAGACCACGTCACTCCAGCCAAGTCCGTCGGAGCCGCAGCTGAAGTTGTCCGCCGCGTTGATCGTCGACCCGTTCGCCACCACGCCCGCCGTGAGGGGCTGCGGTGCGGTGCAGGTGTCGTTTCCCGGCGGAACGAGCTGCCGCACACGAACGCTCGCGGTCGCCTGCGACCAGTCCCAGGGCTCGAACACCACGGAGACCGGGACACCGGCGGTGAGCGTCGTGGTGAGGTTCCCGCCGCCGCTCGCGCTGCAGCTCGTGCCGCATGAGGTGCCGATCGCGAAGCGACCGTTGCCTTCGAACCGGTAGCGCGTCGACGCTGGCGGCGTGAAGGTGAACACCACGTCGGGCACGCCGCTCTGGCCGCACGCGACGCCTCCGTCGCCGATCGTGGCCCCGTAGTCGTCGATCGCGGAGCTGAAGTCCGCGGAAACGAGGGTGTCGAGCGGCAGCGGTGCCGGCGCGGCGCAGGAGTCGTTCGCAGGCGGCGTGATCGGCGTGGCGAGCAGCTGGAAGTCGAAGCCCGGCTGCCACGGCTCGGAGTCGACGACGACGGTGTAGGTCGAGCCTGCCGTGGCGCGGAAGTTCACCGAGCTCGAGTAGGTGTTGGCGAGGCAGGTGCCACCGTCGCACGGGCCCTGCATCACGTAGACGAGCGCGCTGCCAGCGTCGGCGGCTCCAAGCGCCACGGCGCTCGCGCGCCACGCACCGGTCGTCGGAGGCGTGAAGGCGTACACCACATCGGGGCCAAAGCCCGACGAGGAACACGAGACGTCATTCGTCGCCTCGCGCGTCGTTCCAGACACGGCGACGTTCGCCGCGAGCGTCGCGGGCGACGTGCAGCGATCGTTCGCCGGTGCGAGCGCGTCGAGCCGCGCCTGCGCCGCTTCCGGCGTCGAGGACGACGAGCATCCAGAGAATCCCCAGACCACGCCCAACACCACCAATATTCTCATTCGCATGGGCGCCACCTGAGCGCAGATCGGTGCTCGCGCGCAAGAGCGATTCAGGGCGGGAAGCCGAACGAGAGCTTGATGGCCGAGTACTCGGGGTGCACCGCGCCGTCGGCGCGGCGGATGGTGAGCACCGGCTCGACCCACGTCTTCTCGCGGAACGCCTCGGGGAGATCCGCCGAGCGCAGCATCGCGAACAGCCCGAGCAGCGGCGGCTCACCTTCCTTCAGCGCCACGTCGCGCTGCTTGAGGATGGTGAGGCCCGCGACCTTCGCCGCCTCGCGCACGCGGGCGAGCTGGTGCGCCGGCTGCACGGGGAACACGCACGCGAAGAGCCCGCCCGGCGCGAGGTGCTTCGCCGCGGTGGCGCAGTAGTGCGAGATGTCGCCGCGCACCTCGAAGCGGCAGGCGATCTTCTGCGGGTGGTCGCCGTGCACGCCGTCTTCGAGCGGGAAGTACGGCGGGCTGCCCAGCACCAGCTCGAACACCTCGTCGTCGCGCAGTACGCCCGGGTCGCGGAAGTCGCCGAGGCGGAGCTCGTACCGCTCGAGCAGCCCGTTGTACGCCGCGGACTTCTTCGCGAGCGCGAGGCTGATGTCCTGCGCTTCGACGGTGACGAAGCGCGAGCCCGGCAGCCGCCACGCGGCCACCATGCCCACCGAGCCGATGCCGCTGCCGAGGTCGAGCACGCGCGCCGGGTGCGGCGCGTTCGAGGTGCCATACCAGGCGACCAGCACGTCGTCGGTCGAGAAGCGGTGGCCCTTCTTGTACTGAAAGAGCTTCCACTGCCCGGAGATGGCGTCGAGCGTGGTGCCCTCGGGGAACTCGCCCTCGGGCAGGCCGGGCGGCGGCGGGCCGGGGATCACGTAGCCCTTGAAGGATGGAGCCGTCATCGGCTCCGCCATACCTCACCGCTCACTTCGCGGGGCAGCTCGCGAGCGTGTCGGTGTCGTGAAGACAAGAGGTCGCTATTTGAAGAGCCCTTCGGTCGCCTTTCGGACCTTCGCCTCGTCGGCAGGGCGCTTCTCCACGGAAGGGGCCTGGCCCAGCTCGAGTGGCACGATGATCGCGCGCGCCACACGCCGTGCGAGCGCCGCGTTGATGCCCTTGCTGACGAGCGCCTGGCGCACGACGAAGGCGCTCGTCGCAAAGTGTACCTCCGCTCTGGCGAACTCCCGGGCGTTGACGACGTCGAGCTTCGCAAAGCCACACGCGGTGAAGACGTCGGCGGTGACCTTGTTGTCGGCGCCCAGGAACTGCTTCGCGATCTTCTTCTGGCTCCAGCCGGGGCAGGCGGCTTCGAAGTCGGCACGTGCCTCAGCGGGGCCGCTCATCAAACCGAGCGTCCGCGCAGCGTCTTCCGGAGAGCCGTGCGCCACGGCGTTGAGGTTCGCGAGCAGAGGTTCTGAGAGCGGCGCGAGCGCGGCGCAGCCATATGCCACGGAGCCAAGCGCGATCGTCGGTCGGTCCGCGACGTCCGCGTTCGCGAGAGCCTTCAGCGAGCCCTCGAGTTCCTCTTCGCACTGCTGCACCGGAGTCGCAGACAACAGCACCGCCACCACCATC
Source organism: Myxococcota bacterium (assembly GCA_049322495.1). GTDB lineage: Bacteria > Myxococcota > Myxococcia > Myxococcales > Myxococcaceae > Archangium_A. Next base: position 8,826 of record JBMORD010000147.1, on the reverse strand, counting down.
GCCAGGGTCATGCATCGAGACTGCTACGGTGGCCGGTCCGGAGCGAGAAAAAGCAGAGGCACGATGTCGGGCCGGCGCGAGGCACTTCGGCGCGTGTCGTGGCGCCGATGTCAGGATCCGGGCTATGGGCGCCGCCCATGAGTTCCCGCCGTCCCCTGACCCTCGAGCAGTTGCAGGCCGCGACCCAGGTGCTGGAGCAGGTCGTCGAGGATCGCTCGGTGCTCGCCGGGCTCCCGGAGGACGCCCGCCGCGCGTTCCTGATGGCCGCCGGGCGCGCCGCGAGCCCGCTGCGTCACGAGGTGCAGGCCTTCAGCAAGGCGATGCGCCGCGACCGCCTCAAGGAACGCCAGGCGAAGGATCGCGCGGTGCGGGAGTCGACCGCCATCCGCCAGGCGCGCAAGGAGACCGTCTTCGTGCCGCCGCCCCAGCTCCCGGCCGGGGAGCGCCGCGAGGGCCCGACGCTCGAGAAGCCGCGCCACTGCTACGTGTGCAAGGCCGAGTACCGCACGCTCCATCACTTCTACGACGCGATGTGCGTCAGCTGCGGCGACTTCAACTACGCCAAGCGCTTCCAGACCGCGAAGCTCGACGGGCAGTACGCGCTCATCACCGGCGCGCGGCTGAAGATCGGCCAGCAGGCGGCGCTGATGCTGCTGCGCGCCGGCGCGCACGTCATCGTCACCACGCGCTTCCCGCAGGACGCGGCGATCCGCTACGCGAAGGAGCCCGACTTCCAGGACTGGGCCGACCGCCTCGAGGTGCACGGCCTCGACCTGCGCCACTCGCCGTCGGTGGAGCTCTTCGCCCGGTGGATGTCGCGGCGGCTCCCGCGGCTCGATCACCTCATCAACAACGCGGCGCAGACGGTGCGGCGGCCGGTGGGCTTCTTCGCGCACCTCATGCCCGTCGAGGAGGCGCCGCTCCACACGCTGCCCGAGGGCGCGCAGCAGCTGCTCCGCGGCCGCCAGGAGTGCCTCACCGCGATGGGCGCGGTGCCCCAGCTCGGCAGCGGCGCGTCGCCCGACGTCACCGGGCTGGCGAACTGGCACGTCAACCACGGCGCCGCCTCGGGCCTCGCGGCGTCGGCGCGCATGTCGCAGGTCCGCTACACGTACGAAGACGCGGCCTACGGCATGGAGGTCTTCCCCGAGGGCAAGCTCGACGCCGACCTCCAGCAGGTCGACCTGCGCACCATGAACTCGTGGCGCATGACGCTCGACGAGGTGTCGACGCCGGAGCTCCTCGAGGTGCAGCTGGTCAACGCCATCGCGCCCTTCATCCTCGCCGGGCGCCTGCGCGAGCTCATGGCCCGCACCACCGGCAACGCGAAGCACGTCATCAACGTGTCGGCGATGGAGGGCTCGTTCTCGCGCGGCACCAAGACCGACAAGCACCCGCACACCAACATGGCGAAGGCCGCGCTCAACATGATGACCCTCACCAGCGCGCCCGACTACGCGCGCGACGGCATCCTGATGAACGCGGTCGACACCGGCTGGGTCACCGACGAAGACCCGGCGCACCACGCCACGCGGAAGAAGGAAGACCTCGGCTTCCAGCCGCCGCTCGACATCGTCGACGGGGCGGCGCGCGTCATCGACCCCATCTTCACCGTGGCCAACGGCGCCGAGCCGACGTACGGCAGGTTCCTCAAGGACTACCGGCCGACGAGCTGGTGATCAGCTCCGCTGGAAGAGGAAACCGAGCTCGTCGAGCTGATCTTCGATGGTGTCGGGCACCGCCTCGGCGAACGAGTGGAGGATGATCAGCGCGTTGACGTTGGCGTCCTTCGGGGCCGCCGCGCGCAGGCGCCTGGCGAAGGCGCGGTTGACCTTGCTCGTCTGCCGGTAGATCTCCGCGAGGCCCTCGAGCGACCAGTCGGGGGTGCCGCCGTGCTTCATCACGAAGTACTGGCCGAGGAGGTACATCGACGTCGAGCGCGCCAGCGTCTCGAGCTCGCCGGCGAAGGGCAGGTGGAGCCGCACCATGGGGCGCAGCTTCGACAGCAGCGGGCAGCCGCTCGTCACCATGTACACGCCGAGCAGCGAGCTGAGCGCGCTCTGCGCCGAGACGTTCTCCGCGAGGTACGCGCGCTCGGGCACGGTGACGCGGGCGTTCACCTTCTCGAACGAGAAGACGTGGGCGAACTCCGCCACCACGTCGGACAGCTTGAGCGCGACGGGGCAGGCGGCGCAGTCCTTCGTGGTGAGCGGGCAGTTGGGGCACTGCTCGAAGTCGAGCCGCGTCCAGTCCGGCGGCGTCGCGGGCGGAGGCGCGAGGTTCTCCAGCGTCTTCGGGTCGAGGTTGACGGTGAACTCCGCGCGCTTGCTCTCGGGCAGCGTGAACTCGTAGCGGATGAACCAGGGCCCCTTGGGCTTCGACACGCGACGATGACCGCACGGCCCGCGTGCCACTGCAACTTCTCTGGCGTCAGGCGGCGCTCGCCCAGACCTTGAGTCGGCCGAGGGGCGCGAAGCCGAGCTGTTCGACGAGCGCGAGCTCCGCGCCTCGCTCGTAGCAGACGACCTCGGCGGGAGAGAGCTGCCGAACCACCGCCGTCACGACCTCGCCATACGCGCCGAAGACGTTGGTGAGGCCGGTGACGCCGGCGCTCGTGTGCGCGATGCCGCCAGCGCACAGCCTGTGCTGGCCGTCGAAGCCAGCGAGAATGCAGACCCGCGCGTCCTCCAACAGCTCGGGGCGGAAGACGCGGTCAGGGGTCGGGTCGCCGCCGCGCCAGGCCCGTTCCCAGCCTGCGAGCGTGGACTCGTCGGTGACGCGGCGCCAGGTGAGCCCGTCGGTCGTCTGCGCCGGCGCGGTCGGTCGTCTCAGCCCCAGCCAGTGGGCGTCGAACTGCACCGAGAAGCCGAGCGGCGACAGGTCCAGACCGTCGAAGCTGTCCTTCACGAAGGGGCGGAGCGCGCGGTCTCGCGCGAGCTCGGCGATGAGCGCCGCCTGCGCGCGGGGCTCGGCGTCGGAGTCGACCGTCACCACGTTCGGGTAGAACTGCGGCACGCGTCGCGGGCAGAACCACAGGCCGTGGGCCTGCTCGACCGGCAGCCCGTGCGAGCGCCACACCGCGGCGCACCACTCGGCGTTGTTCAGCGCAGCCCTCGCCAGCCGCTCGGAGGCGCGCTCGAGGCGGAGCTCGGGAACGAGCGGGGGCGCGTCGTCGTGCTGCCACCGCTCGGCGTGCGCCAGGGCGACGGCGACTTGCTCTCGGAGCGCCCCGAGCGCGAGGTCGGCGACGACGGCGGGGAAGGGCGCCAGCTTGCCCAGCGCGCTGCGGAGGAGCTTCACCGTGCCCACCGGCTCGCCCTTCGTCGCCTTGTGACAGCCGGCCGCGACGAGGATGAGGGCCTGGAGGAGCTGCTTGTGCTCGCCCTGCTCGGCGCGCCAGGCGTGCTCCCACGTCTCATGGGCCTCGAAGTATTCGCGCGCGTTGAACTGGGTGCGGCCAGCGTCGAGCGCGGCCCGGGTCGAAGGCGTCATCGCGGGGCCTGCATCCCTCCGTCCGGCGCGCTTCCGGCCAACAGCAACCACACGGCGAGGACCGAGCTCTTCGTCACGGGCGGAGCGTAGCGCGCGCGGCCCTCGCGCTGTGCAGCCTGAACAGCCGCTCGAGGGCGCCCGCGAGGAGCAGGATCGGCGCGACGACGACGCCTCCGAACCACGCGGCGGCGTAGAGCAGCCCCGTGGCGAGCGTCACCGAGGTGAGCGGCACGGTGCCGGAGAGGAACCCGACGTTCTCTCGCCACCCGAGCAGGTGGACGACCGCCAGCGTGGCGAGCACGAAGAGCGCCGCGCGGATCACGAGCGCACCTCCGCCACGCGCGCCCAGAGCGGGCCCTGCGTGAGCGAGTACAGCAGCACCGCGTCGGCGAGCGTGTTGCCCGCGGCGAAGCGGAGCGTGCCCTGCGCCTCGATGGGGAACGCCGCGAAGCGCAGGCTCGTCACCAGGCCGCGCAGGTACGCCTCGTCGTGGAAGGCCGCGGCGCCGACCAGCGCGAGGCCGCTGGCGCCGGCGTTCGCGTCGACCAGCGGCACCGACGGCCCGGAGTCGATGTCGTCAGGCCCGACGGCCGCGCGCGGCCACTCCGCCGCCCACGCGAAGCCGAGCAGCGCGCGGCCGAGCGTCTGCCGGGCGCGCACGTACTGCTCTTCGGCGAACGCGGGGTCGACGAGCTGGAGCATGTGCGCGGCGAGGAAGAGCGTCGACCCTTCCGGGCCGTCGCGCCGTTCCCCGCGCCAGGTGAAGCTCGAGATGAGCAGGCCGGTGCGCGCGTCGACGAGGTGCCGCCGCGCGCGCTCGACCCACGCGGCGCGCAGCGCGGAGTGGTCTCGCCCATCGACCACGTCCGACACGCGCGTCGCCGCGAGCGCGATGGTGTTGCAGAAGGTCCACGCCTCGTCGGGGTAGCTCTCGGCCGACAGCTGCGGGCCGCGCTCCATCGCCGCGGTGAGCCGGTCGATGCGCGTGGCGAGCGGCGCCTTCCACCGCTCGTCGACCTGCACCAGCTGGCGCGCGGCGAGCATCAGCGCCAGCTCTCCGTCGACGAAGAGGCTGGTCGTCTTCGGGTCGGCGAACGGCGCGCGGTGGAAGTACGGCAGCACGAAGGCGTCTCTGCGCGCCTCGTCCATCTCCAGCGTCTCTTCGAGCATGCGGTCGACCTCGGGCAGCAGCTCGGGCCGCTGCGCCGTCTGGTTGAGGAACGCGAGCACGGTGAAGGTGCGCGCCATGAGGTCCCACTCGGGGTTGGTGGCGCGCAGCTCGCGCCGGTCGGCGACGCGGAGCCGCTCGGTGAGCGGACCGACCAGCGCCGCCGGCTCCGCGCGGAAGAAGGAGTGCAGCGACGACAGCCACACGGCGGCGGCGAGGGCCACGACGACGAGGCGACGAACCATGCCGCCGAGCATCGCGTCGCGCGGCCCTGTCCCGACGGACGAGAAGGTGAGCGGTCGGAGGCGGTGCACGAACGGTCGAGGGGCGCCACAATCCGCGCCGTGCACGCGACGATGACGGCTCCGGGGCAGCGGGTGGTGCTGAGCGCGTTGGCCGAGACGCCGCTCGACGCGGTGGAGCGGCTGACGCTCGAGCCGCAGCCGGTGCCGGACCTCTCGCGCCTCGCGCCGGGCGACGTGGTGGTCGCGGTGAGGAGCGCCGCGGTCGGCTGGGTCGATCTGCTGATGATGGCGGGGCGGTACCAGCACGTGCCGACGCCGCCGTACGTGCCGGGGCTCGAGTATGCGGGCGAGGTCGCCGCCGTGGGAGCGGACGTGCGCGACCTGCGCGAAGGCGAGCGCGTGCTGGTCGACGGCTTCGTCGCGGGCCCGCGCTCGCTCGGCAGCTACCAGTCGTCGGGTGGCTTCGCGACGTGGGCGACCGTTCCGCGCGAGGCGGTCAAGCCCATCCCCGGCGCGCTCTCGTTCGACCAGGCGGCGAGCCTGCTCGGCAGCTACGAGACGGCGATCCACTGCCTCGTCACGCGCGGCCGGGTGAAGGCGGGCGAGACGGTGCTGGTGCTCGGCGCGTCGGGCGCGACGGGCTTCGCGGGCGTGCAGGTGGCGAAGGCGCTCGGGGCGCGCGTCATCGCCGCGGGCAGGAGCGACGCGAAGCTCGCGGTGGTGAAGGCGGCCGGCGCCGACGAGGTGCTCAACGTGAGCGCGCCGGAGGGCGTGCGGCGCTTCCGTGACGAGGTGAAGGCGCTCACCGCGGGCGAGGGCGTCGACGTGGTCTACGACGCCGTCGGCGGGGAGACCGCGCTCGAGAGCCTGCGCTGCGCGAAGTTCGGCGCGCGGATCCTCATCGTCGGCTGGGCGTCGACGCCGTTCGGGGCGCAGCAGCTCCCGACCAACCTGGTGATGATGAAGGGCCTCGACGTGCTCGGCTGCCCGACGGTCATCTCGGCGGTGCACGACCCGGCGCTGCGCGCGCCGCGGCATGAGCTGCTGTGGAAGTGGGTCGAGGCGGGGCAGCTCCGGCCGCACGTGTCGCACGTCTTCCCGCTCGCCGAGGTGAAGGACGCGCTGCGCGCGAAGTGGCGCGGCGAGGTGGTGGGCGGCGCCGTGGTGCGGCCCTGACCGGGCTCAGGGTGCAGCGGCGGGCAGCGTGTCCGCCCGCAGCCGCGGCAGCACCGGCGGTCGCTGCCCGCGCAGCCAGTCGATCATCTTCTCGCGCACCAGGCAGCGCAGGTCCCACGCCTTGCCGGCGTCGGCCGCGCTGAGCACCACGCGCAGCGTCATGGTTCGTTCGCTCATCGCCGTCACCTGGATGCCCTGCGTCTGGCCGTCCCAGAGCTGGCCGCGCTGCGGCTCCAGCACGCGCTGAAGCTCCGCGCGCGCCGCGTCGACGTCGACCAGGTAGTCGGCGAAGAGCTCGACGGTGCCGAGGAGGTTGGTCGAGGTTCGCGTCCAGTTCTGAAAAGGCTTCTCGAGGAAGTAGCCGATCGGCACCACCAGCCGGCGCAGATCCCACACCTTCACCACCACGTAGGTGAGGGTCACCTCTTCGATCCACCCCCACTCGTTCTCGACGATGACGGTGTCGCCGATGCGGATCGGCTGCGTGAGGCTGAGCTGAATTCCCGCCAGCACGTTTCCGATGGTGCGCTGCGCGGCGAGCCCGAGCACCACCCCCGCCACGCCGGCGGACGCGAGCAGCGACATGCCGATGCTCCGCACGCCCGGGAACTGCACCAGCACCAGCGCCCCGCCCACCACGATGATGATCGCCGACACCACCCGGTGCAGCACCGTGACCTGCGTCTGGATGGCGCGCTGCGAGACCGCGTCCTTCTCATGGAGCGCCTTGTCCTGCAGCGCGTCGGCGACCAGCCTGCCGAAGACCAGCAGCGCCCAGACCGCCGCCGCGATGGCCACCGAGCGTGAGAGATCGTCGACCAGCGCCTGCGCGCCGATGGGAAAGCCGAGCGAGCGCGTGCCGGTGACGAGCAGCAGGCTGAAGAGCAGCGTGCGCACCGGCCGCCCGCCCTCCGACACCAGGCGATCGTCGAGCGTGTTCGACGTCAGCCGCGTCAGCCGACGTGCCAGCGGCCGCAGCACCGCGACGATGCCGCGCGAGAGGAACCACGCGACCGGGAGCAGCGCGAGCAGCCCCAGCCACTGCCAGTGCGCGAGCGCGCCGAAGCGCCGCGTGACGAGCGAGGGCGGCAGGAGGTCCCACACCGGAGAGCCGTGCTCGCCGAACAGCGCGTCGATGTTGCGCACGGTGCGCGTGGTGAAGCGCCATCGGTCGCCCGACCGCGCCAGCTCCACCGGCACCCGACCGCGCCCGAGGGGGAGTTCCCCCACCTGCACTCGCCCCTCGGTCGCGGTCAGCTGTTCCGGCGCCAGTCGCAGCTGCTGATCGAGCAGGAACATCAGCCGTCGCGCCAGCTGCGCGCCGTCGGCCTCTCCCGGGCGCAGCTCGAGCGCCTCGGCCGCGCGCGTGAAGTCACCCCGGTGCGCGTGGTCGAGGAACGCCTCGAGCGCGTCACCGACGGTCTGGCTGCTTCGCGGCTCGGCCGGCTGCACCAACGAGAGCGCCGACCCCATCAGGCATGCGAGGACCCATCTCATGGTCCGCCTGTAACGTCGATGTGGTTGGAGCTCAAACGAGTTTCAGCGAGCCTTGCGGAGCACGGTGAACGTGTAGGGCTGGTTCCAGGTCTGGGGGAAGGGCGGGGTGCCCGGGGTGGTCTCCCGGCTCGAGTCCTGGCTGACGAAGGCCGCGACGCGCACGTAGTGGGTGCCGGCGGGGAGCGCGAGCTCCTCGCTGGTCGACTCGACGTTGCTGGCGGCCATGACGTCGGTGGCCACGAGGTACGAGGCGTGGGTGGCGCCGTTCCAGAACTCGAAGACGACGCCCTCGTCGCCGGGACGCGTGGCGGCGAGCTGCACGGTGGTCGGCGCGGTGAGCTCGAAGCGGTAGAAGTCGGTGAGGCTCGGCCCGACGAGGACGCCATCGCCTTCGATGATGCCGGCGTGAGCGAAGGCCTGCACGGGCGTGTCGAGCAGAATGCGCTTCGCCGTGGCCTCGGTGTCGTTGGGCTCGAAGCAGTCGACGTTCGGCTGGTAGCTCCAGCTCGCGGCCCAGGTCTGACCGCCCTGGGGCGGGGTCGCGAGGGGCTTGAGCTCGACGTCGTAGGTCCTGCCGCCGTGGGCGCGGAACACGAAGCGACGCTCGGCCACGTCGTCGCTCACGCGCACGCTGACGCCAGCGTGGAGCTCCGCGTCCGGCCGGCCCTGCAGGCGCACCTCCGCCACCGTGGCGTGGCTGGCGCTGACGCGGACCTCGACCAGGCCGCCGCCGCGATCCGTGACGGCGATGGGGAGCGACCGCTTCGCGTCGGCGGTCACGAAGGTCCCCGACTCGGTGCCGTTGATCGTCGCGGGCGTGTAGGGGACGCACTCGACGACGCCCGCGTCGAGGGTGGACGACTGCTCTGGCGGACAGCAGGCCGAGGCGAGCAGCGTGAGGCAGGAGAGTGAGAGGAGTGCACGCATGGCCGGGAGGTAGCGCCCCGGGCCGGGCCCGCGTCACCCCCTCGAGGGGAGGTGTCGGTCGAGATCGAGCGCCGCCTCGCGCGCGCGGGCGTCGAGCAGCGCGCGGAGCTCCTCGACGGAGTGCACGTCGAGGCGCATGTAGAGCTCCTTGCGGTACGACTTCATCGTCGCCGCGCTGACCTCGAGCTCGTCGGCGATGCCCGCAGGCGACGCGCCGTCCCACAGCCGCAGCGCGACGCGCTTCAGCTGGGCGGGGAGCGTGAGTCCCTCGAGCGCGCGCGCGACCCGCAGGGTGCGGCTCAGCTCGAGCGAAAGCTACAC
>JBMORD010000146.1:0-2082 GCA_049322495.1 Myxococcota bacterium | reverse complement strand
GCGCGACGGGCGGGGGCGGCGGCGCGACGGGCGGAGGCGGCGGCGCGACAGGCGGGGGAGGGGGCTCGTTCGCGTGGGTCTCGATGTCGTTCAGTCCCGTGCCCGGGACTCCCACGGTGGCGCGCGAGGTCGTCGGGCTCGGGCGGCGGTCGGCCGGCGACATCTGGGTCGCCCTGGGCGACGGCACGGTCTACCGCGCGGCGGCCGGCAGCAACCTGCTGCAGCTCGTGCCTGGCTTCCCTGCGCCGACGTCGTCCACCACGCACGCTGATCTGATCACCACCGCCGACGAGGTGCTGCTCGCGCGCGGGCGCGACGTCTTCCGCTGCGTCGGCGCTTGTGCGGCCTTCAGCGACTTCGTGAGCGTCTTCACCGTGCCGTCGCAGTCTGGAGCTCCCCGCGCGTTCTGCGTTCGCGGCGACCGGGTGCTCTTCACCGCGAAGCCGACGGGCGGCGCCACCTCGCTCTTCGAGTCTCAGCGCAGCGGTGCCTCGCTCACCTTCACCGAGGTCTCGAGCGATCTCGGCGTCGACGGCGAGCGCTGCTTCATCGACGCTGGCGGCGACGTGCTCATCCCCTCGGCCAGCTCGGTGGCGGTGTCCCTCTCGGGCGGCGGCTTCAGCACCGAGCCGGTCGATCTCCAGGGGCAGCCGGGCGCCCGGTGGACCTCGCTCGCCCGGGCCGGCACCGCCGGGTTGATGGTTGGCGGCGGCTCGGGCCTGCGCTTCGCGCGGCGCATGGGGACCGGCTGGGTGGCGCTCGCGCCCGACACCTCGGGCTCGCTGATGACGATCGTCCTGCCGCTCTCGGCGACGGAGTTCCTCGCCGGCGGCCTGCTCAACGGAGGCAGCGACTCCCTGCCGACGCTCTTCACCTCCGACGGCACGAGCCTCCGCCCCGTGGACCCCGCGCCGCCGCCGATCGAGGTGCAGCGCGGCTTCCTCGTTGGCCCCAACGAGGTGCTGTTCGGCGGCCCGTCACGTTCGGGCTCGACGTACGTCGTCCTCCACGGCACGCGATGAACACCCACCTCCTCCGTCGGCTCGATCTCGTCTTCTGCGTCGACCTCACTGGCAGCATGGGCGGCCTCATCGCGTCGGCGCGCGCGCACGTCGGGCGGGTGCTCGACGCGCTGCGGACCGAGCTCCACGACGAGCTGCACGTGGGCTTCGTCGGGTACCGCGATCACTCCGATGGGCCCGACAAGCTGCTCCACGTCGAGCCGCTGACGAGCGACGTCGAGCGCGTGCGCCGGGTCATCGACGCGGTGAAGGTCGACGGCGGCGGCGACGCCCCGGAGGCGGTGTACGCCGGCCTCGTGCGCTGCCTCGAGCTGCCGTGGCGCGAGGGCAGCTACCGCGTGGTGATCCTCATCGGCGACGCGCCGCCGCACGCGGTCGGTGCGCCCGGTGACGCCTGGCCGCACGTCGACCCCACCGGGCTCTCCCTCGACGACATGGCCAACCGCATGGAGACCGAGGGGCTCTTCGTGCACGCGCTCTCGCTCACGCCGCAGGACAAGGTGATGGAGTCGGCGTTCCGGCGCCTGTCCATCTCGACCGGCGGCACCTACGCCGACGCGCGCAGCCCCGACGCCGCGATGCGCCTCGTGGAGACCATCACCCGGCAGCTGCTCGTCGAGCTCGACTTCGATCGACGGCTGCTGACCCGCCTCGCGCAGGGCGTGGTGGTGCCCGAGCCGCGCGACGAGAACGAGCTGGTGCCCACGCGCGACGAGGTGCTGGCGAAGGCCCTCGACGTGCCAGTGCAGCAGGTGTGGGCGGGCCTCATGCGCCTGCGCCGCCGCCGTCTGTTCACCGACTGACGTCCGATGCCGCGCCCTTCGTTTCGTCAGCTCCTCGCCGTGCAGCTCGCGCTGGTGGCGGTGGTGTACCTCGCGAGCGTGGCGGCCTTCGTCACGGCGGCCGAGTCGATCGCCGAGCGCTTCACCGCGCTCGCCCGCGGACCCTACCTCGGCACGGCGCTGCTCGCGCAGGCGCGCGTCGTCCCGGCGTACGTGACGATCGCCGTTGCCCTCGCGTTCCTCGCGCGGCCGTGGCTCCGGGCTCGCCCGCGCGCGCT
>JBMORD010000145.1:0-110110 GCA_049322495.1 Myxococcota bacterium | reverse complement strand
GGTTCTCGGCCGAGGCCTGCAGGCTCGGCCGCCCGGCGGGGTGCGAGGCGCTCCGGCAGGCGGCCGCCTTCGACCTCGCCCGCGCCGCGCCGCAGCTGTCGAACGCGCTCCTCGCCGAGCAGCTCGCGGCGAGGCAGTTCGTGCTCGAGCTCGGGCCTTTGCCCCCGCGCGCGCGCCCGGCGCAGAGCAGCGCCAGGCTCGAGCGCTACCGGCCCGACCCCGCGGCGCTGCAGCAGATCCGCGCCCGACGGGCCTGCGACGCCTTCGTCGCGCAGGGCCTCCCGCCGGCGGCGCTGCGCCTCGAGGCGCAGGTGCTCGACGCCGACGCGCTCCCGGCCGACGTGACGCTCGAAGGCGGGGAGCTCCGCGACGGGAAGGCCGCCCTGCCAGTCTGCGCCGACGCCTACCAGTTCACCGCGCCGGTCCCCGAAGGCTCGTTCGGAGCGTTCGGACGCGGGACGCTGCGCGAGGGCCCGCTGGTGCTGAACCGCGCCGGCACGGGCTTCGAGCCGATCCGCTGGCGCGATGAGGTGGCGCAGGCGGCGCGGCCCGCCACCTGGCGGCCCGACGGCTTCCTGGCGCTGGGGCTGGAGGCGATGACCACCGTGCCGGGTGCGAGCGAGCAGTTCCCTGCAGACACCGGCACGCTGCTGATCCGCGTGCAGGGGGCCACGCGCCGCAGCCTCGAGCTCAGCGTGCGTTTCGGGGCGGCGCTGCCCGTCGGGCCGAGGAACCCGTTCGGTCTCCTGCTCGGCCTGGGCACGGCGCTCGGGGTGCTGGGCAACGACGTCGTGCAGTGGCGCGCGCTGACGGGCGCGCTCGACGCGTGGCTCACCATCGAGCCCCTGGGGCTGTCCCTCGCGCCGACCCTCGGCACGCAGGTCGCCTTCGCGTTGGGGGAGCAGGAGCTGTCGCTCGAGCTCGGCGTCCGGCTCCCGATCGCCCTCGTGCAGGACGACGCGGCGCAGCGGCCGCTGTCGCTGCACCCGGCCCTCTTCGGCGCGCTGCTCTTCCGCCCGTCGTTCTGACGCTCGCGCGAGGGAGGAGTATGAGGCCGCCATGGCTCCTCGACCGCACGCGGGCATCCTGAAGATCTCCAACTACGTCGCCGGCGACGTCACGCTGCCCGGCGTCGCGAAGCCCGCGCTGCTCTCGGCCAACGAGTCGCCGCTGGGCCCGAGCACCGCCGCGGTGGCCGCCGCGCGCGAGGTGATGGGCTCGGTGCACCTCTACCCCGACGCCGACACGCGCGCGCTCGACGAGGCCCTCGCGCGGCGCCACGGGCTCGACCCGCGGTGGCTCATGTGCGGCACCGGCTCGGAGTCGCTCATCGAGGTGCTGTGCCGCGCCTTCTCCGGGCCGGGGGACGAGGTGCTGGTGCCGCAGTTCAGCTTCCCGATGTTCGGCATCTACGCGAACGCCGCGGGGGCGACGGTGGTGCAGGCGCCAGCACCGGGCTTCACGGCGAACGTCGACGCGCTGCTCGCCGCGGTGACGCCGAAGACGAAGCTCCTCTTCCTCGCCAACCCGAACAACCCGACCGGCACGTGGATCGATCGCCAGGAAGTGGCGCGGCTCGTCGCCGGGCTCCCGGAGCACGTGCTGCTGGTGCTCGACAGCGCCTACGCCGAGTACCTCGAGGGCCACCCCGACTACGACGCCGGGCTCCACTTCGTCACCGAGCACCCCACGCGCGTGGTGGTGCTGCGCACCTTCTCGAAGCTCTACGCGCTGGCCGGGCTCCGCGTGGGGTGGCTGCACGCCGCCCCCGAGCTCATCGACTGGCTCCGCCGCGGCCGCCTCATCTTCCCCGTCACCACGCCGTCACAGGCGGCGGCCATCGCGGCGCTCGGTGACGCCGACCACGTCAGGCGCTCGGTGGAGCACAACCAGCGGTGGCTCCCGTTCCTCGCCGAGGGGCTGCGCGCGAAGGGCGTCGAGGTGCTGCCGTCGGGCGGCAACTTCGTGCTCGCGCGCTTCCCGGGGCGGTGGCGCGAGGCGGACGAGGCGCTCAAGAAGAAGGGCGTCATCGCCCGGCCCATCCCCCCGCTCGAGGGGCTGCGCATCTCGGTGGGCCTCGAGGCCGACAACCGCGCCGTGCTCTCGGCGTTCTGACGAGCGCGAGGAAATGTAACAGCATGAAATCAATGAGGATTGATGCAGGTTCTTGATGCTTCCTTGATGTCATTCGGCCCTGTTTTGACGCGGCCCTGAGTCGGTGGGACGTAAGCGTCACCCATGACCGCGCACCCCCCTCAGTCGACGTCGAAGGTGCTGCCGCTGGCGCTGGGGGCGCTGGGCATCGTCTTCGGAGACATCGGCACCAGCCCGCTCTACGCGATGGCGGAGTGCTTCTCGAAGACGCCGGAAGGCGTGGTGAAGCCGCACTCGCTGGCGGTGACGCCGGACAGCGTGATGGGCCTGCTGTCGCTGTTCTTCTGGTCGCTGATGATGGTGGTGACGGTGAAGTACCTCGCCTTCATCATGCGGGCGGACAACCGGGGCGAGGGCGGCATCTTCGCGCTGCTGGCCCTGGTGCCGACGAAGACCGACTTCCCCTTCAAGAGCGGGCTGGTGCTGGCGGCGCTGTTCGGCGCGGCGCTGCTCTACGGCGACGGCATCATCACCCCGGCCATCTCGGTGCTGTCGGCGGTGGAGGGCCTCGGCGTCGCCACCCACGCGCTCGAGCACTGGGTGGTGCCGCTGACGCTGATCATCCTCGCGGCGCTCTTCATGGTGCAGCACCGCGGCACCGATCGCATCGGCAAGGCCTTCGGGCCGATCATGACGGTGTGGTTCTTCGTGCTGGCCGGCCTGGGGCTGCGGGAGCTGGTCGACACGCCGCGCGTGCTGGCCGCGGTGAACCCGCTGTACGCGGTGAAGCTCTTCGAGCTCGACCCGTGGCGCTCGTTCCAGGTGCTGGGCAGCGTGGTGCTGTGCATCACGGGCGGCGAGGCGCTGTACGCCGACATGGGCCACTTCGGAGTGAAGCCGATTCGCCTCGGGTGGTTCACGCTGGTGCTGCCGGCGCTGCTCATCAACTACTTCGGCCAGGGCGCGTACCTGATCGAGCACGGCTGGGTCGAGAAGCCCTTCTGGGCGCTGGTGCCGGAGCCGCTGCTCTACCCGATGGTGGGCCTGGCCACGGCGGCGACGGTGATCGCCTCGCAGGCGCTCATCTCGGGGGCCTTCTCGCTGACGCGCTCGGCGGTGCAGCTCGGCTACTTCCCGCGCGTCACCATCGTGCACACCTCGTCCGAGAACGAGGGGCAGATCTACGTGCCCGAGGTGAACACCGCGCTGATGGTGGCGTGCCTCGCGCTGGTGGTGGCCTTCAAGGAGTCGAGCGCGCTCGCGGCGGCGTACGGCATCGCGGTCACGGGGACGATGGGCATCACCTCGGTGGTGTACTTCGTGGTGCTGGTGCGCACGTGGGGCTGGCCGGTGCACAAGGCGCTGCCGCTGCTGGTGCTGTTCCTCGCGTTCGATCTCCCCTTCTTCGCGGCCAACGCGCTCAAGTTCTTCGAGGGCGGCTGGTTCCCGGTGGTGGTGGGCGTGGCGATGTTCGCGCTGATGACGACGTGGAAGCGCGGGCGCGAGGCGCTGGCCACCCGCTTCCAGCAGTCGCTCATGCCGCTGTCGGCGCTGCTGGAGGACATCAAGAGCACCTCGCCGATGCGGGTGCGGGGCACGGCGGTCTTCATGTCGGGCAACCCGGACGGCACGCCGCCGGTGCTGCTGCATCACCTCAAGCACAACCAGGTGCTGCACCGGCAGGTGGTCATCCTGTCCATCGTGCAGGAGAACGTGCCGCAGGTGCCGAAGGAAGAGGCGCTCACCGTGGCCCAGGAGGACCAGGGCTTCTACCGCGTGGTGTGGCGCACGGGCTTCATGGAGACGCCGAACGTCCCGAAGATCCTCGTGCGCGCGCGCGAGCAGGGGCTGGTGTGCGAGCCGTCGACGACGAGCTACTTCCTTGGGCGAGAGACGCTGCTGACCAACGGCACGTCGAAGATGATGACCTGGCGCAAGGTGCTCTTCGCCTTCGTCTCGCGCAACGCGCTGTCGGCGACGAGCTACTTCTCGATTCCCCCCGGGCGCGTGGTCGAGCTCGGCATGCAGGTCGAGCTCTGAGCGACGCGCGACAACTTGCGCTGATGGCTCGGTGACGCCGGGCTGGGGGTGCGCGACCACCCGAAGGCGCAGGCCCCCTTGCGACGCGCGATGCTCGCGCCCGTGCTGACCGACGCGAACCTCCAGCACTTCGCGCACGTCTTCCGCGCACACCCCGACGCGGTGGTGACGCCCTCGAGGCTCGCCGCGGGCGGCACGGAGGTCGAGCGGCTGCTGGGGCTGGTCGGCGGCTGGGCGCTGGGCGACTTCCGCTTCTTGCTGCCGGGCGAGCTGGCCCCGCACCGCCAGCAGTGGGCGGAGCGCGCGGAGGCCTTCGAGGCGGGCCGCTCGACGGAGCTGGCGCACGCGCACTGGAGCCCCGCGTGGACGCCGCTGGCCGCGACGGCGCGCGAGCAGTGGGCGTGGGACCCCGCGGGCTGCTTCGGCGGCAGCCCCGGCCAGGTGGTGTGCTTCGACGTGCGCGGCGAGGGGTGGGACGTCTACGCCTCGCTCGCGGCGTGGGTGCGCGCCTTCAGCGTCGGGCTGCGTGACGAAGACGTGCTCGGGGGCACCCGGGACTGGGCGGAGAAGAACGGCGTGCTGGTGCGCGTCGCGCTCCCGAGCGGTGAGGCGCGTCGCTCGGCG
Source organism: Myxococcota bacterium (assembly GCA_049322495.1). Taxonomy (GTDB): domain Bacteria; phylum Myxococcota; class Myxococcia; order Myxococcales; family Myxococcaceae; genus Archangium_A. The sequence goes on along the minus strand of JBMORD010000145.1, from coordinate 105,352 downwards.
GCGCGCTTCGAGGCCGGGGCGACGGCGTGGATCGAGCTGGTGCACCCCGACGGCACGCGGTGGGCCATCCGCGAGGAGCGCGCGGGCTACACGGTCCGCGTTGGAGACCCGGCCGACCCACTCATTCGCCACCGCGAGTGTGAGCGGCCGCGCGAGGAGGTCGCGCGCCTCGTCGCCGAGCAGCATGCGGCGGGCTTCCGAGGTGACCTGCGGTGAGGGCCCTCAGGGCGCGAAGGTGATGGGCGCCGAGCCGTCGCAGCGCATGAAGACGAACGCGTTGGTGCACCCCTGGGGCGAGCTCCGGCGGTCGGAGCCCGACACGGTGACCACGTTGCCGCTCCTCGTTCCGACCTGGGAGGAGATGCCGTTCCAGCTCACGGAGGTCGCCGACGCGCTCGTCATGGAGAACGTGATGGGGCCGGGGATGATCGCCGGCACGGTGGTCGGCGCCTCGTACCGCGACAGGCTGGGGTTCCAGGTGAAGGTGAGGGAGGTGAGGGTCTGCTGCGCGTCGATGGTGGTCCCGCCGTCGCCGTCGGGACAGAAGGCGGTGTTGGGTACTGGAGCAGGCCCCACCACTCGCCCATGCGAGCAGACGATGGCCGTGCCGCCGCAGACGTTGGCGACGCCACCGCCTCCGCAGAAGGAAGGCGCCGTGCAGCTGCCGCAATCGACGGTGCGCACCACGTCGCAGTCGTCGGGGGCGGTCAGCAGCCCGCAGGTCGCCCCGAGGCGCTGGCAGAGCTGAGCGTCTGTCTCGACGACGCACGCGCGGCATCGCTGCGCGGTCCACGACAGGTAGGGGTTCGGTCGGCACACCTGGCCGGGGGAACACTGGCCACACGAGGAGACGGTGCGCACGGTGCCGGTGCTGTCCGTCGCGGTGAGCGAGCCACAGTTGAACGCGTAGCCATCGCAGAACTCGGCGTCGGTCTCGGTGACGAGCGGAGCGGTTCCCTGACACCGCGAGTACCACGTCATCGGCGGGAAGCTCTGAATCGCGGGGCGCGCGATGAAGCCGCCCGCGTCGACCGTCATGCGCTGCTGCACGTCGACCTGTCCGCCGCCGCTGACCATCGCCGCCCCCACGGGAACGGCAGCCACCACGCCCGTGCCCGCATCGCCCTCGAGCAGAAAGACGGGGGGAATCGGGTTCGACACGCTCCCGACGTGCGGCCAGAGGTCGACGTCGAGGGTCACCGCGGTCAGCGGGGCTCCGCCATCCTGCATGCCCCGCTGAAACGCCACCCGGAGGAAGTCACGCCGGCTCTCGAAGGCGTAGCTGCTGGTGGGGTTTCCCGGCTCGAACGCGCCGACGATGCAGGTGAGCCCCGGGCCAGCGTCGGCGATCTCCGGCACCTGACACGGGCCACACATCACGGTCCGCGCGAGGCCGCAGCTGTCGACGGTGCTGAGCGAGCCACAGGAAACGCCAGCCGAGGCGCAGAGTGACTGGTCCGAGTCTCGTCGACACGAGAGGCCATCGCCGCAGGTCCCGGGCCGGCAAACACACGCGACGGTTCCCGCGTCCTCGGAGCAGGTGGCCTCCGTCGAGCACCCGCCGTTGTTCACTGCGCAGGCCCCTGTCTGCCCACCGCCTCCTCCGGTTCCGATGCCTCCGCCTGTTCCAGTGCCTCCGCCGGTTCCAACACCTCCCCCGGTTCCAATGCCTCCACCGGTTCCAATGCCTCCACCGGTTCCAATGCCTCCACCGGTTCCGATGCCTCCGCCGGTTCCAATGCCTCCGCCGGTTCCGATGCCTCCGCCGGTTCCGATGCCTCCGCCGGTTCCGCCATCGGGGGTGGCGCCAGCACACACACACCGCTCGAACGTGCCGTCAGCGAGGCAGCTCTGCGCGCCCTCTGCGCCGTCCACACACGCACAGGCACGAGCCTCCCCCGGGATGCACCGATTGGAGCCGCAGCCCCAGACGACGAGCGCTGCACTCATCACCACGACGCTGAGCCACGCCACACGCATGCGAGACCTCCCCGGCTCTGATCCAGCCGGAACATCCCACGGAGGGTCTCTCCAACAGAAGCCCCGAGCCTGAGCGCGTCAGTTCGCGATCGCCACGGTGTACGCGCCGAGCCCCGACGACGACGACACGCGCACGAAGTACGTCCCCGCGGCGGGGAGCACGAAGGCCGAGGTCCCCGGGCCCGAGAGGGTGGCGACCGTCGCGCCCGTCGAGCTCTGCACCTGGAGCGTCGTGCCGACGCCGGTGGTCATCAGCCGCAGCGCGAGCACCGAGCTCGAGGTGAAGGTGAAGAAGTCGAGGTCGCCCGAGAACTGGAGCTCCCCGCTCACCGGCGTGCCGTCGACGGCCAGGGGCGTCGCGCCCGCCTGGGTGTCGGCGTGATCGTCCGGCCCGGCGTCGGTGACGTTGAAGCTCCAGCCCGCGACGGCGGCGCTGTTGTACGCGCGGGTGCAGAGGAAGAGCGTCTCGGTGACGCCCGCCTTGAAGCGGAGCGTCTCGCCGTCGGTGGTGGGGATGAGGGTGCCCGTCGCGGTGTAGACGGTGAGGTACACGTCGGTGCCGCTCGTCTCGGCGAAGCCGTACACGCGGCCGCTCTGCACCGGCACCGCCACGCAGTCAGTGTCGCCCGGGTACTGGAACGCCCCGCTCACGCTCGCGCCCGGTGAGGCCACCGGCAGCAGCGGCTGCGCGCCGACGCGATCGTCCGCGAAGTCGTCGACGCCCTCGTCGGTGACGCGCAGGCCCCAGCCCATGATGGCCGCGCTGTTGTAGGCGCGGGTGCAGAGGAAGAGCGTCTCGCTGGTGCTCGTCTCGAAGCGCAGCCACTCGGCGTCGGTGGTCGAGAGGAAGGTGCCGGTCGCGGTGTAGACGGTGAGGTACACGTCGGCGGCGGTCGTCTCCTCGAAGGTGTAGAGGCGGCCGCCCTGCACCGGCACCTGCACGCAGTCGGTGTCGGCCGGGTACTGGAAGGCGCCCGTCACGCTCGCGCCCGGAGCCGGCACCGGCGTCAGCGTCGCGGTCGTCGAGCGATCGTCGGCGAAGTCGTCGACGCCCGCGTCGGTGACGCGCAAGGCCCAGCCCATGATGGCCGCGCTGTTGTACGCGCGCGTGCAGAGGAAGAGCGTCTCGCTGGCGCTCGTCTCGAAGCGGAGCGACTCGGCGTCGGTGGTCGACAGGTACGTGCCGGTCGCGGTGTAGACGGTGAGGTACACGTCGGCGGCGGTCGTCTCCTCGAACGCGTAGACGCGCCCGGCCTGCACCGGCACCGCGACGCAGTCGGTGTCCGCCGGGTACTGGAAGGCGCCGCTCACGCTCGCGCCGGGCGCCGCCACCGGGGTCAGCGTCGCCGTGGTCGAGCGATCGTCGGCGAAGTCGTCGACCCCCTCGTCGGTGACGCGCAGGCCCCAGCCCAGAATGGCGGCGCTGTTGTACGCGCGCGTGCAGAGGACGAGGGTCTCGGTGGTGCTCGTCTCGAAGCGCAGCCACTCGGTGTCGGTGGTGGCGATGAAGGTGCCGGTCGCGGTGTAGACCGAGAGGTACACGTCGCTGCCGGTCGTCTCCTCGAAGGTGTAGAGGCGGCCGGCCTGCACCGGCACGCGCACGCAGTCGGTGTCGGCCGGGTACTGGAACGCGCCCGTCACGCTCGCGCCGGGAGACGGCACCGGGGTCAGCGTGGCCGTCGTGGTGCGATCGTCGGCGAAGTCGTCGACGCCCTCGTCGGTGACGCGCAGGCCCCAGCCGACGAGCGCGGCGCTGTTGTACGCGCGGGTGCACAGGAAGAGCGTCTCGGTGGCGCTCGTCTCGAAGCGCAGCCACTCGGTGTCGGTCGTCGAGAAGTACGTGCCGGTCGCGGTGTAGACGGTGAGGTACACGTCGCTGCCGGTGGTCTCCTCGAAGGTGTAGAGCCGGCCGGCCTGCACCGGCACCGCCACGCAGTCGGTGTCCCCGGTGAACTGGAACGCGCCGCTGACGCTGGTGCCGGGGCTCATCGCCGGGGTGAGGCTTGCCGTCGTGGTGCGGTCGTCGGCGAAGTCATCGGCCGTCACGGTGAGCTGCAGCGTCGTCGCGCCGGTGGTGCTGGCGCTCTGCGCGCGCACCTGGGCGAAGTAGGTGCCCGCGGCGTTCAGCTTGCGCAGCACGCGCTCCGGCTGGTTCGCGAGCAGCGGCGTGACGCCGTCGACGTCGTAGAGCGAGACCGAGGTGGCCAGCGGGCCGGTCTCCTCGAGGAGCACCACCACGCCCGCGTCGACGGAGAACTTCACGAAGTCGACGTCGCCGGCCGGGTCGAAGGTGTGGCTCTGGGGCGTTCCCGGGACGATGACCTTCGCGAGGCTCGGGCACTCGTCGGGCTCGAAGGCGTCGCCGGTGGTGTGCTGGCCGTTGCACGTCGGCGGTGGCGGCAGCTCGCACCCGTTGGCGGCGGGCTGGTAGCCGGGCTCGCACGCGCAGGTGACGCCGGCATCGCCCGCCGCGCAGACGGTCTGGTGAGGCTGAGTGCAGGGGTTCGGCGTGCAGACGTCGTTGGCCACGCAGGTGCCCGCCTCGTCGTGGAAGCCGGGGTCGCAGCCGCACACCGCGGTGCCGCCGACGTCGCTGCAGGCGGTGCGGTGCGGCTGGGTGCACGGGTTCGGGTTGCAGGCCATCACCGCGACGCACTGGCCGACGGCGTCGAGGCGGAAGCCCGGGTCGCAGCTGCAGGTCACCGTGCCGGTGGCCACGGAGCACACGGTCCGGTTGGGCTGCGTGCAGGGGTTGGGCGCGCACGACGGCGGCTTCACGCACTGGCCCTGGTCGTCGATGAAGCCTTGATCGCACTGGCAGATGGCCGTCGCGCCCGACGCCACGCACACCGTGCGGTTGGGCTGCGTGCACGGGTTGACCGCGCAGGGGTTGCTGCTCACGCAGCCGCCGTTCCCGTCGTCGCGGAAGCCCGGGGAGCAGAGACACGTCACGACGCCGCCGCTCTCGCTGCACACCGTGCGGCCCGGCTGCGTGCACGGGTTGGGATCGCAGCTCGCCGCCATGACGCACTGGCCGCTGCCGTCGTCGCGCCAGCCCTGGTCGCACTGGCAGACGGCCGTCGTGCCAGAGGCCACACACACCGAGCGGTGCGGCGCGGTGCACGGGTTGTTGGCGCACGGACCGCGCTGCACGCACAGCCCCGCGACGTCATCGAAGCCCTGACGACACGCGCACGAGGCCGCGCCATCGACGACGGTGCACACCGAGCGATCGCCGAGGCATGGGTTGGGAGCACACGGGTCGACGCCGGGCCCGGTCGACGGGCAGCCCAGCAACCACAGCGGGACGACGAGCAGCAGCTTGCGCATGGCGGGCCTATTGGCAGATGCCGGGCAGACCGGGGAGGCCCATCACGCAGTTGCCGCTCTGGCACTCGCCAGGCCCGGTGCACGGCGAGCCGAAGCCGCGGTTGGAGCAGACGCCCAGCACGTCGGCGCTGTTGAACTTCACGCAGGTCCAGCTCGACGGGCAGTTCGCCGCCGAGCGGCACAGGCCGGTGAGGCAGACGCGCGCCTTGTTGGGGATGAGGCCGTCGTTGCACACCGCGCCCTGCAGGCCGACGGGGCACGTCTTGTCCTGCGCGCAGGCGGGGAACGTGTAGCACTTCGGGTCGGCGGCCTGCGTCTCGGACGGGTCGACGCACAGCGAGTTCTGGTCGCAGCCGTCGTTGCCCGAGGCCACCTGGTTGGGGTCGCACTGCGTGACCGGCGGCGGCGTGCTGCAGAAGCCCGAGATGCACACCTGGCTCGACGCGCACTCGGTCGACACCGCGCAGGTCGGCACCGTCTTGTTGTGGCAGAGGTGGTCGAACTCGGTGTCGCAGTACTGATCCGCCGCGCAGTTGGCGTTGGTCTGACAGCCGAGCGCGCAGAGCCCGTTGAAGCAGAACTGACCCGAGGGGCACGGCTTCGACGCCGAGCAGATGAAGGGCTCGAGCCCGCTGCCGCCACCGGTGTTGCCGCCGCCGCCGCCGGTCGTGCCGCCGCCGCCGCCAGTGGTGCCGCCTCCCCCACCGGTGGCCACACCGCCGCCGGTACCTCCGTCCCCGAGCATGACGACTTGATCGCAACCGGACAGCGCCAGCACCAACAGCGGAACCACACGACGAAGCAGGACCATGAACGTCTCCTTGCGACCGTCTTGGCGAAGCGCGGCGCGTTTTATGAAGAATTTTCTCCGGCCCGCTCTGGTACGTGCCGCGTGAATGGTCGGAGCGCTCCTCGCCCTCATCGCCGCCGCCTCGCCCGGTGCCCGACTCGAGTACTCGGTGCAGCCGGGGCTCGAGCGCTGCCCCGACGAGACCTGGGTGCGCGCGGCGGTGGCGGCGCGCCTCGGGAGGGATCCCTTCCGCGCCGACGGAGCCATCCACGTGCTCGTGCGGCTCACCCAGCCCGCGCCGCCGGCGCTGGTCGCCACGCTCGAGGTGAGCCGCGAGGGGCGCGTCGGCCGCCGCACGCTCGAGTCACCCGCCGGCGACTGCCTCGAGCTCGCCTCGTCGGTGGAGCTGGCCCTCGCGCTCGCGCTCGACCCGCTCGTGCCGCGCCAGAGCGAGCCGGAGCCGCCCGTCGCAGCCCCCGCGCCTCCGCCCCCCGCCCCCGTCGCGCAGGCACCGGTGCTCACCGCGCCCGCCGAGGCGCCGCGCCCTGCCCTCGGGTGGCGCGCGCACGCGGGGCTGCTGGCGATGGCCGGCGCGGTCCCCGGCTTCACCGGCGGGCTGGCGCTCGGTGGCGGGCTCTCGGGCCGGGGCTTCAGCGTGTCGCTCGAGGGCCGGGTGCACCTCCCGACGGGGCTGGTGTACGGCGCCTCGCGCGCCAGCACCTTCCTCGCGCTGGGGAGCCTGCTTCCCTGCTTCGAGCCCGGCCGGTTCTCCGCTTGTCTCGTGGCGTCGCTCGGCGCGCTGCAGGTCGAAGACGGCGCGGTGCGCGCGACGGTGCTCATGGGCCAGGCGGGCGCGCGGGTGCAGGTCGCCTTCGAGCCGTGGCGTCAGGTGCGCTTGAGGCCATGGCTCGAGGCGGCGGTGGTCCTGACCCGTACCTCGCTCCAGCGCGACGAGCAGGTGCTGTGGGTGACGTGGCCGGTGGCCGTTTCCGCGGGCTTGACCGTCGAGTGGCATTCTCCTTCATGAATTCGGACCCCTCGTGCCAAGACAGGGCGGAAGCATGAGCGGACCGGTTTCACTGGAGGTCCTGTACCGCGAGGAGGTGCGGCCGCTCTACGGCTTCCTCTGGCGCCTCGGGGCGCGGGAGAGCGAGATGGAAGACCTGGTGCACGACGTCTTCGTGACGGCAGCGCGGCGCTGGGCGAGCTTCGATCAGACGCGCCCTGCCCGGCCGTGGCTGCTGGGCATCGCCTTCCGCCTCTTCTCGGAAGCGCGGCGACGCGAGCGGCCGGGCGCGCCACTGCCGGAGGAAGAGGAGATCGACCCGAACCCGACGCCGGACGAGGCGGTGGCGCGGCGGCAGGCGCAGCGGGTGCTCCGCAGGGCGCTGGACACGCTCCCCGAGGAGCGGCGCGTGGCCTTCGTGCTCCACGAGCTCGAGGGGCTCTCGGTGCAGGAGGTCTCGGGCCTCATGAGCGCGCCCGCGCCGACCACCTACTCGCGGCTCAAGCTGGCGCGGGAAGAGGTGAGCCGCGCCGTGGAGCGCTTCCGCAGAGAAGAAGAGCAACGGGGAGGTGCGCGATGAGCGAAGAGCTGCCGCCGCTGCCCGAGTCGCTCGCCGCGCTCCGCGACGCCGGAACGCCCGCGCCGCCGCCCGGCTTCGAGGACCGCGTGGCCGGGCGCCTCGCCGACGCCTTCGCCCAGGCGGCCGCGATGACGCCCCCCGCCGTCCCGCCGACGTCGTCGCCCTTCGCGCTCGCTGCTGGCGCGGCCGGGCTCCTCACGGTGGGCGTCGCGCTGGGCGTGGTGCTCGATCGCACGGTGCTGCGACCACCCCCGCCGCCGGTCGTGGACGCGGGCGTCGCCCTCGCGCCGCCGCGTGCTCTGCCGGAGCCGCTGCCCGCACCTGCGCCGCTGGCTCCGCCGCCGATCGCCGCGCCCGAGCCCACGCCCGCGCCGCGGCCGGCGCCTCCGAAGGTCACGACGTCGACGGTCGATGCAGGCGCGCCGCGGCCCGGCGCGCGAGACCTCTCGCTCTCCGCGGAACGCGCGCTGCTCGAGGTCGCCCGGGCCGCGCTCGCGAAGGGAGAGACGGCCGCGGCCCTCGACGCCCTCACGCAGCACGAGCGCGACTTCGCGAACGGGAGGCTGGTCGAAGAGCGCGAGGCGCTGATGATCCGCGCGCTGCTGACCGCCGGGCGCGACGCCGAGGCTCAGGCGCGCACCGCGCGCTTCAAGGAGCGCTTCCCGGAGAGCCTGCTGCTCCCGTGACGTCGTCGCGCAGGCGGTCGATCGACCGCGGCCCGGCGGAAGCACGTCCGCGCTGCCCACCAGCCACGCGCGCGCGAGCATCCCACCGGATTCCGGGTCGTCGCGGGCTGGCCGCGGCCGTGCACTGACGCCTGAGGCCAATTCAAGGAGCCTCTCGATGCGTCTCGCCCTCCTCGCCTGTCTGTCGTCGCTCGTCGTCGCCGCCCAACCGCTCAGCCCCGGCGCGCTGGGCCAGGGGGAGCTCCACGCGGTGCTCCGCGACGCGCAGGGCAAGCAGGCCGGCCCGCTGCAGTTCAGCCTCGAGCACACCGAGGTCGCGGTAGAGGTCTCGGGCTTCCTCGCGGCCGTCACCGTCACCCAGACCTTCGGCAACCCCTACAGCTCGCCGCTCGAGGCCATCTACGTCTTCCCGCTGCCCGAGCAGGCCGCGGTGGACGCGATGGAGATCCACCTCGGCGGCCGCGTCATCCGCGGCGTCATCAAGACCCGCGAGCAGGCGCGCGACACCTACGAGAAGGCGAAGGCCGAAGGAAAGACCGCGGCGCTCCTCGACCAGGAGCGGCCCAACGTCTTCACGCAATCGGTCGCCAACATCCTCCCTGGCGAGAAGATCCACGTGACGCTGCACTACGTCGAGCGGCTCACCTTCGAGGCCGGCGGGTACCAGCTCGACTTCCCGATGACCGTCGGGCCCCGGTACATGGGCGGCGAGCCGCTGGCCACGCGGCAGGGCGAAGGCACGCACCCCGACACCACCACCGTGCCCGACGCCTCGCGCCTCTCGCCGCCGGTGCTGCCGCCGCAGGTGCGCTCGGGCCACGACATCGGCCTCACGGTGCGCTTCCCGCCCGGCCAGCCCGTCGAGCAGGTGCGCTCCACCTCTCACGAGGTGAGCGTCTCTCACGCGCTCGACGGCGCGACCCGGGTCGAGCTGAGCAGGCACGACTCCATCCCCAACAAGACCTTCACCCTCCAGTGGCGCACCGCGGGCCAGAGCATCCGCGCCGCGGCCCTCACGCACCACGCGCCGGGGAAGGACGAGGGCTACCTCCTGCTGATGCTGCAGCCGCAGCTCGCGCCGAGCGACGCGGAGGTGGTGCCCCGCGAGCTCTACTTCGTGCTCGACACCTCGTGCTCCCAGTCGGGCGCGCCCATCGAGAAGTCGAAGGCCATCGCTCGCGAGGTGCTGGCCCACCTCCGCCCGGAAGACACCTTCCAGGTGCTCAACTTCGACACCTCGGTCACGAAGTTCGCACCGGCCGCGGTGCCCGCCACGCCTGAGAACGTCGAGCGCGCGCGTGCGTACGTGAGCACCTTCTGGGGTGGCGGCGGCACCGACGTGAACATCGCGGTGCAGGAGGCGATGCTGCCGCCGAACGATCCAGCGCGGCTGCGCATGGTGATGTTCTTCACCGACGGCCTCATCGGCGGCGACGACTACGTGCTCGGGCAGCTGCAGAAGGCGCTGCGCAAACAGACGCGCCTCTTCGGCGTCGGCGTGGGCAACGACGTCAACCGACACCTCGTGCGCTCGATGGGCGAGCTGGGCAACGGCAGCGCGACCTTCGTCAACCTCCGCCGGCCAGAAGAGGAGGTGGCCCGCGAGTTCGAGCAGCGCATCCGCGGCCCGGTGCTGACCTCGCTCTCGGTCGACCCCGGCACGCTCCCGCTCGAGGCGGTGTACCCGCAGCGCCTGGGCGATCTCTTCGAGGGGCAGGCGCTCTTCCTCGTCGCGAAGTACCGCGGCGCCGGCTCGGGTGTGGTGCGGATCAGCGGCGAGGTGCGTGGTCAGCCCCGCACCTTCGAGGTGAAGGTCACCCTGCCCGAGGTGGAGCCGGCCAACGCGGCGCTGCCTTCGTTGTGGGCACGGCAGCGCATTCAGGAGCTCACCGAGCTCAACTACCGCGGCGAGCAGCCGGAGGTGGTCAAGGCCATCACCGAGACCGCGCTCGAGTACTCGCTGATGAGCAAGTACACCTCATTCGTCGCGGTCGAGGAGGTGGTGCGCGTCGACCCCTCGAAGACCGTCACCGAGGCAGTGCCCGTCGAGCTCCCCGAAGGCACCTCGTACGCCGGCGTGTTCGGCGAGCTCTCGCGCGAGGAGATTCCACCCGGAGATCCGCTCATCACCGTGAAGGCCCCGAAGGGCGCGCGCCGGGTCACCGCGTGGTTCCCGTTCGGCCTGGTGAAGCCGCTCGTCTACGACCGCACCACCGACGCGTGGCGCGGGCGCTTCCTGGTGCCGGTGACGGTGAAGGACGGCTGGTACGAGGTGCAGGTCGTCGTCGAGCACGCCGACGGCTCCACGTCGCGCCGCGAGGTGCGCTACCGCCTCGACTCGAAGGCGCCCGACTTCGCGGTGTCGCTCGAGCAGCGCGTGGTGCGGCCCGGCGGGAAGCTCCAGGTGCGCGCCGACGCCCTCGAGCCGACGAAGGAGCTGTCGGTCTTCTGCGCGCTGTTCTCCGACGAGCAGCTGCTGCTCGACACCAGGGACCAGGTGCACTTCACGCGCACGCTCGAGGTGCCGAAGGGCGCGAAGCCGGGGCGCTACGAGCTGGTCTTCGTGGCGCGCGATGGCGCAGGCAACCGCTTCGAGGTCCGCCAGCCCTTCGAGGTGCGGTGACGTGATGCTCGCCTCCTTCGCGGCGCTGGCGCTGACGGTGTCCATCACCAACACCGAGGCAGTGCACGGCCTCGCGCCCCTCGGCGAGCGCGTGGTGGCCTGCACCGAAGGAGGCCTCGACGTCTTCGCCGCGTCGGGCGCCTGGCTGCGCACGCTGCACGTCGAAGACGGGCTCCCGGCGCACGGCTGCTGGGCGGTGCGCGCGGTCGGCGGTGAGGTCTTCGTCGCCACCGAGCGAGGCCTCGCGGTGCTCTCACCCTCGCTGACCATCGAGCGGCTGAGCCGCGTCGCGTGGCACGCCGTGCCGCCCGGCCGCACGCGCGCCGAGGTGCTCGCCCACCTCGCGGCGCTCGAGCGTCAGCTCCCGGAGGGCGTCACCTGGACCGCGTTCTCGGAGCGCTTCGCCGGGAGCGCCGACGGGCGCGTGTTCCGCGTCGCCGATGGGTCGGTGGTGCGCGCGGTGCCGGGCGCGGTGTTGTCGCTCGTCGAGGACGGCGAGGTGCTGCACATCGACGCCGGCGAGGGGCGCTTCGTGCTCCGCGAGGGCCGCCTCGAGGAGCTCCGCCGCGACGGCGTGCCTGCCGAAGCGGCGCTCGAGCGAGCGGGCGTGCGCTGGCTCGGCACGCGCGGCGACGGCGTGCACCGCGAGGGGCGCCGCGTCACCCCGCGCGGGCAGCTCTGCGGCAACCACGTCACCGCGCTGGCGCGCGCAGGCGCGATGCTGGTGGTCGGCACCTTCGACCGCGGCGTGTGCTGGACCGAAGGCGGGCGCTGGGTCCGCGCCCACAAGCCGGCGCTGCCGAGCGACGAGGTGACGGCGGTGGCCATCGACGGGCGACAGCTCTTCGTCGCCACCACGGCAGGCCTGGCGCACTTCGACGGCCGCGCGTGGACGCAGTTCGCCTTCGGCGGCCGCAACCCGCTGGGCCTCGAGCGGCTCTCGGTGCTGGGCCTGCAGCGCACGGCGGAGGGCCTGTGGGTGATGGACGGGCGCGGCGCCTCGCTGGTGTCCACCGACGCGAAGCAGGGGCCGCGGCTGCGCTCGCGCGTGCGCACGCCGGAGGGCTGGGCCGCGCACCCGAGCCTGTCGCGCCGCGCGGGGAGCGCGCTGTGGTTCGCCAGTGAAGATCGCGGGCTGATCCGCTTCGACGGCGCGGACTGGACCCGCTTTCACGACGGGCGCGAGCTGACCGACAACTGGGTCACCGCCCTGGCGGTCGAGCCGGCGCGCGCGGTGGTGGGCTCGTGCACCAACGGCTTCACCTGGTTCGACGGGGCGCGGTGGACGCGCGTCACGACGGGGCTCCCCAGCCTCATGGTGACCGCGGTCGCCCTCACGCCCCGCGGCGCGCTGGTGGGCACGCTGGGCGGCGTGGCGCACTTCGACGCGGAGACCGGGGCGGTGACGGCGCTGACCGAGCCCGTGGCCGATGAGCGCACCTCGGCGCTCAGCTGGTCAGAGGGCGAGCTGCTGATCGGCACCGAAGCCGGCCTGACGCGGCTCCGCGCCGCGCGGTAGCCATCGCTCAGGGAGCGCCCGCGGCTCCCGGGACGTCGTCGCGCAGGCGGTAGCCGATGCCCGGCTCGGTGCGCAGCAGCCGCGGGCGCGTGGGGTCGGGCTCGAGCTTGCGGCGCAGCTGCGCCATGTACACCCGCAGGTAGTGCGTCTGCTCGGCGTGCCCCGGCCCCCACACCTCGCGGAGCAGGTGCGAGTGCGTCAGCACCTTCCCCGCGTGCTGCGCGAGCAGCGTCAGGAGCCGGTACTCGATGGGCGTGAGGTGCACCTCCGCGCCGTCGAGCTTCACCTCACGGCGGGAGAGGTCGATGCGCAGCGGCCCCACCTCGAGCACCGGCGACTGCGTGCCCTGCACCTGCGCCGCGTGCCGGAGCGCAACGCGCATGCGCGCCAGCAGCTCGTTCACCCCGAAGGGCTTGGTGAGGTAGTCGTCAGCGCCCGCGTCGAGCGCCTCGACCTTGTTCGCCTCCCGGCCGCGCGCGGAGATGACGATGATCGGCGTGCGCGCCCACTCGCGCAGCCGCCTGGTGAGGCTGAGGCCATCTTCGTCGGGCAGCCCGAGGTCGAGGATGATCAGCTCCGGGTTGTGGCTGGTGGCGAGCGACAGGCCCTCGGCGGCGCTGGCGGCCTCCACCACGCGGAAGCCCTGCGAGCCGAGCGACGCGCGGAGGAAGCGGCGCATCTGCGCCTCGTCTTCGATGAGCAGCACCGTGGGTCCGGCGGTCATGCGGGGCTCCTCCCCGGCTCCTGCTCGGCCGGGACGACGGGCGCTTCACCCGGCAGGGGCAGCGTGAGCGTGAAGCGCGCCCCGCCCTGCGGCGACGGTCCCGCGGTGAGCGTGCCGCCGTGCGCCTCGACGATGCCGCGCGCGATGGCCAGCCCCAGGCCCGCGCCCGAGCCGCGCTCCGGGCTCGCGCGGTAGAACTTCTCGAAGATGCGCTGCTCGGTGCCCGGCGGGAGGCCCGGGCCCGCGTCGTCGAGCGTCACCTCGACCGCGCCGTCGAGCGCGCGCGCCGACAACCACAGCGCCGCGTCGGCCGGGGTGTACTTCACCGCGTTCTCGAGGAGGTTCACGAACACCTGCTCGAGCAGCACCGCGTCGACCGAGACCAGCGGCAGCGCCTCCGGCAGCGCGACGCTCACCCGTCGATGGCGCAGCGGCACCTCGAGGCGTTCGAGCGCGACGCCCACCATCTCCTCCAGCGGCACCCACTCGCGCTTGAGCTCCAGCACGCCCGCCTCGAGGCGCGACATGTCCAGGAGGTTGCCCACCAGCCGCTCGAGCCGCTCCGCCTCGTCGCAGATCGCCCCCACCAGCTCCTCGCGCTGCGACGGCTCGAGGCCGGGCCAGCGCTCGCGGAGCGTGGTGGCCGCCCCGGTGATGGCCGCCAGCGGGGTGCGGAGATCGTGCGACACCGCGCTCAGGATCGAGCTGCGCAGCTCCTCGGTCTGGGCCTTGCGCGCCGCGGTGCGCGCGGCCTCCGCGAGGGCGCTGATGATGAGGCCCACCACGAACATGGTGATGAAGGTCAGCAGGTGGCGCTGCTCGGAGAACTCGAAGGTGAGGTGCGGCGTCACGAAGAAGAAGTCGAAGGCCAGCACCGAGAGCGCCGACGCGACGAGCGCCGGGCCGCGGCCGAAGCGGGTGGCCGCGGTGACGATGGCCAGCAGGTACAGCATCACGAAGTCGGCCTCGGCGAGGTGCGGGCGCACGAGGAGCCCGAGGCCGGTGGCGAGGCCCACGAGGCCGACCGTCGCGACGACGTCGCGGACCCGCCGGGGGCGCTGGGCGCTGGTGGACACGCCCGCGTCATACTCCCAACGGGGCTCAGCGCCGCCACGCCGTGAGGCGGAGCCGCCACTCGTCGACCAGCGCCACGAGCGAGGCGACGGCCGAGAAGCTCCAGAAGGTGAGCACCGCGCGGCGCCCGACGTCGGAGAAGAGCCCGGGCCATGCCGCGAGCACCCCCACCGGCGCGGAGAGCACCGCGGTGAGCGCTACCCGCCGGGTGCGCGCCTCGATGGCGGCCTCCAGCGCCAGGGCACGGTCGAGCTGCTCGGCGAGCACTTCGCGCATGGTGCTGACGTAGCGCCGCCCACCTCAGGGACGGGTCAAAGGAGGCCGCGCGCGCATCAAGAAGCCCTCAAGGCTCCCCGCGGGGCATCCGTCCTCAGCGTGAATTCCCTCGCACCTTCGATCGTAGGCTGCGGAGCCATGAACGACCTTCACGACCAGCTCGCGTCGATGCAGCGCTCCGTCCGCCGCCTCCAGGCCACCGTCGCGGTGCTCGGCGCGGGGCTCGCGGGCGTGGTGCTGATGGGCGCTGCGCCGCACGGCCCGAGCGACCTCACCGCGCGAGAGCTCAAGGCCGACCGCATCGTGCTCACCCTGAACGGGAAGACGACCACGCTCACGGGCGAAGGCCTCACCGTCGAGGCGGGCACGAAGGAAGCCGGAGCACGCGCCAGCCTCCTCGCGTTCTCCGAGGGCTTCGTCGGCCTGAAGCTGCTCACCTGGAGCCCCGAGGCGCAGTCGTCGCTGCACCTCGACGCCAACCGCGCGATGGCCCGCCTCGCCGGGGTCTCCAACAACGGCAGGAGCGGCACCGACGCTCGCGGTGGAGCGGTGGAGCTGACCACCGCTCAGCCCACGGCGCGCAAGGGTGAGCAGGGCCCCTCGCTGACGCTCGACGAGAAGAGCGAAGAAGGCGCGGGCACCGGCAAGCTGTTCCGCGATCGCTTCGCGCCCGCGACGCGGTGAGCAGGAACCTCGCGAGACCGCCTGACGGGGCATCGGTCCACGCGCTATGGAGCGCGACCCGATGCGCCGCCCGCTCCTCCTGCTCGCCGTGCTGCTGTCCGCGACCTCCCACGCGCGCTCGTGGTGGATGAACCCGGGCACCATGGGCTCCAACGCGGTGGCGGGCTTCGCCATCGAGCCGCCGTGGACCGAGAAGTACACCCTCTTTCAGCTCGGGGCGCAGGCCGCGCAGGGCTGGAGGTACGACGTCTCGCTGCTCCCGCAGGCACGGCTGATCACCCCGTTCGGCAAGTGGATCAGCGCGTACTTCGAGGGCAGCCCGGTCGAGCTGTGGTGGTCGTCACCGCAGACGCGCGAGGAGTGGCTGCTCACGAAGACCGAGGGCGTGACGAAGGCCGACCTCCGCTTCGGCTTCAAGCTGATGCTGGCCGACCTCGGCGAGGGGCTGCCGAAGATCGGCTTCCGCGCGCTCACCAAGAGCACCACCGGCAAGGGCTACGAGGAGCGGCGCTTCACCGACGGCCCCGCGTACCTCCTCGAGTTCCTCGTCGGCGAGCGGCTGCCGGTGCAGGCGCTGCAGCTCGACCTCCTCGCGATGGGCGGGTACTGGATCTGGCAGCAGGGCGAGTCGGGCCAGAACGACGCCATCACCTGGGGCCTGGCCGTCTCGACACGCTCGCTCTCGCAGCGGCTGCTCGCGGAGGTGCAGGTGCGCGGCTACGTCGGCTGGCAGCGCGACGACAAGCCGGTCATCCTCGGGCTCAAGACGGGCTGGCTCTTCACCGACTGGTTCGAGCTCACCGCGGGCGTCAACTTCGGCTTCCGCGACGCGCCGCGCGTCGAGGGGGTGCTGTACGCGAACTTCCGCCTGCCGCTGCTCGCGCCGTTCCTCTTCGACTTCACGGGCAAGGGGCCGATCCTCGCCGCGCACTGATCAGCCGGTGTGCCGCGGGTTGCGGATGGACAGCTTGTGGCGCTGCAGCGCGTGGAGCCGCACCGGACCCACGTGCTTGCGCTGGTGCTTCTCGATGATGCCGCCGAGCAGGTTCCACGCGGCCTCGAGGTCGTCGCAGTAGGCGAGCTTGCCCGGCTCGGGCTTGAGGCCCGCGCGATCGAACAGCCGCTTCGCCGCGGGGGGCGCGCCGCACAGGAGCACCTTGATGCCGTGGTGCCGCATCTCCTCGAGCACGCCCTCGAGGGCGACGAGGCCGGTGGCGTCGACGGTGAGCACCTGTTCGAGGTTGAGCACCAGCACCTTCACCGAGCCGTCGATGGCCCGCATCGCGCCCAGCGCGCGCTCGGCGGCGCCGAAGAAGAGCGGCCCCACGAGGTCGTAGACCACCACGCCCTTCGGCAGCGGGCCGGGCAGGTCGCGGTGCGTGTCCTTCACCAGGCGCCCGTGCGAGGTGGTGGCCATGCGGCGGATGAAGAGCACCGACGCGAGCAGCACGCCGGCGGTCACCGCGATGACCATGTCGAACAGCACCGTCAGGCCGTAGCAGGCCAGCAGCACCGCCACGTCGCTCTTCGACGCCACGCGGATGGTGTGCACGAAGTGCTCGGCCTCCGACATGTTCCACGCCACCACCAGCAGCAGCGCGGCGAGGCTGGCCATCGGGAGGTACGCCAGCAGCGGCGCGAGCAGCACGATGGCCAGCAGCACCGTCACCGCGTGCGCCATCGCCGCCACGGGCGTGCGGCCGCCGAACTTGTAGTTCGACGCGGTGCGGGCCATGGCTCCGGTCGCGGGGATGCCGCCGAAGAACGGGGCGAGCACGTTGCCCACGCCCAGCGCGACCAGCTCGGCGTCGGGGTCGTGACGCGTGCGCGCCATGCCGTCGGCGACCACCGCCGAGAGCAGCGACTCGATGGCCGCGAGCATGGCGATGGTGAAGGCCGAGGGCACCAGGGTGCGCACCAGCTCGAGCGACAGCCCGACCGGCTGCCCGTCGGCGCCCGGCATGTTCCACGGCCAGGTGAAGCTCGGCAGCGAGCGCGGAATGCCGGCCACGCTGACGCCGTCGACCACCGAGTGGAAGCGGGTGCCGATGGTCTCGACGTGGAAGCCCTCGAGCCCGCGCGAGAGCGCCAGCGCGGTGAGCGCGCCGATCGGCAGCGCGAGCAGCGGCGCCGGCACCTTCACCAGGAGCTTCGGCAGCCGAGAGAGGTGCGGCTCGGGCAGGCGCGGCAGCAGCAACACCACCAGCGTCACCAGCCCGATGGTCAGCTCGTGCCAGTCGGTCGTCCCCCGCGCGGTCCACATCGCCACCACGCGCTCCGAGAAGTGCTCCGGCGCGCTCGCCAGCTTCAGGCCGAAGAGGTCCTTGAGCTGGAGGAAGGCGATGACGGTGGCGATGCCCGCGGTGAAGCCGGTGGTGACGGGGAAGGGGATGAACTCGATGAGCCGCCCCGCCCGCAGCAGCCCGAGCACGATGAGCATCACGCCCGCGAGCAGGCCGCTCACCACCAGGCCGCCCATGCCGAAGCGTGTGTAGACCGGCGCGAGCACCACGATGAAGGCCGCCGTCGGGCCGACCACCTGCGTGCGCGAGCCGCCGAGCAGCGGCGTGACGAAGCCGGCGATGATCGCCGTGTACAGCCCGTACTGCGGCGCGACGCCCACCGCGATGGCCAGCGCCATGGCCAGCGGCAGCGCGATGACGCCCACCAGGAAGCCGGCGACGAGGTCCTTCTGGAGCTGCTCGCGGCCGTAACCTTCCTTCAGCACCGCCCGCATCGCCGCGGCGGGCAACGCCAGCAGCGGCGTCGGCTCAGGGTACTCCGTCCTCGTTCGTCCCACGACGTCCTCTCTCTCATCCTTCGGGGGAGAGCGTAGCGGGCACGGTGCCCCGGCTCGCGCCGCCCCGGTCTTCGGGAATACAGTCGATTCCGTTTGGTGATGGACGGCTAGCTTCTGGCTCCGATGATCTCCGAACCCGTCGACATCCGGGGCGCGCGCGCGCTCGTGCCGCCGCTCAACGTGCTCCGCTTCTTCGGAGACCCGGTGGGCATGATGCTCGAGCTCGAGCGCACCCACGGCCCCATCGCGGCGGTGGTCGATCGCCGCGCGACGTTGATCTGCGCCTTCGGCGCCGCCCTCAACCAGGAGGTGATGACGCAGCCCGCGCTCTTCGCGCACAGCACCGAGTTCCCCGTGAAGTCGCCGCCGGGGAGCAGCCTCGCGCGCTTCAACCAGGTGCTGCCCTTCAGCAACGGCGAAGAGCACCGGCGCCGCCGCCGGCTGATGCAGCCCGCGTTTCAGAAGGCGGCCATCGAAGGCTACGCACCCGACGTGGTGCGGGTGACCGACGCGCTCCTCGCCCGCTGGCCGCTGCTCACGCCGGTCGACGTGGCGGCGAAGGTGCGCGAGCTCACCGCGGCGATCGCCATTCGCGCGCTGTTCGGCCTCGACGCGCTCGACGAGCAGGAAGACCTCGCGCACGTCGAGGCCTCGCTGCTGGCGGCGCTCTCGAGCCCGCTCACCATCGCCCTGCCCTTCGCGATCCCCGGGCTGCCCTTCCACCGCGCGCTCGCGCTGAGCAGCCGCGTCGAGCAGCGGCTGCGCGAGCTGATCACCGCGCGCCGTGCACAGGGCGAAGGCGGCACCGACGCGCTCTCACGGCTCATGTTCGCGAAGGACGAAGACGGCGCGTCGCTCAGCGACGACGAGCTGGTGGGCGAGTGCAACGGCCTCTTCGTCGCCGGCTACGACACCGGCGCGCAGACCCTCGCGTGGACGCTGTTCCTCCTCGCGCAGCACCCCGCCGCCCTCGGCGCGCTGCAGGAGGAGCTCGACGCGACGCTGCACGGCGCGCCTCCGACGCCGGCCGACTTCGCGCGGCTGCCGAAGCTCGACGCCGTCATCAAGGAGAGCATGCGCCTGCTCCCCGCCGCGCCGATGCTCTTCATGCGCGTCGCGCAGCAGCAAGCAAAGCTCGGCCCGCACGTCGTGCCGAAGGGCACCACGCTCGTGCTCAGCCCGCTCGTCACCCACCGCGCGCCCGAGCGCTTCCCCGAGCCGAGCCGGTTCCTTCCTGACCGGTGGGTCGGGCTCGAGCCCAGCGCGTACGAGTACCTGCCCTTCGGCGCCGGCGCGCGCATGTGCCTCGGCGCGCCGCTCGCCAACCTGGTGCTCCGCCTGGTGCTCCCCATGCTGCTGCAGCGCTTCCGCTTCGAGCTGGTCGCCGGCTCTGACGTCAGCCGCGGCATGCACGGCATTGCGCTCGCGCCGAAACACGGCCTCCGCTTCATCCTTTCGCCGCAGCGGAATGATCCACCGCCACCGTCCGTGAAAGTCCGTGGAGATATCGCCGAGCTCGTTCAACTCGGGTGAAGCCGCGACGCACGCGATGCGCTGACCGGGCGTGCATTGAAAAGGGTGCGGGTGGCGCGCGCGGGCTCCCTCGGAGAGGGGTGGCACGAAGGTTGATGCACTCCGGCGCATGGGCAGTTCGACGTCGGCCGTCCCCGTGCAGCCTCCCGCTGAGCCGGTCTTGACCGATTCGCGAGAGCACGACGAGCGACGCCGCCACCTGGCGCACCACGCCGCGAGCCGGCTCGGCGAGGTCCTGGTGCACCACAGCGCCATCAACCCGAAGCTCCTCGAGCGCGCGCTGGAAGAGCAGCGCAAGGAAGCCAACCAGGGGCACTGGGTCATGCTCGGGCAGCTCCTCGAGCAGTGGGGCCTGGCGACCGAGCAGGAGGTCGACGCCGCCCTCGCGGAGCAGACGGTCGAGAACGAGCCCGCGCACTTCGACGGCGCGCGCCACCCGTCGGTCGACAGCAAGGTGAAGCGGCTCATCGACGTCACCGGCGCGCTCGCCGGCCTCGGGCTCACGCTCGCGGTGCTGCCCTTCGTCGCGCTGGCGATCCACCTCGAAGACGGCGGGCCGATCTTCTTCCAGCAGCACCGCGTCGGGCGACACGGCTGGCAGTTCCCCATCTGGAAGTTCCGCACCATGGTGCCGAACGCCGATCTGCTGAAGCTCACCGTGCAGGCCGGCGACCCCCACTTCTTCAGCCCGAAGAACGGTGACCCGCGCATCACGAAGGTGGGGCGCGTGCTGCGCAAGACGCTCCTCGACGAGCTCCCGCAGTTCTGGAACGTGCTCAGGGGCGAGATGAGCCTGGTGGGCACGCGGCCGCCGACGCTCGACGAGGTGTGCCACTACTCCGCCGAGCACTGGCGCCGCCTCGAGGTGAAGCCCGGCCTCACCGGCCTGTGGCAGACCAGCGGCAACCGCCACGTGAAGAGCTTCGACGACGTGGTGGCGCTCGACCTCGAGTACCAGAAGCGGTGGAGCATCGGCCTCGACCTGATGATCATCATCCGCACGGTGCTCAAGGCGCTCGCGCACGTGAAGGACATGTGAAGCTCAGCGCTCCCCGGCCTTCGGCCTGGGGTAGATGAAGGGCGCGAGGAGCCGGGTCAGCCGCGGCATCAGCACCCAGGTCATGAGGGAGACCTCGATGGTGATGGTGACCAGCAGCCGCAGCGGCGCGGGCACCCCGGCGAGCACCACGCCCACCAGCGCGCCGAGGCTCAGCACGAGGCCGTAGACGACGGCGATCATCACCAGCGCCATGCGGAAGCGCGACGGCTGCGGCACCACCGTCCCCGGCGGCGGGGTGAACCAGAACTCGAGGCCCGACAGCCGGCTCCACACCGCGTCGGCCTCGACGAGCCCGGTCACCTCGAGCAGCGCGCGGCGGCGCAGCTCGCTCTGCTCGAACGCCCGCAGGTGCTCCACGGTGTCGAAGCGGAACACGCTGGTGTACTCGCGCTGCGCCGCGGGCGGGCGGTGCACGGTGGTCCCGAGGTAGCCCGGCAGCGCGCTCGCCCCGGCCAGCAGGCGCTCGAGCCACGCCTCGTAGGCCTGCTCGCGCCCGGCCCTGACGCGGCGGGTGACGACGACGGTGACCGGCTCGGGCGCGGCCAGGGAGGACGAGGTGTCCATCGCTCAGCGCCCCAGCGCCTCGATGACGAGCCGCGCGGTCTCGCCGCCCGAGAAGTTCTGCTGCCCGGTGATGAGGTTGCCGTCGCGCACGGCGAACGGGCGCCACAGGCCGGCCTGCACGAAGTTGGCGCCCGCCTTCTTCAGCTCGTCTTCGATGCGCCACGGCATCACGTGCTGGTCCTTCGGCAGGAGGTTCATGCTCCACACCGCCTGGTCGGCGAAGTCCTCCTCGACGTTGGCGAAGCCGGTGACCGTCTTGCCCTTCGCGAGCAGCTCCCCGCTCGACAGCCGCGCGTAGCGGAGCAGCGCCACGCCGTGACACAGCGCCGCCGCCACCTTCCCCGCCTCGTAGAACTCGACGAACTTGCGCTGCAGCGATGCCGCCTGCTCGAAGGTGAACATCGGCGCCTGGCCGCCGGCGACCACCAGGGCGTCGAACTTCGCCACCTCGATGCTGGCCACGGGCTTCGTGTCGCTCACCAGCGCCGCCAGTCTCGGCGTCGACAGGAAGCCGAGGCTGATGAGATCGCTGGCCGAGTACCCCGAGGCGTCGCGCGGGTCGCTCATGCCGTCGGCCTCACAGGCGCCGCCGGCCGGGCTGAACACCTCGACCTCGTAGCCGGCCTCGCTGAAGGCGAAGTACGGGTGGGTGAGCTCGCTCCACCAGAAGCCGACCGGCCAGCCGGTGGTGCTCGAGGTCGCGCGGTTCGAGATGACGATGGCGACGCGCTTCTTCTTCTTCGGGTTCATCACGTTGGGGTCCATCAGGCTCATGGCGTTGCTCCGGTTGGGGTGTCTGCGGACGACAAGGTGCGGCGGGCACCTCGTTTCGTCATCTGCATGTCGTGCAGCTTCTCGTTTCAGCCCCTGCAACTGCGCCGTCGCGCTATGACGACGCCATGGACCTCGACCTCAACCTGCTGGAGACCCTCGACGCGCTGCTGCAGGAGCTGAGCGTCACCCGCGCGGCCCGACGCGTCGGCCTGAGCACGCCGGCGATGAGCCACGCGCTCGCGAGGCTGCGGAGCACGCTGGGCGACGAGGTGCTGGTGCGCGCAGGCCGCGACATGGTGCCCACCGAGCGCGCGCGGGCGATGAAGGACGAGGTGCACGAGGCGCTCGAGCGGGCGCGCGCGCTGCTCCGGCCGCAGGCGAAGTTCGACCCGCGCACGCTCACGAGAGAGTTCCGGGTGAACGCCACCGACCACGTGGTGACGGTGCTGGGCGCGGCCCTCGACGACCTCGCGCGGCGGTCGGCGCCCGACGCGCTGCTGCGCTTCCTCCCCATCTCGACCGACGACGCCGCGATGCTGCGCGAGGGCAGCGTCGACCTCGCGGTGGGCATCTACGCCCAGCTCCCGCCGGAGCTGCGCACCCGGGTGCTCTTCACCGACCGCTTCGTCAGCGTGCTGCGGCGCGGGCACCCGGCGGCGAAGGGCCGGCTCGACCTCGAGACCTTCCTCGAGCTCGACCACGTGCAGGTGGCGCCGCGCGGCCGGCCGGGTGGAGATCTCGACGACCTGCTCGCCCAGCGCGGCCGCCAGCGGCGGGTGACGCGCGCGGTCCCCTACTTCCTGGCCGCGGTGCAGCTCGTGTCCCAGTCCGACGCGGTGCTCACCATCTCGGAGCGCCTCGCCACCCGGTTCGCGCGCACCTTCGACCTCGTGGTGCTCGAGACGCCGGTCGCGCTGCGGCCCTACGCGCTGAGCCTGCTGTGGCACCCGCGGCAGGACTCGTCGCCCGAGCACGCGTGGCTCCGGCAGCTCTTCGTGTCGGCCGCGGAGCGCGCGGCCCCGGGACACCACAAGGGCGCGAAGACGCGCACCGACCCGCGACCCTCTCGCCGCGCGAAACGCACCGTTGCAGCAAATGAAGTGGTCTGAAATGCCCGACCGCCCCACGCTCCGGCCCATGAACATCGCCATCATCGGTGCAGGTCAGGTCGGCTCGACGCTCGCCGCGGCGCTCACGCGCAGGGGCCACGCGGTGACACTCGGCGTGCGAGAGCCCGCGAAGACGCCCGGCGCGGTCGACCCGGGCCGGGCCGTCGAGGGCGCGGAGGTGGTCGTGCTCGCCACGCCCTTCGCGGCGCTCGCCGACGTGGTGAAGGCCACCGGCCCGCTGGCGGGGAAGGTCGTCCTCGACGCCTCGAACCCGCTCCTGCCCGGCCTCGCGCTCGCCGTCGGGCACTCCGACTCGGGGACGGAGACGCTCCAGCGGCTCGTGCCGGCAGCGAAGGTCGTGAAGTGCTTCAACACCGTGGGCGTGGAGATCATGGCGAACCCGGTGGTGGGCGGTCAGGCGGCGACCCTCTTCCTCTGCGGCGACGACGCAGGGGCGCGCGCCACCGCGGCGGGGCTCGCGCGGGATCTCGGCTTCGAGCCCGTCGACGTGGGGCCGCTCAAGAACGCGCGCCTGCTCGAGCCTGCGGCGGTGCTGTGGATCCACCTCGCGATGGTGGAGCGCCTCGGGCGACGCATCGCCCTGCGCCTCGAAGGAGACGGCGCGCGCCCCGCCCCGGCCGTCCGCTCGAGCCCCGAGCGCAGCGTCGCGGTCCTCGGCGCGGGGAACATCGGCGGCGGGCTGGTGCGTGCGTGGGCCCGGGCCGGGCACCGGGTGACCATCGGGGCGCGCTCGCCGGGTGACGCCGAGGTGCAGGCCCTCGCGCGCGAGACGGGCGCCCGGGTGGCCACGCCCGCCGAGGCGGTCGCCGCGAGCGAGGTGGTGGCGCTGGCGGTGCCCGCGCAGGCGGTCGAGGCGCTGCTCCCTTCGCTGGAGCTCGCGGGCAAGGTGCTCATCGACTGCACCAACCACGTCGGGGCGGGCTTCAGCCTGAGCTACGGACACACCACCTCCTGGGCCGAGGAGCTGGCGAAGAAGCTGCCCGCCACGAAGGTCTTCAAGTCGTTCAACGCCCAGGGCGCCGAGAACCTCGCCGCTCCGGTGTACGCGAGCGGGCCCGCGGCGAACTTCTTCTGCGGCGACGACCCCGGCGCGCGGGCGCTCGTCGAGCAGCTGGTGCGCGACGTGGGCTTCGAGCCGGTGTTCGCCGGGCCGCTGGTGCGCGCCCGCGTGCTCGAGCCGCTCATGATGCTCTGGGTGACCGCCGCGCGCGCGCTCGGGCGGCGCGCCATCGGCTTCCGGCTGCTGCGCGACTGACGGCGTGGCGCCGCAGCCGCGCGTGGGCGCGCGGGGACACCTGTGCGTGGAAGCCGAACCTCGGGCTCGCGAGCGCGTGCCCGCGCCGCGGCCGTGGCACCGCGGGTGCAGACCACGTGGCCGCCCGGCAACAGCGGGCGCGTCTCCCTCTCCCGAGAAACCCATGCACTCCGCCCCGAAGTCCCTCGTCGTGTCGTTGCTCGTCCTCTCCTCCAGCGCGCTCGCCCAGTCACAGAGCGAAGCGAAGGCTGCGCTCCAGCAGGCGCAGGAGCACTTCCGCGCCTGCCGGAATGGCAGGCTCCAGCTCGAGTTCGCGCCGACCCTCGCGCGCCTCGAGACGTCTCGGAGGTCGCTCGAGAAGGGCCGCCGCGAGCTCGAGTCGGCCCGCCGCTCGCTGGAGGTCAGGCGCAAGCGCATCGAGGCGGGCCACCAGCTCCGTCACGCCACCGCCGCGGAGCGCGAGGCGAAGGAGCAGCACTACGTCCAGACGCTCGCGCGCGACTACACCGAGCCGATGCAGGCGCTGGAGCCGCTCGCGAAGCAGTACGCGGCCGGCATCCGCGGCTACGCCGACGTCATCGAGGAGTACGCCTCGTTCTGCTCGCGCGCCGCCATCACCACCGCCTCGGCCCGCGCCTTCGTCGAGAAGCTCGCGCCCACCGTCGACGCCATCGGCACCACCGCGCAGAGCTTCGTGGCCGACGCGTCGAAGGCCGCCGCGGGTGACGTCGCCGCGCGCTGAGCTCCTTCAGCTCGAAGCGCCCGAGCTCGTGCGCCTTCCCGCCATCGTCGCTGCCAAAGAGCACGAGCCACCGCACCCGCGGCCCGTTGAAGAAGTCGGCCGCTCGACCCAGCGTCACCCCTCCTTGCACGCCGGCACGAGGTCGACGCCGCCGAAGAACTCGTCGATGACCAGCCGCCACGCCTTCGCGTTCTCGGGCGCGAGGCACTTGAAGGGCTTCGGCCCCTTCTCCTTCTTCAGCAGCGCGCGGTGCTCGACGTAGTAGCGCCGCGCGATGTCGGCCGCGTACTCGCCCACGCCGTTGCCGGGCTGGAACGCGTAGTACGTGCCGCCGATGACCTTGATGGAGTCGGGCGCGTAGGGCTCGAGGCACTTCGTCTGCACGCCGCACTTCTTCACGATGGCGTCGAAGACGGGCGAGAGCGCGCGGCGCGACCAGTCTCCGTGCGCCTGGTCATTGAGGTGGAAGAGCTCGTGGAACAGCGTCGCGCGCACGCCCGCCTCGGAGCCGAAGAGCGAGCCCGACACGTTGTAGGCCACCGCCCAGTCGATGGCGAAGGCCGACGGGGTGCGTCGCTTGACCGACTCGAAGTAGCGGAACTCCAGCGGCTGCCAGCGGAACTGCGCCTGGCCCCCGAGCCCGGTGAAGAAGGCCGCGAAGTCGTCGAAGGCGGCGACGGTCATCTCGAGGTGCTTGCGGTGCGCTCCGGTCGGCAGCCGCGGCACGAGGTGGAGCTTCCCCCGGTAGCCGCCATCGAAGTCCTGCTCCTCGAGCTGGCCGACCACGGTGCCGGTGCGCTCGAACAGCCCCAGCGCGAGCTTCTGGGCCGCCGCGTCCTTCGCGTAGCGCGCGGTGATGAGACAGCGAATGCGCTCTTCGTCGGCGCCGGCGTCGCACGGCCGCGACGGGGCCTCCGAGAGGAAGAGGATGTTCCTCGCCAGCGAGGGACTCAGCGGCAGCGGCCCGCCGGCGAACGCCGCGAGGCCGAAGAAGGGAACGAAGGCGAGGAGCCGCACGCCGTCGAGCGTACTCACAGCCGAGCCCCGCAAGAGAAGAGGCCCGCCCCCCGACGACGCGGAGGACGGGCCTGCCCTTCACCAGACCTTCAGGCTCAGAACGCCGAGCCGTTGGCGCGCACGCCGGCCGAGGAGCTGGTCGTCGCGAGCGTGGTGTGCAGCGCGAAGGTGCCGGTCGCGCTCGCGTCGGGGCTGCGGTTCATCGAGACCCCATCGACCGCGGCGAGCGAGCTGCCGTAGGTGAAGCCGTCGACCTCGACCGCCGACGCGTTCGAGAGGCTCACGCGATCGCCGCCGTTGTTGAGGCTCAGCGTGCCGGTCGACGACGCGACCGCGTTGGCCAGCCCCGCGGGGATGGCCGAGGCGCCCGCGAAGACCACCACGGCCTTGCCCGGCGCGAGCGTGGTGCCCGCGGCGAAGACGTGGCGCACCGCCGTCGAGTCGCTCAGGCGCCAGCCGCTGACGTCGATCGCCGTGCCGCCGACGTTCACCACCTCGATGAACTCGCCCGCGGTCGCCGAGCCTGGCTCGTTCGCGAGGATCTCGTTGACGATGACCCGCGCCGGCGCCGCGCAGGCCGCGTTGCCCGCGCAGTCGGCGTCGGCGCAGTCGAGCGCGCCGTCAGCGTCGTTGTCGATGCCGTCGGTGCAGGAGATCTCCGTCGCCGGCAGGCACGCCGCGTTGCCGGTGCAGTCGGAGTCGGCGCAGTCGAGCGCGCCGTCGCCGTCGTTGTCGACGCCGTCGGTGCAGGAGATCTCCGTCGACGGGCGGCAGGCCGCGTTGCCCGTGCAGTCGGAGTCGGCGCAGTCGACCGCGCCGTCACCGTCGTTGTCGATGCCGTCGGTGCAGGAGAGCTCGGTCGTCGGCTGCGGCTGCGCAGCGCTCACGGTGAGCGTCGTGCCGGCGTACGCCGCGTAGCCGCGGATCATCACGTAGTACGTGCCGCTCTGCGCAGGGTTGAACTCGCAGGTCTCGTTGTTGGTCGCGGTGTAGGGCCGGCAGTCGTAGGCGGTGGTGGTGGGCGGAGCGCCGAAGCGCACGTAGAGGTCCGCGTCACCCGTGCCGCCGGTCATCACGAACTTCATCGCCGTCGCGCCGGCCGTGGCGTAGCTGGAGTTGACCGTCGAGCCGGTCGCGCCGCTGAGGTTCGAGACGGTGTCGATGACCACGTAGTTCGGCGGCGCGAGCACGCCCACCGCGGCCCACGCGTTGCCCGCCTGGACGGCCTGCGCCGAGCCGGCGCCGAAGAGGTCGACCGCCGCCTTCACCGTCGCCGCGCGCGCGTCGCTGAACTTGCTGCTCGGCGTGAGGTAGGTGGTGTTGACGCGGTAGAAGATGCGGGCCGCGTCGTGAATGCCGATGCCGGTGACGGCAGTGCTCGACTTGCCGCGCGGGTGCGTGCCGCCGTTGGCCAGCAGGTAGAACGCGAGGTTGGCGATGCCCGAGCTGTAGTGCACGTCGACGTTGCCGGCGGTCGAGGTCCAGAAGTCGAGCGAGACGCCGTCACGCGCCGGGTCGCTCATGTAGCGGAGCGCGGGCGAGGCCAGCCAGATGTCCTCACCGACCATCCACGTGTTGGCGCTCGTCGGCCCCTGCGTGTTGCCCGCGTTGTCGCGGTACCACTCGCAGATGTTGCCGAAGATGTCGCTCATCGCCTCGTTCAGGCCGCCCGACTCACCCGAGTAGATGAGGCCCGAGGAGCGCTCGGTGACGGCGTGGGTCAGCTCGTGCGCGGTGACGTCCATCGAGATCGCGAGGCTGCGCGAGTTCACGTTGTCGCCGTCGCCGTACACCATCTGCGTGCCGTTCCAGTACGCGTTGACGTAGTTGCTGCTGTAGTGCACCGAGCTGATCAGCGTGGCGCCGGCGTTGTCGAACGAGTCACGGCCGAAGAGCGCCGAGTAGCAGCTCCAGGTCGAGCCGAGCCGGTCGTAGTTGGTGTCGACGTCGGTCTCGCCGATGACCGCCTGGCCCTCGCTGCGCGCGAGCGTGCCGGGCAGCGTGGTGCCGTGGTTGAGGTTGTAGACGCGGCGGTCCTGCGCGGTCTGCAGGTTGTCGTACGACCACGCCACCTCGCCGCTGTGCGCGTTGACGAACACCACCGGCATGCGCGGCGTCGCGCTCTCGAGGCTGGCGAGCTGCACGCGCCAGGTGAGCTGCGGGCTGCGCCCCGCGCGGAGGATCTGCAGGTCGGCCTTCGGCGCCGCGCTCAACGCCGCGCGCCCACCGGCGGCGAAGCCGTGGCCGATGGCGACGTCGATCGCCTGCTCACTGGTGAGCGTCGGCTTCGCGTCGACCGTGATGTCGGTCACCAGCGCCTCGGTGAGCTCCTTCACCGTGCCGTCAGGCCTCAGGTGCACCACCGCCTCCGCCCCGAACACCGGCACGCCCTGATGCGTCTGCGAGAGGCGCACGTGCCCCTCGCCCAGCCCGTCCACGTCGACCGCGCGCACCGTCTTCAGGTCCGCGCTCGACACGCCGCCCACCATGCCCCGCGCCTCGACGTGCGCGAGCCCCAGGCGCTGCGCCTGGTCCGCCGTCAGCTGCGGCGAGCTCACGCTCCGCGGCGCGACCTCCGGCGCACAGCCGAACATCACCACTGCGAGCACCGCTCCCAACACCCGTTTCAGCGTCATGTGTGTTGCCTCCGATTCCCGTAATTGGGTCCGGGGCTGACACGTTGGCCGCCGCTTCTGTGCAGACAGAAAATTCCACCCTCGGCACCTACAGCCGACCACACCGGGAAACGATGAGGCCCGGAGCGCGGCAAAGCGCCCCGGGCCTCCTGTGCTGCGCCGATTCTCAGGCGTGCGGCTTCTCGACGCCGTTGCCGCCGGGCTTCGGCTTCGCCGCGACGTCGGGGCGCAGGAGCCTGGCCACCATCGCCGTCGCCAGCGAGCCCTCGCCGCCGCCGCCGCCCACCGCGATGTCGGGCACCAGCTTCACCTGGTGCTCGCCGAGGATGCTCGCGAGCTGCACCGCCACGTACGCCTCGCCGCCCATCGAGAGCACGCCCTCGCGGTACGCCTCGGCCTTCGCGGCGCCGAGCGCGCGGGTGGCCTCGGCCTCGGCGTCACCGGCGAGCCGCGTGGCCGCGGCCTGCGCCTCGGCGCGCTGGCGCATCGCGTGGGCCTCGGCCTCGGCCGCGGTGCGCACCCGCGCCGACTCACCGCGCGCCGTCTCGGCGACCGCCAGCGCGTTCTTCTGGCTGATGGCCACCATCTGCTCGCTGCGCACCACCTCGGCCTGCATGTTGGCCACCGACGTCTCGCGCTCGAGCTGCTGGCGCTTGATCTGCGCCTCGCGCTGCACGTCGTAGGTCCGCTGCAGCTCCTCGGCGATCTTCCGGTCGGTCTGCGTCTTCATCAGCTCCGCCGGAGGCTGGATGTCGCCGATCAGCGTGTCGATGCACTCCACGTCGTAGGCCGAGAGCGCGGCCTTGATGGCCTCGTACGCCTCGCGCTGCCGGTCGCTGCGCGCCGAGAGGAACTCGAGCACCGTCACCTGCTGCGCCGAGTTGCGGAAGTAGTTGGCCACCGTGGGCTGCAGCACGTGGTCGACCAGGTTCTGCATCGAGCCCACCCGCGAGATGACCCGCGGCGCCGAGCGCATGCCGATGTGGATGATCTGCGACACGTCGAGCGTGAAGCTGAAGCCGTCACGCGACCGCACCGTGATGGGCGCCAGCTTCTCGTCGTACTTGTGCTGCTCCACCCGCGTGGCCCAGTTGAGGACGATGTTCGTGGTGGGCACGAGCTCCACCTTCATCACCCGGGTGTTGATGGGGTGCTTGCCCGGCAGGAGCGGCTCGATCCACACGCCCTTCCGGCCGCGCTCCACGAGGTCACCGTGCGTGAAGTCGTCGCCCGAGAGGTCGAGGTGCTCCTTGCCCACGTAGCTCACCACCACGCCCACCGAGCCGATCGGCACCTCGGTCATGGGGATCTGCTCGACCTTCACGAACCACGGGTTGAGGTTCCACGAGCCCGAGAGCAGCACCTGCTCCTGGAGGCCGCGGCACCCGCCCGCCTCGACGAAGGCCTGCCCGCGCTGGAACGAGTCGTGACCGCTCACCGGCGGGCCCGCGAGATCCCCCGAGGGGATCGGCCGGCCGTCGAGCACCGTGACGATGCCCACGCGATCCGGCGCGACGGTGAAGACCTCCA
Source organism: Myxococcota bacterium (assembly GCA_049322495.1). GTDB lineage: Bacteria > Myxococcota > Myxococcia > Myxococcales > Myxococcaceae > Archangium_A. The sequence goes on along the minus strand of JBMORD010000145.1, from coordinate 75,039 downwards.
GCTCGCGCTCGTGCATGCCGAAGCGATCGGCGGTGTCGGTGGTCACCACCTGAAAGAGCGCCGGGTTGATGCGGTACGTGCCCGCGGTGAGGAAGGCGAGCTGCCGCCCCTTCTCGCCGCCGTGCTCGAGGAAGGCGCGCGCGTCCTGAAAGTCGTCGCACTCCACCTCGTGCCCGAGAATGCGCTCGCTGGGGATCGCCGTGCCGTCAGCCGCGACCACCAGGGCGATCTCCCCGGGGCGCACCGACACCATCGGCACCCGCTCGACGCGGTACTTCCACCGCCACAGCCCGAAGTGCCAGCCGGGCGGCAGCAGGTCGGCCTGGTAGCCCGCCTCGCCCTGCAGCGCGATGAGCCGCCCCGCCGGCAGCGGCGCGCCGAACTTCTTGATGACCAGCCCCGACTCGTCCTCGGGGATGATCCACGTGCCGGCGAAGGCGATGAACAGCCCCGCCCCGAGCACCGCGAGCACGGTGGTGAAGAGCCAGTGTTCCATGAGCAGCGACGACATGACGTTCCCTCCAGTGTGAGTTGGAGGCCGTCACTGCACGCGCGACGCCAGCGCCCAGGTCGTTGATTGTCGGGAGCCGCGGGGTCGTCCCCGTCATTGCAATACGGCACCAGCGTGAATCAAACGCTGCGTCACCACTCGACGTCGAAGTGGTGCGTGGTGGGCTCGAGCTGCTCGCTCACCACGCGCCCGCCCCGCGCGAGGGTGAAGCCGACGTCGAACATCCCGGTCCACACCGAGGCCATCACCTGGGGCACCGGCTCGGGGAAGCGCATCGACACCCGGCCGCCGTTCCCCCGGCCGTTGGGCACGAACGCGGTCGACACGCCCTTGACGCCCGCGCTCACGAAGGTGCCGAGCCGCGAGAGCATCGCCTCCTGCGGGTGGCGGGTGAGCGTCAGCACCACCGCCGCGAGCGGGCGCACCAGCGGGCCCATGCCGTCACGCGACGCGCGAATGCTGACCTCCTTCGCCGCGTCCATCCCCAGCACGGTGACGGTGTCGACCAGCACTTCGCCGGGCCACCACGAGGCCTTCAGCGGGTCGGTGAGGGCGGTGCGCGACCCGGGGCCGACGCCCTCGAGCACCCGCTGGGTGTGACCGAGCACCCGCAGGGCCGCGCCGAGCGACTTGATGTACGAGGAGCTGACCTGCCACGTGAACGCCATCGCGCGGCGAACCCTACTCGTCGCAGCCGCTCCGCCACACCGCGATTCCACTCGCGCGTGCGCGGTGTTTGATTCGCGCAATGCCGACGTTCCAGTGGAGAGGTGAAGGGCTCAAGGCGGTGCAGACGCTGCTGGCCGCGAAGGGCTGGGTGCCGGGCAGCGGGGGCGTGCTGGTGGTGCGCACTCCGCGCGCCGCGCTGCCGATGGTCGACGCCCCGCGGTGGGTGTGGCTGTGCGGCGAGCGCCCGGCGGTGCAGGCGATTCAGGCGGCGGTCGATGCGGGCGCGCTCGACGTGCTCGACGCCTCCCAGCCGGGCTGGGAAGGCCGCCTGCTGGCGCGCCTCGAGGAGACGCAGGTGGTCGACCCGCCGCTGCCGGTGGTGAAGGGCTTCGTCGCCGAGAGCCCTGCGGCGAAGGCGCTGCTGCGCAACCTGTGGCTCGCGGCGCAGACCTCGATGCCGGTGCTGCTCACCGGCGAGACCGGCACCGGCAAGGAGGTCGCCTCGCGCTTCGTGCACCAGTGGAGCAGCCGCAAGGCGCGCACCTTCGTGCCCATCAACTGCTCCGCCATTCCCAACGAGCTGATGGAAGGCGAGCTCTTCGGCTACGTGCGCGGGGCCTTCTCGGGCGCGACGCGCGACTACGACGGCCAGCTCGCCGCGGCGGAAGGCGGCACCATCTTCCTCGACGAGATCGACGACACGCCGGTGGTGCTGCAGAACAAGCTGCTCCGCGTGCTCGAGGACCGCGTCATCTCGCGGCTCGGCGAGAACGTGTGGAAGAAGGTCGACTTCCGCCTGGTCGCCGCGACCAACCGCGACCTCCGCAGCCTCATCGCGAAGGGCCAGTTCGGCGCCGACCTCTTCGAGCGCCTGGCCACGGTGCAGGTCGAGCTGCCGCCGCTGCGCCAGCGGCTGGAAGATCTGCCCACCCTCGTCGCGCAGCTCATCGAGCGCTTCTCGGTGGAAGACCCCCAGGCCTCGAAGCGGGTGCGGGTGCAGGAGGTGACGCCCGAGGCGCTGGAGGTGCTGCGCGCCTACGCGTGGCCCGGCAACATCCGCGAGCTGCGCAACGTCATCTTCGGGGCGCTGGTCGCCAAGCGCGCCGGGCACGCGCTGCTCCCGTCGGATCTCCCGCGGCGGCTCTGGGCGCGCGCGGCCCACGACTCCGCCGAAGAGGAGCTGGCCCTCGAGGCGCGCATCGCCGCCGGCCACTTCAACCTCAAGCAGGAGCTCGAGCGCCTCGAGCGGCGCGCGCTGGCCGTCGCGCTCCGGCGCAGCGCGGGCAACGCCGCCGAAGCCGCCCGGCTGCTCGGCGAGGTGGGCCGCGGCTCCGCCAAGGACCCCGGCGGCACGGTGCGCACGATGATGAAGCGGCTCGGCCTGCGATGATCACTTCCCGGCTTCCGCCGACACCATGCACGCCATGAAACGAACGCTGCTCCTCTTCGCGCTCACCCTCGCCGGGTGTGGCGCCGGACCCACCGTCGACTGCAGCACGCTCACCGACAAGTACACCAACTACGGGCAGACCTTCGTCGACTCGAAGTGCCGCAGCTGCCACCAGCACACCTCGCAGTACGGCACGCAGGCCGCGGTGCAGGCGTCGCTCTCGCGCATCGAGTCGGAGATCAGCGCCGGGCGCATGCCCGAGGGCACGCCGCTGTCGACGGCCGAGAAGAACCGCGTGCTGGCGTGGCTCTCGTGCGGCGCGCCGTGATGCGCTGACCGCGCGCGGCCGCTGTGGTCCACTCGCGGCCGTGACCTTCGTGCCCCGCCCCGCCCCGCTCTCCCGGCGCATCGTCGCCGGGCTCATCGACGGGGCGTGCATCGTGGTGCTCTCGGGCATCTCCTTCGTGGTGCCGCTCGTCGCGTGGCGGCTGGTGCTCCCGATGTGGGGCGTGCTCGCGGTGATGATCGGCTACGCGGTGGTGCCCGTCGCCTACTTCCACCGCACGCTGGGGCTGCACGTGATGGGGCTCAACGTGGTGCGGAAGGACGGGCACGCGCTCGATCTCGCCAACGCCCTGTTCCGCGAGCTCATCGGGCGCGGCTGGTTCCCCGCGGCGTACCTGCTGACGATGCTCGGCTCGGTCGTCGCGGCGCGCCTGCAGGTGGGCAGCACCGCCACCCCGCCGGTCATCGCCGGCGTGATGACCTTCCTGTCGGCGGGCGCGCTGGCGGTGGCGGTCATCGGGCACTTCGTCGCCCTCGGCCAGCCGGATCAACGCACCCTCGCCGATCTGATCAGCGGCAGCTGGGTGGTGAGCACACCCGCGCGCTTCTCGCCCACCGACCTCGAGGAATACGAAGACTGGAAGGCCCACCGCCGCCGCGTCATCCGCAACGTGGTGCTCTTCGAGGGCCTGCTGGTGCTCGGCATCTTCGGGCTCCCGGCGCTGCTCAGCGCGTCGACGGGCGAGACGCCCACCCAGCGCGCCCAGCGGCTCAAGCTCGAGTCGCTGCAGGCGAAGTTCGAGCGCGACCCGGCGAGCGAGTCGCTGGCCGCCGACCTCCAGCTCGAGCTCCAGCGCGCGGGCCGCGAGGCCGAGCTGGGCGCGGTCGTCGGCCGGCACCGCCAGGCGCTCAGCCTGAAGGAAGCCGACCACGAGGCGCGCCTGCGCGCGCAGTTCGCCCAGACGCGCGAGCGCGGCGTCGCGAAGGCCCTCATCGAGCTGCTCGAGAAGCAGGACCGCCTCGACGAGGCCCGGGACGTGTACGCCGCCTGGCTGGGGGAGCACCCCGAGCCGGCCGCGCTCGCGGGCTTCGGCAACTGGCTGGCCACCAACGGGCGCACCGAAGAGGCCATCGACGCGCTGACCCGCGCCACCGAGGCCGACCCGCTCGTGCCGTACGGCCACACGCTGCTCGGCGTCTCGCTGCAGCGCGCCGGGCGCCTCACGCTCGCGCGCGAGCACCTCGAGCTGGCGCTGATGGACGAGCCGACCGACGAAGACGCCGCCGACGCGCTGCGGGAGCTCGAAGAGAAGCTCGGACCGCTGCCTGACGACGGCAGGAAGGCGCTCCGCGCGCGCTTCGAGCGATGGAAGCGCGACGCGGGGCGGTGACGCGGCTCACTTCTTCGCGGCCTTCTTCGCGGGCGTCTTCTTCGCCGCCGCCTCGGTCTTGCTCGTCTTGCGGAGGTCGGCCGCGTGGGCGCGCTGGTAGGTCTGGATGTCCTTGAACTTCCCGTCCGCCGAGCGGACCGCGTAGAGCTTCTTGCCGGCGCTGCTGCGGTGGGTGGTGCGCTTCGCTGCCATGGTCGTCTCTCCTGGGGTGGGTGCTGCGGGGGACGTCAGAGTTCTTCGAAGCGGGCCGAGAAGTGCCGGAGCGCCTTCGGCTGCTCGACGATGCGCAGCCCGCGGAGCGACTTCGCGCGGGCCGCGACCTTCTCGGCGACCTCGACCACGAAGTCCATGTGGCTCTGGGTGTACGTGCGCCGGGGAATGGCGAGGCGCACGAGATCCATCGCCGCGGGCCGCTCGGAGCCATCGGGCTGGAGGCCGAACATCACCGTGCCGATCTCGCAGGTGCGCACCCCGCCCTCGCGGTACAGCGCGAGCGCGAGCGCCTGGCCCGGGTACTGGAGCGGCGAGAGGTGCGGCAGCAGCGCGCGCGCGTCGAGGTAGACCGCGTGCCCGCCGACCGGCACCACGATGGGCAGGCCGACCTTCTGCAGCGCCTCGCCCACGTACTCCGTGGAGCGCACGCGGTAGCGGAGGTAGTCGTGCTGCACCACCTCGGCGAGGCCCTGGGCGATGGCGTCGAGATCGCGCCCCGCGAGGCCGCCGTAGGTCGGGAAGCCCTCGGTGAGGATGAGCAGGTTGCGGCACTGCTGCGCCCAGCCGTCGTCGTTGAGCGCGAGCCAGCCGCCGATGTTGGCCAGGCCGTCCTTCTTCGCCGACATCGTCATGCCGTCGGCGAGCGCGGCCATGTCGCGCACGATGTCCACCACCGGGCGGTGCTCCTGCCCCGGCTCGCGCTGGCGAATGAACCACGCGTTCTCTGCGAAGCGACAGCCGTCGAGGAACAGCGGCACGCGGTGGCGATCGCACACCTGCCGCACCGCGCGGAGGTTCTCGAGGCTCACCGGCTGCCCGCCGCCGGAGTTGTTGGTCACCGTCACCAGCACCAGCGGCACCTTCTCGCGGCCGTGCTCGGTGAGGACGCGCTCGAGCGCCTCGACGTCGAGGTTGCCCTTGAAGGGGTGCGACACCGACGGCTGCCGGCCCGCGGGGTACAGGAGGTCGACGCCGGTCGCGCCGCTCGCCTCGACGTTGGCGCGGGTGGTGTCGAACAGCGTGTTCGAGGGCACCACCTTCCCGGGGCCGCCGACCGTGCTGAAGAGGATCTTCTCGGCCGCGCGCCCCTGGTGCGTGGGGATGACGTGCTTGAAGGCGAAGAGGTGCTTCACCGCCGCCTCGAAGCGGAAGAACGACGGTGAGCCCGCGTACGACTCGTCGCCCCGCTGCAGCGCCGCCCACTGCTCGGCCGACATCGCGCCCGTGCCCGAGTCGGTCAGCAGGTCGATGAGCACGTCGTTGGAGTGCAGCGCGAACAGGTTGAGGCCGGCCTCCTTCAGCTTCTGCTCGCGCTCCTCACGCGTCGACAGGCGGAGCGGCTCGACGGACTTGATGCGGAAGGGCTCGATGATGGTCTTGAAGCCGTGCACGAGCCGACTGCTTAGCGAACCCCAGCCGGGCAGCCTCGCGCATCGTTTGCGCGAGGCGCCGGCGGTTCAGTTGCAGCGCCCGTTGTTGCACTGCACGTTCATCACGCCGCCGTCTGCGAGCGGGGTGCCGCTGCAGAAGCGCCCGAGGCAGCAGAGCTGGCCGGCGCCGCCGCACGGCTCGCAGAGCGTGTTCGCGCCGCACACCGCGCCGCTGCCGCAGTACCGCCCGCCGTTGCCGTCGCAGCAGCGCTGGCCCGGCCCGCCGCACGCCACGCAGGTGCCGTTCTGCGGGACGGTGTACGGCGCGGTGCAGGCCACATCGCCCGGGCAGATCGGCTGACCGAGGCGGCCGCAGGCGGTGGTGGCGCTGACGCAGCCGCCCATCGCGCAGGTGCCGAGGCCGCCGCCGCAGCTCGCCCCCGACGCGACGCAGGTCAGGTTGTTCTGGTCGCAGCACCCGCCGCCGGCGCACACGTTGCCATCGCAGCACGGCTGCCCCGGGCCACCGCACGCGGTGCAGTTGTTGCCGTTGCACGCCAGCCCGGCCGCGGTGCAGAAGTCGGCCGCCGCCGCGCCGCCGCCGCAGCACTGCGCGTTGGAGCCGCCGCACTGCGAGCAGGCGCCGTTGGTGCAGGTGCCGAGGGTGGTGCCGCACGTCGCTCCCGACGCGACGCACGTCGTGCCCGCGCAGCAGCCACCGGCGCCGCAGGTCGAGTTCTCACAGCACGGCTGCCCCGGCCCGCCGCACGCCACGAAGGTGCCGGCGCGACAGACGCTGCCCGCCGCTCCCGCGGCGCCGGGCGCGACGCAGCTCGAGGTCGCCGGGTCGAAGCAGGTGCCGTTGTGGCAGGTGTTCCCCGCGCAGGCCGGCTGCCCCGCGAGGCCGCACGGGCCGCAGGTGCCGGCGCCACAGGCGAGGTTGGCGCCGTTGCACGTCGTGCCGCCGCAGCACGGCTGCCCGAGGCCGCCGCAGCCCGCGCACTGCCCGCCGGCCAGACAGAGGTCTCCCGCCGCGCAGCTCGCGCCCGTCGCGAGGCACCGCGTGTCGCCGCGCGTGTCGCAGCACCCGGTGCCGCAGGTGTCGCCCGCGCAGCACGGCTGGCCGACGCCGCCGCACGCCTGGCACAGGCCGTTGCCGCACACGGTGCCCGCGCCGCACGCTGCGCCCGGGCAGCAGGGCTGACCGGGCCCGCCGCACTGGGTGCAGGCGCCCTGATCGCACACCGTGCCCGCAGTGGTGCACGCGCCGTTGGAGCAGCACGGCTGGCCGGGGCCACCACACTGCACGCAGCTGGTGCCGGCGGAGCAGGTGGTGCCCGTCGCGGTGCAGCTGCCGCCGGGGCAGCAGGTCTGGGTGAGGCCGCCGCAGGTGCCGCAGCTCCCGTTGGTGCACGTGCCGCCGATGTTGGGGCAGGTCGCCGCCGCCGCGACGCACGCGTTGTTCACGCAGCAGCCGCCCGCACCGCAGGCGTTGCCCGCGCAGCACGGCTGGCCGGGGCCGCCGCACAGGGCGCAGGTGCCGCCGTTCTGACCGTTGCACACGCTGCCGGAGTCGCACACCCGCCCCGCGCAGCACGCCTCGCCCGGACCGCCACAGACGGTGCAGGTGTTGTTGCGACACGTCGCGCCCGCGGCGGTGCACGCGTTGTTCGCGCAGCAGGCCTCACCGAGCCCGCCGCACGCCGAGCAGACGCCCGCGACGCAGGCGGTCCCTCCAGCGGTGCACTGGGCGCCGGGGCAGCAGGCCTCGCCGGTACCGCCGCAGGTGCCGCAGCTGCCGGCGGTGCACACGCCCATGCCGATCCCGCACGCGCCCCCGGCACCGACACACTGCCCCGACACGCAACACCCGCCACCGGTGCAGGCGTTGCCGGGACAGCAGGCCTCACCGGCGCCGCCGCACGCCGTGCCGCCGTCGGGGAGCGCGCCGCCTCCGCCGCCCGTCGCTCCGCCGCCACCTCCTCCGGCACCGCCGCCGGTCGTGGTGTCTCCACCGTCCGCGCCGGCATCGGGGTCGACGGCCGCCACGTTGTTGCAGGCGCACGCCGAGAGCAGCGCGCAGGAAGCGAGGATCAGCAGGGTTCTCATGGGGGAGGGCTCCGAGGGGTGGTGAGCGGTCCGGCCATAGGACAGACGCGCAGAAAGGCCGGGCGAGCACACCCACCTCGCCGACGTGCTCCCACACGGGGATGCGGCGGGGCGCGACGCCACTAAGCTTGGAGCATGGTCGACGGGTGGCAGTGCCTGCGGACGCGAGAGGGCTCGGTGACGTGGCAGCACGGGAGCCTGGTGTGCGTGTACTTCACGGGCGCGACCACCGAGGCGGAGCTCGACGCCGACTTCGCGGCGCAGCAGCCGGTCGTCGAGCGCTTCGGTGAGCTGTCACACCTCGTCATCTTCCACGCAGACCGCATCGGGAGGATCAGCGCCGGGGCGCGTCAGCGCGCGGCAGAGCACATCCGCGCGTTCGGCCCGCGCCTGCGCTGCTCAGGCCTGGTGCTCCTCGGAGGCGGCCTCGGCGCGGCCCTGATGCGCGTCGGCATCGCCGGTGCGAACGTGATCAGCGGCGCAGGCGAGCGTCACCGGATCTTCTCGTCGATCGATGACGCGCTGAGGTGGATCCGCGAGTACCCGAAGCAGCACGAGTCGCTGCGCGACGTGGCGACTGCGCAGCTCGAGGAGCTGCTCGGGTTCGGCGCCGAGCGTCGCGCAGCGGGCGGCCGGTGACCTCGAGCTCCTCCTCGACGGCTTCCGCAGACCGCGGTGCTCGTCTCGATCGCCGTCGAGCCGTTGAGCGCCGTGCTCCGGCTTCTGGGCGAGGTGATGACGAGGGGCTCACGCCGTGCCGAGAAGCGTCCGTGCCCCTCGGCTCCCCGCGATAGTCACGCACTTCGGTTCCGGGGGCCTCTGCGTGTCGTCCTCGAGCACGTTCGCACCCCCAGTTCGAGCGTCGCGCCGCGGCGCGGGCCTCACCTCCAGTCGGCGAGCGGGAGGCGGGCGGCGAGCGCCTGCTGCTCGAGAGCACGCAGCTCACGCTCGGCCTGCTCACGCTCCGCGAGCCGCTGTGCCCACGACGCACGGAGCGCCGGCGACGGGCTCTGGCGCACGCAGCGCGTCTCGGTGCTCGACACCCGCGACGAACCCGCGCGACGGCGGCGGTGCGCGGGGACCTCGAGATGCGCCTCGGCGGTGACACACACCTCGGCGCTCGCGGCGTCGAGCTGCTCTCGCGCGGCGCGCTCCTGCAGTCGTCTGCTCTCGAGCACGCCACGCGCCTGCTGCAGCCGTGCCCTCCACGACGCGGAGTCGGCCTCCCGCGTGCCGCCGTCGGGCAGGACCCTCGGCCGCACGTCGGCATCGACCACCGAGTAGCTGCCGCCCTCGAGCGGTCGCGCGCTCGCCGGGGCCTCCTGCGCGGCCGCGACATGCACCACCCCGTCGGCGTCGGTCCACGTCACGAGTCCCTGGAGCTGGCCGAGACTGAGAAGGAGAAGCGCAGCGTGCATGCGCGCCACGACGACCCGCCGCGCACGCCTATTCACGCCGCAGGCGCGTGAGCCGCAGCCCGAGCCCACCGATGGCAGCGAGCGCCGAGCCCCCGAGCGTCAGGAGCATCAGCACCGCCAGCTCGTTGCCTTCGAGCATGCCGACGAAGCGCGTCCGCAGCGGCGCGTGGGGCACGTCGAGCTCGAGCCACTCGCTCCACGCCCCGACCGAACCATCGGCGAAGTGCCCGCGGAGCCGGACGCTGACGTCGCCGCGGCGCCAGTCCCACGTGTCGGGGCGACAAGCTGCGTGGCCGACGATGAGCCCGGTCGACCACGCGACGGAGGTCGTGCTCGCACCCGCAAGCTCGAGCTCGTACATCGGCGCGCGCACGTCGCTCGACAGCTCCCACCCGTGCGCGGAGGGACAGCCACCGGACTCGAACTCCTCGAGCGGCTCGAGCGCGGGAGCGGTCAGCATGACAGCAGGGACCTGCGACACGCGCCACGGGCCGAGGCGCACCGTGCCGAGCTGGACGAAGAACTCCGTGCCCGCGTCGGCGGCGAGCGTCACCTCGAGCACCTCTGGAGAGCGCGCCAGCTCCGTGCGTGGCAGGGAGCGCCCGCGGGCGTCGAGGAAGACCGGCGTCACGCGGCGCGCAAGCACCCACAGGGTCGGGTTCGGTGGAACGAGGCCGGGGGGAGGGCTCACCTCCGGCGACGGCGGCGCGCACATCGCGAGGATGAGGGCCGCCCACATGCCCTCATCCTCGGCTCGCGGGCGCGCGCTGCGCAACTACCGCACGAGGAACTGCACGCGCGCCACGCCCCACTCCGTTCCGGTCGTCGCGTCGGCGAGCTTGAGCTCGAGCTTCACCGTGCGTTCGCGCGCGCCGAGCTGCGGGAAGTAGACGAAGCCCGAGACCGTGCCGCCATCGTCGAGCACCCCCTCCGGCAACGCGCGGCGGATCATGTCGTCGCTCGGCAGCGGCACCGGCCACTGCGCGTAGTGGGTGGTGTGCCAGTGCACGCTCCACCACGGCCACGGAGCGGGCCAGAGCGGCACACCGACGTGGAACGGCACCCAGGGCCGCACCACCCAGAAACGCTTCGGCGGCGGCGCGTGGCCCGGGTGCGGCCGCGGCGCCGGGCGCACCGGCACCGCGCGGTGGTAGTCGGCGAGCACCACCTGCCCCTCGAGCCCGAGCTCGCTGCGCACGTCGGCCTTGAGCGGCGGCAGCGCCGCGTAGTGCATGCCCGAGCTGCCCACGAGCGTGAGGTCGGCGGGCGTCAGCCGCAGCTGCCGTCCGCTCACGTTCTCGATCGTCACCAGCACCGGCGTGAGGAACTCCTCGAGGTTCGCCGGCTGCCCGTCCCACGACGAGCCCGAGGCCCACAGCCGCACGCCCTCGGCTTCGACGAACGCGAAGCGCTCGGCGCCGGGCACCGGCCCCACCGGGTCCAGCCGCGGCGTACAAGCGAACAGCGCCACGCCGCACAGCAGCGTCATCACCCGCCTCATGGTTTCACCTCGACGCAAGGGTTACCGGCGTCGGCAGCGGTTGCGCGTCACGACCGCGCCAGCGACACCGACTCGCGCCGCGTCACGGCCTGGAACAACCGCGCCATGCGCACCGCCGACGACTCGTGCTGCGCGATGTCCGACAGGCTGATCACACCCAGCAGCGTGCCGTTGTCGTCCTGCACCATCACCCGGCCCTTCTTCTCGTCGCTCATGCGCTTCTCGAGCTCGCGCAGGTCGTCGTCGGGCGCGCACGTGAGGAACGGGCCGGTGCTCATCACCTCGCTCACCCGCGTCGTGGGCGGCAGCCGCTCGGCGAGCACCCGCACCGCGAGATCGCGATCCGTCACCACGCCCAGCACCGACCCCTCGACGTCGACGACGGGAAGGAAGCCGAGGTGTTCGTCACGCATGATGCGCGCGCACTCCGCGACCGAGGTGTCTTCCAGACAGCGGTACACGAGCGTCAACATCACGTCTCTGCACTTCATGACCGACCTCCTGGTCTGAGTCGCCTCGAAGGGCTGCATCGCGCGTACCCGGGCGAGCTGATCGACATCAGTTCCAGGGGCCCCGCGCCGAGGGCGCAGCCGGGGCCTTCCGGACGCCAGATTTCATCGTCATTTCATGGCGTTACGCAGCCTCAAATCACCCCTTGAACAGGGAGAAACATGGTAGAGCCGAAGGCGTGATTCTGCGCCTTTGCGACGCGCGCAGAAATGGCCTTTCTGGGGACTCGATGGACACCAACGCAACACCGAACGAAGCGCCGAAGCCGGCTGAGTACAACGCTGCGAGCATCACCGTGCTCGAGGGCCTGGAGGCCGTGCGCAAGCGCCCCGGCATGTACATCGGCGACACGTTCTTCCGCGGGCTGCATCACCTCGTCTACGAGGTGGTGGACAACTCGGTCGACGAGGCGCTGGCGGGCTTCGCGACGCAGGTCAACGTCTTCATCCACGTCGACAACTCGATCAGCGTGGTCGACGACGGCCGCGGCATCCCCGTCGGGCCGCACCCCACGGTCCCGGGCATGGACACGCTCGACGTGGTGATGACCAAGCTGCACGCGGGCGGCAAGTTCGAGAACTCGGCGTACAAGGTCTCGGGCGGTCTGCACGGCGTCGGCGTGTCGTGCGTCAACGCGCTGTCCGACTGGCTGCACGTCGAGGTGCAGCGCAACGGCAAGGTGTACCAGCAGAAGTACGCGCGCGGCGTGCCGCAGCAGCAGGTCGCCGAGGTGGGCGTCACCGACAAGCGCGGCACCAAGGTGAGCTTCCACCCCGACCCGACCATCTTCGAGGTGAAGGACTACGACTTCGACACGCTCTCGTCGCGCCTGCGCGAGCTCGCGTTCCTCAACGCCGGGCTGCACATCACCATCACCGACGAGCGCACCGGCAAGAGCCACGACTTCAAGTTCGCCGGCGGCATCACCAGCTTCGTCGAGTACATCAACTCGGCGAAGACGCCGCTCCACGAGAAGCCGATCTCCTTCAAGGGCGAGAAGGACCAGGTGCAGGTCGAGATCGCGATGCAGTGGAACGAGGGCTACGACGAGAAGATCTTCACCTTCGCCAACAACATCAACACGCCCGAGGGCGGCACCCACCTCTCGGGCTTCAAGGCGGCGCTCACCAAGAGCATCAACAGCTACGCCGAGCGCACCGGCCTGTGGAAGGACCTCAAGGAGCAGCCCACCGGCGACGACGCGCGCGAGGGCCTGGCCACCGTCATCTCGGTGAAGATCCCCCAGCCGCAGTTCGAGGGGCAGACCAAGCAGAAGCTCGGCAACTCCGAGGTGAAGGGCCTGGTCGAGAGCATCGTCAACGAGAAGCTCCAGACGTGGCTCGACGAGAACCCGCAGAACGCGAAGAAGATCATCGGGAAGATCGGCGACGCGGCGCGCGCGCGCATCGCGGCCCGCAAGGCGCGGGAGACGGTGCGCCGCAAGGGCGTGCTCGACGGCCTCTCGCTGCCGGGCAAGCTCGCCGACTGCCGCGAGAAGAACCCGGCGGTCTGCGAGCTGTACATCGTCGAGGGTGACTCCGCAGGCGGCTCGGCGAAGCAGGGCCGCAACGCCGAGAACCAGGCGATCCTCCCGCTGCGCGGCAAGATCCTCAACGTCGAGAAGGCGCGCGTCGAGAAGATGCTCTCGAGCGACGCCATCGTGACGCTGATCACCGCGCTGGGCACCGGCGTGCGCGCGGGCGCGAGCACCGAGGACTACAAGCCCGACGACATCCGCTACCACCGCATCATCCTGATGACCGACGCCGACGTCGACGGCTCGCACATCCGCACGCTGCTGCTGACGTTCTTCTTCCGTCAGATGCCGGAGATCATCGAGAAGGGCTACGTCTACATCGCGCAGCCTCCGCTCTACAAAATCACGCGCGGCAAGAAGGAGCTGTACGTGAAGGACGACGAGGGCAAGGACCGCTTCCTGCTCTCGATCGCCGGCGAGCGCACGAAGCTGGTGCGCGCCGACAAGAGCGAGCTGAGCGGCGAGGAGCTCATGCCCCTGCTCGGCAAGGTCATCCGCTACGAGAAGAGCCTCGAGAAGATGGCGCTCCGGAAGGACGCCCGCGTCATCGACGCGCTGATCCAGGCGACGACCATCGACGTCGAGACGCTCAAGAACGACGACGCCGCGGCGGATCAGTTCGAGCTGATGATCGAGTACCTCGAGAAGCGGCACCCGGAGCTGGTGGAGTGGTTCGCCAAGAACGGCACCCGTCGCGTCGCTGACCCGGAGCACTCGGCGAAGAAGTACATCCTCCCCACCGAAGTGAACGGCATGCCGCGCGAGACGGTGATCGACGTGCCGTTCCTCACCTCGCCCGAGTTCCGCGAGCTCGTCACGCTCAAGGAGTCGTTCAAGGCCTTCGGCCCCGCGCCCTACGAGCTGCACATCGGCGACGGTGCGCCGGTGGTGGCGCAGACGTACCAGGAGGTCCTCAAGTTCGCGCTCGACGACGCGCAGCACGGCGTGGCGATCCAGCGGTACAAGGGTCTGGGCGAGATGAACCCCGAGCAGCTGCGCGACACGACGATGGACCCCGAGGTGCGCACGCTGCTCCAGGTGACGGTGAAGGACGCGGTCGAGGCCGAGCGCATGTTCTCACTGCTGATGGGCGACGAGGTCGAGCCGCGCCGCGACTTCATCGAGAAGAACGCGCTCAACGCGACCCTCGACATCTGAGCGGCCATGGGAGTGCTCCACGCGCGCTACCTCGAGCCTGAAGCGCTGCGCGAGCACCTCCGCGCGGCGCCGTCTGACGCGCTCGAGCGCACCGCCGACACCGGCGTGCTCGACGACGAGGCGGCGCTCGCGCTCACGCGCGCCATCGTCTCGGCGGGCGAGTTCGGCGGCAGCTTCGAGCTCGACGGCGACGACGGGTGGGAGCAGCGCTTCCTGCTCATCGCGTCGCTCGCGCTCGCCGACGATGCGCTCGCCTGGCAGCTGATGGAAGGCGGCTGGCTCGATCGCCGCGGCGTCGGCGCGCGGGCGTTCGGTGCGCTCCCGCTGCGCATCATCCAGCGGCAGCTCTCGCGCGAGTCGCTCAAAGCGGCGCGCGAGGCGGTCCAGCACGGGTGGGAATCCGAGCTGGTCAACCTCCTCGAGAGCTCCGCGCTCCGCGCCGAGCGCGCGCCCGAGGAGCACGTGGTGCTGGTGCGGGAGGCGCTGCGGGCAGCGGGCACGGCGCGACCCGGCGCGGCGGGCTCTCCCGACGTCGGCGCCCTGCTCGCCCAGCTCCGTGAGCTCGGCGGCAACGACCTCACGCTCACCGTCGGGCTGCCGCCCACCGCGCACGGCCCGTTCGGCTCACGCGCGCTCAGCGACGAGCCGCTCACACCCGACGAGCTCACCGAGCTGCTGCGCCCGGTGCTCGAGCCGGAGGCGCTCGAGACGCGCGGGCCCACGGTGCACTCCATCGCCTCCGAGCGGCTGGGGCGCTTCCGCCTGACGCTCACCACCGAGCGCACCTTCCGCGCGGCGACCTTCCGCGCCCTGCCCCGTGCCGCGCCGGCGCTCGACGCGCTCGGGCTGTCGCCGCTGGTGCAGGGGCCGCTGCTCAAGCTCACCCGCGGGCTGGTGCTCCTCTCGGGCGAGCCCGGCAGCGGCCGCACCACGCTGCTCGCCGCGCTGCTGCAGCGCTTCGCCGCCGAGGGCCGTCACGTCGCGTCGCTCGAGGAGCCGCTGGGCCTCCCGCTCACGCCTGGCCCCGGCGCCGCGCGACAATTCATGCTCGGCAGCGACGCCGAGCCCGACGACTTCGTGCGCGCCACGAAGCTCATGCCGCTCGACGTGGTGGGCATCGACCTCGTCGACGACGCGCTGGGCCTCGAGCTCGCGCTCGACGCGGCGATGGACGGGCGCCTCGTGTTCTGCGTGTTCCGCGCGCCGAACGTCACCACCGCCGTTCACCGCGCGAGCGTGCTCGACGCGCGCTTCCACCGGCGCCGCCTCGCCGAGGGGCTGTCGGCCTTCTCGTTCCAGCGCCTGCTGACGCTCGAGGGCCGGCACCACCTGGAGATCGACTTCCACGTCCCCTCGGTCGCGCTGCGCCGACACCTGCGCGCGCACGAGACGCCGCCGCCGCCCATCGCCTTCGAGACCGAGCAGGTCGGCTGAGCTGCGGCGCTCGAGACGGTGGCACGAGCCGAACGCTCGCCGCGCGCGGCGGAGAGACTCCTCGCCTGAGAGGGCGAGACGTCGAGATGACAGGGTGCGCCGAGGTCGCGAGGCTCGATGCGCTCGCGAGGAAGACGCACGGAAGAGTTCGCGCGCCTTCGCGACGACGGTCAGCCGCGGCGCTGCCAGGTCGCGCCGAGCCGCTGGCCGTCGGCGCCGTAGCTGGTGATGACGCGCTGGTCGCCCACCACCTCGGCCTCGACTCGAACGACCGGCACGAGCGCGCCGCCGACCTGCGCGAAGGCGACCGCCTCGGGCACCTCGCTCACCGCGAGCACCTTCTCGCCCGGCACGCCCTTCTCGACGAACACGATGCGGCCCGGGTGCTGGGGCTTCATGACGCACCTCCGAAGCGACGATCGAGGATCGCGAAGCGTTGAGGGTACATCGCGCGGTAGGTCTCGTGGAGCGGCGTGCCGCGCGACTCGAGGTACAGCACCTGCGACTCGGCGAGGTCTTCCTCGACGGCGTTGCGGCCGTACTTCGAGGGCGTCAGCCCGTCGCGCTGCGCGGCGGCCTTCCACTCGCCCCACTTCGCGCTGTCGTCGTTGCCCCACTCGCGCAGCGACCACGCGTGCCCCGTCTCGTGCACCATCGTCGACGCGATGTTGCTCGCGGACGCCTTCGAGCCCTGCGGGAAGACCGTCACCACGCCGTCGGCGCCGCAGTTCATGTACGTGCGGAAGTCCGCCTGCCCGTAGGTGCGCGCCCAGAAGTCGTCGGTCGGGTTGCGCACCGGGTTGAGGCGCACCTCCTTCACCTCGGCGAGGCTCTCGGGCGGCATGCGCGCCAGCGCGTCGAGCACCTCCTCGAGCGAGTGCTGCGTGTCGGGCGTGTAGACGCCGTCCTTCGGGCGCAGCACGGCGAGCGTGTGGCCGCCGATGGTGACCTCGGTGCGCAGGGCCGTGGTGGTGCGGCCGGGGAACTCGTAGCCGGCCAGCTCGGTGGTCGCGCCCTGCGTCACCGTGGTCGGCGCGCGGCTCGCTCCGACCTCACCGATGGCGAGGAAGGGCACCACGTCGTTCAGCGTCGCGCTCAGCCGCGAGGCCTGCTCGGCGGGCGGCAGCGCGTCGAAGTCGGGCTGCTTGAGGAGCTCGCCCGCGGCCAGGCGGGCACGCATGCCGAGCCGCGAGTCGGACCGCAGCATCGCGTCGATCTGCCCCTGACGGAGCGGCGGCAGCGCGGCCCAGGCCGACGAGCGCGGCAGCGCCTCGAGCGTCAACGGCAGGGCCCGCGACGGAGCGAGCGGCGGCGCTGACGACGGCGCCGGTCTCGAGGGCTTCGGCGCCCAGCCTGCCTGCGGCGCCGGTGACGCGACGGGCTTCGTCGACGTCGGCGTCTTCGGTGCTCCACTCCCAACCTGCGACTGCGACTCACTCCGACGAAGCTTCACGACGCTCCTCTTCTGCCCCCCTCCACGCACGCTTCTACTCCCGAGCGGAGCCTCGGGCGCAACGATGCGGTGAAATCCGAGTACACGCTCGAGGTGCTGGCGCGGGCGTCGTGCCGAGGCGGAGACACCGCGAAGGGACTCCACCTCTGAGCCCGCAGGCGGAGGGAGAAGGTCAGCTCGGCTCGTACGGCGTCACCGAGCCGCTGCGCACGCGGAACCACTTCGTGTCCGGCCCCGCGGCACGCCTGACGAGCGCGGCGTCGGTGGTGGTGAGCAGCGTCTGCGCGCCGGAGTCGGCGAGGTAGCCCATGAGGAACGCGTTGCGCTCAGGGTCGAGCTCACTCGACACGTCGTCGAGCAGCAGGAGCGGCAGGAAGCCGTTCTGCGCCTGGAGGTTCTCGATCTCCGCCACCTTCCACGCCAGCACCAGCGCGCGGCTCTGGCCCTGGCTGGCGAAGGCGCGGGCGGGCTTCTCGCCGAGCGTGATGTCGACGTCGTCGGCGTGCGGGCCGACCGAGGTGAAGCCGCGCTCGACGTCGCGGCTGAGGCGCGCGTCGAGGCGGTCGAGCATGCGCTGGGCGAGCTCGCTCTCGGAGGCCATGCCGAACTGCAGGCCGTCGCCGAGGTGCGCCGGCTCGTAGCTCCAGTTGGCCTCGAGCGCCGAGCGGCCGATGCGCTGGAACGCGGCGCGCGCCCGCTCGGTGAGGGCGAGCATCAGCGCGCGGCGGCGCACCCACAGCCGCGCACCGAGCTTCGCCAGGGTCGCGTCCCACGCCTGGAGGTGGCTCATCGGTGCGCGGTCCTTGAGCAGCTTGTTGCGGCTCTTGAGCGCCCGCGCGTACTCGCGGCTCTCGTCGAGGTAGGCCGGCTGCACGTTGAAGACGCTGCGATCGAGGAAGGCGCGCCGCCCGTCGGGCCCGCCCTTCACCACCGCCAGGTCGTCCGGCGTGAAGGCCACCACCGACACGCCGCCGAAGTAGGCCTCGAGCGACGGCGCGCGCTTGCCGTCGACGAAGGCCGTGCGCCCGCCGGGGATGATCTCCACCGAGATCTCCCGCTCCGCGCCCGAGAGCAGGAAGCGGCCCGTGACGCGCGCGCTCGCCTCGCCGAAGCGGATCAGCTCCGAGAGGCGGTTGGCGCGCAGCGGCTTGAGCGTCGCCAGCAGGTACAGCCCCTCGAGGAGGTTGGTCTTGCCCTGCCCGTTCTCGCCCACCGCGATGGTGGCGTGCGCCGACGGCACGAGCGCCGTGGGCTCGAGGTTGCGGAACCGCTCGTACGACAGCGACAGCAGCTTCATCGGCCGCCTACTTCCGCGAGTGCTCCGCGACCTGCAACACCTGATCGTCGAGGAAGAGCAGCAGCCGGTGCGGCTGGAGCCCGGCGTCGGTGTACGGGTCGACCGCCACGAAGAGCTTCGCGCTCCGGCGCGCAGCCGGGCGCGCCAGCCACGGCTCGCCGCCGTCGGGCAAGGTGATGCGCCGCCACGACATCGGGCGGTTGACCCCGCCGTCGGCGAAGCGGTTCTGCAGTCGCTCGCCCACGAGGTCCCAGCCCGCGACGAAGAGCCCGGTGGTGGTGAAGGCCACCGGCCAGCCCCCGAGGTTCTCGAAGTCGAGCACCTGCGGCGGCGTGCCGGCGTCACCTCCGGGGATCGCCTCGGCGAGCAGGTAGCCGCCGGGGAGCGAGTAGACCTCACCGTCGCGGAAGCCGACGCGGCCCAGCGCGCTGCGCGACGAGTCGAACCACACCTCGACCGGCTCGCCGCCGCCGAGCAGGAGCTGCGTGGCCGACCACCGCGCCGGCTGGCCACCGAGCTGCCACGCGTACACGTTGCGCGAGGTCACGAGGTAGCCGCGCGCCTTCGAGACGCCGTCGGTCCCCAGCGGCGTGCGCTCGAGCGCCAGGCTGCGAATGGGCACCGACGGCTCCGGGGTCAGCTCGGGCGTGAGCTCGACGAGCTCCGTCGAGGGGCGATCGACGAACGAGCGCGGGTCGCGCACGAAGTAGAGCCCGTCGTCGGCGGCGACGAAGAAGGCCTGCAGGCTCCCGTCGGCGGCGTTGAACGCCTCCCCGCCGATGCTGCCTCGAATCGGCGCGCCGCTCGCCGCCACGAGGCGCGGGCCGGTGCGACCTTCGAGCGAGGTGAGGCCCACGAGCGACTTCACCACGTCGCCGCTGGTGGTGACGCCCCAGCCCGGCGTGTCGTGCACGAAGGCGAGGAGGTGCTCGTCGTCGCTCACCCCGAGCTGCCGCTCGTCGACGCGCCGGAAGCCGTTGAGCCGCGTGCCTCCGTCGGCGAGGAGCGGGGTCTCGAGCACCGTGAGGAACTCGTCGGCGATGGCCGCCAGCGTGCCTCCGATGACCCGCTTCGCGTTGTCGACGATCTGCACCGGCGCCACGTCGCGCGGCACGCGGTCGAGGAAGAGCGGCTGCATGCCCGACAGCGTCTCGCCCTGCCACACCTCGCCGCGCCTTCCGCCCAGCACCAGCCCGACCTGGTTGCCCCACGCCACCGCCCCAGCGTCGACGGCATTCACCCGCTCGAGCGGGAAAGGCGGCTCGAAGCGCTCGGTGCGGCAGGCATCGGTGGGGCTCAGCGCGACGCTCCCCACCACGCGCAGCGCGCGCACCTGATCAAAGCCCGGCGCGCGGCAGGCGACCTCGACCACCGGCGCGCCGCTGGCGACCGACGCCGAGGCAAAGCGGAGCTCCTCGCCCGCGCGACACGGCGCGCAGTCGGGCCAGGGCTGGGTGAGCTGCGGGCCTTCGGCGGTGAGGCTCACCTGCCAGGTCGAGAGCACATACTGCCGCGAGGCGTCGGCGGTGGCCCGCACCGCGGCGATGATGCGCCCCTGTCGATCGGTCCGCAGCCTGCCGCCGAGCACGCCGGACGGGAGCG
Source organism: Myxococcota bacterium (assembly GCA_049322495.1). Taxonomy (GTDB): domain Bacteria; phylum Myxococcota; class Myxococcia; order Myxococcales; family Myxococcaceae; genus Archangium_A. Next base: position 55,191 of record JBMORD010000145.1, on the reverse strand, counting down.
GACTCAGCTCGAGCACGCCGTCGTCGAGCGGCTCCCGCCCCGCGTCGGGCTGCTGCCCCACTTCGTTCAGCTGGAGCCGGGTCGCGGTCAGCGCCGCCACCCACAGCCGCTCGGGCAGCGTGATGCCTGCCACGTCGAGCACGCCCGGGATGGTGACGAAGGGATCGACGCGTGGTCGCATCGCACCTTCCGGGATGACGAAGCCGATCACGCCGGCGTCGGTCCACACCACCGGGAAGGACGAGGCGCTCTCACGGTCGAGCCCCTGCGGCGGCGAGTCGAGGAAGCGGACCTCCGCGCCCTCGTCGACGGGGATGCGGTTGGACGGCAAGGCGGCGCGGCCGAGGAAGAGCGCACCGTCAGTGGTGCGGAGCACGCTCGTGGACTGCCCGCCCAGCGTCAGCGGCTGCACCGAGGAGAGCGCCGCGACGCCCGCGTCGAGCAGCGGCACATCGAGCACCTGCCCCCGCGCCGAGACACCGACGAACCGGCCGCTCTCGGTCCGCGCCCAGATGGAGTCGTCCCGGCTGTTGAACGGCAGCTGGCGCGCCACCGCCACCAGCGGCTCGTCGAGCACCAGCGGGTGGAGCAGCTCGCCCTGATGGCTGCCCGGACCGTACGACGGCACGGTGGCCGTCCCCTCGAAGCGTGGGCCCTCGTAGAGGTACGGGTGGCAGAGGTTGTCGAGGCCGCACACGTCGCCCGCGTGGCACGCGGCGTCGCGCGCCCCGGGACCCGCCGCGTAGTCGCACGGCCAGGCGTTCGGGTTGTCGAGGTGGAGCCCGGTGCAGGCCGCCACGCCTCCGAAGACGAGCACCGCGCCGAGGAGCAGGAGTCGAGCGTTCATCGGAAGCTCCCCACGAGCGCGAAGCCGTCGGCCGTCGGCACCACGCGCGCGCTGATGCGCGTGCGGGCGTCATCGGGCGGCATCAGCCAGAGGCCGAGCCCCAGCATCACCGCGCCGGCCGCCATCAGCCCGAGGCTGAGCCCCTTCTGCACCGTGAGCCCCTGCTGCTGCGCGACGTAGAACTCCTGCGGGCGCAGGTTGACGCCCTGGCAGCGGCCGTCGGGCAGCGGGCCGCCCGGGCAGAGCTCGTCGTTGAGCTGCGACTCCTTCGACAGCGCGAGGAGGCCCACCACTCCGCCCGCGAGCAGCGTCGCCCCGCCGGTGCCGATGAGGGTGATGGGCAGCGCGCGCGACGGCGGGGGCGGGAGCGGAGAGCCGGTCGCCTCCGACGCGGCGTACGGCACGAGCTCGCGCAGCGCGACGAGGGAGCCGGCGAGCCGGCTGCTGCGCCCCGCCGCCTGCGAGCGCTCGGTGTCCACCATCTGCAGCGTGAGCTGGTACGCCGAGCCGACGCGCGCCAGCTGCCCGGAGAGCACGAAGCGCGCGGCCACGACCTTCGAGAGGTCGAGGCTGCACGCCAGCGAGTCGCTCGCGCACGCCCCGAGGAGCTCCTTCTGCCGCTCGGCGCCGATCAGCGTCTGCACGTCGCGGGGGCTCACCACGTCGAACACGCCGCGGCCCGCGAGGTACGTCACCACCGCGTCGGTCATCGCGGTGGCCTCCTCGCGCGCGGCGCCCACGGCGGCGAGCTCGTTGACCACCAGGCGAGGCTTCTTCTCCGCTTCCCCCGAGCCCGCTGCGGCGAAGGCCCAGAGCATCGACAGCACGGCAGCGATGCGCATGACCTCCCAACGTAGCGGATTTCGACTGCCCCGACGCGTGTCGCGCGCGGATACGCGTTCGTCGCGCCGAAGCACGCCCGCCGGGCAGTTCGTTCGGCAAACGGCAGCCATGAACCGAGCCCTCGTCGTGCTGTCGATGTGTCTCGCGAGCAGCGCCTGCGTCGTCGTGCGCAGCCCCACCAGCCCCGTCGCGTGGAAGCGGCACTGGCTCGCGCAGTACCGCGACGCGCTGCAGGTCGACGTGACCGCCGAGCCGCCGCGCGCGTCGGGCGATGGGCGCGTCGTGGTGCTCGTCCCGGGCATGACCATCGCGGCCGAGTTCTTCGCGCCGATGGCGGCGCGGCTCCGTCGTGACGGTTTCCGGCCGATCATCATCGAAGACCCTGCCCTGCTCACCACCGGCGTCGAGCCGGCGGCGCGGCGGCTGGCGGGGAAGATCGACGAGGTGCTCGCGACCACCGGCGCCGACTCGGTGGACATCGTCGCGGAGTGCGTCGGCGGGGTGACGGCCCGCTTCCACGTGCAGCAGCTCGGCGGGGCACGCCACGTGCGACACCTCGTGACCTTCGTCTCCCCGCACCACGGCTCGTTGCCCGCAGCGCTCGTCGCCAACTTCACGCAGTGGCCCGGCATGCACGACATCGAGCTCGACAGCGAGCTGCTGACCTCGCTCGACCGCGCGCCGTTCCCCGCCGACGTCGCCTTCACGTCCATCTTCAGCTGCGACGATCCCTACCTGCTCCCGAGGGCCACGGCCGCCGTGCAGGGCGCCTTCAACGTCGAGCTGTGCGACGCGCGCCCCGTCGGGCACTTCGACGGCTTCTGGGACGCGAGCATCTACGAACACATCGTCGACGGCCTGCGCCGCGCCCCGCCTCCCCGGCTCGCGGGCGGGTGATTGACGGCGAGCGCGCTCCTCGTCTCCGCTTCGGGCCATGACCCCGGCGGCGAGCGCGCACCTGTTCCTTCCCGAAGACGCGTCACTCCCCACGCGGCTGCGCGTGGCGTGGAGGTCGCTGAAGATCCTCCACAAGGAAGTCGACCACCCCGTCGCCGGCCCCGCGCTGCTCAAGAGCCTCGACCACGAGAGCTACGCGCGCCTCGCCCCGGAGCTGGCGAAGACCGACGACGGCCGCGCGCTGCTCGCCGAGCGACCGGCCCTCCAGGGGAGCGCGCTCGACCTCCCGGCGCTGGCGCGGCTCCCCGAAGGTACGCTCGGCGCGGAGTTCGCGCGCTTCCTGAGCAGCCGTGGCCTCAAGCCCTTCGACAGCCCCTTCGAGGTGCGCAACGACGCCGAGTTCCTCGCCAAGCGCTTCCGCGACACCCACGACCTCGTGCACGTGCTCACCGGGTACGGCACCGACGAGCTCGGCGAGATGGAGGTGCAGGCCTTCTACCTGGGCAACATGGGCACCCGCACCGCCGCGCTGCTGCTCGTCTACTCGCTGGTGCACGTGCTGCCGAACCTCGAGCTGTCGACGCCGCAGTACCTCCGCCGCCTCCGCGACGCGTGGCGCCGCGGCAGGCGCACGCGCCCGGTCATCAGGCCCCGCTACGAGTCGTACTGGGACCGGCCGGTCGACGAGGTGCGCGCGCTGCTCGAGCTCCCGCCGCTCACAGCTCTCCGATGACGGCGAACGGCCGGCTGCCAGCGGGCGATCGGCGCGGCCCGGGGCGCGGAGCGGGCTGCTGCACGAGCCGCAGGGTGCGGCCGCACGTCGAGAAGCGCACCGACTCGAGCGTCCACGTCTGGCCGCCGTCGCGGAAGCGCCCGGTCACGCGGAACACGTCCGCCGAGGGCCGCTCGAGCCGAAAGCCCGCCGGCACCTTCCGCCCTCCGGCGCAGAGCCACGCGCGCTCCGGCGACGACTCCTTCCCGCACGCGTCCCAGCGGACGCTCAGCGCCTCGACCACGCTGACCAGCTCCAGGTGCACCTGGCGGGCGCCGAAGTACCAGCTGTTCGACAGGCACGCCTCGACGCACGCCGCCCGCTCGTCCGGCTTCGGATGACGCGCGGCGAGCGCCTCGCACCCGCGCTGCAGCTCACCGGCGTCGAGCGACGGCGACGCCACGCCCTCCGCGCAGGCCGCCGGCTCCGAGCCGCGCGCCAGCCGGAAGGCGAGCGGCGAGAGGTGCTGATCCCACTCCTCGAGCTCGACGAACTCCGGCTGGGGCGGCGACGACGGGTCGCAGCGCTCCACTCGAAGCGCGCGCTGCTCCGTGGCTTCGGCTGGCGTCGTCGGCGGCGCCGGGTGAGCGCAGCCGAAGACGAGCACCGCGGCGACGAGCCACCTCACGACGCGCGGCGACGCCGCAGGAAGAGCACGCCCAGCGCGAACAGCCCGAGCTCGCCGCCGGTGGAGCACGTGCAGCCCTGCGCCTTCTCCTCCGCGATGGTGAAGCTCTGCACCTCGCCGAACACCGTGCCGCCGCCGGTCTCGACCGCCGCGCAGTAGTAGTAGGTGCCCGGCGAGCTCGAGATGGGGTGCGACACCGGCGCGTCGGCCTCGGAGTCGGACAGCGACAGCCCCTCAGGCGGCAGCTTCTGGCCGGAGCTCGCGGTGCAGATGATGGGACGATCCGTCGCGACCTGGAACCAGGCCTTGCCGGTCATGCCCGCGGTGTTCGCCGTGCCGGTGAGCGTCACGTCGTTGCCCATCACCGTCGCCGGGCCGGTGCGCACCGTGGGCTGCGTCACCAGCGTGGTGAAGCTCTGCACCGCGCCGAAGCCCGCCCCGCCCAGGTTCGACGCGATGGCGCAGAACCAGTACTTCGTGCCCGGCTTGAGGCCGTCCACCGCGACGCTGTACGGCGCGTCGACGTTGCCCATGCCGAGCGCCATGCCGCCGCTCTCCGGCACGCGGGTGCCGAAGGTGTCGTCGCACATCACCGGCTCGGTGGTGGAGTAGCGGAACCAGCCCGTCGCCGCCGTGCCGCGCGGGTTGGCCAGCGCGTTGAGCGTCGCCCCGCGCTGCGCGACGTCGCCCGCGGAGATGGTGGTGACGGTGGGCGGCGGCGCCTCGATGTCGAAGGTCTCGACCGTGCCGAAGGACGTGCCCACCGAGTTCGAGGCGATGGCGCAGAAGTAGTAGCGCCCGCCCGGCTGCAGCCCGGTGATGCCCTGCGAGTAGCCGAGCGAGGTCTGCCCGCTGCCGACGTTCGAGCCGCCGGTCGCCGGCGCGCGCGTGCCGAAGGTGTCGTTGCAGGTGCCGGGGTTGGTCGTCGAGAAGCGGAACCACGCGGTGGTGGCCGCGCCGTTGGGGTTGGCCTGGCCGTTGAGCGTCGCGGTGAGGCCCACGAGGTTCGACGCCGACGAGGTGACGACGATCGGCGCCGCCGGCGTGCGGAAGGTCTGCACCGCGCCGAAGGCCGTGCCCACCACGTTCGAGGCGATGGCGCACACGTAGTACGTCGTGCCCGGCGTGAGGCCGAACGCGGTCTGCGTCAGCGCCACCGCCGTCATGCCCGCCCCGAGCGCGCTGCCGCCGCTGGTGGGCGCGCGCGTGCCGAAGGTGTCGTTGCAGGTGCCTGGATCCGTCGTGGCGTAGCGGAACCAGCCGGTGGTGGCCGCGCCGTTGGGGTTGACCTGGCCGCTCAGCGTGGCCGAGGTGCCCGTCACCGTGCTGGGCAGCGAGGTGGCGACCGTCGGCAGACCCGGCGTGCTGAAGCTCTGCACCGTGCCCACGCCCGTGCCCACCGAGTTCTGCGCGACGGCGCAGAAGTAATAGGTGGTGCCCGGCATCAGGCCCGAGACCGCCTGCGAGAAGGTGGTGCTGGTGGTGCCGCTGCCGAGGTTGGCCCCGCCCGTCGCCGGCGCGCGCGTGCCGAAGGTGTCGTTGCACGTGCCGGGGTTGGTGGTGGCGTAGCGGAACCAGCCGGTGGTCGCCGCGCCGCCCGGGTTGCCCGAGCCGTTGAGCTGCGCCGAGACGCCGGTGACGAAGGTCGCCGCGGTGGTGGTGACCGCCGGGCCGGCCGCGGGCACGGTGAAGCTCTGCGGCGCGCCGAAGGCCGTGCCGATGGCATTCGAGGCGATGGCGCAGAACCAGTAGGTCGCGCCGGGCGTCAGCCCGGTGAGCGTCGCGGTGAAGGGCGCCGCGGTGGTGCCGCTGCCCAGCGCGGTGCCGCCGGTGGTGGGCGTGCGCGTGCCGAAGGTGTCGTTGCACGTCGTCGGGTTGGTCGTCGCGTAGCGGAACCAGCCGGTGGCGGCCGACGCGTTGGGGTTCGCCGTGCCGTTGAGCGTGGCCTGGGTGCCGGTGACGCCCGAGGCGGCGACGGTGGTGACGGTCGGCGCCGCGGGCGTGGTGAAGCTCAGCACCGAGCCCACGCGCGTGCCGTTCGCGTTGCTGGCCAGCGCGCAGAAGTAATACGTGGTGCCCGCGGTGAGCCCGGTGAGCGCCTGCGAGAAGGGCGTCGCCGAGGTGCCTGCGCCGAGCGCCGTGCCGCCGCTCGCCGGCGCGCGCGTGCCGAACACGTCGTCACAGGTGCCGGGGTTGGTGGCCGAGTAGCGGAACCAGCCGGTGGTGGTGGCCAGGTTGGGCACGCCGGTCGCGTTGAGCGTCGCGCCCGTCGAGCTGACGGCGGTGGCGGCGCTGGTGGTGACGGTCGGCGGGCCGGGCGTGGTGAAGACCTCCACCGTGCCCGTCGAGGTGCCCGCGGCATTCTGCGCGATGGCGCAGAAGTAATAGGTGGTGCCCGGCGTCAGGCCGGTGAGGTTCTCCACGAAGCCGACCGCGGAGGTGCCCGCCCCGAGGCTGGTGCCGCCCGTCGCCGGCGCGCGCGTGCCGAAGGCGTCGTTGCACGCGCCGGGGTTGCTCGTCGCGTAGCGGAACCAGCCGGTGGCCGCGAGGCCGCGCGGGTTCGCCGAGCCGTTGAGCGTCGCGCTGGTGCTGGTCACCGCCGACGCAGGCGACGTCGCCACCGACGGGCCCGCCGCGGTGGTGAAGCTCAGCACCGCGCCGAAGGTGGTGCCCGACGCGTTGGTGGCGATGGCGCAGTAGTAATAGGTGGTGGCCGCCGCGAGCCCGCTCACGTTCTCCGAGAAGGGGGTGACGGTGAAGCCCGCGGGCACCGCGGTGCCGCCCGTCGCCGGGGCGCGGGTGCCGAAGGTGGTGTTGCAGGTGCCGGGGCTCGTCGTCGAGTAGCGGAAGTACGCGGTGGTGCTGTTGCCCGCCGCGTTGACCGTGCCGTTGAGCGTCACCGACGAGGCGGTGATGGCCGTGGCCGCGGTGGTGGTGGTCACCGGCGCGCCGGGCGTGGTGAAGCTCAGCACCGCGCCGTAGGCCGTGCCCGCCGAGTTCGAGGCGATGGCGCAGTAGTAGTAGGTGGTGCCCGACGCCAGCCCGCTGATGGCCTGGGTGTGCGCCACGTCGGTGGTGCCACTGCCGAGCGCCACGCCCCCCGTCGACGGCGCGCGGGTGCCGAAGGTGTCGCTGCACGTGCCGGGGTTGGTCGTCGCGTAGCGGAACCACGCGGTCGCCGCGGCGCCGTTGGGGTTGGTGGTGCCGTTGAGCGACGCGGTGGTCGAGGTGACCGAGGTCGCCGCGGTGGTCGTCACGTTGGGCGCCGCCGGCGTGGTGAAGCTCAGCACCGAGCCGAACGACGTGCCCACGCCGTTCTGCACGATGGCGCAGAAGAAGTACGTGGTGCTCGAGGCGAGCCCGGTGAGCGCCGTGGTGTAGGCCACCGCCGCGGTGCCGCTGCCGAGCGCGGTGCCGCCGGTGGCCGGCGCGCGCGTCCCGAAGGCGTCGTTGCAGGTGCCGGGGTTGGTCGTCGAGTAGCGGAACCAGCCCGTCGCCGCGTCACCGTTGGGGTTGCCCGAGCCGTTGAGCGTCGCGCTGCTGGCCAGCACCGAGGTGGCGGCGTTGGTCACCGCGGCCGGCGCGTCGGTCGTCGTGAAGTTGAGCACGCCGCCGGTGTCGGTGCCGTTGGCGTTCTGCGCGAGCGCGCAGAAGTAGTAGCGCGTGCCCGGCGTCAGCCCGGTGAGCGGCTGGTTCATCGGCGTGGTGCTGGTGCCGCTGCCGAGGTCGATGCCGCCCGTCGCGGGGATGCGCGTGCCGAAGGTGTCGTTGCAGGTGCCGGGGCTCGAGGTCGCGTAGCGGAACCAGCCGGTGGTGGCGGCGCCGCGCGGGTTGACGTTGCCGTTGAGGGTCGCGGTGGTGCTGCCGACGGTGGTGGCGGCGCTCGACGACACGGTGGGCGCCGACTGCGTGGTGAAGCTCACCACCGTGCCGAAGCGCGTGCCCTGGGTGTTACTGGCGATGGCGCACACGTAGTACGTGGTGGCCTGCGCGAGCCCGGTGATGGCCTGGGTGAAGGGCACCACGGTGCTCCCGCTGCCCAGCGACGTGCCGCCCGTCGCGGGGGCGCGCGTGCCGAAGGTGTCGTTGCAGGTGCCGGGGCTCGACGTCGAGTAGCGGAACCAGCCGGTGGCCGCGCCGAGGTTCGGGTTGGCCGCGCCCTCCAGCGTCGCGGAGGTGGTGGTGACCGCGCTCGCCGCGCTGGTGGTGACGCTCGGCGCGCCGGGCGTGGTGAAGCTCATCACGTTGCCCACGCCGGTGCCGGCCGCGTTCGAGGCGATGGCGCAGTAGTAGTAGGTAGTGCCGGCGACGAGCCCCGTCAGCGAACGCGTGTAGCTCACCGGCGACGTGCCGGCCCCCAGCGCGGTGCCTCCCGTCGTGGGGGTGCGCGTGCCGAAGGTGTCGTTGCACGTGCCGGGGCTGCTCGTCGCGTAGCGGAACCAGCCGGTGGCCGTGGCGCCGTTCGGGTTGGCCGAGCCGTTGAGCGTCGCGGTGGTGCCGGTGACGCTGGTCGCCGCGAGCGTGGTGGGAGACGGCGCGTTGGTGGTGGTGAAGGTCAGCACCGCGCCGAACGACGTGCCCACCGAGTTCTGCCCGATGGCGCAGTAGTAATAGGTGGTGCCCTGCATGAGGCCGGTGAGGGCCTGGGTGAAGCTCACCGCCACCGTGCCGCTGCCCAGCGAGGTGCCGCCGGTCGCCGGGGCGCGCGTGCCGAAGGCGTCGTCGCAGGTGCCCGGGTTGGTCGTCGAGTAGCGGAAGTAGGCGGTCGTCGCGTCGCGGTTGGGGATGGCCGAGCCGTTGAGCGTGGCGGTGGTCGAGGCGATGCCCGTCGCGGCGGTGGTGGTCACGGTGGGCGCCGCGAGCGTGGTGAAGCTCTGCACGCCGCCGAAGGTGGTGCCCACGCCGTTCACCGCGATGGGGCAGAAGTAGTAGGTCGCGCCCGGCGTGAGCCCGGTGACGTTCTGCACCACGGGCGTCACCACGGTGGGCGCGGGCAGCGAGGTGCCGCCGCTGGCCGGCGAGCGCGTGCCGAAGGTGTCGTTGCACGTGCCCGGGTTGGTCGTCGAGTAGCGGAAGTAGACGGTGGTGGCCGAGCCGTTGGGGTTGACGTTGGCGTTGAAGGTCGCGGTGGTGGCGGCGATGTTCGACGCAGGCACGGCGGCGACCGAGGGCGCGGCCGGCGGCGTGGTGAAGCTCAGCACCGCGCCGTACGAGGTGCCCACGAGGTTCGAGGCGAGGGCGCAGAAGAAGTACGTCGTGCCCGGCAGCAGGCCCGAGAGCGCCTGCGCGTAGCTGACCGACGTCGAGCCGCTGCCGAGCGCGGTGCCGCCGGTGGCCGGCGTACGCGTGCCGAAGGTGTCGTTGCAGGTGCCGGGATCCGTCGTGTCGAAGCGGAACCAGCCGGTGGCCGCGGTGCCGTTGGCCACGCCCACCGCGTTGAGCGTCGCCGAGGTCGCGGTGACGGGCGAGGCGGCGTTGGTGGTGACGGTCGGCGCCTGCGGCGTCGAGAAGTTGAGCACCAGGCCGAACACGGTGCCCAGCGAGTTCTGGGCGATGGCGCAGAAGTAGTAGGTCGCGCCCGGCGTCAGCCCGGTGAGGGGCTCACTGACCGCCACCGCGCTGGTGCCGCTGCCGATGGTGGTGCCGGTCGCGGGCGACTTCGTGCCGAAGGCGTCGTTGCACGCGCCGGGGTTGCTCGTCGAGTAGCGGAACCAGGTGGTGGTGGCGTCACCGTTGGGCGTCACCGACGCGTTGAGCGTCGCCGAGCTGCCGCCGATGGACGTCGCCGCGAGCGTGTTGACGGTGGGCGGCGTGGCCTGGGTGGTGAAGCTCAGCACCGCGCCGAAGCCGAGGCCGACCGAGTTCTGCGCGATGGCGCAGTAGTAGTACGTCGCGCCGGGCGTGAGCGTGGTGGGCGTGATGCTGAAGGGCACCGCCGAGGTGCCGCCGCCGAGCGTGGTGCCGCCGCTGATCGGCGCGCGCGTGCCGAAGGTGTCGCTGCAGGTGCCGGGGTTGGTCGTCGAGTAGCGCACCCACGCGGTGGTGGCCGCGCCGTTGGGCGTCACCGACGCGTTGAGCGTCGCCGCGCTGGTGGTGATGCTGGTGGCCGCGAGGGTGGTGACCGACGGCGCGGTCGGCGAGGTGGTGAAGCTGGTGACGGCGCCGAAGCTCGTGCCCTCGGAGTTCTGCGCGATGGCGCAGTAGTAGTAGGTGGTGGCGAGCGAGAGGCCGGTGAGCGACTGGCTGTACGACTGCGCCGAGTTGCCGCTCCCGAGCGAGGTGCCCATGGTGAAGGGCACGCGGAAGCCGAAGCTGTCGTTGCACGTGCCCGGGTTGACCGTGTCGTAGCGGAACCAGCCGGTGGTGAGCGCGCCGCGCGGGTTGGCCGAGCCGTTGAGCGTCGCGGTGCTGCTCGTCACCGAGGTTGCCGAGCTGGTGGTGACGAGGGGCGCGGTGGGCGGCGTGGTGAAGGTGACCGGCGTGCCGAAGCCGGTGCCCACCGAGTTCGAGGCGATGGCGCACACGAAGTATGTGGTGCCGGGCAGCAGCGTCGTCACCGACTGGGTGAAGGCGATGGGCGCGGCGCCGCTGCCCAGCGAGCTGCCGCCGCTCGACGGCGAGCGGGTGCCGAAGGTGTCGTTGCAGGTGCCGGGGTTGACCGTGTCGTAGCGGAACCAGCCCGTCGCGCTCGCGCCGTTGGGCGTGCCGGTGCCGTTGAAGCTCACCGAGGTCGCGGTGAGCGAGGTGACCGCGGTGGTGGCCACGGTGGGGATGGCCGGCGTGGTGAACGAGAGGATGCTGCCGAAGCCCGTGCCCACCAGGTTCTGCACCACCGCGCAGTAGTAATAGGTGGTGCCCGGCGTGAGGCCCGTCACCGACTGCGCGTACGAGACGGGCGAGGTGCCGCTCCCGAGCGAGGTGCCGCCGGTCGCCGGCGCGCGCGTTCCGAAGGTGTCGTTGCAGGTGCCGGGGTTGCTCGTCGCGTAGCGGAACCAGCCCGTCGCGCTGCCGAGGTTCGGATCTCCCGTGCCGTTGAGGGTGACGCTGGTGCCGGCCAGCGCGCTGACGACCTCGGTGGTGACGTCAGGCGTGGCGGGCGTGGTGAAGCTGCCCACGCCGCCCACCGAGGTGCCCTCGGAGTTCGAGGCGAGCGCGCAGTAGTAGTACGTGGTGCCCGGCGTGAGGCCGGTGAGCGGCTCGGCGTACGACTGCGTGGTGTTGCTGCTGCCGAGGTTGGTGCCGCCCGTCGTCGGCGCGCGCGTGCCGAAGGTGTCGTTGCACGTGCCGGGGTTGGTGGTGGCGTAGCGGAACCACCCGGTCGACGTCGCGCCGCGCGGGTTGGCCGAGCCGTTGAGCGTCACCGTGGTGCCGGTCAGCAGCGTGACGGCGTTGGTGGTGACGATGGGCGCGGTCGGCGGCGTGGTGAAGGTCTGCACCAGGCCGAAGCCGGTGCCCACCGAGTTGTTGCCGATGGCGCAGTAGTAATAGGTGGTGCCCGGCAGCAGCCCGCTCAGCGGCTGGTTGAAGGCGACCGGCGCGGTGCCCGAGCCGAGCGAGGTGCTCCCGCTCGAGGGCACGCGCGTGCCGAACAGGTCGTCGCACATCATCGGGTTGGTGGTGCTGTAGCGGAACCAGCCCGTGGCGCTCGCGCCGTTGGGGTTGCCGCTGCCGTTGAGCGTCGCCGAGGTGGCCGTCACCGGCGCCGCGGCGAGGGTGGTCATCGCCGGGATGGCCGGCGTGGTGAAGCTCAGCACCGCGCCGAAGCCCGTGCCCACCGAGTTGGTGGCGAGGGCGCAGAAGTAATAGGTGGTGCCGGGCGAGAGCGTGCTGACGCTCCACGGCGACGAGGTGGCGCCGGTGCCCGCGCCGAGGTTGTTGCCCCCCGACGTCGGCAGCCGCGTGCCGAAGGTGTCGTCGCAGGTGCCGGGGTTCGTCGTGGAGTAGCGGAAGTAGCCCGTGGTGCTCGCCCCGTTGGGGTTGACGCTCGCGTTCAGCGTCGCGCCGGTGCCGAAGATGCTGCTGGCGGCGACGGTGGTGACGGTCGGGACGTTCGGGGTGGTGAAGCTCTGCACGCCGCCCACCGAGGTGCCCACGCCGTTCACGCCGAGCGCGCAGAAGTAGTACGTGGTGCCGGGCGTCAGGCCGGTGAGGTTCTCGAGGTAGCTGACGTACCCGTTGCCGCCGCCGAGGTTGGTGCCGCCGGTGGCCGGCACGCGCGTGCCGAAGGTGTCGTTGCAGGTGCCGGGGCTGCTCGTCGCGTAGCGGAAGTAGCCGGTCGTCGCGTCACCGCGCGGGTCCGCCTGGCCGTTGAGCGTCGCGGTCGAGCCGGTGATGGCCGTCGCCGCCAGCGTGCTCACGTTCGGCGCCGTGGGCGGCGTGTTGAGCGTCAGCAGCGCGCCGTAGCCGGTGCCCACCGAGTTCGAGGCGATGGCGCAGTAGAAGTACGTGGTGCCCGGCAGCAGGCCGGTGATGTTCGAGGTGAAGGGGGTCGCCGTGGTGCCCGCGCCGAGGTTGGTGCCGCCCGACGACGGGCTGCGCGTGCCGAAGCTGTCGTTGCAGGTGCCGGGGTTGCTCGTCGAGTAGCGGAACCAGCCGGTCGCCGAGGCGAGGTTGGGCACGCCGGTGCCGTTGAGCGTCGCCGAGGTGGCCAGCACGCTCGACGCGGCGCTCGTCGTCACCGAGGGGATGTCGGGCGTGGTGAAGGACACCACGTTGCCGAGCGTGGTGCCCTCGGAGTTCTGCGCGATGGCGCAGTAGTAGTAGGTGGTGCCGGGCGTGAGCGTGGTGCTCCAGGTGTGGCTCACGGTGGTGCTGCCGCCGCCGAGGTTGTTGCCGCCCGACGAGGGCACGCGCGTGCCGAAGGCGTCGTTGCACGAGCCGGGGTTCGACGACGCGAGGCGGAACCAGCCGGTGGTGGCGGCGCCGTTCGGGTTGACCGTCCCCTGCAGCGTGGCCGAGGTGCCCGTCACCGACGCCGGAGCGCTCGTGGTGACGGAGGGCACCGCGACCAGCGTGGTGAACTGCAGCAGGTTGCCGTAGCTGGTGCCGATGCCGTTGTTGGCGATCGCGCAGTAGTAATAAGTGACGCCCGCCTGCAGGCCGGTGAGCACCTCGCTGTACGGCGTCGAGGTGTTGCCGCTGCCCAGCGCGGTGCCGCCGGTCGAGGGCACGCGGGTGCCGAAGGTGTTGTTGCACGAGCCGGGGCTCGTCGTGGAGTAGCGGAAGTAGCCCGTCGCCGCCGAGCCCTGGGGAATCGCCGAGCCGTTGAGCGTCGCGCCGAAGCTCGTCACCACCGTCGCCGCCAGCGTGGTGACCGCGGGCGCCAGCGCCGGCGTGGTGAAGGTGAGGATGCCGCCGAACGCGGTGCCCGACGCGTTGTTGGTGATGGCGCAGAAGTAATAGGTGGTGCCGGGCAGGAGGCCCGTGGTCGACACCGAGTAGGTGGTGTTCGCCGTGCCGCTGCCGAGCGAGGTGCCGCTCGCCGCCGGGACGCGCGTGCCGAACACGTCGTCGCACGCGCCCGGGTTGGTGGTCGACATGCGGAACCAGCCGAGCGTCGCCTCCCCGCCCGGGTTGCCGGCGCCGTTGAGCTGCGCGGTGGTCGCGGTCACGCTGGTCGCGGCGTTGGTGGTCGCGGTGGGGGCAGCGGCGAGCGCGGTGGCAGACAGCAGCAACACGACGGCAGACAGAGGACGGACGAGGGGCATGGCGGTGCCCTTCTGACACCGGTCCGGCCTTCTGTGTGCAGGATCAGTGATCAGCCCCCGCAGCGGCTGAAGTGACGCTGGAAAATCTCACTCCATGCCGACGACGTAGCGGTACGTCGGGAGGATCAGCCCTCCGCCCGCCTCGCCCTCGCCGTCGGGGTCTTCCCACGGCTGGAAGCGCGGCGCGGAGGTGGAGAACACCACCTCGAGCCCGAGGGCGCGCAGCCGGTCCGCGCCGGCCTCGGTGAGCCCGGTGCGCTGGGCGACGAAGCGGCGCAGCGGTTTGATCAGCGCCGCGTTCGCCTCGAACCACTCGACGTCGTCGTCGCCGAGCGTGCTGTCGGACAGATCGAGCTCGGTGAGCGTCGGGGCGAGGCCGCGCGCCTTGAGGGCGTCGAGCAGCGAGCGGGTGCTGTCGAACGAGGTGAGCGCCAGCCGGCGGAGCGGCGCCTTCGCCAGCATCGCCAGCGCGTCACCGAACTCCCCGTCCCAGTTGCTGCCTTCGTTGTTGCCGTCGTCGGGCTCGTCGCCTTCGACCTCGAGCGAGACGTAGGCGCCGGTGTCGTCGACGAAGTTCGCCACCCATTCCTCACACAGCCGCGCCTCGAAGCGCTGCAGCCTGGGGAGCGTCGCGGCACCGAGCGCGGCGGCGAACTCGCAGGGCTCCGCGCCGTCGCCGTACTCGGCGCGCGCGAAGCGGAGCCCGTTGACGGTGAGCGCCTCGAGGGTCGGTGACGCGATGGCGCCGCCGGGGAGCTGCCGCACGTCAGCCACCACCAGCTCGAGCTCGCGCAGCGCGGGCATGCTCCACACCGGCGTGAGCGGGCCGAAGTCGACGAGGTTCGGGCCGGGGTCGAAGTCGCGCGAGGCGAGCGTACGGCTGGTCGCGGCGCGTTGATCGACCAGCGCCAGCGAGGTGAGGTTGGTCTTCGCCAGGCGCGCCACGAGCCCCTCGAGGTCGAGGCGCGCGCCGTCGTACCAGCGCCCCTCGAGCGGCTCCGTGATGCCGATGAGCTTCAGCCGCTGGAGGTGCGCGGCGTACGGAGACGCGAGCACCGCCTCGGCCATCTTCTCCAGCCCCTCGGCGCTGCGGCCCTCGAGCGTCGCGCCGCGGAGGAAGCCCCACTGCCAGTCGACCTCCAGCCCCTGCCCGAGGAAGGGCGCGGCGGCCCCGAGGAGCGCCCCGGCGTGCGCCTGGACGTGCGCCGCGAGCTTCGCCTCGTCCTTCGCGTGGAGCAGCGCGATGAGCTCGCCGCGGGGGTCGCCCTGCTGCTGCAGCGCATCGGCGAAGACCAACCACTCGGCAGCGGGCGCGTCGAAGGCGGGGGCGTTCATGGCGGCGGAATGTACGCCCGCCTCTTCGCGGGCGTGGTGAGCTTCGGACGAAACCAACCGTCCATCCCGGACGTTGAGGTGCCCATGAGACTCCTGCTGCTCGCCGCGCTGTGTTCGCTGTCGGCCCTCGCCGCTGAAGACGCCCCGGTGTCGCTCACCGCCTCCGACGGCACGGGGCTGGAGCTGGTGAAGCTCGAGGCGCGCGGCGTGGTGTCCGACCCGCTCGCGTTCACCGAGCTCACCCTCACCTTCCAGAACCCGCTCGACCGCGTGCTCGAGGGGCAGTTCAAGGTGACGCTGCCGCCGGGCGCCACGGTGAGCCGCTTCGCGATGAAGCTCGACGGGCGCTGGCAGGAAGGCGAGGTCGTCGAGCGCCAGGCCGCGCGGCGCGCCTACGAAGACTTCCTCCACCGCCGGCAGGATCCCGCGCTGCTCGAGCAGAGCGGCGGCAACGAGTTCACCGCGAAGGTCTTCCCCATTCCCGCGCGGGGCGTGAAGGAGCTGGTGCTCTCGTATTCGCACGAGCTGGTGCAGCAGGACGCGAAGTTCGTGCTCCCGCTCAAGGGCCTGCCGCAGGTGGGCACGCTCGACGTGAAGGTGTCGGGCGTCGAAGGCGACGGGACCCTCTCGAAGACGAAGTTCGTGCCCAACGCCGACTTCGTCGCGACGCCGAAGCGCAACCAGCTCGGCGTGCGCTCCGGAGACCTGGTGGTGGCGCGCGTGGTGCCGGTCGCCGCCACCGAGAGCGATGCGCTGGTCGACTTCACGCTGCTGGTCGACTCGTCGGGCAGCCGCGCCCTCGGCTGGAAGGAGCAGCTCACCCTGGTGCAGAAGCTGCTCGCGGCGGTGCCGGCGGCGAAGGTGAGCGTGGTGGCGTTCGATCAGGAGGTCGCGCCGATCTACGCCGGCCCCGCCTCGGGCTTCGGCGACGCGCAGGCCCGGCAGCTCCGCGATCGCCGCGCGCTCGGCGCGTCGAACGTCGAGCTGGCGCTCAAGTACGTGCAGGGCAAGCCGACGCCGCGCGTGGTGATCGTCGGTGACGGCGTGTCGACCGCGGGGACGATCGAAGGCCCGAACCTCACCGCGCAGGTGCTCAAGCTCAAGAGCGCGGGCGTCAAGCGGCTCGACGCCATCGCCGTGGGCGGCCTGCGCGACGAGGTCGCCTTCGCGCGGCTGGTGCAGGGCTCGCTCGAGCGCGACGGCGCGGTGCTCGACGGCAGCCTGCCTCCCGCGGAGCTGGCGCGGCGGCTGGGCCTCACCACGAAGTCGAAGCTCGCGGTGAAGCTCGAGGGCGCGCAGGCGGTGTGGCCGACGACGCTCAACGGGCTGCAGGCGGGCGACGCGGCGCTGATCTACGCGCAGCTCCCCGCCAACGCGCCGTTCAAGGGCTCGGTGGGCGGCCGGGCCCTCGAGGTGGGCGACGCGAAGCTGGCGAGCATCGAGCGGCCGCTGCTCGAGCGCGCATGGGCGAAGGCCCGCCTCGAGGCGCTGCAGGCGCAGCTCGACGTCGCCGACGGCGCGCCGGAGCGCGAGAAGCTCAAGAAGGAGATCGTCGAGGTCTCCACGAAGAGCCGCGTGCTCAGCTCGCTCACCGCGCTGCTCGTGCTCGAGACCGAGGCCGACTACGCGCGCTTCAACATCCCGCGCAACGCGCTGGCCGACATCCTCACCGTCGAGAACGGCCAGGTGAAGCGGGTCAAGCGCACCGCCGACTCGCTGGCCATCAAGCCGCGCCCGCCTCCGCCGCCGAAGACCGAGCCCGTCACCGAGAAGCCGAAGATGAAGGCCGAGAAGAAGGTCGCGAAGATGGACGTCGCCGACCTCGACGACTCCAGCGCCGACAAGCGGGGCCTCGCCGAAGAAGAGAAAGAAGAGGCTCCGAAGCCTGCCGAGAGCGCGCCGGCGCCCGAGCCGAGGCCCGCGCCCGCACCGCCCCCGCCGCCCGCCACCGGCACGCCCGCGCCGGCGCGGATCAGCCGTGAGGAAGCGCGCCGCGACATGGGCCCGAGCGGCGGCCGCGGGGAGCCGATGCAGAAGGGCGTCGACCCGTACACCGGCAAGTTCAAGGACGTGATGGACGCGCTGCGCACCGACAAGAAGAAGGCCGTCGCGCTCGCGCAGGGCTGGCACGAGGAGCAGCCGGGCGATCTGCTCGCGCTGGTGGCGCTGGGCGAGGCGCTCGAGCAGAGCGGCGACGCGGCGACCGCGGCCCGCGCGTACGGGAGCATCATCGACCTCTTCCCCGCCCGCGCGGATCTCCGCCGCTTCGCCGGCGTGCGCCTCGAGCGCATCGCGCCCGCGCTCGAGCTCGCCATCGACACCTTCGCGAAGGCCGCCGAGCAGCGCGCGGATCACCCCGCCAGCCACCGGCTGCTCGCCTTCGCGCTCCTCCGAGCGGGCAAGCCCGAGAAGGCCTTCGAGGCCCTCCAGCGCGGCCTCGCGCGTGGCTACCCCGAGGGGCGCTTCGCCGGCGTGACGCAGATCCTCCGCGAAGACGCGGGCCTCATCGCGGCCGCGTGGATCAAGGCCGAGCCGTCGCGGAAGGGCGAGATCCTCGAGAAGCTCAAGGCCGCGGGCGGCGTGGTCGAGGATCAGCCGTCGCTGCGCTTCGTGCTCAACTGGGAGACCGACGCCAACGACGTCGACTTCCACATCAGCGACGCGCGCGGCAACCACGCGTACTACTCGAACAAGCACCTCGCCTCGGGCGGCGACCTCTACGCCGACGTCACCACCGGCTACGGCCCGGAGTGCTTCACCATCCGCGCGCCGAAGGGCAAGCGCGCCGGCCCGTACACGCTCCAGGCGCACTACTACTCCATCGGCCCGATGGGCGCGGGCATGGGCAAGCTGGAGATCATCGAGCACGACGGCAGCGGCGGCCTGCGCTTCGAGCAGCGCCCGTACGTGGTGATGGTCAACCAGGCCTTCGTCGACCTCGGCGTCGTGAAGGAGTGATGCGCCGAGTCACCGCAGCGGCTGCGCTCCCGGCGCAGCTCCTGCGCGGCCCGGGACGCGGAAAGCACACGCCTTCCTCAGGGGAACGGCCGATGCAACCGGCACTCGCGGGGAAAGGAGTTGCCGATGACGACCGAGACGAAACAACCGGGGCCCGCGAGCTTCGTGTTCGCCGTGCTGATCAACGTGGTGTTCCTCGTCTTCATCGCCTCGCACCAGACGTGGCGACCGCTGCTCGACGGAGCGGTGACCGACGACTTCCCGCGCGTGCTGTGGGCGATGTACCTCGGAGCGGCGGTGCAGATCGTCGGCAACCTCCTCCTGCTCCAGCACGCGACGCCGGGCGCGCGGCGGCTGCTCGACTTCATCTTCGCGGCGGTGGGGCTGGTCGGCGCGGTGGTGATGTTCCAGGTCTTCCCGTTCGACCTCGCGCGCTTCGGCGGCTGGGCGCCGGTGCTCGCGCGGGTGCTGCTGATCATCGGCATCGTGGGCGGCGCCCTCGGCACGCTGGTCAAGTTCGTCGGCCTCTTCATCGGCCGCAAGCCGCCGCGCCTCGCGCACCGCTGATCAGCGCGGGAAGCGGAGGCCCAGCGGCAGCAGCGTCACCTCGCGCCTGGTGACCACCAGCTCGACGTCGACGAAGCGCTTGCCGAGCGCGCGGCGCCGCAGCCTGGCGAGCGTCGGAGAGTCTCCCTCTGGCAGGAGCAGCGCGCCCTTCAGCCTGCGCGCGTCGTCGGTGCCGAAGGCGAGCCCGAAGTGGAACGGCAGCTCGAGCTGGAGGTCTTCGGCCGGCCCCACGACGTGCAGCCGCGCCGGCGGGCAGCGCGGGTTCCACTGCTCGAGGGTGACCCGCGTCCCGCGCCAGGGGTTCTTCGCGGTCAGCACCACGTCGTGCTCGCCGCTCGACGGCGGCGGGAGCCCGGGCGTCACGAAGCCGCCCTGCGGCTGCACGCGCGCGTCGACGTCGAAGCGCCACTCGGCGTCGTCGAGGCGCTTCTTCCACACGCCGCCCTCGCCCTCGACGCGGAGCTCGCGGTCGGCGTTGGTGGCGCCGGTCTGGAGGATGGTCAGCCGCGTGGTGTGCCGGCCCGGGATGCGCGGCTGCTCGACCCACTCGGGGCCGGGGAGCGTACGCACGACGCTCCGCGCGCCGGCGCGCCGCTCGCGCGAGTACGAGTACGGCAGCACCGGGTTGTCGCCGTGGATGTCGAAGTCGACGAGCCGCGTGAAGCTCCGGCCGCTCTCGTCCATCACGAACACCGTCGAGGCGCTCGCCGAGAGGCTCGCCGCGATGAAGCTGTCGCGCGCGGGCAGGCAGAAGGTGCGCTCGAAGTTCGCGGGCAGCCACGGGTCGGCGTAGGCCAGCGTGCGCCCGCCGTCACGCAGCGCGAAGAGCGTGGTGACTCCGGCCGAGATGGGGTGCGGGTTGCCGTCGAGATCCTCGTAGGGGATGAGGCGGTGGCTCATCGCGAGCGCGTCGGTGCCCTGCGCGCTCAGCCGCGTCTGCAGCCCCGTCGGGCCCCACTGGTCGACCCAGCGGAGCGTCGAGAGCTTCGCGTAGAAGACCTCGCCCGCAGGCCCGAGCGCGACGAGGTTGTCGCCGTCGGCGGTCAGCGCGACCACGCGCTCCGGGGCATGGAACGACTTCTCGCTCGAGACCGGCAGGCCGTCGGGTGGCACCCGCACCCACGCCTCGCCCGGCTTCCGCCACCACAGCCGCCCCTCTCGCACCGCGAGCTCGTACGCAGCGGTGAAGGACTCGGTCGGCGTCTTGAGCGGCACATGGTCGGGCAGCGCGAGGAGCACGAGGGCGAGGAGCACGCGGCCTGTGTACGCGTCGAAGAATGCACCGTCACGAACTGGTCAGCGCGCGCCGCAGCGCCTGCTCGATCGGCGAGCCCGCCTCGCAGCTCGCCGACAAAGGAATAGGCTGAGTTCGTGAGGCCCTTCGTCGTCGCCGTCGCGCTGCTCGCCACCTCTTCTGCCTTCGCCCAGTCGACGGCCACCGCCGACGTCCCCGTCGCGCGTGAGGCCGCGTACATCGCCAGCGCGAGCGCGGTGTCCATCGGCTCCGCCGTGCTGTCGATCTACCTCGGCACGCGGCTCCAGGCGGCGTACGTCGAGGGCACCGGCAAACCCGAGCCGTACATGACCGCCACCGGCTTCGCGCTCTCGCTCGGCCTCAACTTCGCCCTCACCCACCTCGTCATCCCCTCGCTCACGACGCTGGGAAACAGCGGTCCGTACGCAGGCGACAGCAGCGCGGCGCGCCTCGAGGCGTGGAGCTACGCGCGCTGGGGCCTCGCGGGCGCGGTCGCCGGCCTCGCCACCACCTTCGTCGGTGCGGGGCTCGAGCACGCCGGCTTCGGCCGCGGGCAGGGGGTGATGCTCGCCGGCATCGTCATGATGCTCGTCAGCACCATCGCCACCGACGCGCTCGAGGCCGTGGGCGCGTGGCGCGGCTACACCCAGTCGAGGATCGCCCGATGAAGCTCTCGCGCCGCCTCTTGCTCGGTGGAGGTCTCGCCCTCGCCGGTTGTCGTGGGCTGCGCGAGGAGGGCCCCGCGTCGGCTGACTTTCCGCTCGGCGTCGCCTCGGGCGACCCCGACACCGAGGGCGCCCTGGTGTGGACCCGCTTCGTCGGCCGCGGAGACCTGCGCCTCGAGCTGTGGAAGCGCGACGAGCCGGCGAACAAGCGCGCGCTGCCGGTCACCACCGCCAACGAGGGCATCGCGCTGGTCGACGTCAGCGGGCTCGAGTCGGGCACCTGGTGGCACTACGCCTTCGTGTCGTCGGTCGACGGCGTCGACGTCTCGCGCAGCGACGAGGGCCGCTTCCGCACCGTCATCGCCGACGACGCCCTCGCGCCGCTGCACTTCGGCGTGTCGTCGTGCTCGAACCAGAACTACCCGCTGACCCCCTTCCTCCGCGCCGCGCAGGAGCTCGAGGTCGACGCCTTCCTCATGCTCGGCGACACCATCTACGCCGACGGCGCGAAGACGCTCGAGCAGTACCGTGAGAAGTGGCGCGAGGGGCTCGCGCGCCGGCCCAACCGGCTGCTCCGGGGGAGCGCGGCGCTGATCAGCACCTGGGACGATCACGAGATCGTCAACGACGCGAGCGCGGATCAGCTCGAGCAGGCGCAGATCGTCGCGGCGCGCGAGGCGACGCACGAGTACTCGCCGTGGCGCGCGGCGGTCGATCACCCCGAGCGCCTGTGGCGCTCCATTCGCTACGGGCGCACCGCGGAGCTCTTCGTGCTCGACTGCCGCGGCGAACGGAACCACGCCACCGGCGAGTACCTCTCTCGCGCGCAGATGGACTGGCTCAAGGCCGGCCTCGCGAAGAGCGACGCGGTGTTCAAGCTGATCCTCAACTCGGTGCCGATCAGCTCGTACTCCGCGGCCTTCTTCCAGCTCACGAAGAAGGATCGCTGGGAGGGCTTCCCCGAGCAGCGCGAGGAGATCCTCCGCTTCATCGACGAGACGCCCATCGAGCACGTGCTGTGGCTGACCGGCGACTTCCACATGGGCGTCGCCGGCCGCGTGTCACTCGAGGGGCCGGGCGCGACGCAGCTCGAGATCGCCGCCGGGCCCGCGGGCCAGTTCTCGAACCCCTCGCCTTCGTACCCGGGCGCGCCGCAGTTCGACTTCTCGACCGCGTCGACCAACGTGGTGTCGCTGCAGCTCGACCCGATGGCGAAGACCGCGCGCGTGCGCTTCCTCGACGGCGGCTCGAAGGTGCTCTTCGACAAGACGTACTTCGAGTGAAGTCAGAAGCGCCCGACGAGCGTGAGGCCCGCGGGCGCACCGCTGGCGCCGGGGACCAGCGTCACCCGCGGCCGCTCGTCGCGCTCGAGCCACCGGGTGCGGCCGGTGATCCCGACGATGGTGAGCAGCAGTCCTCCGGACTGGAGGACGAAGTCGGCGACCGCGAACACCACGACGAACCCGCCGAGGAGCGCACCGAGCGGGGTCGCGAAGGCGCCGGCCATGTCTCCCAGCAGCACCAGGGGCCCGGCCAGCGGAATGGCCCACACCGCCCGATGGAGGTTGATCGCCGTGGCCAGCATCACCCCGTAGCCGACCGCGAACAGCGCGACACCGGGGATCAGCGCAGGCCACCGGGGCTGCGTGACGAGGTGGAACCCCGGCGGGATCGTGCCGCTGAAGCGGTAGCGCGCGGGAGCGCTCGCGGTCGCGCGCGCCAGCAGCGGCGGATCAGCCAGCGGCGCAGCGGCCGGAGGCTCGGGCGCACGCTCCGGTGCGACGTCGGTGGGAGGCAGCGGCGGCGGCGTGAGCGGCTGCTGCGCGAGGGCGGGCACCGCGAAGAGCAGCACGAGCACGATCGATCGGGCGTTCACGCCGCGACCATCGCACGACCCACCGCGACGGCAATCACCTCAAGGCCGCACGCTCACCAGCGGCTCCGCGCCTCCTCGGCCCAGCCCACCAGCCCGTCGACGGACACGCGCGCGCCGTCGTCGGCGACGGCCCAGCCGCTCCACACGCCGAACGCCTGACGCGTGGCCGAGGCGATGACGAGCGCGTTGGTGCTCACCTGGCGCACGTGGAACGGGGTCAACGTCGCGTCGACGCGCTCGCCGCGCACGCGCCACGTCGAGCGCGCGTCGTCGAGCGAGTAGGTCCACTCCGGCTCGCCGCCGAGGAAGTGCAGCCGCCCGTCGACGAAGAGCGCGCACTCGCTCGAGCCGGTGCCCGCGGTCCACTTGCCGCCGAGCTGGAGCCCCACCCGGCGCCCGTCGACCCGCCCGCTCCCCGCCGCCCAGTTCCACGTGGTGCGGTACGGCCAGCGACCGCGCCCGCGATCGAGCACCGCCCACGCGTCGTCGCGCACCTCGAAGACCTTCCCGTCGAGCGTCACCCGGCCGGTGAGCGGCCGCGCGAGGTCCTTCACCGTGTACTGGAAGCGCGTGGTGCTCCACGGCACCACGACGCCGAGGCAGTCGCCGCCCCGGGCCGCGTGGAGCTCGACCTCGACGCCCGGCGCGGTGACCCGCAGCCGCGTGCCGTCGTCGACGTCTTCGAAGTCGAAGCGAAAGCCCTTCGCCTCCGCGCGCGCGTGCACCGGCGGGAGCGCGTCGGGCAGCGTCACCCCCCGCGCGAAGGGCACCAGCGGCGCGAGCTCGCGCTCACGGCCCGTCTTGCGCTCGAAGACGTACACCTGGTGCACGGCCGCGTAGTCGAGGTTGGCGATGGTGAGGCCGAGCACCAGGTCCGGCGTGACGCAGCCCCAGTACTCCCAGCGCTTGGTGCGGCCCCAGCCGCGGAGGTTCGCGCGGTGGAGCGGTCGCCGCGTGAAGCCGACCGCGCGCGCATCGAGCGAGCCGTCGGCGAGGCAGAGGTCAAGCGGCTCGGTGAGCTCGGTCAGCGCCATGCGCCGGCGATATCGACAGGCGTGGAGCGAGGGAATAGGTCAGAGCGCCTCGCCATGCAGCTGCCTCGTGAGCCGACCCTGTTGCAGAGCACGCTGGTGACGTCGTCCCTCGACGACGTCGAGCGCGCCTGGGCCTTCCAGTTGTTCTGTGGACTCCTCGAGTCGCGCGCGCACGACGAGTTCGTCCGCCTCGCGGGCGAGCACCGCGCCGACGTGGTGGCGCTGTCCGACGCGCTGCTCGACTTCGCCACGCAGCGCGCGGAGCTCCTCGACGTCGAGTCGGTGCTCGCGCAGCGCCTGTGGCAGTACTTCCAGGTCGGCCAGTCGCTGCTGCCCGACCGGCGCCTCGGCGAGGAGCTCGACGAGGGCACCCAGCCGGGCATCAGCGTCGCGGCTGCGCGCACCGAGCCCGGGGCCTGAGCCTCACAGCCCCTGCACGCCGGGCGCGGTCGAGAGCTCGTACGCGAAGGTGAGCTGCGCCTGCGCGCGTGGGGCGAGCTCCACCGTCCAGGTCGCGAAGCCGTCGTCGTCGACCTTCGGCTTCGGGCTGGTCTTCTTCGCCGCGAGCGTCACCTTCACCTGCTCGAGCTCCGAGACGGGCATGCGCTCGACGAGCTCCACCGACTTCGGCTGATCGCCGAGGCTCGAGAGGTAGAGCCACACGGTTTTGGTGACGGTCTTCCAGTCGGTCGAGGTCGCGTCCTGCGTGCGATCGCGCTCGGCGCGCGAGAGGCGGAGCGTGGCGTCGGGGCCGAACGAGAGCCGGAACTCCTCGCCCGGCGCGACGAAGAGCACCTTCGTCCAGCCGACGAAGCCGTGGTCGAGCAGCAGCTCCACCGGCCCGGCGAGGATCGGGAAGCGGCTCTCGTTCTTCTGCACCGAGGTGAGGAAGACGCGCAGCTCGAGCTCGGGGTACGCGACGAGCTTCGTCTTCGGCGTCGCCGAGAACTCGAAGAGCGTGAGCGTGTTCGGGCGCCCGTCGGACGGCACGGTGCACGGCCCGCGCGCCTCGAGGTTGCGGATCTCCCCGCCGTCGTCGACGCCCGGCAGCTCGACCGTCGTCGGTGGCGGCGCGCCCGGCCCGGCCCCGCCCGCCACCTTCGCCTTCTGCACCACCACCTCGCGCGCCTGCACCACCAGCTTCTCCTGCTTCTTCTGCGCGGTGAGCAGATCGTCCGAGAGCAGCGGCGGCTCGATGCCCAGCGACGCGCGGGCGGTCGAGAAGACGAGGCGCACGTTCTTCCAGTCTTCGCCGGTGTTCTGCCAGACGCAGGCGCGGCTCTCGAAGGTGAAGCGGCCGGCGGCCAGGCGCGCCGAGTGGAGCGGCCGCCACAGCGCGTTGGGCACCGTGTACTCGAAGGTCACCTCGACGTCCGCGCCGGCGGCCACCACCACGTCGGCCTCGAGCCAGGTGACGAAGCGCGCGTCGGGGCGGTCGAGGGCCTGGCGCTGCGTCACCAGCCGCTCGCGCTGCTCCAGCACGTCGCGCTGCTGGTGCTCGAGCGACAGCGCCTTCGCCTTGAGCTCGCGCACCTGCCCGAAGAGCCCCTCGAGGGTCTCCTTCCACTGGCTCTGCGGCAGCCCCCACGCCACGTCCTGCGGGAGCTCGGTGAAGCCGCGCTCGAGCACCTGCTCGAGGCGTTCGGCGCGCTGCTCGACGAGCTGCCGGTCTTCCCCCAGGCGGCGCCACTGCTCGGTGAGCTTCTCGATGTCTTCCTCGAGCGCGCGGAGCTTCTCGGGCTTCTCGCGCGGCGAGGTCTTCATCGCGCGGCGCACGCGCACGTCGGTGACCTTGGCGTGCGGTGAGGTGGCGCGCAGCGAGAGGTCGTGCAGCACCGGCGCGACCTCGTCGACCAGCAGCAGGTGCTGGCCGGCGACGAGCTTCGCGCGGCCCACGCGGCGCACCTGCGCGCGATCCTCCAGGAGCGTGACCTGCGTGACGGGCGCCTCGAAGGGCAGTGCGTTCTCGGGGTGCAGTGACATGTCAGGCCTCCCGGCGGTTGCCGCCGACCAGCTCGTTGTTGGCGTAGAGCTTCACGCGGTACTCGGCCTCGAGCTTCTGGCTCTGGCCGGCCTCGACGGTGAAGACCCAGCGGCGGCCGCCTTCGACGAGGCGCCCGCGCTCCTCCTGCGTGTACTTCTCCCACGCCGGCTTCACCGTGCCTTCGTCGACGACCACCTCGGCGTCGGGGGCCGGCTGCGGCACGCGCTCGCGCACCTCGAGCTTCGCCGCGCGCTCGAGGTTGTTGACCACCTCGAAGGACAGCTCGTGGATGAGCTCGTTGGTGGCCACCACCTTGTCGCCCGAGCGCCGCTCGGAGAACCGCGCGTTGCGCGCCACCTTGATGCCCTGCTCGACGCCGAGCGAGAGCTTGAAGTCGCCGCCCGGCGCGACGGACGGCAGCGTGGTGGTGAGCACGTACTCGCCGCCGACGCTCACCTCGACCTGGCCGGGCAGCAGCGGCGACGCCAGCGGGTTGCGCACCATCGCCTGGCGGTACACCTGCGGGTCCTCGCGCGGCACCGTCACGTACAGCACGTCGCTGGTGGCGGTGCGCGTGTTGACCGGCACGGAGTGGAAGGTGCCGTCGCTCGGCACGTCGACCGCGGCCTCGGTGCCGTACACGTAGTCGTACCAGCCGGCCTCGGCGCGCACGTCGACGCTGCCCGCGGGCGCGGCGACCGAGAAGACCTCGTGCCCCTGCGCCTCGGCGCGCTCGACGAGCGCGAGCACGTCGAAGGTCACCGTCAGGCCGAGCCGCTGGAGGCTCTCCAGCAGCGCCTGGCGGCGATCGACCGGCGTGAGCGCGCCGCGGCCGCTGCCCGTCGCGCCGCCGAGCCGCAGCGAGGCGTAGAGCAGCACCTCGAGCTGCGCGCCGTCGCTCAGGGCCTCGGCCGGCGCCTCGTCGCGCACGCGACCGGCCAGCTTCTTCGCCTTCATCGGCGCCCCGCCGGGCATCGCCATCCCCGAGGCGGCCGCGCGCATCGCCGGCGCGGGGGCGGGCGCGGACATCATCGGCGCGGCTGGCGGCGGCGGAGGCGCGACCATCTTCCGCTCCCGCCGCAGCTCCTTCTCGGACACCTCGTCGTCCGCGGCCTCCTCCTCGAAGTCGGCGACTGATTCCGCGACGGCGCCCAGGTCGGCGCTCGCGAAGTGATCCGCCGGCTTCGGCAGGGGGCGCAGCCCCTCGAGCAGCGGCGGCGCCCACGAGGGGATGATGGGCAGCGCGGCGCGCGCGCTGGCGAGGCCGCGGTCGTAGTCCTGGAAGAGCGACGCGGCGCCCTGCGGCGGAGGGCGGAAGCCGCGCTGCGACGGCGGCGGAGGCTGCGCGCGCCCGATGCGCTGCGCGGCGAGCTCGGGCAGCTCGGTCCAGCTCATCGGCGCGGCCGTCGACAGCTGCAGCGTCACGCCCTTCCAGTCTTCGCCCGTGCGCTGGCAGACGAGCGCGCGCAGCACCAGGTCGGCGCTGCGACAGTCACGCGTCATGCGGCACTGGTACGCGGGGGCCCAGCGCGCGCCGAGCACGAAGTACTCGAGCACGAGCTTCGCCTTCTTCGGCGTCGCGCCGCCAGCGAGCGTCGCGCTCACCGACTTCGTCAGCTCGTCGGGGTGCACGTGGGTGGCGGTCGATGCGAGCTGGAGCGCACGCTCGAGCTCCCGCTGCCGTTCCTCGAGCCGCTTCACCTCGTCGCGCGCGGTGCGCATCAGCGCCAGGCGGCTGGCCACCGCCTCCTCGAAGAGCCCCTCGAAGGCCGCGCGCGCGCCCATCGGCGCCGGTGCCGGGAGCTTCCCCTCCTCAGGGTCGGGCCGCGGCAGCACGCTCACCTGCGAGTAGCGCGCGAGCTCCTGCTCGAGGAGCGCGAGCCGCTGGTGCTGGGCCGCGAGCGCGTCGCGCACCTCGCGCAGGGCCTTCTCTTCGGGCGGCGTTGGCGGCGTGCCCCGCGGCGGCGCGTGGAGCCCGACCCGCACGTTGGAGAGCAGGAGCGGCTCGCCGCCCGTCTCGAGGCGGACGCGGACGGTGTGGTCGACGAGCGAGAGCGGGAGGCCGACGACGAACAGCTCGGGTGGAGCGCCAGCCGAGAGATCGAGCTCGGCGGTGCGACGAACGGTGGCGCCGCGGTGGTACAGCGTGACGGACTCGACGCGCGTGGTGATGGGCTGCATGTCCCCTCCGGGACACGAAGAAACCCACGACGCGGGGAACGGTTCCACCCGAAAAGTGGAAAACCCGAGGTGTCAGCCGAGCTGCGCGAAGAAGTCGCTCGCGCGCGGCGAGAGGCCGGGCAGCGCGGGGTGTGCCGGCAACCGCTTCGCCTTCGTCACCACGTGGTGGTGATGGACGGTGAGCACCTCCACCGTGCGCGTCGAAGGGAAGAGCAGCCACACCACGGTGACCCCACGCCCGAGGTACCAGGCCGCCTTCTCGCGCAGCTCGTCGGGCCCCTCGTCCTGGCCGGCGACCTCGACGGCGAGCACCGGAGGCACGCGATAGAAGGTACCGCTCACGTGCTCCGCGAGCGTGTCTCGACGCCAGATGGCTCCATCTGCAGCGCGCACCGAGCCATCCAGCAGCATGCCCTGCTCGTTGGTCGCGCCGACGAACTCGCGGTGCCTCCGAATCCACGGGGCGAGCACCGAGACGAGCGAGAAGACGACCTGGCCTTGTTCGTCAACGCACGGGGGCAGGGAGCGGAGCTCCCCCTCGTGGAACTCGAGCCGGCCCTCGACGTGGGGCCAGGTCTCGGGTCGCTCCAGGCGGAAGCCTCGGGGTTGCCGCAGAACGACGGGTTCGCGCGACGACATGAGTGAACTCTGCCGTCGCGCGCCGGGGTTCCGCTACTGCCTCACCAGCCGAACCAGCCAGCGACCTTGCGCGCCGCGCTGTGCGCCACGTCGGCCGCCTTGTGGGCGACGTTCGAGGCGGCGTTCGACACCGCGGTGGCCGCCTTGCCCGCCGCCGCGCCGACGTCGCGGAGATCGACCTTGCCGTCGTGGTTCGCGTCGGCCACCCGCGCGGCGGTGCGCGCGACGGTGGTGGCGACGGTCGCCGCCTTCTTCGCCGCCGCGCCGACGTCCGCGAGGTCGAGCTTGCCGTCGTGGTTGACGTCGGCCAGGCCCTTCGCCGCCTCGCCGATGGCGCGCACGTCGACCTCGACGGTGACGCCCGCGCCCGCGCCGAGCCCGAGGGCCGCGCCAGCGCTGCCGCCGATCTTCAGCTTGCCGTCCTCGTAGCCGATGACGCCCGTGGCGCGCGCCTCGGCGCCCGCGCTCGCGTACGCCGAGCCGGTGACGCTGAACGGACCGGCCGAGAGCTTGACCTCCGCCTCGGCCTTCACCACCGCCGACGCGCCCGCGGTGCCGCGCGCGATGGCCGTGGGCGGGTTGCGCTTGATGGCCACCGTGCCGGTCGCCTCAGCCACCGCCTCCGCCGACACCTTCGCCCGCCCGTCGGCCGCCGCGTTGAACTCCACGCCGCCGACGGTGACGCTCTTCGTCGCCGCGCGGCCCGTGACCTCGGCCTCCGCCGAGACGCCGGCGCGGGCGGTGACGGTCGCGTCGAGCCCGTTGGCGTCGATGCGGCCCTGCGCGTCGATGCTCGCCTTCGCCTCGGCCTGGGCGCGCGCGGTGTACTCCGCGGTGCCGTAGCGGCCTTCGACGCGGTCGGCGGCCTGCGCGTAGATGCCGGCCTTCGCCTCGCGGTTGAACGACGCCTGAATGCCGTCAGCGTTGATCGCCAGGCGCTGCTCACCGGCGATGCCCACGCGCGTCGACACCGAGCCGACCGCGCCCGACACCAGCGTGGTCTCCTTCATGCGGTCCGGCGACACGGCGCCCGACCACTCGTGCTCCAGCCCGAGCGCGCGGAACACCTTGCCCACCCACGGGGTGATCTTGTCGGCCTTGTCGGTGTACGGCTTCGAGTCGAACTCGGTCTCCTTGAGGTAGCTCCGGTCGACGCTCGAGCGCTTCGACCAGTCGGCCCCGTCGGACAGCGTGAAGCGGCCGTTCTCGTACGTGGTCGACGAGCGCGTGGTGAGCTCGCTGCCGCGCGCGCGCTGCTCGTTGCGCGTGATGACCGACTTGCCGTCTTCCGTCACGCGCGTCACGTCGCTGGCGGTCGACGCGTTGCCCAGCGAGTCGCGGGTGGTGACCCGGTTCGAAGAGGTGGTGGTGTTGCCGTCGACGCGCGTGGTGTCGCGGCTGCGCACGTCCTTGTCGATGCCGAACACGTCGTGGGTCTGCACGCGCCCGTTGCGATCGCCCTGCGCGTTGACCGACTCGCGGCTGTACGACGTCGAGCGCCGGCCGATCATGTCGGTGTGATCCGTGAACGAGCTCTCGCTCTGCGTGCCCCGCTTCGTGGTCGAGCTGCGGCGGAACTCCGTGGTGGTCTCGAGCAGCTTGCCCTCGCGCGTGGTGAGCTCCTTCGAGCCCTGCGCGGTCTGGCGGCGCTTCGTCACCGAGCCGTCGGTGTTCTTCGTCGTCTCTCCGGCCTTCTGGTTCTTGAACCGCTGAACCTCGGCAGGAAGCCTCAACCCATTGGAATCACGCTTGATCTTGGTCATTGTGGAGCTCCTGCCTCATTGTCGGAAACAGGGTGTGTTCGGTTGTGCGCATGGATCAGGAAAGTCGCCTTACATGCGCCAGAGGGTTGCTGTGGCGGGTCTGACCCGGTGGGGCCGTTCGACCCATCGCAGCGGTTGCGCCGCTCCCAGCTGATTGATCTTCCACAAGAATTTGGGGCTGGAGAACTCCCGCCGGGCGGAATGCGCGATGCAAACCGCGCTCCCGAAGCACCGGCCGTGATCCACACGCCGGCGACCGGGAGTGCCGATGGCGACCGCCCCAGCAGCCTTGGTGGAGCAGCTCGCGGGACTCGTGCTCCTCGCGGAGCCCGACGAGGCGGGGTTGACCGAGCTCAGCACGCTGCTCCACCAGCTCACCGACGCGCTCGGCGAGGCGAGCGGTGAGGTGCACGAGACGGCGCGCAAGACGCTCGCGGCGCTCGACGAGCTGCGGGCCATCTCGCCGAAGGAGGCGCTCGAGGCGGCGAGCCGCGGAGTCGCCGAGCTCCAGCAGCAGCTCGCGGGCCCGGGACGGCGCAAGCCCCGGCAGGTCTCGCGCGACGCCGAGACGCTCGAGCTGGTGCGCGACTTCCTGCAGGAGTCAGGGGACGGCCTGACGCTCGCCGACGAGGTGCTGCTGAGCGTCGAGTCGTCGGGGGCGGCGCCCGAGAAGGTGCACGCCCTCTTCCGCGTGTTCCACACCATCAAGGGCGTCGCGGGCTTCCTCGAGCTGTCGGAGATCGTCTCGCTCGCGCACGCCACCGAGTCGCTGATGAACGAGGTGCGCGACGGCCGGTGCACCTTCGAGGGCGACGCGGTGGAGCTGGTCTTCAAGTCGACCGGCCTGCTCCGCGAGATGCTCGGCCAGCTCAAGAAGGCCTGCGAGGCCGACCTCGCGCTCGAGTCGAACCCCCAGGCCGCGCCGCTCATCGCGCGCCTCCACGACTTCCTCGCGACCGTCGAGCAGGCCTCACCGGCCGACGCGGCGAGCAGCCCGCCCGCGCCCGCTCCGAAGCCATCACCCGTCGCGCCCGCTGCCCCCGCCGCTCCGCCGGTGGACGCGAGCCCCGCGGCGGGCCCGGCCTTCGCGCCGCTGCCGAGCGCGCCGCCCCCGGTGATGCCAGCCGAGCCGCCGAAGGACGAGGCGCGCGCGGCGGTGAAGCTCCGCGAGACGGTGAAGGTCGACCTCGAGCGGGTCGACGGCATGGTCGAGATGATCGGCGAGCTGATCATCGTCGAGTCGATGCTCAAGCACTCGGGGGAGCTGTCGAACGTCTCGCTCACCCTGCGGAACACCCTCGGCCAGCTGGGGAAGATCTCCCGCGACCTGCAGAACGCCGCGATGCGCATGCGCACCGTGCCGGTGCACGGCGTCTTCCAGAAGATGGCGCGCCTCACCCGCGAGGTCGCGCGCAAGCGCGGCAAAGACGTGGTGCTCGTCACCCACGGCGACGGCACCGAGATGGACCGGGCGATGGTCGAGAAGCTCGAGGACCCGCTGGTGCACATGGTGCGCAACGCGGTCGACCACGGCATCGAGTCGCCGGAGCAGCGGGTGGCGCGCGGCAAGCCCGCGACCGGCGTGCTCACGCTCTCGGCGAGCCACAAGGGCGGCAGCATCATCATCGAGCTGTCCGACGACGGCGGCGGGCTCGATCGCGAGCGCATCCTCCGCAAGGCGATCGAGAAGGGCCTGGTCGACGACCCGCAGGCGCTCACCGAGGCGGAGATCTTCCAGCTCATCTTCGCGCCCGGCTTCTCGACCGCCGCCGAGGTGACCGAGCTCTCGGGGCGCGGCGTGGGGATGGACGTGGTCAAGCGCAACATCGAGAGCATGCGCGGGCGCGTGCTCATCGAGTCGACGCCCGGCCAGGGCACGACCTTCCGCCTCGTGCTCCCGCTCACCCTGGCGATCATCGACGCGATGCTCACCCGCGTCGGCGAGGAGCGGTACCTCATTCCCAGCCTGTCGATCGTCGAGGCGCTCCAGCCGCAGCCCGAGATGCTCACCACGCTCGGTGAGCGCGACGAGCTGCTGACGGTGCGCGGCCAGGTGATGCCGCTGCTGCGCCTGTCGCGGCAGCTGGGGGTCGACGGCGCGCGCACCGACCCGACGGCCGCGCTGGTGGTGGTGGTCGAGAGCGTGGGCAAGCGCATCGGGCTGCTGGTCGACGAGGTGGTGGCGCAGCAGCAGGTGGTCATCAAGCCGCTCGGCCAGGGCGTGGGCAAGGCGGAGTTCTACTCGGGCGCGGCGATCCTCTCGGACGGCTGCGTGGGCCTGATCCTCAACGTCGACAAGCTGTGCGGGCTCATCACCTACCGGCACCGCGTCACCCAGGACGCACACATGGAGGCACGACCCTGATGGATGCACGACCTGCAGCCGCGGAGACGACGAGCGAGCTCGCGTCGCTGGCCGGCAAGTACATGACCTTCCGCGTGGGCGGTGAGGAGTACGGCCTGGAGATCCTCAAGGTGCGCGAGCTGATCGGCCTGCTGGAGATCACCCGCGTGCCGCACGCGCCGCACGGGGTGAAGGGCGTCATCAACCTCCGCGGCAAGGTGATCCCGGTCGTCGACCTGCGCGAACAGCTCGGCATTCCCCCCGCGGAGATCGAGCGGCCGGTGATCATCGTGGTGCAGCTCCAGCGCCCGTCGGGCCCGGTGACCACCGGCGTGCTCGTCGACCAGGTGCTCGAGGTGCGCAACATCACCGCCGCGCAGCTCGAGCCGCCGCCGAGCTTCGGCCGCGACGACGAGGCCACGCGCTTCATCCTCGCCATCGCCAAGACCGAGAAGCGCGTCGTGTTGCTGGTCGACATCGACCTCGTGCTCTCCACCACCAGCCTGACCGCCGCCGCCTGAGGAGTCCGCCATGTTCGAAAAGCTGAAGCTCGGAACGAAGATCGCCGCCGGGTACGCGGGCGTGTTGCTGGTCAGCGCCTTCGTCACGCTGTTCACCTTCACCCGGGTGTCGACCGAGTCCGGCCAGGCGATGGATCTGTCGCAGAAGCTCGTGCCCACGGTGCAGCTCGCCAACGAGCTCGAGCGCGCGACGCTCGCGGCGATGAAGGAGATGAAGAGCTACGAGTACACGCGCCAGGACGAGTTCTACCGCGCGGCCTCCGGCTACCTCGACGAGGTCGACGCGACGCTCGCGCGCGCCCAGGAGCACTCGCACCGCTACCCGGAGCTCACCGGCTTCGGCCAGTCGATCGACCGCACCTCTTCGGTCATCAAGGAGTACCGCGGGCTGGTCGCGGAGACGAAGAAGAACGCCGACGCCCTCGGCGCCGCGCGCGACGCGATGAACACCGCCGCGGGGCGCTACATGGAAGCGGCCGAGGAGTACCGCCGCGCCCGACAGGACACCGAGATCCGCGACGCGCTGCTGCTCCTCACCGAGGCCCGCCTCATCTCGTGGAGGGCCCAGGCGCTCGACAACCCGAAGCAGATGGACGACGCCCTCGCCCGGCTCGCCACGCTCGACACCGACCTCGCGCGGCTGCGGGCCAACCGCCCCGAGGAGCTCCAGCGCCTCGTCGACACCATGCGCGCCGCCGGGCGCGACTACGCCGCCCAGATGCGCGCGGTCCAGGCCTCCGCGCTCGAGAGCGATCAGCTCGGCGTCAAGCGGGGCGCGCTCGCCCGCCAGGCGACCGACGCGGCGAAGGAGGTCGCGGTCAGCGGCGCCCAGGGCGTGGTGAACGACACGAGCGACATCTCGACCGACCTCATCACCCTGCGCAACCTCGTCTTCACCGGCTTCATCGTCGCCGTGGTGCTCGGGGTGCTGCTGGCCATCGTCGTCACGCGCGCCATCACCCTGCCCGTCAACCGCATCATCACCGGCCTGAGCGCGAGCGGCGAGCAGGTCGCCTCGGCGGCCAGCCAGGTCTCGAGCTCGAGCCAGCAGCTCGCAAACGGCGCCAGCCAGCAGGCCTCGAACCTCGAGGAGGTCTCGAGCTCGCTCGAGGAGGTGACCTCGATGACGCGGCAGAACGCCGACAACGCGCGCAAGGCCAACGGGGTCGCGAAGCAGTCGGCCGACGCTGCGACGCGCGGGGCGAGCGGCATGGAGCGGATGAACGAGGCGATGCAGAAGATCCGGTCCTCGGCGACCGAGACCGCGAAGATCGTCAAGACCATCGATCAGATCGCCTTCCAGACGAACCTCCTCGCGCTCAACGCGGCGGTCGAGGCGGCGCGCGCCGGCGAGGCGGGCAAGGGCTTCGCGGTGGTGGCCGAGGAGGTGCGCAACCTCGCGCAGCGCAGCGCGGAGGCCGCGAAGACCACCGCGTCGCTCCTCGAGGAAGCGCAGCGCAACGCCGAGAGCGGCGCGCAGATGAGCGAAGACGTCAACGGCATCCTCAAGGAGATCCTCGAGAACGTGACGCAGGTGTCCGGGCTGGTCGCCGAGGTCGCGACGGCGAGCGAGCAGCAGACGACGGGCGTCGGGCAGATCAACACCGCCGTCAGCCAGATGGACCGCATCACCCAGTCCAACGCCGCCAACGCCGAGGAGTCGGCGTCGGCCGCCGAGGAGCTGTCGGCGCAGGCGGTGGAGCTCAACCAGATGGTCGAGCACCTCGGCCGCCTGGTGAACGGCGCCGGGGCGACGACGGTCCCGGGCCACGCCGCGCCGCGCAAGGCGCACCGCGCACCGGCGCAGGCCCCGCGCGCCCCCGCGCTCGCGCCGGCGCGCGCGCCTCAGGCCGCCGCCCCCGCGCACGCCAGCGCCCCGCGCCCACCGCCTCCGCCCGCGGGCTTCCAGCCGCTCCACTCGGCGCCGCCGGTCGACCCGAAGGAGCTCATTCCCCTCGATGACAGCGAGCTCAAGCAGTTCTGAGCCCTCGCCCCGGTGAGCCGCCATGCGCCCCGCAGTGTTCCGAGCGCTCTGTGACGTCGCCTACACGCAGGCGGGCATCCGGCTGACCGACGAGAAGCTGGCGCTGGTCTCGGCGCGCGTGGGCAAGCGGCTCCGCGCGCTCGGCCTGAGCAGCGAGGAGCAGTACCTCGAGGTGCTCCAGCGCCGCGACGGCCGCGAGCTGGTGGAGTTCCTCGACGTCATCTCGACCAACTTCACCTCGTTCTTCCGCGAGCCGGCGCACTTCGATCGGCTGGCGGCGGAGCTCGGGGCGGCGCTCGCCCGCGGGCAGGACACGTTCCGCGTGTGGTGCGCGGCGTCGTCGAGCGGCGAGGAGCCGTACACCATCGCCCTGGTGCTCGAGGAGCTCTTCAAGGGCCGCCTCGTCGACTGGAAGGTGCTCGCCACCGACATCAGCACCCGGGTGCTCGCGCAGGCGAAGCGCGGCCGCTACCGCGCGCAGCAGCTCAAGACGGTGCGGCGCGACCTGCTCGCCAACCACTTCACGCCCGCGCAGGTCGACGACGACGAGCTGCACTACGACGTGGCGGCGCACCTCCGCGCGCGCCTCACCTTCGCGCGGCTGAACCTCGCGCAGCCGCCGTACCCGATGCGCGGGCCGTTCGACGCCATCCTCTGCCGCAACGTGATGATCTACTTCGACGGGCCCATCCGCCAGACGGTGGTCGGCGAGCTGGAGCGGCTGGTGCGCCCGGGCGGGCTGGTGTTCGTCGGCCACGCCGAGACGCTCAGCGGGCTGTCGACCTCGCTCGAGGTGGTGGTGCCCTCGGTGTACCGCAAGCCGGGTGGGCCATGAGGCAGCTCACCATCGACATCGCCGACATGCAGGTCTCGGCCGAGCCCGGGGCGGTGCTCGTCACCTACGCGCTCGGCTCGTGCATCGCGGTGATGGTGCACGACCCGGTGCGCCGCGCGAGCGGGATGATCCACTACATGCTGCCGCAGTCGAGCACCGCGCCCGACAAGGCGAAGGCGAAGCCGTTCATGTTCGCCGACACCGGAGTGCCGCTGCTGTTCCACGCGATGTACGCGCTGGGCTGCAGCAAGCGCGACCTGGTGGTGAAGGTGGCGGGCGGCGCGGCGCTCTCGTCGGGCAGCGACATGTTCGAGATCGGCAAGCGCAACCACCTCATGCTGCGCAAGCTGCTGTGGAAGGCGGGCGTGCCCATCGCCTCTGAAGACGTGGGCGGCACCACCCACCGCACCGCGCGGCTGTTCAACGACGACGGGCGGGTCACCATCAAGACCGAGAGCGGCGAACACGAGCTGTAGGAGACGGACGATGAGCTACACCTTTCTGGTCGTCGACGACTCGCCTCTCATCCGCAAGATGATGAAGCGCTCGCTGGGCCTCTCGAAGCTCGAGGTCGGTCAGGTGTTCGAGGCCACCAACGGGCGCGAGGCGCTCGAGCTGCTGCGCAGCGAGTGGATCGACGTGGTGCTGGCCGACATCCACATGCCGGTGATGAGCGGCACCGAGCTCATCGAGCGCATGTCGCACGACGAGCTGCTGGGGAAGATCCCCGTGGTGGTGGTCTCGGCCGAGCGGAGCGAGCCGGCGATCGAGCACCTCAAGGCCCTCGGCATCTGCGCGCACCTCCGCAAGCCGTTCACGCCCGAGCACCTGCTGGCGACGGTCACCGGCGTGCTCGACGAGGCCGGGCGGAGGGCGCGGTCATGAGCGCCGCGCTGACCGCCGAGCCCCTCGCGGAGGTCACCCGCACCGTGCTCGAGGAGGCGTCCTTCCTCTTCTGCGACGCGCTCGCGCCGGACGCCGAGCCGTGGCGCGGACGCATCGCCGAGGCGACGCTCTCGTTCGAGGGCCCCTGCGACGGCGCGCTCACCCTGCGGCTCCCCTGGGCGCTCGCGCGCGAGGCGGCGGCCAACCTGCTCGGCTGCGAGCCCGACGACCCCGAGCTCGACGCCTCGGCGCTGGCGGCGGCGGGCGAGCTGCTGAACATGATCTCCGGCTCGGCCCTCGCGGCCTGGTTCGGGGCGGGCGCGCGCTGGACCCTCGGCGTGCCGTCGACGCGCGCGCTCGAGGGCGAGCTCCCGTCGACGACGGGCGGCGACGCGCGGGTGGCCTTCGCGGTCGACGCCGCGCCGCTGGAGATCGAAGCCGTCGAGAGAGGACGCTCGGGATGATCAAGGTGCTCATCGTCGACGACTCGGCGGTCGTCCGGCGCATCAGCAGCCGCATCCTCTCGAGTGCGGGCGACATCGAGGTCGTCGGCACCGCGCCCGACCCGTACGTCGCGCGCGATCTGATCGTCACCCGCCAGCCCGACGTGGTGACGCTCGACGTCGAGATGCCGCGGATGGACGGCATCACCTTCCTCAAGAAGCTGATGCAGCACTACCCGCTGCCGGTGGTCATCGTCTCGACGCTCACCACGAAGGGCGGCGAAGTGGCCCTCGAGGCGATGGCGGCGGGCGCGGTCGAGGTGATCTGCAAGCCCGGCAACGAGAGCAGCCTCCACGAGATGGGCGAGGCGCTCATCGACGCGGTGCGCTCGGCGTGGCTGGCGCGCAACCGCGTGCGACGGGGCGAGGGGGCGCGCGCGGCCCAGCAGGCCACCGCGGTGCACCGCTCGCTCGCCGAGGCGACGCGGCAGCTGATCGCCATCGGCGCCTCGACCGGAGGCACGGTGGCCATCGAGACCATCCTCCAGACGATGCCGCCCGACACCCCGGGCATCGTCATGGTGCAGCACATGCCGGCCTTCTTCACCCGCTCGTTCGCCGACCGCCTCTCGCGCCTGTGCCGCATCCGCGTGCGCGAGGCGGCCGACGGAGATCTGATCGAGAAGGGCCTCGCGCTGCTCGCGCCGGGAGACCGCCAGATGGTGGTGCGCTCGTCGCCGCGCGGGTGGATGGTCGGCGTGCTCGACGGCCCCCGCGTCTCGGGCCACCGCCCGTCGGTCGACGTGCTCTTCCGCTCGGTCGCGCGCGCCGCGGGCAACAAGGCGCTGGGCGTCATCCTCACCGGCATGGGCGCCGACGGCGCGGCCGGCCTCGCCGAGATGCGCAAGGCGGGCGCCCACACCCTCGGGCAGGACGAGGAGACCTCCGTGGTGTACGGCATGCCCCGGGCTGCGTTCGACCTGGGCGCCGTCGAGGCTCAGGTGCCCCTCCAGCACATGACGCAGCGGATCCTCGCGGCCCTCTGACGACGGTTCGAGTCATTTCGACTGTTTAGGCGGCATGTCAGACCCGGCTGGTAGATCGGAGCCATGAACGCCCATCTCCTGAGCCGCCCTGAGCCGCTGCTGTTCCACCTCGAGCCCGCCGGCGAAGCGCTGCTGGAGCACCCCACGGAGCTCATCGAGCTCGACGCCTTCGTGCCCGCGCCGCCCGGGCAGGTCTCGGCCTTCGTGGCCGACCTCGCGCAGTCCTGGCGGTGGATGCCGGGCTTCCTCGGCGTGCACTTCCACACGCCGCACGCCTTCGGCGAGGGGGCGACCTTCGACGAGGTCTTCAACTTCATGACCATTCGCATGCGCGTGCTGCGCGACGACCCGGGGCGCGAGTGGCTGGCGACGGCCGAGGGCTGCTCGCTGCCGGTGGGCGAGCGCGTGGTGCAGCGCATCAGCTACCTCGACGCGGTCGACCGCACGCACGTGCGCTGGCAGGTGGCGATCGACCTGCCGCCGTCGCTCGCGCCGTTCTTCCCGGTGGTGGGGCCGATGTTCCGCGGGCTCTTCGCGAAGGGCCTCGAGAACCTCGCGCAGCTCGACTGGTCGCGGCTGCGGGCGACCACGCCTCCCGCGCCGGCGAAGGAGTGCGCTACTTCCTGACCGCCTTGCCGGCCGGCGCGAGCCCGAGGAGCTGCCGCGCGAGCTCCCGCAGCTTCTCGGTCTCGATGGGCTTGGGGAGGAAGGCGTTGGCGCCGGCGTTGAGGCTCTGCACGCGCATCATCGCCCCCTTCTCGCCGGTGAGGAGGATGACCGGCACCTGCTTCGACTTCACGTCGGGGTCGGCGCGGAGCTGCCGCACCATGGTGAAGCCGTCCATCTCGGGCATCTTCACGTCGGCGATGACCAGATCGAACGCCATGAGCCGCGCAAGCTGGAGGGCCCGCGCGCCGGTGTCGGCCTCGACGAACTCGTAGCCGAGATCCATGAGGTAGATCTTCACGAACTCGCGCACCGTCTGGCTGTCGTCGACGACGAGGATGGGGTTCAAACGGTGTAGCCCTTCACCACCGCTGCCGAGCGTCGCGACACGTCCGAGACGGAGTTCGACGCCTGGGTGGCGGAGTCGAGCCGTTTCAGCGAGTCGTCCATCATCTTCGAGAGGTCGTTCACTGCGGTGAAGATCTGCGAGATGCCGGCGTTCTGCTGGCTCACCGCAGAGGCGATCTGCCGCGCCGCGCCGGAGTTCTCGCGCACGATGGCCGCGAGCTGCCGCACGCTCTCGCCCGAGGAGTTGACCTCGACCAGCCCCAGCTCGATGCGCTGGCTGCCCTGCTGGCTGATGTTCACCGCCTCGCGGATGGCGTTGGTGATGTCGGCGAGGATGTCGCGCACCCGGCCGGTGGCCTGCACCGACTGATCCGCGAGGCTGCGGATCTCGCGCGCCACCACGCCGAAGCCCTTGCCGTGCTCGCCGCCGCGCGCGGCCTCGATGGCGGCGTTGAGCGCGAGCATGTTCGACTGATCCGCGAGGTCCTTCACGGTCTGGGTGATGTCGGCGATCTGCTGCGCGCGGTTGCCGAGCTGGCCGATCTTCTCGGTGATCACCATCACGTGGTCGCGCATCTCGCGGAGCCCGGCGACCGTCTTCTCGACCGCCGCCTCTCCGCGCTGGGAGATCTCGTCGGCGCGCTCCATCACCTTGAGCACCGACTCGGCCTTCTCGGCGGCGATGAGCGAGGTCTGCTTGATCTCCTGGGTGGTGACCTGCGTCTCCTGGATCGCCGCGGCCTGGCGGGTGAGCGTCTCGCTCTGCTGCTGGTTGGCGGCGGTGAGCTCGGCGACCGAGCCGTCGAGCGCCTGCGACGACGACTGCAGGCTCCCCAGCGCCTCGCGCATGCGCGAGACCATGTCCTGGAAGGCGCGCGCGAGCTGGCCGATCTCGTCGCGCGAGTCGACGTGGATCACCTGGCGCAGGTCGCCCTTCGTCACCACCTCGTTGGTGGCGCGCGTCAGCTCGTGGATCGGCCGGAGCAGGCTGCGCGTCACCAGCAGCATGCCGACGATGAACAGCACCAGCGTGAGCGAGACGCCGCCCAGCACCACCAGCACGCTCTCGCGGGTGTGCCGCTCGACCGTCTCGCGCGAGAACACCAGCTTCATCGAGCCCATCGGCCGGTTGTCGGCGTCGGTGAAGTCGCGCACGAAGCGGAGCAGCTCCGGGCTGTCGGCGGGCTCCGCGGGGAAGTCGCTCCTCTGCGTGAGCACCTTGCCCTTGTCGTCGAGGAACGCCACGTAGCGGATGTCGCGGTCCTTCGTCGCCTG
The DNA here is from genome assembly GCA_049322495.1 of Myxococcota bacterium. Classification (GTDB taxonomy): domain Bacteria; phylum Myxococcota; class Myxococcia; order Myxococcales; family Myxococcaceae; genus Archangium_A. Next base: position 14,893 of record JBMORD010000145.1, on the reverse strand, counting down.
GTCGACGAGGTTGTCGAGCTCCTGGAGGTTGAAGTAGCTGATGTGGGTCTTCCCCACCTTGGCGAGGAAGTCGGCCATCGACTCGGCGCGGGCGGAGATCATCCGCTCGCCGAAGATGGCGTTCTGCCGCACGAGGATCGCCCCCAGCGCGCCGAGCAGCACCACCAGCAGCGCGATGGTGGGGTAGAGGAACTTCTTGCCGACGGTGTCGAGCGAGAACATCGAGGTCTCCTTGTGCGGCGAGCTCATTTCTCCCCCGGCAGCTTCTCGAGGAAGGGCGGCTTCTTCGCGTCGGTGCGCTCCTTGACCCATTCCTTCTTCGTCTTCGCGGCCTCGGCGCCCGACATCACGTCGATGATGTCGTAGAAGTCGAGCTTGAACCTGTCGCGGGCCACCACCTCCGGCGCGTTGCAGCGCACGGCGTAGACGGTCTGCACCGACTGGTGATCGAAGTCGCGCCAGGTCTGCGGGTCCTTGAGCAGCTGGTAGGTGTGGTTCTCGAGCGCGCGGATGACGTCGGGCGACTCGAAGCTCTTCGCGCGCTCCACCGCGTCCTTGAACTCGTAGACGATGGTGTACGCCGACGCGCCGGAGGTCGACGGGTAGCGGTGGTAGCGCGCGGCGAAGGCCTCCACGAACTTGATGCCCCGCTGGTAGCCGTACTTGTAGGGCACCTTCCACGACCAGGGCACCGCGCCCAGCACGCCCGCCATGTTCTTCGGCCCCGCCGCCTCGGCCATCGCCAGCGTGAGGTTGGGCACGACGATCTGCACCCGGTCCTTCAGCCCGCGGCCGGCGGCCATGTTGATGGCGTTCACCATGTCCTGGCCGAAGAGCACCAGCACCAGCACGTCGGGCTTCGCGGCCTCGGCGAGGTCGAGCGCGCGCTTGATGTCGCTGGCCACCGCGGTGGGGAACGGGGTGCGCGTGCTGCCGTGCACCGCGGTGTCGGTGGTGTCGGTGAAGACGCGCATCGACTCCTCGGTGGTCCACCCCCACGTGTAGTCGGCGGTGACGTAGAAGTACTTCTTCCCCTTGAAGTTCTCGCGCAGGTACTTGCCGAGCACCTTCGCCCCCATCCACGCGCTGTAGCACTCGCGGAAGGTGTGCCGGTGCCCGTCGGAGCCGGTGGTGGCGTTCGAGTAGGTCAGCGTGCCGAAGAAGACGACGCCCTTCTCCTGGCACACCTCGCCGGCCGCGACGGCGACGTTGCTCGCCGAGCCGCCGAAGACCATCTTCACCTTCTCCTGGTCGATGAGCTCGGTGACGTTCTTCTTCGTCACGTCGGCCTTCGACTGCGAGTCGCGAATGACGAGCTCCACCTTCTTGCCGAGGATGCCCCCGGCCTGGTTGACCTCGTCGACGGCCATCTGCGCGGCGCGGAGCTGATCGAGCCCTTCGGCGAAGTAGGGCCCGGTGCGCGGGTAGTTGAAGCCGAGCCGCACCACGTCGGGCGGGGGCGCGCCACCGAGCGCCGGCGCCGCGACGACGAGCAGCAGCGGAACGAGAGCGGGGATCTTCATGGGGAGCTCCGGGGCGGGGGGACGGACTGACAGACGAGGCGAAGGGTGGGCGCGATGGCGTCGAGCGCGAGCTGCTGCTGCACGGCGCCCGCGCGCACCGCGGCGGCGGGCATGCCGTAGACGACCGACGACTGCTCGTCCTGCGCCCAGGTGAGGCCCCCGACGTCGCGAATGGCGAGCAGGCCGGCGGCCCCGTCGGCGCCCATGCCGGTGAGCACCAGGCCGGCGGCGCGGCGCCCGAAGGTCGCGGCCACCGAGCGGAGGAGCCGATCTCCGCTCGGGCACAGGTCGCCCGGGTTGGGCGTGACGAGCAGCACGCCCGACGCGTCGACCTCGAGGTCGGTGCCATCGGGCGCGACGTAGACGTGCCCCGGCGCGGGCCGCTCGCCCGAGGCCGCGGCGCGCACCGTGAGGCGGCTGCTCGCGGCGAGCCAGCGCACGAGCCCCGCGGTGAAGCCACGCGCCATGTGCTGCGCGACGAGCAGCGGCACCGGGAAGCTCGCCGGCAGCGCGCGGAGGATCTCCACCAGCGCCGCGGGGCCGCCGGTCGACGCGGCGATGGCGATGGCCGCCAGCTCGCGCCCCGCGCCCCTCGCGAGCGCCGGGCGGTGGCGCGTCACCACCGGAATGCTGGCCATCAGGCGCACCGTCGCCGCCGCCTTGCGGCCCCAGCTGCGCAGGTCCTCCGTGCCGGAGGGCTTGGGCAGCACCTCGAGCGCGCCCAGCGCGGTGGCGCGGAGCGAGAGGTCGACCAGCGCGTCGTTGCCCAGCGCGCAGATGACGACGATGCGCACCGGGTGCGTGGCCATCAGCCGCTGGATGGCCTCGAGCCCGTTCATGCGCGGCATCTGCACGTCCATCGTCACCACGTCGGGCGCGAGGGTCTCGGTGAGGCGCAGCACCTCGAGCCCGTCGGCCGCCTCGCCCACCACCTCGAGATCCGCCTCGGCGCCGAGCAGCTCCACCAGCGCGGAGCGCGCGGTGACCGAGTCGTCGGCGACGAGCACCCGAATGCGCCGGCTCATGACGCGGCCCTCCGCTGGAGCACCCGGGAGACCTCGGCGAGCAGCCGCCCGCTGACGCACTCCTGCTTGGTGAGGTAGCCGTCGGCGCCCGCCTCGAGCGCCTCGGCGCGATCGGTCTCGCGGTTGCGCCCCGAGACGATGAGCAGCGGCAGGTGGGCCCACTGCGGGCTCGCGCGCAGCCGCCGCGCGAAGGCGAGGCCGTCGAGCTCGGGGAGGTTGAGATCGCACACCACCAGCTCGAAGGCGTGCCGGCCGAGCTCGCGCAGCGCGTCGCTCGCGGTGGCCACGCCCTGCACGGTGAAGCCGCCGGCCTCGAGCACCGCGCGGTGCATCGCGCGCGCGGTGAGCGAGTCGTCGATGACCAGCGCGTGGCGGGGGCGCGCCGCGGCCTGCGCGCGCTCGTGGCGGCCGCCGGTGAGCCAGGCCGGCTGGAGCACCAGCATCAGCTCTCCACCGGCGAGCGTGGCCGCGCCCTGGAACGCCGGGAGGCTCCGCAGCTCCTCGGGCAGCGGCTGAATGACCACCTCGCGCTCGCCCACCACGCCGTCGACGGCGACGGCGACGCGCTGGCCCTGCGCGAGCAGCACCAGCACGGGCTGGCCGTGCTCCGGGCGCCGCGGGCGGCACAGGCCGAGGAGCGCGTCGAGGTCGAGCAGCGGCAGCGTGCGCTCCTCGTGGAGCAGCCGGAGCCCGCCCGCCCCGCTCCGCACGGCGTCGGCGCGCGCGGCGAGCACCGCCTCGATCGACAGCAGCGGCACGCCGAGCAGCTGGTCTTCGCAGCGCACCGCGAGCATCGGCGTGGTGCCCAGCTCGCCGGGCATGGTGAGCACGAAGCGCGTGCCGCGCCCCGGCACGCTGAAGACCTCCACCCGCCCGCCCAGCTCGCCGAGCTCGCTGCGCACCACGTCGAGGCCCACGCCGCGCCCGGACGACGTCGTCACCTCGTCCCGGGTGGTGAAGCCCGGCGAGAAGATGAGGTTCATCACGCCCGCGTCGTCGAGCTGCTCGACCGGCAGCCCGCGCTGCGCGGCGACCTCCTTCACCTTCTGCACGTCGATGCCCGCGCCGTCGTCGGCGACCTCCAGCACCACCAGGTTGCCCTCACGCTGCGCGCGGATGACGAGCGCGCCCTCTTCGTGCTTGCCGCGCGCGAGACGCTGGGCCGGCAGCTCGAGGCCGTGGTCGACCCCGTTGCGCACCAGGTGCACCAGCGCGCGTCGCAGCCGCGCGGCGAGCTTGCGGTCGACGGTGAGCTCCCCGCCCACGAGCGTGAGCTTCACCTGCTTGCCCGACGCGCGGGCCACGTCGCGCGCGGTGCGATGGAGCGGCTCGAGCACCGTCGACAGGCTCAGCGTGCTGATGCTCTGCACCGCGCCTTCGATGGAGTCGCCGAGCGCGCTCGCCTCCTCGGCGTCGAAGGCGAGGGCGCGGCTCGCGTCCTGGAGGAGCTTGCGCACCTCGAGCGCGCGGAGCCCGAGCTGGAGCTGATCGACCTGCGCGAGCGCCTCGCTCACCAGCCGCCGGCGCTCGTCGAGCCGCAGCCGGAGCTGCCGGAAGCGCTCGATGTCCTGGAGCATCGAGGTGACGTGGCGCGCCTCGACCCGCCAGCTCTCGTCCTCGTCGGTCGACGGCTCGCCCGGCGCGAGGTCCTCGACGGGCTCGGGCGGCAGCTCGGCGGGCGCGGCCTGCGCCACATCGGCCGCGACGTCAGCCGCCGGGGCGCGCGCCGCGAGCGCCGCCAGCACCTCGTCGATCGCCGTCAGCTCGCCTTCTTTTCCCCCGACGTGCCGGCGCAGCCGGCCGAGGTACGCGTCGAGGCCCCAGAGCAGCGCGTCGCCGAGCCAGCGGGGGAAGCCGTGGGTCGGCACGTCGGCCTGCGCGACCTGATCTTCGAGCGCGTGCCCGAGCTGGGCGAGATCGTCGAGCTCCACCGTCGCGGCGCTGCCCTTGAGCGTGTGGAGCAGCCGCAGCAGCGCCTCGACGGCCTCGGCGGTCGCCGCTCCGGGGGCGGCGCGCTCCAGCTCCAGCACCAGCCGCGTCGACTTCTGGGCGAGCTCCTCGGCCTCCCGGAGGAAGCCGGTGCGCAGGCGCTGGAGCAGCGGGTCAACCATGGTCGACCTCGCGGCGCGCGAGCAGGCGCTCGAGCACGAGCAGGTTGAGCTGCCGCCCACCGCCGAGCTGCACCTCGAGCCACGGCGCCTCCCCGGCCGCGCTGCGCGCGTCCTCCACCAGGCGGCGCGCGAGCGCCCCGGGGCGCGGCACCTGCTCGCAGTCGATGCCCACCAGCACGCCCGGCGTCGGCTCGGCGACCAGCAGCACCGAAGGGTCGGCGGTCCACGCGCGGCCGCCGAGCAGCGCCGGCAGGCTCATCGAGGTGACGAGCTGCCCGTGGAAGCGCACCACGCCGAGGATCTCCGGCGCGCTCAGCGGCACGCGCGTCACCCGGCTCAGCGGCACCACGCCGCGCAGGCGCTCGAGCGGAAAGGCGAACAGCTCGTCGCCCACCGCGAACTCGGCGGTGAGCACCAGCTCGGTCTCCTCTTCGACCTTCCCGTGCGCGCGCAGGCGCTCGGCGCGCTCCTCGAGCACCTTCACCACCTCGGGCGGCAGCGCCTCGCGGGTCACGGCGTCGCCCCCAGGCGCGAGAAGAAGGCCTCGGCGGCCGCGCGGAAGTAGTCGGCCGGGAGCGGCTCGGGGCCCGGCACCGCGCCGTCGAGCTGCTGCGCGCGCGCGTAGAGTTCCCGCATCAGCGCCGCGGCCGCGCCGCGCTCGCCGCGCCGCTCGTGGATCAACGCCCGCTCGAGCAGCGCCGGGAGGTACTCGGGGCACAGGCGGCTGGCCTCGAGCAGGGCGTGCTGCGCCTCGGTCGCGCGGCCGCCTTCGAGGAGCGCGAGCGCCCGCAGATGGAGCGCCACCGCCACCTCAGGCGGCGGCGCGCACGGAGCCTCCACGGGCGGGCGGCGGGCCTCCGCGGGCCCCGGCGCCGGCGGCGCGACGACCGGCTCGCGGGCACGCCGCTTCCACGAGTTGTGCTGGCTCGCCCCGACGGGCACGGCGTCGCGCACGGCCTCCGGCAGATCCACCGCGCTGAAGCACAGGAGCCCTTCGGGCGTGAGCCGCGAGAGCAGCGTGGCGCTCACCTCGCGCGCGGCCGCGGGCGCGAAGTACACCAGCACGTTGCGGCAGAAGATGACGTCGAAGTCGCGCAGGCCCTCGGGCAGCGCCAGCAGGTTGTGCTGCTCGAAGCGCGTCGACTCGCGCAGCTCGTGGCGCACGACGCGCTGCTCGCCGGTGGACGGCTCGAAGACGGGCACCGGCGCCGGCGCGGAGTCGCGGAGCGACCACCGGCCGTAGGTCGCGCCGCGCGCCACCTCCAGCGCCTTCGCCGAGACGTCGGTGCCGAGCACCGAGAGCCCGCGGCCGCGCGCCGCGAGGTGCGGCTGAAGCAGGGCGGCCAGGGACCACGCCTCTTCCCCGGTCGAGCACCCGGCGCTCCACGCGCGGAAGGTGGGGCGCCCGCTCGCGAAGAAGGCGGGCAGCGCCTGCGTGAGCACGAGCTCGAAGTGGTGCGCCTCGCGGAAGAAGAAGGTCTCGCCGACGAGCGCGGCCTCCTCGAGCGCGCCGATGACGCGGCCCTCTCCCGCCTGCCACCCGGCGACGATGCGCTGCTCGTCGAGCCCCTCGGCGCGCAGCAGGTCGAGCGCCCGCTCGAGCCGATCGAGGCGCACGCTGGCCGGCGCGAACCCGACCCGCGCGGCGACCAGCGGCTGGAGCCGGAGCGCCAGGTCGCTCATCGGTCCACCGCCTGTGGCGCCACGGCCGCGAGCGCGGCGCGGAGGTTGCGCAGCGCGGTGCGCGAGAAGAGCCCCGCCACGTCGACCATCGGCACCGGCCCCTCGGGCAGCGAGGCCGCGCCGAGCACCGCGCGCCCCAGCATGCGCTCGTCGGGCACCAGCGCGGCGCGGTCCATCACGCGCTCGGCGCTCACCTCGATGGGGTCGAGCACGCGATCGAAGCTCAGGGCGAGCAGCGCGCCCTCGCGCTCGAGCACCACCAGCTTCCGCTCCCACAGCGGCAGCTCGTGGGCAGTGCCCAGCGGCCCGGCCATGTCGATCACCGCCGCGCGCCGCGCCCCGAGCTCGACGAAGTCGGTGACGAACGACGGGCCGACCGAGAGCGGGCGGGTCGCCGGGTGCAGCACCACCGTCACCACGTGCTCGAGCGGGAGTGCGACGCTGCGCCCGCCGATCCGGCTCACCAGCAGCTGACGGCTCCCGGCGCGCCGCCGTTGCTCCACCTCGCGGAGGAGCGAATGGAGGAGCTCCTTGAGCGGCTCGGCGCGCGCGGGCTTGGGCAGAAACGCCTGCGCGCCCGCGCGCAGACAGGCCTCACCCCGCCGCACCTCCGACGACATGACGATCACCGGCGTCTCGCGCAGCGCGGGATCCTCATCGCGGCGCAGGCGCGCGAGCACCTCGTCGCCGGTGAGGTTCGGCATCGAGAGATCGAGCACCATGATGGCTGGCCGCACCTCGCGCAGCCGCTCGAGGGCCTCGAGCCCGTCACTCGCGGTGACCACCGCGAACTCGCTCGAGAGCACGGCGGTCCCCCACGCGAGGACCGCTTCGCTGTCATCTACGAGGAGGAGCGTCGGGAGACTGGACATGAGAACGAAGCAGAGGAGGACGCCGCCGCCCGCCGGACGCCTCGATTGTGACTGATCAGCGCCTGATTCCGCTCCCCCCGGAATCGCCATTTGCGAGCCGATGTTTGAGGCGTGACACCCTCGGAGACAGGGTCGACTCCGCACCAGCGATGGGTCAGGTTGACGACATGCGGCGGGGGTTGACGGCGATCATGCTGCTCGGAGCGCTGGGCTGCGTCGGCGGGGAGCCCTGCCCCTTCGAGCGTGATGCGCCGCGGCGGCCGAGGCCGCAGGTGTGCACCGATCGCGCGTCGCTGGGCTTCGCGCCCGAGAACGCGAGCTCCGGCACGCCGCTCGGCACGACGCGCACCCAGCACCTCGTCGTCAGCAACGGCGGGCTCGAGCCGTTGCTCATCGGCCGCCTCAACGTCGAGGGGCCGCTGGCCTTCACGCTCGGTGAGGAGCTGCCGACGACGCTCGCGTCCGCGCAGACCGCGAGCGTGCGTGTGCAGTTCGCCCCGACGGCCACGGGACCTCAGACCGGCGCGCTGGTCATCGAGAGCAACGCCGAGAACGCGCCGCGCCTCGAGGTGCGGCTGTGGGGCTGCGGCATCGCGGCCGACGCGGGGACGACCGCGTGTCAGCCGTGAGTCGCGCCGCTCACGCTTCGAACCCGGCGACCGCGCTGTGCGGCCCGCGCACTGCGCGGAGCTCCCGTCGGCCGCGCGCCTCGAACAGGCCGCGGTAGAGCGTGAGGAAGATGCTCGCCCCCAGCTCGAGGCCCTGCTCGACCTGGTAGCGCACCTGCGGGTCGGCCGCGAAGCGCGCGCGGAGCGGGGCGTAGAAGCCCTCGGCGTGCTGCACGTCGAGCTCCTCGTGGGTGCGGTAGTGCACCAGCGCCTCGGCGCTGAGCCAGCCACGCGCCACCACGCCCCGGCCGATCTCCGCGGAGATGCCGGCGAAGAGGTCTTCGATGACGCCCAGCATCGCCAGCGCGGTCGGCACGTCGTCGAGGGTGCAGGCGCCGACGAGCACGGTGTTGAAGGCGCGCACCTCGGGCCAGAGCGGGCGCGACCACAGCGCGTCGCGGGCCACGCCGAGCCGCCCGAGGAAGCGGGTGAAGGTCGCCTCGTGCGAGAGCTCGAGCTGCCCGCGGCCGTGCTCGTCGTGCACGTTCTCGAGGAGCGGCAGGCGCACCAACGGGTCGGAGATGCGCGCCGCGAGCACCATCATCGGCCGCGAGAAGAAGAACACCGCGTGCGCGAACTGCAGCTGGGTCTCGACGAAGTCTTCGCGCGTCAGCGAGCCGTCACGCAGCGCGCGGAAGTAGGGGTTGTCGCGCCACGCGAGGCGGTCCTTCAGCGCGCGCACCTGGTCGTCGAGCGTCATGCGGGCATCCTTCCACCGGAGGTCAGATCTCCGAAGTCGCGAGGTGAACCCACGGCGCCCCGAAAGCCTTCCGGCTCGTCGACAGGGCGTACACCGTCGCCACCGCGCCGGAGGTGACCCCGCGGGCGCGGAGGAACTCGCGCTCGGCCACGAGGCGCTCGTCGAGCGCGAAGCAGGCGAGCGCCTCGGGCTCGAGCCGTGCGCCGGCCCGCGCGACGTAGGCCGCGTGCGAAGCGCCCCAGCCCGACGGCCCACGCGGGAGGTGCACCAGCTTCCACGGCTGCCGCGTCGACTGGAGCACGAAGTCCTTCGCGCCCGCAGTGGAGAGCACGTCGACGTCAGCCAGCGGGCTCAGGTCGAGGCCGGGCGCACGCGGCGGCGGCGGCGCGCCGGTCGGGTCGAGCAGGGCCAGGCGCCGCGGCTCGACGAAGAAGACCTCGAGCCTCGCGAAGGGGCGCCCGAGGCGCATGAGGTGCAGCCCCTTCGCGGTGCGCATCACGTCTCCGCGCGCGCCGCGCATCGCCGCGCCAAAGGCGAAGCGCCAGTGCAGCGCGCGCCAGTCGAGCAGCGAGAGCGCCAGCGCCTTCGCGTACAGCCGCGCCGGCACCCCACGCCCGCGCCAGTCGCGCCGCACCTTGAGGTCGCCGAGGTACGCGGCCGGCAGCGGGCCGCGCGGCGTGTGGATCTCCTTGCGCACGCCCGCCAGGCAACCGACCACCGCATCGCCGTCGAGCGCGAGCAGGAAGTGCGCCTCGCCGAGCCGGGAGAAGAACGGGTGGTACGCGCCGCCGTGGGAGATGACGAAGCGGTCCGCGCCGTCGGCGATGGGGTAGCTGATGTCGCGCTCGAGCGCCTGGAGCTGGCCGACGTACGGCCCCAGCGCGTCGGCGCGCACGTGGCGCAGCGCGAGGCTCATGCGCGGCGCACCACCGTCACCCGCTCGTAGAAGAGCGCCCGCTCGTTCGCCGTCCATTCCGCAGAGAGCTCCGGCAGCAGCTCGAAGTCGTCGCCGAAGACCGGCAGCCAGTCTCGCTGGTTGTTGAGCTGCCGCCACACCACGAGGCTGTTGGGCTTCAGCGCCCGCAGCGCGTCGGCCCAGGCGCTGACGAGCGCGGGCTCGGACCAGTCGAAGACGTTCGAGAGGCTCACCACCTCGAAGCGCTCCAGGGCCGGCACGTCGGGGAGCGCGCCCTGATGCCAGCTCACCTCGAGCGGCGCGCCTGCGAGGAGGAACGGCGGCGGGTCGACGTAGCGCTGCAGCAGCACGTGCTGGAGCCACGGGTTGTGCGCCGCGTTCGGGCGCGCGAGGCCGGCCTCGAAGACACGCTGGAAGTAGCCGGGGTACGAGCCGCGCGCCGCGTGGCGGGTCGCGTCGGGGCCGAACATCGCGTGGAGCAGCCCCTCGGTGAAGGTCACCTCGAACGCGGCGGCCCAGTACGGCGAGGCGCGCCACTTCGCGAGCAGCTCGGGGCCGCGCGAGGGGGTACCGAAGAAGAGCTCGAGCTCGGCGGGCGTGGTGACGAACTCGAGCAGCGCGTGGCGCAGCACCCGGAAGAGCTTCTCGAACTCGCCGCGCTGCGAGAGCGCCTCCGAGCTGGCGTCGCGCACGTTCAGCTCGGCGAGCGAGCCCCGCGCGATGGCGGCGGCCTTGCTGCGGCCGTGGGCGAGCTGGTCGGCGTTGAGGTCGAAGGCGTGCACCGAGAGCGTCGGCAGCCCGTGCTTGAGCGCGAGCGCGGTGCAGCCTCCCGAAGCGACGGTCAGCGCGTGCGTCGCGTTGGCGCGCCGGCAGAGGTCGAGCTCGAGCGCGTGGTCTTCGCGGACGACGGCGAACTTGAGCATCGAGAACCCCTCAGCGTGCCGCCGTCTGCCCGCCCTGCTGCACCACCAGCTTCCGGCTGAAGGCCTGATCGACCTTCATCAGCCACGCGCGGTACGCGGGGTACTCCTTCGCCGAGATGCGCGCGCGCGCCATCACCAGTCGCCCGGTGACCTCCAGCCGGCCCTCGAGCTTGCGCGTGGTGATGCGCAGCGTGCCGAAGGGCGAGTCCTCCACCAGCTCCGGCGGCACGTCGGTGACGGCCCAGTTCGCGGGCAGCGTGTAGGTCGTCTTGAGCTCGTTGACCCACGGGCCGGGGAACACGAGGTCGAGCGTGCGCTCCGAGAGCGGGGCGAGGGCCTGGGTGAAGGTACGGCTCGAGCCGAAGGGGAAGAAGCGGAGCAGCCCGCCGCCCGCCTCCGCGTAGCGCGGCATGGCGATCGCGAACTTCACCGACAGCGGGCTCTCGAGATCCTTCACGTCGCTCACCGTCACCTCGCTCGCCGAGACGCCCGGGTAGCTCTGCGCCCACTGCTGCTCGAAGGTGTCCACGCGCGTGGCGGGGGTCTGGTACTGCCGCCGCAGCTCCGGCGCGCCCTGGCCCTTCGCCACCAGCGTGCCCTTCGCGCTCGCGCTGCCGTCGGGCTTGAGCGTCACGTCCATGGTGAGCGAGGTGGTGTTATCGTCGGCCAGCGACTCGGGGGTGGTGAGGAAGCGGCTGGGCGCGTCGGGCTCGACGATGAGCACGTTGGCCACGCGGTCGGCGCTGGGGAGCTCGCGGCTGCCGTGGAACTCGGCGGTGCCGTCGAGGAAGAGGTCGAGCTTCGGCACGTAGACGATGGCGTGGTTGAAGGCGGCGAGCGAGGCCACCTCCGGGGCGAGCGTGCCGAGGTGCCGCATGCGCAGCAGCACCAGCCGGGAGTCGACGCCCGCCACCTTGAGCATCGCGTGGATGAGCGAGGCCTTGTCCTTACAGTCGCCGAACTTGCGCGCGAGGATGCGGTCGACCCGGTACGGCTTGTAGCCGTGGATGCCGAACTCGAGCGCCACGTAGCGGGTGTGGGTCACCACGAAGCCGTAGAGCGCGGCCACCACCTTCGCGGTGTCGGCGCGATCGACGCCCTTGAGCGCGGTCTCGACGGCGCGCTTGAGCTCCTCGTTGGGCACGAGCTGATCGCGCACCAGCCCCCAGTAGTAGCGGCCGACCTGTTCCCAGTTCTGGTACGTCGAGAGGTGCAGCACCGAGGCGACCTCCGACGGGCCGGGCATGTTCGGCTCGGGGATGAGCTTCGCCAGGTCCTTCGCTTCGAAGCGGTACAGCGTGCGGTCGCCCTGCGGCGCGCTCGAGAAGCTCAGCCACTTCGGCGCCGTCTCGCGGTTCCACGACAGCGGGCGCGAGGTCGGCATGTCGACCACGTAGCGGTAGTGGCGCTTGGGGAAGATGCTCTGCAGCGAGTCGACGTCGCCCCAGTAGTCCGAGAGCAGGTTGTCGATCGCCGTGTCTTCGAGGCGCCACTGCAGCTCGAGCACGTCACCCGGCGCGAGCGCGGGGAACGAGAGCATCTTCGCGCGCGCGTCGTAGTACATGCCGGTCCACGGCTCGTTGATGTTGCGCTCCTCCTCGCCGAACGAGTCGACGACCGAGCCGTCGCTCTTGGTGATGCGGGCCTTGAGCACGCGCACCTCCTGGCGGTCCGGAGACCAGGTGATGGGCAGCGTGCGCCACTGATCGACGCCGCGCTGGGTGAGCACCTTCACCACCACCTGCTGGAAGCGGCTCGAGAGGCCCGAGGGCTGCACGCGCACGTGCGTCGCCTCGGCGAGGATCACCGCGTCTTCGTTCGACGGCTGCTTCGCCTCCTCGAGGAGCGGCGCGAGCGCGAAGGCCTCCGGCGCCGCCGAGCCCTGGTCCTCGCCGCGCAGCGTGCGGAGCATCTCCTTGAGCGCCGGGTTCTGCGGGCGGAGCGTCAGCGACTGCTGGAAGGCGGCGAGCGCGGCGTCCTTCAGGTTGCCGTGGAGGAGCGCGCGGCCCTCGCGCTCGTAGACCTCGGGCTCATCGGGCGCGGCGCGACGGGCCTGCTCGAAGACGAGGCGCCCCTCGTCGAGGCGGCCGTTGGCCGAGAGCAGCTCCGCGAGCCGGAGCATCGCGCCCTGATCGAACGGGTCGAGCGCGAGCACCTTGCGGTACTGCTCGGCGGCGTCTTCCACCCGGCCGAGGTCGGCCAGCATGCCGGCGAGGCCGCGGCGCGTGTTCACGTCGTCGAAGCGCAGCCCGATGACGAGGCGCGCGCGCTCGACGGCCTCGAGCAGGCGATCCGCCCGGCGGCTCGCCGCCACCGCCTCGCGGGCGACGCCGGGGTGCAGGTGCAGCAGGCGGAACGCGTCTTCGCTCGCGCGCCAGGCGGCGGCCTTCTGCCCGAGCGCGTCGAGCGCGCGGATCTTCAGCACCCACGCCGGCCCGAAGCGCGGCGACGCCGAGAGGAGCAGCTCCGCGTGGCCGAGCGCGAGCTCCGGGTGCTCCCGCGACAGCTCGTGCTGGCCGAGGGCGAGCCGCGCGAAGGGGTGCTTCGGGTCGAGCGCGACGGCGGCCTCGAGGAAGCGCCGGCGATCGTTCACGTCGTCGGTGTGGAGCGAGCCCGCGAGGAGCTGCAGCTCGAGGTCGCCGCTGGCGTTGAGCGCCGCGCGCTCGGCCTCGGTCGAGGGGATGCGCTCGGTGTCGGGGAACGCGCGCGTCCACTCGAGCACCGTGGCGTAGTCGGCGCGGAGCTGCGCGTCGCTCGGCGTGGTCTTGACCTTCTTCTCGAGCAGCTCGGCGAGCGCGGGCTGCACCTGCGGCTGCGGCGCCGGCCCCTTCTCGAGCGGCGGCACGCTCTCGGGCAGCGCGACGGTAATGGTCCCGCGCTGGCCCTCGACCTTCTCGGCGCGCGCGTAGAAGCCAAACGGCCCGCCGAGCTGGCAGACCTTGATCAGCACGCGGTTGAGCCCCTTGCGGAGGTTCACCTGCACCTGGTGCTGATCGACGCGCGCGAGGTTGTAGCGGTCGGATGAGAGGGCCTTCACGCCGTTGACCCACACCCGCACGCCGCCCGAGGCCCCCACCGAGAGGAGCGCCTTCGTCTCGGCGTCGCTCGACAGCCAGGTCACCGCGTAGCCGACGGCCTCGGTGTTCGGCTTGAGCGCGAGCGAGAGGTCGACGAAGCCGTCGACGGTCTTCGCGTGCGGCTTGCGCCAGCCGACCTCGCGCGTCTTCGCCGGGTAGGTCGCGCGGAGATCGAGCGCCGACTCGGGGCCGAAGTCGGTGTCACAGCCGGCCTTGCCCTCGTTGTCGAAGGCGCCCACCACGTGGAAGTCCTGAATGAAGCCGAGGTCCGACACGAGCTCCTGCGCCTTGGTGGTGCGGCCGCGCGCGCGCTCGACGTCGGCCATGAAGAGCTTCGCCAGCGTGCGCACGTGCGGCTCGGTGTTGCGCCGGTAGATGAGCGCGCTGTACGGCTCGACGAGCAGGTTGAGGTCGTCGACGTCGTCGAGCAGCGCGTGGAGCCGGATCAGCGACGCCGCGCCGCGCGCCTCGTGCCCTGCCTTGAGCACCTCCTTCGCGAGCGCTTCGGCGCGATCGGTGACGGGCGAGTCGAGGCGGGACAGCAGCAGCGCGGTGACGGCGAGTGAGGCGAGCACGGGCGCACCGTACTCCGGTGACCGCGCGTTCGCCGCGCCGGAATCTCGGAGCTCACCGCAGCGCCGAGGCGAGGCCGAACAGCGTCGACGAGACGAGCTGCGCCACGGCGATCACCGACCACGCCCGCCACCCGGCCTGCGGCTGCTCGACGAAGCGCCAGCGCGCGCCGACGAGCGCGAGCACCGCCGAGACCGCGAGCGCCGCCCAGAGCAGCCGCCCGTCGACCTCCGAGGGCGTGACGTCGACGAGCCACGCGGCGCCGAGCACGAACGCGAAGTTCGTCGCGAAGACGAGGAACGCCAGCCCGAGGCCTCCGACGAGCGCGGTGCCCACGGCCCGCCCGGTGGTGGCGAACGCCAGGCTGCAGCTCCACACCACGAGCATCGCCAGCGCCCAGCCCGGCGCGCTCGACGGTGCGAAGCCCCCGAGCGCGGCGAGCACCACGCCGGGCACGACGAGGGCTCCGAGGCCCGTCACCAGCAGCGCGGTGAGCGCGCGGCGGCGGAACACCTCGCGCCGAGGCCTCGCCGCCAGCTCGAGCTCGAGCACCCCGAGACGCCGCGGCTCCGCGAAGGCAAGGCCCGCGCTCAGCGCCGCGGTGCACGCCGCCAGCGCGAAGGCGAGCATCGCCGCCTCGTCGCGCCCGTCGAGGAGCCACACCACGCTCGTCACCACCACCAGCAACCCCATGAAGAGCACGCTCTCGCGCTGCTCGCGCACGGCCGCGCGCACCAGCGGAGAGCCGCGACGCTCGAGCGACGCCAGCCCCGGGACGTCGGCCCCCTCCCCGAGCGCGGGCGCGTGCACCCCGCGGCGCAC
>JBMORD010000144.1:0-2093 GCA_049322495.1 Myxococcota bacterium | reverse complement strand
GATCAACAGAAACGACTCCTCCTGGCGATGGCGCTGATGTTCGGCATCATGGTCGCGTGGGACAAGCTGGTGCGTGAGCCGCAGGCCGAGGCCGAGGCCGCCGCCTGGGCCGCCGCGCACCCCGACGCCGGCACCCTCGACGCGGGCACCGCCCCGGTCGCCGTCGCGCCCACCGCCGTCGCCGCGCCCGAGCTCGTCGATGGCGGCCTCCTCGAGGACGGCGGCGTGCTCCTCGTGCCCGCGCCGGTGCCCGTCGAGCTGCCCGTCAAGGAGCTCGCCCTCGAGCGCCCCACCACCAGGCTCGTCTTCAGCACCGAGGGGGCCGGCCTGGTCAGCGCCGAGCTCACCGGCAAGCGCGAGCGCGAAGAGAAGAAGCTGTCCATTCCCGAGGGCTACAAGAAGCTCTTCGGAGCGAAGTTCGAGCCCGCGCCGCAGATGAACCTCGCGCGCCCGGTGCCCGGCCTCGGCCCGAACCTCGCGGTGTCCATCCTCGGCGCCGCGCCGGTGCCCGCCACGCAGCGCGCCGCGGTCACCGAAGAGGGCCCGGGCAAGGTCGTCTTCACCACGCGCTCCGGCCCGTGGGAGATCGTCAAGACCTTCACCTGGTCGCAGACCGCCGCGCAGTCGGAGTCGGACCCCACCGGCTACCTCACCGACCTCGCCGTCACCGTGAAGAACGTCGGCCCCACCGCGCAGGTCGGCGAGCTCGCGGTGCACGCCATTCGCGCCATCGACCCCTCGAAGGAAGAGGCGCCCTCGATGTTCGGCGGCATCGGCAACCAGGCCTCGGTGCTCTGCCGCGTGGGCGACGACGTCACGCGCAAGACGCCTCCGGCCGAGGGCGGCGGCGGGCTCTTCAGCTGCGGCTCGATGCCGAAGTACACCGAAGAGAAGTCCGGCCCGCTCCACTTCGTGGCCATCGATCAGCAGTACTTCCTCACTGCGCTCTGGCCGAAGGACGGCGCGCTCGACGGCCGCTGCCTGGTGACCGCGAAGCAGCCCTCGCGCGAGGCCACGCTGGTGGTGCCGCTCTCGCTGCAGGCCGGTGAGGCGGTGACGAAGCGCTTCGGCGCCTTCCTCGGCCCGAAGGACCTCCCGCTGCTCCTGTCGATCGGCAAGACCACCGGCGGCGGCGCGGAGGCGGCGGCGGTGTTCGACCCCGGCCTCGACAAGACGGTCGACTTCGGCATCTGGGCCTTCATCTGCAAGGTGCTCATCGTCTTCCTGCGCCTGTTCCAGGGCTGGGCGGGCAACTGGGGCCTCGCCATCATCCTGCTGACGGTGATGGTGAAGCTGCTGCTGCTCCCGCTGACCCACAAGGCGATGGTGAGCGCGGAGTCGATGAAGAAGCTCCAGCCGAAGATGGAGGAGATCCGCAAGAAGTACCCGGACGACCGCGAGAAGCAGAACATGGAGATGATGAAGCTGTACCAGGAGGGCAAGGTGAACCCGCTCGGTGGGTGCCTGCCGCTGCTGCTGCAGCTGCCCATCTGGGCCGCGCTCTTCACCACGCTGCGCACCAGCTACGAGCTGTACGGCGAGCCCTTCTACGGCGTGTGGAGCGACCTCACCTCGAAGGACCCGACCTACCTGCTCCCGCTCGCGCTCGGCGTCACGATGATCGTCACCCAGCGCCTGCAGCCGCAGATGATGGACAAGCAGCAGGCCTTCCTCATGACCTGGGTGATGCCGGTGTTCTTCACCGCCATCATGATGAACTACCCGGCCGGCCTCGCGCTCTACATCTTCACCAACAACCTGCTGTCCATCGTGCAGCAGTACGCGCTGCGGAAGTACCTCGAGAGCAAGAAGACCGAAGAGGCGAAGGCATGAGCGAGTCCACCGCCGTCGCGTTGTCGCCTCCGCCGTCGCCCGCCGCGAGCGAGACCAAGCGCCCGCAGAGCGACGCGCTGCTCGCCGACGTGTTCCAGCTCATGGGCTACCCCGTGAAGCTGGAGTTCAAGGACATGCCCGACGGCTCCCTCGGCGTGGCGTGTCACTTCGACGGCGAGCTGCCCGGCATCACGCCCGGCAAGCGGAGCTACCTCCTCGACTCGGTGCAGTTCTGGCTGAACAAGGTCGTCAACCGCCCC
>JBMORD010000143.1:0-15825 GCA_049322495.1 Myxococcota bacterium | reverse complement strand
GCGCTCGTCGCGATCACGGCCGCGGCCTTCGCGGCGGCCACCGCGCTCCTCGCGAGGCTTCTCGCCGCGCGACTGGCGGGGGGCGGAGGGCGCCTCGTCGGTGTGCTCCTGCGCCGCCTTCTCCATGCGGCGGTGCGTGAAGAAGTAGCGGAGCATGAACGCGATGAGCTCGTCGGCGTCGGGGCGCTGCTTGAGCGTCGACGCCAGCCCGAGGAAGCCCTCGTAGATCGCGCCCTGCGCGGCGTCCTTCAGCGCGCGCACGTGCCGGTCGGACCACATCTGCGCCGCCTGCTCGGCGGTGGGCATCGGCTTCTGCTCGAACTTCACGTTGTACTTGCGCTCGAGCGCGGTGAGCGTCGCCAGCTCGCGCCCCGAGGTGAGGTTGAGCGCGGTGCCCTTCTTGCCGATGCGCCCGGTGCGGCCGACGCGGTGGAGGTACACCGCCGGGTCTTCCGGCAGCGAGTAGTTGATGACGTGGCCGAGGTCGCTGATGTCGATGCCGCGCGCCGCGATGTCGGTGGCGACCATGAACGCCAGCTCGCCCTTCTTCACCCGCGCCATCACGCGCTCGCGCTCCTTCTGCGGCAGGTCGCCGTTGAGGAGCTCCGCGTCGAAGCCGTTGCGGTTGAGCACCGCGGTGACGAGCTCGGTGTCGTCGCGCGTGTTGCAGAAGATGATCGCGTTGTCCGGGTCCTCCATCTCGAGCACGTAGAGGAGGTTGCGCGGCTTGGGGTACGCGTCGGACAGCTCGTAGCGGATGTGGCGGATGTGCTCGACCGTGAACACGTCGCCCGAGAGCAGCAGCGTCTCGGCGTCGGTGGTGTAGCGGGAGATGAGGCGCCTGATGTCGTCCGGCACCGTCGCCGAGAAGAGCAGCACCTGCTTCTTCGCCGGGAGACAGTCGAGGATCCGCGTCACCTCCTCGTAGAAGCCCTGGTTGAGCATCTCGTCGGCCTCGTCGAGCACCACGTGCACGCACTGGTCGAGCTTGAGGTTCCCGCGGCGGATGTGATCGTGGATGCGCCCCGGCGTGCCGACGACGATGGCCGCGCCGCGCTTGAGCGCGTCTTCCTGCTGCGACATCGAGGCGCCGCCGTAGATGCACACCAGCTCGACGTTGCGGTACTTCGAGAGGATCTCGAGCTCCTGAGCGACCTGGATCGCCAGCTCGCGCGTGGGGCACATGATGAGCGCGTGCACGCCGCGGGCGCCGACGGGGATCTGGTCGATGAGCGGCATGCCGAACGCGGCGGTCTTGCCGGTGCCGGTCTTGCTGCGGACGATGAGATCCCTGCCGGCGCGGGCGGGGGCGAAGGCGCGCGCCTGGACCGGCGTGGGGTGCGTGTAGCCACGCTCGGCGATGGCGCGGCGAAGCTCGGTGGAGAGCCCCAGCTCGTCGAAGCTGACCTCCGCGCGGTATTCCTGCGGGCGATCGTCCGTTCCGGTGGGCAGCTCAGTCTGGTTGTCACTCATTTCGAGCAACTCGCTTAGCCGTGGGCTCCCAACGTGGCAACGACTGATATTTCCGAATAAGGGAAGACCATGGCCGCGCGGAAAACGACCGGTGGAGCGGGAAAGTTCTCGCGAGCGCCCGGGCCCAGCGACAAGGCGACGAAGCACGTCGGCGAGGAGGTCGACGCGGAGTTCGTCGAGGAGACGCCTGCCCCCGCGCCCGCCCGGAAGGTGCGCAAGCCGAAGCACGAGGCGAAGGCCCAGCCGCTGGAAGGCGAGGTGGTCGAGCAGGACGCGGAGGAGGAGAAGGAGCCCGCGGAGGTCGAGCCCGACGCCGCCGAGCTCGAAGAGGTGGGGGAGGTGGAGATCGTCCCCGCGCCGCGCACCGGCCTCGCCAAAGCCGACCCGCTCGCCGCCTACATGGCGGAGGTGACGAAGCATGCGCTGCTCACCCGTGAGGAGGAGGTGGCGCTCGCGCGCCGCTACCGCGAGACGGGCGACGTGAAGGCGGCGTACCGGCTGGTGGCGTCGAACCTCCGCCTGGTGGTCAAGCTGGCCCACGAGTACCACCGCAACCCGCTCTCGCTGCTCGACCTGATCCAGGAAGGCAACATCGGGCTGATGCAGGCGGTGAAGAAGTTCGATCCGGATCGCGGGGTGAAGCTCGCGAGCTACGCCGCGTGGTGGATCCGCGCGTACATCCTCCGGTACATCATGGACAACTGGAAGATGGTGAAGCTGGGCACGACCGAGGCCCAGCGGAAGCTCTTCTTCAAGTTGCGCCAGGAGCAGGAGCGGCTGCTCAAGCAGGGCTTCGAGGTGACGCCAAAGCTCCTCGCCGAGCGGCTCAACGTCTCGGAGCAGGACGTGGTGGAGATGGATCAGCGCCTCGGCAACGACGAGCTGTCGATCGACGCTCCGCTGCCGGGCTCCGAAGACGAGAAGCAGACGCGCGCCGACCGGCTGCTCCCTTCCGCTGCCCAGGGCGCCGACGACGCGCTCGGCAACGAGGAGCTCCGCGAGCTGTTCCGCACCAAGCTCGCGAAGTTCGCCGAGGGGCTCAGCGAGAAGGAGAAGTACATCTTCGAGAAGCGCCTCATCGCCGACGAGCCGATGACGCTGCAGGACATCGGCGCCCACTACGGCGTGTCGCGCGAGCGCGCGCGGCAGCTCGAGGCGTCACTCATCGATCGCATGCGCAAGTACATGCGCCAGGAGATCCCCGACTTCGACCTCGTCGCCGAGGCGGAGCGGGAGTGAAGAGACATGTTCGACCTGACCCCAGAGACGCTCGCGTTCCGCGCGATGATGCTCATCCCCATGGTGCTCTCGCTGAGCGTGCACGAGTGGGCGCACGCGTGGAGCGCCTTCCGCCTCGGTGACGACACCGCGGCTCGAGAGGGGCGCCTGACGCTCAACCCGATCTCGCACATCGATCCGATCGGCACGTTGCTGCTGCCGATGCTCGGCGTCCCCTTCGGGTGGGCCAAGCCGGTGCCCGTCAACCCGGCGCGCTTCGCTCGCAAGTGGTCGATGCGTTCGGGGATGGCCCTCACCGCCGCGGCTGGACCGATCAGCAATATCCTCATCGCGCTCGCCTCGGCGATCACGTTTGGGCTCGGGCTCCGATTCCTCCCCGAGGTCGCCGGCCAGACCGGGGTGCGGATGCTCTTGCTGTACCTCATTCAGCTCAACGTCGCGCTCGCGCTCTTCAACCTCATCCCCGTGCCTCCGCTCGATGGGAGCCGGGTCATCGCGCGCTACATCCCCGCGCGCTTCGAGCGCCAGTGGGACGACTTCATCCGCTTCTCGCCGATGCTGCTCTTCGTGGTGATCGCCGTCGGCGGGCGTCTGCTGGCGCGGCCGATCGGCGCGGTGACCGAGATGCTCTACAATCTGATCAGGACCATCGTCGGCGCCTGATCACTCCTTGCCGAGCTCCTCGAGCAGCTGCGCGGTGTGCTCGGTCAGCTCCGAGGTCCGCTCGAGGAGCGCGTCGAGCTCGGCGAAGATCGCATCGACCTCCTCGGGCTTGCGGGGCGCGGGCACGTCGCCTTCGTTGCCGAGGCGATCGATGAGCGCCACGACGCGGAGCAGGTGCTCGTGCGCGAGGAGGAGATCGCGGCCCGCGCGCGTGCCATGGCGGGTGAAGATGAGCCCGGTCGAGAAGAGCCGGGTGACGGCGCGCTTGTTGGCCTTGAGCACCTTCTCCAGGCGAGCGCGGTAGAGCTCGACGCGCCGGCTGAGGCGGGCGTCGTGGAGGTTCACCACCTCGGCGACGGGAGGCACGGCGGTCAGGGGAGAGCGGCGCTTGGCGGGCATCACCACCTGCGCGCATAACACACCGCCCGGGACGATCGAGTCTGCTACGCCGTGCTGCATGCCTGCTTCACTGCTGATCAGCGACCTCGGCGACGGCGTGCGTGCGCTCACCGTGTCGAACCCCACGCGGCGCAACGCCATCGACGCCGGGCTGCTCGATCAGCTCGAGCGGGCGCTCGGTGACGACGCCGGCGTGCGCGTCTGGCTGGTGCGCGGCGAGGGCGAGGGCGTCTTCTCGTCAGGCTACGACCTCACCGCGCTCAACGGCTTCCCCGAGGGCACGGCGCTGCCCGACGAGCGTCTGGGCGAGGTGCTCGATCGCCTCACGCGCCACCCGGCGCCGAGCGTGGCGGTGGTGACGGGCGCCGCGGTCGGCGCCGGCTGTGAGCTCGCCGCGGCCTGCGACTTCCGCGTGGGCAGCGCCGCGGCGCGCTTCGTGATGCCGCCGGCGAAGCTGGGCGTGGTCTACGCGCTGAAGGGCCTGGCGCGGCTGCGCGCGCGGGTCGGTGAGCAGGTGGCGCGGCGCATGTTCCTCGTCGGCCGGCCGCTCGACGCGGCAGACGCGCGCACCTTCGGGCTGCTCGACGAGCTGGTCGACGACGCCCCCGCCGCGGCGCTGGCGCTGTGTCGGGAACTCTCGGCGAACGCGCCGCTCGCCGTGCGGGGCATGAAGTCGGGCCTCACGCTGCTCGACGAGGTCGCGCTGCCCGAGTCGGCGCGCGCGGCCTACGAGGCGCTGCGCCGCCAGTCGTTCAACAGCGCCGACGCGAGGGAAGGGCGCGACGCGCTCCTCGCGCGCCGGGCGCCGCGCTTCGAGGGGCGCTGATCAGACCTCGGCGAAGAGCTCGCTCATGCGCACGCGCAGCGCGGTGGCGATGCGGTACAGCGAGCTGATCGACGCCGACGACTCGGCGCGCTCGATCTGCGACAGCAGCGAGACCGACAGCCCGGTGCGGCGCGCGAGCTGCTTGAGCGTGAGGTTCTGGCGCGTGCGCCCCTCGCGGATGAAGCGGCCGATGGCGCGGTGGAGCTCCGCCTCGGGATCGCGCGTGATGCCCTTCTTCTCGAGCACCCGCTTGACCGTCTCGACGAAGGCGATCGGGTCGATCGGCTTCTTCACGTAGTCGCTGGCCGCCAGCTTGAGGCTCGCGACCGCCGTCTCGACGGTGGGGAAGCCCGTGGCGACGATCACCGCGATGTCGTCGTCGAGCTCGCGGATCTGCTCGAGCACGGTGCTGCCGGACAGCTTCGGCATCATCATGTCGAGGATCACGAGGTGGAAGTTCCCCTCTTTGAGCGTCGAGACGACCTTCGTCGGGTCGAGGAGGACCGTGACGGAGTAGCCCTCCTTCGTCAGCAGCGCCTTGAAAAGTTCAGCGTTGTCGGACTCATCGTCGACGACGAGGATTCGGACCTGTTGGGAGCCGCGCACGGGAGTTCTTTCGTGTGTGGAACGACGTTTCGAATCAGGGAGGGGCCTGCTCGAGCAGCGCGCGCACCTTCGGCACGAACTCGTCGTCGGGGTCAGCCACCTCGAGGAACCGCTCGTAGTACTTGCGCGCCTTGTCGCGGTCGGCGGCGGTGCCGTCGCGCTGGGCGAGGCTGGCGTAGATCACGCCGGCGAGGCGGTAGCAGGGCGCGTACTGCGGCGCGACCTTCATGCACTTCTCGACGCGGATCGCCGCGCGCTCGAAGTTCTTCGCCTTCTTCTCGTCGTTGGCTTCCTTGTAGAGCGCCTCGGCCTCGACCAGCTTCGCGTCGCTCTTCGGCACCGGCGGCGGCGCGACCTTCGGCTCGTCCGGCGGCTTCGGGGGCTTCGTCGGCTCGACGGGCGGCGCTTTCGCCGCGACCTTGTCGGCCACCGCCTTCGCGCGCCGCGCCTCGAGCTCGTCGTAGCGGGCCTTGAGGAGCCTGGTGCCCGCGGCGCTGTCGAGCTGGACCTTCGCCTTCTCGAGGTTGCCCGCCGCGAGGAGCCTGGCTGCCTGCTCGAGCGCGGTGCGGTTGCCGCGCTCGGACTCGAGCTGCTCGATGAGCGCCTTCGCCTCCGGCACCAGCGCGTCGTCGACGACGGCTTCCTTCGCCAGCACCTCGGCCTTCTCGAACTCGAGCTCGAGCGCCGCCGCCTTCGCGTCGGCCACCTTCTGCGCCGCCGCGGCCTTCGCGGCCTCGGTGTCCTTGCGCGGCTCGGGGGGCGTCGTGGGGTTCACCGCCGCGGTCTTCGGGGGAGGCGGCTTCGGGGTGTCCTGGCTGCTCTTCCAGAGGAGGTAGCCGCCGCCTCCGAGGAGCAGCACGAGCATCGTCACCGCGATGGCGATCAGCGGCGCCTTCGAGGGCGGCGCGGCGTCGGTCTCGGTGGTCACCGAAGACGAGGTCGTCGGCGCCACGTGCACCTGGTCGCCCGGGCCGGCGAACTTGAGCTTCACGTGGCCCAGCTCGATCACGTCGCCCGCGCGGAGCGTCACCTGCGCGTACGACTCGCCGTTGACCATCAGGCCGTTGGCGGACTGCATGTCGATCACCCGCCACTCGCCGCTCTCTTCGCGCACCAGCTTGCAGTGCGTGCGCGAGAGCGAGCGGTGATCGATCGAGATGTCGTTGTCGTCGGTGCGGCCGATCTTGAGCTCGGTGCGGTTGCACGTGTACTCGCGCCCGGCGAAGTCGGTGTTGAGCACCACCAGCCGCGGCGCCTCGGCGGCGTCGACCTCGGCGATGGCGCGCTTGCGGCCCGAGTCGAGCTGATCGATGCGGATGACGGCGGTCGACTGCGCGCGGGGAATCGACGGAGGCGTGTCCTTGCCCACTTCGCCTTCGTCGTCCTCGGCGTCGCGGACGTCCTCGTCGGACGCCTCCTGCGGTTCGACGGCGGGCAGCGCGGGCAGCGTCGCCGACGAGTCGTTGAGCTTGCGCGTGGGCGCGGCGGCCTCGAGGGGAACGGTGGCGGCGGCGTCCTTCTCCTCGGCCTGGATGGCGAGATCGTAGTCGCCGATCTGAATCAGATCTCCGTCGGCGATCTGCACCTGGCCGGAGATGCGGTCGCCGTTGATGCGGATCCCGTTGTAGCTGCCGAGATCCTCGATCATCACGTGCCCGTTGCTGCGCAGCAGCCGGGCGTGGCGACGCGACACGTTCCGCTCCGTCAGGCGGATGGTGTTCCCCTCCTGGCGGCCGATGGTGATCTCGTCCCGCACGAAGGGAACAACCGTCTTCCGGCCTTCATCGTCTTCGATGATCAGCTTCAGCACGCCGAACCTTTCTACCACCACTGAAGAAGGCCGCGCACCATCGGCGGCACCTGAAACCCGAACGTTTCTACAACGTTCTGGCGATCAGGGCGCTGATCATGGCAGCCGCATGGGAGTACAGTTCCATCGGACGAATGGCCGTTACCCTCCGCACCGAGGCAGGCGACGAAGAGCTGGACCTCGCCGAGTTCGAGGCGCGCGTCCAGCAGGGCGACGTCTCGCCGCAGAGTCTCGTGCGGTTGCCGGCGGTGACGGGCGATCATTTCGTGCCCGCATGTGAGCTGGAGCTCTACCAGCGCCTCCATCAGCCGAGGCGCGCCTACTTCCGGCGACGGTTCTCGCTGAACCGGTTCCCGTGGCTCACCTCGGCGCTGATTCTGCTCAACATTGCGGTGTTCCTCGCGACGGCCGAGAACGGCGAGCTCGGCCTCGACGCGATGGTGCGCGACGGGGCGAAGGTGGGGCCGCTGGTGCTCGATCTCGGCGAGGTGTGGCGGCTGTTCACCGCCAACTTCCTGCACCACGACGCCCTGCACATCGGGCTCAACATGTTCGTGCTCTTCAACGTGGGCAACGTGCTCGAGAACACCTACCGCACGCTCGACTACGTGTGGCTGCTGGTCTTCACGGGCATCGCCACCATGACCACCTCGCTGTTCCTCAACGAGGCGGTGACCATCGGCGCGTCGGGGATGGTCTTCGGGTGCCTGGGCGGGGTGCTGGCGTTCGGGCTCAAGTACCGCAGCCAGCTCCCGCCGCTGTACCGCAGCCTGCTGGGCGACGCGGCCATCCCCACGGTGCTCGGGCTCCTGCTGATCGGCATCACCTCGCAGGGCGTCGACAACTGGGCGCACCTCGGCGGGCTCGGGGCCGGCGTGGTGACGGGCGCCTTCATGCGGCCGCGGCTCCTCGTCGACGCGCAGCGCTTCTGGTGGGAGCCGGCGCTGCGGGCGGCGCCGTCGCTGGCGGTGGTGATGGTCATCACCCTCGGGCAGCCGCTCTTCTTCGGGCAGGCGCTGCCGCGGTGGCGCACCGAGCGGTCCGAGGCGTTCGGGCTGTCGATGCCGATCCCCGCCGGCTGGAGCAGCGGCGCGGACCCGTTCGGCTCGGTCGCCTGGTACAACGGCCTGTCGGGCGCCGGCCGGGCGAGCCTCGCCGCGGAGGCGGTGGAGATGCCCGAAGGCGCCGACGCCGCCGAGGCCGCGAAGCAGTTCGTCGAGCAGCGGCTCGACCCGCGCAAGCTGGGGGACGACGTGCTGTCGGTCGACGCCGAGTCGCCCGAGGCGTGGCGGGTCGCCGACCACGACGGGCTGCGGGTGCGGGTGACCGTGCGCGAGACGACGGGCGCGCGGCGGCTGGTGGTGTACTTCGTCCCGCGGGGCACGCTGGTGTACCAGTTCGCCGCCGAGTGGTCGGCCGCGTTCCCCCGCTACGGCCAGGTCGCGGAGTGGATGGTGCAGGGCATCCGCTTCACCGAGCCCCGGGCGCTGCGCGAGGTGCGGGCCGACGCGCTGCTGTTCCCCAACTCGCCCGATGCGCTGGCGCGGCTGGGCCTCGCGCTGCTCGAGCAGGGCGAGGCGGCGGCCGGGGCAGAGGCGCTCGCGGGCGCGGTGCGCGGGGCGCCGGCCATCGTGCCCTGGCGGGTGGCGCTCTCGCGCGCCTGGCTCGGGGCGGGCGAGGTCGAGCGCGCGTGCGAGGCGAGCGGCGCGGCCATCACCTACGCGCCCGACGACGCCCAGGCGCTCGAGGCGGAGGCGCGGTGTGAATTGGCGCGCGGCCACCCTCGTCGTGCGCTCGAGCGGCTCGGCCAGGCGCGCGCGGCCGCTCCGACGGACGAACGGCTCAAGGCCGCCGAGTCGAAGTTGCGCGCCACGCTGCCCGAGTTCAGGTAGCACCTCGGGCCCGACCGGAGGCAATCATGCGGGTGATGCTGATCAGCGCGCTGCTGTGCGCGCAGGTGGTGCTGGCCGACGAGACGGCCGCAGAGATCTCGAAGAAGTCGCGCGAGCGCGGCGCGCTCAACCTCGTGGGGCTCACCGCCGAGCTCAAGCTCGTCACCACCGGCGCCGACGGCAAGGCGAAGGAGCAGGTGCTCACCACCACCTCGAAGACCATCGGCGGCAAGAGCCACGCGCTCGCGCGCTTCTCGCAGCCGGCGGGCGTGGCGGGCGTCGCGGTGCTCACCGTGGCTGGCGAGCAGGGGCAGGGCGACGACGTCTCGCTGTACCTCCCGAAGCTCAAGCGCGTGCGCAAGGTGGCGAAGAGCGATCGTGGCAAGGCCTTCATGGACACCGACTTCTCGTACGCCGACATCGGCTCGAACGGCGCGCGGGACGAAGACACGAAGCGGCTGGGCGACGAGAAGGTCGAGGGGCGCGACTGCTTCGTCCTCGAGGGGAAGGGCGACGAGACGAGCCCCTACGGCAACGTGCGGCTCTTCATCGACAAGCAGACCTACGTGCCGATGAAGGTCGAGTACGCCGACCGCGACGGCAAGCCCTTCAAGCGCTACCGCACGCTCAAGCTCAAGCAGTTCAAGGACCGCGTGCTGGCCGCCGAGTCGGTGATGGAGAACCTCCAGACGCAGAGCAAGACGCAGATGACGGTGCTCAAGCTCGAGGAGTCGACGCTGGGCGACGACGCCTTCACCGAGCGGGCCCTCGAGCGCGGCTGACGGCGTGCGACGGCTCGTTCTGCTCAGCGTGGTCTGTGCTTCCGTCGCCGCGCTCGCGGAAGACGACGGCGGAGTCATGGCCATCGAGGCCTTCGAGCCGACCATGGCCGTCGAGGCGTTCGAGCCGGTCGCGGAGGACGCGGGCTTCGACGCCGGTGTCGTCGCGCTGGAGACCTTCGCGACGGCGTCGAGCGGCCCGGTCGCGCGCGTGTACGGCTGGACCTCCGGCTACACGGCGCTCGACACGCGCTTCGACTCGCAGCGTGGCGCGCCGCTGGCCGAGAACGTGTGGGAGGGCCGCCTGCGCGCGGTGCTGGGCGTCGACGTCAAGCTGAGCGAGCACCTGCGGCTGGTGCTCGAGGGGCGGGCGCAGGTGCGCGGCGCGTTCCAGCGCGACTTCGACCGCGCCAAGGGCTTCTTCGAGCCGATGCTGGGCGACGCCTTCGTCGATCTCTACACCTCGAAGGTCGATCTCCGCGTCGGGAACCAGCGCATTCCCCTCGGGGCCAACGCCGCGCTGGCGCCTGCCGACGCGCTCAACCCGCGCGATCTGCGCGAGACCGCCGCCGAGCTCGAGACGGCGCTGCTCCCGGTGTTCGCGGTGCGCGCCCAGGGAGAGCTCGGGCGCCTCGCGTGGCTCGCCGCGTACGTGCCCTTCTTCCAGCCGCACCGGTACTTCGTCTTCGGGCAGGACGAAGGGCTGCTCCAGCCGGCCTTCGGCACCGCGCTCGACAACACGCGCATCGACCCGTCGGTGGAGGACTCCCTGCAGGATCGCGTGCTCGAGACGCAGCGCCCGCCGCCCTTCGTGGGCGATCTCGCGCTCCGCGTGGCGATGGACGGCCGGGTGAAGCTCGGGGCGAGCTGGGTGTGGATGAACGAGAAGCTCCCGCGCGTACGAATGGACCCCGAGCTCTCGCGCGTGCTGTCGGCGCAGGCCGCGGGGCGACCGGTCGATCAGGCCGCGGCGGTCTCGGTGCTCAACCGCTTCCAGGCAGGCGAGACGCTGTACCGCGGCTTCTACGGCCGTCAGCACCTCTTCTCGCTCGAGGCCTCGGCGCTGCTCGGGCCGGGCCAGCTCGACGTCGATCTCACCTACACGCCGCGGCAGACCTTCTACGACGCGAGCTTCGCGCCGCTCGACAAGGCAGCGGTGACGTGGGTCGCCAGCTACAGCCAGGCCTCCGACTCGCCGGTGCTCTACTCGGTGAGCTACCTGGGCATGGCGATCCCCGACATCGGCGCGAAGGAGCAGCTGGTGATCCTCGAGCCGGCGACCGCGCTGGGGGCGGCGCACACCGGCTTCTTCCACCTCTTCATCGGCTTCGTGGGCGTGTCGTTCTTCGACAAGCGCCTCGAGGTCGCGCTGCGGGGCACCTTCGAGCCCGTGCAGCGGAGCTTCTCGCTCGCCCCCCGCGTCAGCTGGCGCGGCGTGGAGGGGCTGGACGTCTTCGTCTCGGCGGAGTTCTACGAGGGCACGCCGTGGAGCCCCTTCGGCTACTTCGGGCGGAACGATCGCGTGCTGCTGGGTGCGCGGTACGAGCTGTTCTGATCACTGGCCAGCGTCGCGGGCGGCGCCGTGTCGCGCGAGCCAGTCCGCGAGCGGGGCCTGCTTCGGCTCGGGGAGCCGGGGGAGCAGCGAGGTCAGCAGCTCGACCGCCGCGGCGCGCTCCGCCTCGCGCGCGAGCCAGATCGCCTGGGCCTTGAGCACCTGCGCGTCGAGCAGCCAGCGCTCGGCCTGCGCCTCGGAGAAGGCCGTCTCGGCCCGGGAGAGCGGGAGGATGGCCGCCTCGGCGTCCTGGGCTTCGAGCAGGGCGCGCCCGAGGAGGAGCCGGGTGCGCGCGGGCGCGAGCGGCCCGGTCTTCTCGCGCAGCTCGATGGCCTTCTCGAGCGGGGCGATGGCGAGCGCGGCGTGGCCCTGGGCGAGCTCGAGGCGCCCCAGGCACTCGGCGAGGAGCGCGTCGTCGAGCGAGCCGTCGCCCTGCGCGACGCGCCGCTGGAGCTCGGCGAGGTTCTTCCTCGCGTCGGCCCAGCTGCCGAGCTGCGCCCAGGCGAGCGTCTGCTCGAGCATCGCCTGTCCGACGTCGCGGTTGTTCCCCCGGGCGCGCGCCGCGGCGAGGTGCTGCGTCGCGGCCTCGAGGGCCTCGCGCCAGTACTCGCCGGCCACGTAGAGCTCGGTCTCGAGCTCGAAGACCGGGAGCAGCTCGGGCGACTCGGGACCGCCGGCGCGGAGCCGGACCTCCTTGATCTCGTCGAGCAGAGTGCGCGCCGGCTCGAGCTCGCCCATCGCGACGAGCAGCTTCACCAGCGCCTGCGCGCTCCGGAGCGTGTCGGGGTGCGCGAAGCCGAGCGCCGACCGCCGCACCGCGACCGCGCGCTCGAAGGCCTGCCGCGCCTCCACCGAGCGGCCGAGCCGCTTGAGCGCGACGGCCAGGTTCTGCAGCGCGGCGGCGACGTTGGGGTGGTCTTCACCCTCGAGCTCCTGGTGGAGCTGGAGGCTC
The DNA here is from genome assembly GCA_049322495.1 of Myxococcota bacterium. Taxonomy (GTDB): domain Bacteria; phylum Myxococcota; class Myxococcia; order Myxococcales; family Myxococcaceae; genus Archangium_A. The sequence continues at coordinate 3,634 of JBMORD010000143.1, read as the reverse complement.
TCGCGGTAGCGCGCCACCGCCTCTTCGAGACGATCGAGGTGTGAGAGCACCACGCCGAGGTTGTTGAGCGTCGAGGCGACGTCGGGGTGCTCGCCGCCGAGGTGCTCGCGCTGGAGGGACAGGACGCGCTCGAAGTCGGCGAGCGCGGTCTTGAAGCGCTTGCGGCGGATGTCGACGAAGCCCTCGTTCTGGCTGAGCTCGACCTGCACCTCCCAGTCGCCGGGCACGCGCGCGGCAGCGGCGGCGGCGAGCCGGGCCCACGCGTCGGCGTCGGCGTCGTTCTCGTCGAAGCCCTCGGCGGCGTAGAGGCGCGAGAGGGCGCGCGCCGCGAGGGCCGCCTCGCCGGACTTCAGCGCCTGCTCCGCGGCGGTGAGGTTCGCCTGGTGCGCGAGCTTCGGCTCACCGCGCTTGAGCTCGATGCGCGCGAGCCACAGGTAGGCCTCGGCGAGGCTGGCGGGCGGCGCGGTCGGCGTCGCGCCGTCCTTGAGCTTGTCGGCGGCCAGCGCGTACTTCCCGGCGGCGAAGAGCGCGCGCGCCTCCGAGAGCTTGAGCCGCAGGGCGAGCTCCGCGGCGCGTTCCTTCTCGTCGCCGCTCGCGGCGCGGCGCAGCCCGCCGGTGGTGGTGCAGGTCGTCGCGCGCTCGAGCTCGCGCGCGGCGGTCGGCGCGTTGTTCACCACGTCATGGTCGGGCGCCTCGAAGAGCGAGACGAGCGCCTCGAGCCGCTGGAGCCGCTCGTCGAGGCAGGCAGTCTTGAGCTCCGTCACCTCGGGCGAGTCGAGCTTGCGCAGGCGAGAGGCCTCACAGACGTCGCGCGCGGTGCCGACCCACTCGGCGGCCCAGGTGTCGAGGGCGCGCTCGGTGCTGTTCCAGGCCTCGGTCGCGTACGACAGCTGCGTCTGCTGGAAGCCCTGCTTGAGGCGCGCCTTGCGCGCTGCGTCCCAGAGCCCGGTGAGGCGCTGCTCGTTGCCGCCGCACACCAGCAGGCGCTGGCGGGTCCACACGCCGTAGCCGATGCCGAACAGCGAGAAGAGCACCAGGCCGACGAAGAAGACGGCGCGGCGTGGGTTGCTGCTGCTGCGCGGGCGGAGCGCGCGCAGGAGCGCGTCCATGTCGGGCCAGCGCTCGGCGGGGTTGGCGGCGAGGCCGCGGCGCAGCACCTCGCTCACCCACGAGGGCACGCGGGTGTCGGAGGGCGGCGGGGTAAAGCGCGCGGTGGCGATCTCCGCGGCGAGCTGGCGCAGCGTCGCGCCCGCGAAGGGCCGGCGGCCGTAGAGGCCTTCCCACAGCGCGACGCAGAAGCTGAATTGATCGCTCCGCGCGTCGGTCGGCAGCCCGTCGATCTGCTCGGGCGCCATGTAGCCGGGCGTGCCCATCACCGCCCCGTCGCGCGTCAACGGCTGGGCGAGCGAGTCGACCGGGGCGTCGACCAGCGCCTTCTCGGGCGACTGCGGGGCGGGGGTCGAGGTCGCCTGGCGCGCGAGCCCGAAGTCGACGACGCGCGGGCGCTGGTCGGGGCCGAGGAGCACGTTGTCGGGCTTGAAGTCGCGGTGCACGAGGCCCGCGCGGTGCGCGGCGGCGAGCCCGGCGCCGGCCTGGAGGAAGACGCGCACCACGTCGTCCCACCGGCGCGGGGGGCGCAGCCAGTCGGCGAGCGTCTCGCCCTCGACGTACTCCATGGCCACGAAGACGCGCTCGCCGAACACGCCCACGTCGTGCACGGCGATGACGTTGGGGTGCTGCAGGCGCGCCATCGCCTGGGCCTCGCGCAACAGCCGCGCCTTGCCCTCTTCGGCCGAGAGCGCGCCGCCGCGCAGGAGCTTGAGCGCCACCTTGCGATCGAGCTGGGGATCGTACGCGGCGAAGACCTCGCCCATGCCGCCCGCTCCGAGCTTCTCGAGCAGCACGTAGCGGCCGAGGGTCGCGCCGCGCTGGAGCGCGAGCGGCGCGGCGGCGGTGCCGGTGCCCTCGGGGCGCGTGGGCGTGCCGCCGTCGCGACCGGAGCCGCCCACGGCGGTCTTCGAGAACGCGAAGGACGAGAGCGTCTCGTGGCGGTGGCGACAGGCCTCGCAGCTCGCGAGGTGGGCCTCGACCTCGTGCGCGTCGGCGGCGGTGAGCTGCCCGAGGGCGAACGCGACGAGTCGCTCTTCTTCGAGGTGGATCATGTCGCGCGCGCCTGCGTCGAGGTTACACCGCGACGCTCGTCTGGCGGCGATTCAGTGGTAGACGGCGCGCACGCATGGAGCGCTTCGTCTCAGCGAAGGTGGGGTATGGCCTCGTCGCCGCGCTCTACGTGCTGTCGTTCCCGTACCACCCGGGGCTGCGCTCGCCGAACGAGCTGTGCCGGCTCTGGCAGTCGCGCGCGCTGGTGGAGTTCGGCACGCTCAACATCAACGGCGCGCTCCAGAAGTACGGCGCGGTGGGCGATCTCTCGTGCACCGCGGTGGTGGTGGAGAACGGCGCGCAGACGCTCAAGCCGTGCGTGGGCCCCGACGCGCCGCGCGGCGGTGTGACGGCGGTCTTCTACTACCCGTCGAAGGCGCCGCTCCTCTCGTTCCTCGGGGCGCCGATCTACTGGGCGCTGCTCAAGGTGGGCGCCGCGACGGAGCTCGCGCAGGTGCTCTGGAGCCGCCTCTTCATCACCATCCTCCCCACGTTGCTGCTGCTGGTGCTGCTGAGGCGCTTCCTCTCGGCGTACGTGGCCGAGCCGACGGCGGATCTGTTCACCGTCGTCTACGCGCTGGGCACCATGGCCTTCAGCTACTCCGAGGCCTTCATGAGCCACCAGCTCACGGCGGTGCTGCTCTTCCTCACCTTCTACTGCGCGTGGAAGGTCGAGCGCGGCGACTGGGCCCTCCGCGGCTACGCCCTGGCGGGGCTGGCCGCGGGCGCGGCGGTGGTGTCGGAGTACACGGCCGCCCTCGGGGTGGTGTGCGTGGCGAGCTACACGCTGGCGTCGCGCTGGAAGAAGTGGGGCGCGCTGGCGCAGGCGGCGGGGCTGGTGGTGGTGGGCGCGGCGCCGCTGCTCGCGTTGCTGCTCTGGTACCACCAGGCGACCTTCGGAGGCCCGTTCGTCAGCGGCTACAAGTTCCTCAACGACGCGGGGTACATGCACTGGCACCAGGGGGGCTTTCTGGGCATCAAGTGGCCCGACCTCCGTGCGCTGGGGCTGTCGTTCTTCTCGCCGCTGCGCGGGCTCTTCGCGCTCTCGCCGTTCCTCGCGGTGGCGGTGTTCGGGCTGCGCGACGTCAAGGCGAAGGATCGCGCGCTCTGGGTCTTCCTCGTGGTGCTGCTCGTGGCGCACGCCTACTTCACGTCGTCGTTCTCGTACGAGTCGTGGGGCTGGACCGTCGGCCCGCGGCACCTCACGGGCATGGTGCCCTTCCTCTTGCTGCCGATCGCGCTCTTCTTCGAGCGCTCGCGCACCTCGGGGCACCTGGCACCGGGCGTGGTGGCCGGGCTGTCGACGGCGTCGGTGCTGGCGACCGGCGTGGTGGGCTTCGTCAACTACGTGCCCGACACGGTCTCGACGTCGCTGTGGGGGCTGGCGGTGCCGGTGCTCGCCGACGGCTTCTGGCCGGTGTCGTGGCTGGCGGCGTTCGTCCCCAACCCGGCGTCGGGGGCGCTGCTGGTGGCG
>JBMORD010000142.1:0-16032 GCA_049322495.1 Myxococcota bacterium | reverse complement strand
GTGGGTGGTGCTCGCCTTCCGCAAGCAGGGGGCGGTGCTCTTCGTGCTCTTCGCCGCGCTCGCGCTGCACCTCGGCGCGCTGCGCCTCTTCACGCGGCTGGATGACGGCGATCGCGGGGCCACGCAGTTCCTCGAGTCGGTGTGGCTCGCACCGAGCGGCAAGCAGCTCGAGTTCCGCAGTCGCTGAGGTCGGGCAAGAGTGCTACGCCTCCCGACGTGGGGGACATTTCCCGCTTCGGCGATCTCATCGGGGTGCCGGCCATCCTCTTCGAGGCCGATCTGTCGTTTGCCGTCGTCGAGGTCTCCCCCTACTGGACCGAGCTGACGGGGCAGTCGGCGCAGGACGCGCTCGGCCACGGCTGGATGAAGCACCTCGACGGGCAGAGCGTCACCACCAGTCTCTCGGAGCTCGAGGGCGCGCTGCGGCGCGGGGAGCAGGTGCGCTACGCGGTGCGGTGCCTCCGCCGCGATGGGCAGTGGTGCTGGCTGCGCGTGACGGCGCGCCCGTGCGTCACGGGGCGCGCGGCGGTGTGCGGCGTGGGGATGGTGGTGCCCGAGGGCGAGGTGCACGACGAGGCCACGAAGACGCGGCTCGAGGCGCTCGAGCGCTCGGAGGCGCGCGCCGATGCGCTGCTCGCCGCCAGCCCGGATCTGCTCTTCCACGTCAGCGCGAGCGGGAAGTTCCTCGACTACCGGGCGAGCAACGCCCAGCGGCTCTACGTCACCCCGGAGCGCTTCCTCGGGCACACCTTCGAAGACGTGCTCCCGCCGGAGGTGGCGAGGCTCAGCCGTCAGGCGCTCGAGCGCGCGCGCCTCACCGGCGAGATGCAGCACTTCTTCTACGAGCTGCCGGGCGGCGAGGAACTCCGCTCGTTCGAGGCGCGCTCGGCGCCGATGCGCGGCGGTGACGTGCTGTTCGTCATTCGTGACGTCACCGACTCCAAGCGCAACGAGGCGGCGCTGGTCGCGGCGCGCGAGGAGGCGCTGGAGCGCAACCAGCGCAAGACGCAGTTCCTCGCCAACGTGAGCCACGAGATCCGCACGCCGCTCAACGGCATCCTCGGGGTGACGGAGCTGCTCAAGCAGCAGACCCTCACCGGCGAGCTCCGCGAGTACGTCGACGTGCTCCAGGGGGCCGGCGAGTCGCTGCTCGCCATCGTCAACGACGTGCTCGACCTCTCGAAGATCGAGGCCAACCGCCTCGAGCTCGAGCCGCGGGTGTTCGATCTCGAGCAGGTGCTCAACGAGACCGTGCGGACCTTCGTCGCGCTGGCGCAGCGCAAGGGGCTCTCGCTCGGGGTCGAGGTCGAGGCTTCGGCGCGCGGCCCGGTGCGCGGAGACCCGGCGCGGGTGCGGCAGATCATCAACAACCTCGTGGGCAACGCGCTCAAGTTCACCGAGCAGGGCTCGGTGCGGGTGTCGGCGGTGCGCGACGGAGAGCGGGTGACGATCGGCGTCGCCGACACCGGGCCGGGCATCGCCGCCGAGCACCAGGAGCGGATCTTCGAGCCCTTCGAGCAGGCCGACTTCGCGATCCAGCGGCGCTACGGCGGCACGGGGCTCGGGCTGGCGATCACCCGGCGCATCGCGCGGCTCATGGGCGGCGACGTGTCGCTCGAGAGCGCGCTCGGGCGTGGGGCGCGCTTCGAGCTCGACGTGCCGCTGCCGTCGGTGGTGATCACCCATCGACCGTCTCCGACGTCCCGGGTGACGCCGGCGCCGCGCCCGCTGCGCGTGCTGCTCGCCGAAGACGACCCGGTGAACGCGGCGATGACGGCGGCGCTCGTCGGCCGGCTCGGGCACCGCGTCAGCGTGGTGGGCAACGGCGCGGAGTGCGTGGACACCGTCAAGGCCGGCGAGGTCGACCTGGTGTTGATGGACGTGCACATGCCGGAGCTCGACGGGCTCGAGGCGACGCGCCTCATCCGCGAGGCGGAGAAGGGCACGCGACGGCACCTGCCGATCGTCGCGCTCACGGCGAACGCGATGAAGGGCGACGACCTGCGCTGCCTGTCGGCGGGCATGGACGCGTATCTCGCCAAGCCGGTGACGGTGGCGGCGTTGAAGGACCTCCTGCTGTGGTTCGGCAGCCAGGAGGGCTGAACGCTCGCGAGCGTTGCCTCATGCGGGCAACCGTGCGACGTACCGCCCCCTCGGCAGCACCCCTTGTCACGGAGGCAGACTGTGTCCCAGGCGGCGACGAACGAACCGGCGACCCTGACCGAAGCGATCTTCGGCAAGGAGCTGATCAACGCCCCGGCGCTCGCGAAGGTGCGCGCGTGGCCCGCGGAGCTCCGCACCGCGCTCGGCTCGGTGATCATCGCGTCGCTGGTGCTCCTGCCGTACCTCGGCGCGGTCGGCCTGTGGGACCCCTGGGAGACGCACTACGGCGAGGTCGCGCGCGAGATGGTGCAGCGCAACGACTACGTGCACCCGTTCTGGGAGAACGCGTGGTTCTTCAGCAAGCCGGCCTTCACCATGTGGATGCAGGCGCTCGGGCTCCAGGCGGCTGACGCGGGGCCGATGCTGGCGCTGCTGCTCGCGGCGGTGCTCGGCGGCCTCGGCTTCGCGCTCTACACCGGCAAGCTCAAGGGGGCGTCGGCGACCAAGGAGTTCTGGGGCGTGCTGGGGCTGTTCTTCGGCGCGTTCTTCCTGCTGCTCTTCGTGTGGTCGAAGTCGGTGAGCCTGCCGTGGCGCTTCTCGACCGTCGCCGCGGGGCCCGACGCGCTGCCGCTCTTCACCGAGTGGGGCTTCCGGCTGCCCTTCACGGGCTTCTCGATCCTCGCCATCGGGCTGCTGGCGTACGCGCTCACCATCGCGGTCAGCGCGCGCGCGGCGATGGCCACGTCGATCGTCCTGGTGACGATGCCGCTCTACTTCCTGCTCTCGCGGCAGGCGGTGACCGACACGCCGATCGTCAGCGCGACCATCTCGGGCATCGCGTGCGCGATGGTGGGCCTGTTCGACCGCCAGTCGAAGCACCGCAGCGAGTGGTGGTACGCGTCGTACGTCTTCTTCGGCATCGCCACCCTGGCCAAGGGCCTGCTCGGGTTCGGCGTGCCGATGGTGGTGTGGTTCCTCTACGTCGCGCTGCGGGAGCTCTCGTTCGGCACGTTCAAGGCGCACCTCGTGTGGGCGATCAAGCGCCTCACGGTGCCGATGGGGGTGGGGCTGGGCGCGGCGGCGATCGTCGGCGGCATCGCCTACACCCTGGGCGCGAAGTGGAACACGACCTTCATGGCGGTGCCGGTGATCGACAACAAGTCGCTCATCTCGGCGCCGGTGTGGCTGGGCATCATGTGGGGCTCACTCGCCTTCTGGGCCGGCACCACGGTGATGCTGTACGTCACGAAGGCGCGCGAGGCGGAGCTCCCGCCGCGCCTGTTTGCGCTCGCGTACGAGATGCGGCTGGGCACCGGCATCCTGCTGTTCCTCGCGGTGTGCCTGCCCTGGTACTACGAGATGTTCACCTTCTGGCGGCTCGACGACGAGTCGAAGCTGTTCTGGTTCCGCTTCATCATCCACGATCACTTCGCGCGCCTCGGCAGCGGCGTGCACACCACGACGCCGGGCGGCGACTTCACGTACTTCATCCTCCAGGGCGGCTACGCGATGTTCCCGTGGGTGGCGGTGATCCCCGGGGCGATCGCCGCCATCGGTCGCCTGAAGATCCGCGGGACCTCGACGGCCGACGCGGCGGGGCTCATCGCGGTGCTGTGGTTCGCGGTCTCGTGGGCGCTCATCGGCAGCTCGGCGACCAAGTTCCACCACTACGTGTTCCCGATGCTGCCGCCGATGGCGATCCTCATGGGCATGTTCATCGATCGCCTGTGGGAAGAGGGCATCGACACGCACGCGATGGTGCTGCTGTTCGGCGTGCCGCTGTTCATCCTCGTGGGGAAGGATCTCGCGGCGACGCCGAAGAACTTCACCGATCTCTTCGTCTACAACTACGACCGCCCGTACCCCGCGTTCCTCACCGAGACGCCGGTGCTCGGCAGCAACAACATCAAGCAGCTGATGGGCATGGGCATGGCGCTGGCGGGCGTGCTCATCGGCGGGTTCGCGGTGGTGCGCTCACGCTCGATGATGTTCACCTCGGCGCTCGCGTCGGTGCTCGTCTTCGCGCTGTGGTTCAACTGGTCGCACTGGGTGAACCTGTCGCACCACTGGACGCAGCGTGATCAGTTCTGGCGCTACTACACGCAGCGCCGGCCCGGAGAGCCCATCGCCGCCTTCCTCATGAACTGGCGCGGCGAGACCTTCTACTCGCGGAACACGGTCAAGCAGATCAAGGACAACCCGCAGGTCGGCATGCGCTCCTACGCCGACCAGCCCGGGCGCGAGTGGAGCCTCGTCGAGCACAACCGCCTGGGCATCCTCCAGAACGCGGTGGGCCCCGACAAGAAGGTCACGCTCATCGACAAGGACCTGAACAACAAGTTCATCCTCGTCACCATCGACTGAAGTCCGGCACGGCCGCTGCTACTCCTCGGGGGCGGGGCGACTCGCCCGAGGAGGCTGCGTGACAGGCTGTCAGACCTACATTCCGAAGGCCCGCCGAAGTGTCGGAGGGCGCGCGTGAGCATCGTCGTCGAGGGCCTCGAGAAGCGCTTCGGTGCGCGTGTCGCGGTGACGGGCTTGAGCTTCGAGGTGCAGCGCGGAGAGGTGTTCGGCCTGCTCGGCCCGAACGGCGCCGGCAAGACCACCACGGTGCGCATGCTGACCGGGCTGCTGACGCCGTCGGCGGGGCGGGGCGTGGTGTGCGGGGTGGAGCTGGGCCGCGCGGGCGAGGGCACGACGCTGCGCAAGAAGGTGGGGCTCCTCACCGAGCAGCCGGGGCTCTACGACCGGCTCACCGCGCGGGAGAACCTGGGCTTCTTCATGCGGCTCCACGAGCTCGACGCGGCGGCCGCGTGGGCGCGGGCCGAGGGCTACCTCGAGCGCTTCGGGCTCGAGGGCCGCGCAGATGAGCCGGTCGGTGGCTTCAGCAAGGGCATGCGCCAGAAGCTGGCCATCGTGCGCACGCTGCTGCACGAGCCGGAGCTGATCTTCCTCGACGAGCCGACCTCGGGCCTCGACCCTCAGTCGGCGCGCACGGTGCGCGACGCGGTGGCGGAGCTCGCGGCCGAGGGGCGGACGCTGGTGCTCTGCAGCCACAACCTCGCGGAGGTCGAGCGGCTCTGCACGCGGGTGGCGGTGATCAAGTCGCACCTCCGCACGGTGGCGACGCTGCGCGAGCTGCGCCGCGAGGGGCTCGCGCTGGAGCTCGTCGTCGAGGGCGACGCCGGCGCGCTGGTGCCCGCGCTCGCCGCGCTGCCGTTCGCGCCGTCGTCGCAGCACGAGGGCTCGCGGCTCAAGGTGATGCTGTCGTCGGAGACGCAGGCGCCGGACGTGGTGGCCGCGCTGGTGCACGGCGGGGCGCGGATCCACTCGGTGGCGCGGGCGGCGCGGCCGCTCGAAGAGGCGTACCTCGAGCTGGTGCGTGAGGAGGACGAGTCGTGAGCTTCTCGTTCGCGCGGGTGAAGGCGGTGCTGTGGAAGGATCTCCTCGAGCTGCGGAAGAACACCGGCATGCTGTGGTCGATGCTCGCGTTGCCGACGGTGATCGTCCTCGTGCCGCTGGGCATCGTGCGCACCTACGTGCGGAACCCGACCGACCCGAACCTGCGCGCGATGGCGCTGTATTACGACATCACGGTCAACGCAGAGAACGCGGCGCGCTTCCTCGTCGACAAGGTGCTCGCCGACTGGTTCGTGCTCTACCTCGTGATGCCGGTGTTCGTGCCGATTCTCATCTCGTCGCACGCGGTGGCGGGCGAGAAGGAGAAGCGCACCCTCGAGCCGCTCTTGAGCTCGCCGGTGACGCCGCTGGAGCTGGTGATCGGCAAGAGCCTCGCGTCGCTGATCCCCTCGGTCGCGGTGTGCCTCGTCGCCTTCGCGCTGCTCTGCGTGGGCGTCGACCTCGTGGCGTGGCCGCTGACGAAGAGCCTGGTGCTGCCCAACGTGATGTGGACCTTCGGGGTGCTGGTGATCGCGCCCCTGTTCGCCTTCTTCGGCAACGGCGTCGCGGTGTTGATCAGCGCGCGGGTGGGTGACAGCCGGCTCGCCCAGCAGCTGGCGGGCCTCTTCGTGCTGCCGCTGGTGGGGCTCGCCGCGGGCCAGTTCGGCGGGGTGCTCAAGGCGGGCGCGGGCTACTACGCGCTGCTCGGCGGCTTCGTGCTGCTGCTCGACGTGGCGATCCTCTTCGCCGCGCGGCGGCTGTTCGATCGCGAGCGCCTCATGTCGCGCTGGGGTTAGGCGACGGCCTGCACGAAGACCTCGGCGCGCTCGACGGGGTGCCACCACGGGCCGACGTCGACGCGCGCCGACGCGAAGCCGGCCTCCGAGAGGAGCCGGTACCAGTGCGGCACCGAGAAGATGCGCACGTCGTCGAGCCCGAAGAGGGCGTTCTCGACGAGGTCGATGGCGGCCCAGCCGAAGAGGTGGTCCTTGCGCGGGTCGACGAGGCCGAGCACGCCGCCGGGTCTCAGCACGCGGCGCATCTCGCGGAGCGCAGCGAGGTGTCGCGGGTAGTGGTGGAACGAGTTGGTGCAGACGATCTTGTCGAAGCTCGCGTCGGCGAAGGGGAGCGCGCCCGCGTCGCCGCGCAGCAGCCGCCCGCGGAGCGACGCCTGGCGGTGGGCGGCGCGGAGCATGCCCTGCGAGTAGTCGAGGCCGATGGCGATCGCCCCGGTCTGCGCCAGCGCCTCACAGCCGTCGCCCGGGCCGCAGCCGAGATCGAGCACGCGCTCACCCGGCTGAACGTGCAGGCGCTCGATGGCCCGTTGCTGCATGCGACGCAGCGCCTGCCCGAGCGGGCCGCGCCGGTAGAACCGCGACCACACGTCGAAGAACCGCCCGTGCTTGTGGAGGTCGTCCATCGGGGAATCAGGTCGTGGATCAACGGGTTGGCTTCTGCAATCGTGCGCTGCGTCGAGCGTATGTGGCTTTGAGGTGCAACTTCACCCGTCGTTCCTGGGAGACCAACGAAACATGGGCATCTTCGACTCGCTGAAGTCCGAGGCGCAGCGCAACTTCATCGCGCGCGCCGACGAGGCCAAGAACAACATCATCTACAAGTATCCGGAGCGGAACATCCGGATCATGACGCAGCTCACGGTGCAGGCCGATGAGGTTGCGATCTTCGTCAAGGACGGCGTCGTCGCCGGCAAGCTCGGGCCCGGCCGCCACAACCTCGACACCAACAACATCCCCTTCCTCTCGGCGCTGCTCGAGAAGGTGACCGGCGGCAACCTGTTCGTCGCCGAGGTCTACTTCGTCACCACGCGCGAGTTCCCGCAGATCAAGTTCGGCGGGCCGATCGGCGACGTGCGCGACCCGGAGACGGGCCTCGGCATCGGCACCATGGTGTACGGCGACTTCTCGATGCAGGTGACCAACCCCGAGCAGCTCCTCGTGGGGATGGTCGGCTTGCGCAAGTCGGAGAACGAGGAGTTCATCGGCTGGTTCAAGAGCCAGGTGTTGAAGGTCACCCGCGATCGCATCGCGGAGCTGATCGTCAAGAAGAAGTGGCCGCTGCTCGACGTCACCTCCGGCGCGTACACCGAGGAGATCGAGACCGAGGTCATCGCCGGCATGGGCCCGCACACGTCGAACTACGGCGTGAGCATCGTGCGCTTCGGCAACTTCACCGTCAGCATCAAGCCTGAGGACGAGGCGACGCTGAAGAAGCTCTCGAAGGACGTGGCCTACTCGCGGCTCGCCGGCGGCTTCCAGCAGTACGCGCAGGGCCAGGCGATGCTCGGCGCGGCCGAGGGCATGGCCAAGGGCGGCGGCGAGGGCAGCGGCGCCGGCAACGCCATGGGCGGCATGGGCATGGGCATGGGCTTCGGCATGGCCCAGATGTTCATGAACCAGAACCAGATGCAGCAGCAGCACGCCCAGCAGCAGCAGGCGCAGGCCCAGGCGGCGCAGCAGAACGCCGGGGGCGGTCAGCGCTCGGTGATGGATCGCCTCAAGGAGCTCTCCGAGCTGAAGAACGCCGGCCTCATCACCGAGGACGAGTTCAACGGCAAGAAGGCCGACCTGATGAAGCAGCTCTGAGGTGTTTCACTCTGGCCGGGCGGGGAGCGGGTGCAGCCACCACTCCTCGCCCAGCTGGGCCCGCCACTGCTCGGCGCGTCGCATCGCCTGGAGCTGGGTGGCGCTCCGCAGGAAGTCGTCGGTCTCGAGCCGCCACCGTGCGCCCTCCTCGGGCGGCAGCGTGAGGCCCAGCGCCCGGGACATCACCGCCACGTACTTCGCCCGCGCCTCGGCCTCGTCGGCCAGCACCTGGGTCTCGAGCTTCGCCAGCACCACCCCGGCCGCGCGGCGGAGCGCGAAGAGCCGCTGGGCCTTCGCCGCGCGGATGACGGCGTCGCGGCTGGCGATCTCCTGCGCCGCGAGCCACTTGTCCTCGGTGAGGAGCGTCGCGAAGAGCTCGCTGGTGCGCAGCGCGAGCGCGGGGTTGGCCAGGCGAGGGAGCCGCTTGAGCTCCAGCGCCGCGCCGAGCTCCGAGAGCACCGCCTGCTGATCGCGCAGGCCACCGAGCGGCCGCACGCTGACGCGCACGTCGTTGGGCGCGGGCGCGACGGTGAGCGGGAGCGGGTTCTTCTTCGCGGCCTCGGCGAGATCCAGCGTGAGCCCCGGCTGGCCGTACACCCCGAGCGTGCCCAGCGTCTGCACCACGCGGGCGGCGATCTTCGTCTTCGGGAACTCCGCGTCGACGGCGGCGGGCACCTTGAGCACCCGCGGGAGATCTCCGCGCGTGAGCGCGGTGAGCGGCAGCTTCACCTCGGCGTCGGACAGCGCCTGCAGCGTGGCCTTCCACTCGGCGTCGGTGGAGGTCAGCACGTCCTCGGCGTCCTTCGCGAGCGCGTCGAGATCGAGCTCCCGGCTCTGCGCGGCGAAGTCGAGGGGCGCTGGCAGCTCGAGGCTCGCGAGCACTTCCTTGAGCTTCTCGTCGCGACGGGAGATGGCGGCGTCGAGCCGGAGCGCGGTGGCGTGCGAGGCGTTCCACAGCGCGCGGCGCTTCACCGCGCTCTTCTCGCTGAGCAGCGTCTTGCTGAGGTCGCGGAAGGCGAGCTCCTTGCCGTCGACGGTGAAGGTCGCGGCCGCCTCGAGGTTGGCCAGCGCCTCCGACTCCGCGGCTACCCCGCGCGCGAGCAGCTCACCGGCCACCCATCGCGAGAGGTCGTCGATGCGCCGCGCGTCCTGGGGGCGGAGCGCGCGCGCGCGGCGCAGGAGCGCGAGGGTGTCTTTCGAGAAGAGCGCGTCGTGGCCCTTCGTCACCGCCGCGAGCTCGAGCGGGGCGCCCGCGGTCCAGTGCTGCCAGAGCGCCTCGTCGAGGGCCTTCACCACCGCCAGCGCCTCGGCCTCGAGGGCGGCGAGCTTCGGCGCGAGGAGCTCCGCCTCGGTCACGCCCGCGTCGGCGCGGGCTGGCTGGAGCTCCGGGGGCGGCGCGCTCTTGAGGCACGCGGTCAACAGCAACGCCGTGGCGGCGACGAGGAGGAAAAGAGACTGCGCACGCATCCCGACGACCATAACGCCTCGGGCAGGTTGGACTATTTCCTGACGCGCGCCTGTGGGAAGGAGCGCCCATGCCCCGCTGGTACTTCGAAGACTTCACCCCCGGCTTCGTGCTCGAGGCCGACGGCCCGACCGTCACCGCCGACGAGGTCATCGCCTTCGCGAAGAAGTTCGACCCGCAGTTCTTCCACGTCGACGCCGAGGCGGCGAAGGGCTCGTTCTTCGGCGGCCTGTGCGCGAGCGGCTGGCACACCGCGGCGATGTGCATGCGCATGATGTGCGACTCGTTCCTGCTCGACTCGGCGAGCCTCGGGAGCCCGGGCGTCGACGAGCTGCGGTGGACGAAGCCGGTCTTCGTGGGTGACACGCTGCGCCTCAAGGTGACGGTGCTCGAGCAGAAGCCCTCGCGGAGCCGCCCGGAGATGGGCTCGGTGCAGTCGCGCTTCGAGGTCTTCAACCAGAAGGGCGAGGTCGTGATGCACATGACGGCCTGGAGCATGTTCAAGAAGCGGAACCCCTGATGCCCACGCCCGGACAGTGGCGCGCCGCGCGCGCGCGCATGCAGCTCTATGCGGCGCTGCGCTCGTTCTTCGCCGCCCAGCAGTACCTCGAGGTCGAGACGCCGACGCTGCTGCGCACGCCCGGCCTCGAGCCGCACATCGATCCCTTCGAGGCGCCGTTCATTCCCCAGACTGGCGTGGGTGAGCGGCGCTCGCTGTGGCTCCACACGAGCCCCGAGTACGCGATGAAGCGGCTGCTCGCCGACGGGAGCCCGCCGATCTTCCAGATCTGCAAGACGTACCGGAACGGGGAGATCTCGGGCACGCACAACCCCGAGTTCACGATGCTCGAGTTCTACCGGCCGCACGCCGACTACCACGCGATCATGGCCGATCTCGAAGGCGCGCTCGCGGCGGTGGAGCAGGCCGTCGCGCCGGAGCGCAAGCTGTTCAGCGCCGTGCCCTTCGAGCGGCTGACGGTGCGCGACGCGGTGCTGCGGCACACCGGCATCGATCTCTTCGCCCACCCCGACGGTGCGTCGCTGCGCAAGGCCGCGCAGGACATCGGGGTGTGGGTCGGCGACTCGACGAGCTTCGACGACGTGTTCTTCCACCTCTTCCTCGAGCGGGTGGAGCGCAAGCTCGGCTTCGGCCGGCCGACGTTCCTCATCGAGTACCCCGCGTCGATGGCCTCGCTCTCGAGGCTCAAGCCGGGCGACCCGCGCGTCGCGGAGCGCGTGGAGCTCTACGCGGACGGGGTGGAGCTGGCGAACGGCTTCTCGGAGCTCGTCGACGCGGAGGAGCAGCGCCGTCGCCTCGTCGAGGAGCAGGAGCTGCGGCGCGCGCTCGGCCGACCGGTGTTCGAGCTCGACGAGAAGTTCCTCGCGGCGCTGCCGAAGATGCCGCCGTCGGGAGGCATCGCGGTGGGGCTGGATCGCGTGCTGATGCTGCTGCTCGGCGCGAAGGCGATCGAAGAGGTGCTGCTCTTCCCCGCGCGCGACTTCTTCTCGTAGCGTGCGGTCCATGCACGCACTTCTTCTGGCGGGGGTTCTGGCGGCGGGTGGCGAGGTGCGGCCGCCCGAGGTCCAGGCGCAGCAGGATCGTCGTTCGTTGCTCCTGTCGGGGGCGCTGCTCACCGGCGTCGGCGTGACGGGGCTGATGGCGGGCGGCCTCATCTTCTACGTCGAGTACATGAGCGCGGTGTCGCTCCCCGTCATTCCGCCCGTGCAGCCGGATCACACCTTCAGCGTGCTCACCTTCGGGATCTCCGGCGCGGTGACCGTCGCCGGCGTCGTGCTGCTCCTGGTGGGCCGCAACACCGGGCGCGCGCCGACTGCCTGGCTCACGCCGACGTTCGCGCCCGGCTTCGCCGGCGTCTCGTGGGTGGCGCGGTTCTGAGCTTCAGGCGCCTGCGGCCTTGAACGCGGCGTCGACGATCTGCTGTGCCTCGCGCTGGATGCGCGTGAGGTGCTCGGGGCCGCGGAAGCTCTCTGCGTAGATCTTGTAGACGTCTTCGGTGCCCGAGGGCCGCGCGGCGAACCAGCCGGAGTCGGTCGTCACCTTGAGGCCGCCGATGCCGGCGCCATTGCCCGGCGCCTTCGTGAGGCGCGCGGTGATGGGATCTCCGGCGAGCGTGGTGGCCGAGACCTGCTCGGGCGAGAGCGTGCTCAGCACCTTCTTCTGCGCGGCGTTCGCGGCGGCGTCGATGCGCTCGTAGACCGGGGCGCCGAACTGCTCGGTGAGCTCGGCGTAGAGCTGCGACGGATCCTTCCCCTGCTTCGCGGTGATCTCCGCCGCGAGGAGCCCGAGGATGATGCCGTCCTTGTCGGTGGTCCACGCCGTGCCGTCGCGGCGGAGGAACGAGGCGCCCGCGCTCTCTTCGCCGCCGAAGCCCAGCGAGCCGTCGCTCAGGCCGGCGACGAACCACTTGAAGCCCACCGGCACCTCGATCAGCCGGCGGCCGATGGCGTGCGCCACGCGGTCGATGATCGCGCTCGAGACGAGCGTCTTGCCGATGCCCGCCCTCGCCGACCAGCCGGGCCGGTTCTGGAAGAGGTACCAGATGGCGACGGCGAGGTAGTGGTTGGGGTTCATCAGCCCGCGCTTCGTCACGATGCCGTGGCGGTCCGAGTCGGCGTCGTTGCCGAACGCGAGATCGAAGCGATCCTTGAGCGCGATGAGGCCCGCCATGGCGTGCGGCGACGAGCAGTCCATGCGGATCTTCCCGTCGTGATCGAGCGGCATGAACGAGAAGGTGGGGTCGACGTGCGGGTTCACCACCTCGAGCTTCAGGCGGTAGCGCTCGGCGATCGGTCCCCAGTAGCCGACGTTCGAGCCGCCGAGGGGATCGACGCCGATCGACAGGCCCGAGGCGGCGATCGCCTCCAGGTCGAGCACCTGGGCGAGGTCCGCGACGTAGGGGGTGATGAAGTCGTGCTCGGTCACCAGCGCCCGCGCGCGGAGCCACGGCGTGCGCTTCACCTCGCGGTTGCCCTCGGCGAGGAGCGCGTTGGCCCGCTTCTCGATGACCCCGGTGGCGTCGGTGTCGGCCGGGCCGCCGTGCGGCGGGTTGTACTTGAAGCCACCTCCGTCGGGCGGGTTGTGCGAGGGCGTGATGACGATGCCGTCGGCGAGGCCCGAGGTGCGCCCGCGGTTGAAGCTGATGATCGCGTGGCTGACCGCCGGCGTCGGCGTGTAGTCGTGGTGCCGCGCGACGCGCACGTCGACGCCGTTGGCGACCAGCACCTCGACCGCGGTGACGAAGGCGGGCTCGGACAGCGCGTGGGTGTCGATGCCGAGGAAGAGCGGGCCGGAGATGCCCTGGCTCGCGCGGTACTCGGCGGTCGCCTGCGACACGGCGAGGATGTGGGCCTCGTTGAAGCTGCGCTTGAGCGAGACGCCGCGATGGCCCGAGGTGCCGAAGGCCACGCGCTCGGCGGGCTGCGCGACGTCGGGCGTCTCGGCGAAGTACGCGGTGACGAGCCGCGGAACGTTGACGAGGACGCTGCGCGGTGCCGGCTTCCCTGCGAGTGGACTGGTGGCCATGTCGATGGTTCTACTCTCGTCCGTGCTTCCCAAACCCTCCGAGTTGGTCCGCACCGCCTTCTCCGGCGCCGCGGCCGTGGGCATCACCGGCAGCCTGTCGCTGGTGGTGTCCGCGCTGAGCTACGTCGACGAGCGTGCGCCTGACGGCGCCATTCACCTGTGGGCTGACTCCATCTTGAGGGCGTCGGGCGTGCGCACCGTGTGTCACGGGCTCGAGCACCTGCCCGCGGGCAACTTCGTGCTGTGCGCCAACCACCAGTCGAACTTCGACGCGCTGGTGCTGTTCCGGCACATCCGCCGGCACTTCCGCTACGTGGCGAAGAAGGAGCTGCTCAAGGTGCCGCTGCTCGGGCCCGCGCTCCGCCGCGCGGGCAACATCTTCGTCGAGCGCACCGGCGGTGACTCCGACAAGCAGAAGCTCAACGAGGCGGCGCGCGCGGTGCGCGAGCGGGTGAGCGTGGTCTTCTTCGCCGAGGGCACGCGCAGTGAAGACGGCGTGCTGCGGCCGTTCAAGAAGGGCGCGGCGCTGATGGCCATCGACGCGCAGGTCCCGCTGATCCCCGTGGCGATCGCGGGGACGCACCGCATCCTCGAGAAGGGGTCGATCGCCATCCGTCCGCGGCCGGCGGCGCTGATCATCGGCAAGCCCATCGACACCACGGGGATGAGCAGCGACGCGCGCGACGAGCTCACGCAGCGCGCGCACGACGAGGTGGCGAAGCTGCTCGAAGAGGGGAACCGCATCGTCGCCGAGATGGATCGATGACGCGGCCCACCGCGCGCGAGGAGCTGGAGGCGATCACCAGAGCCCTCCAGCTGAGCGTGGAGTTCCCGCCGGAGGTGCTGGCCGAGACCGAGCGCTGGCTCGCCGCGCCGCAGATCGACGACCCGGCGCTGGTCGATCGCACCGCGCTCCCGTTCGTGACCATCGACGGCGCGCACTCGAAAGATCTCGATCAGGCGGTGCACGTCGAGCGCGACGGCGACGGCTTCCTCGTCGTGTACGCCATCGCCGACGCGTCGTTCTACGTGCGCCCGGGCTCGGCGCTCTTCGCGGAGGCCATGAAGCGGGGCGCGAGCTACTACTTCCCCGGCTTCTCGGTGCCGATGCTCCCGCGCCCGCTCTCGGAGGGGCTCATCTCGCTCAACCCCGACGGCCCGCGGCGCGCGCTGGTCTTTTTCCATCACCTCGATCCCCACGGCGAGCTCAGGCACACGCGCCTCGAGCGCGCGCGCGTGCGCAGCCGGGCGAAGCTGGCCTTCGCCGAGGTGCAGCGCCACGTCGACGCGCCCGAGGCGAGCCCGCTGCGGGGGCGCGACTTCGAGGAGGGCCTCTTCCTGCTGCGCGAGATCGGCCGGCGCCGCATGGAGCTCGCGGCGCGGCGCGGGCTGGTGCGCTACCGGCGCGAGGAGGTGTCGATCTCACTCGACGGCGAGGGCCTCTCGTTCGCGGTGATGGAGGCGGTGCGCGACGAGGTCGAGCTGTGGAACGAGCAGGTGTCGCTGATGTGCAACGCCGAAGGGGGCCGCCTGCTGCGCGAGTCAGGCAACCCGGCGGTGCAGCCCATCTACCGCGTGCAGGGCGGCCCGGAGCCGGAGCGCCTCGACGCGCTGGCGCGGCTCACCGCGTTCGTCGCGCAGCGGCAGCAACTGCCTGCGTCGTGGGTCTGGGAGCGCGAGACGACGCCGCTGGCCGACTACCTCGCGCGCCTCCCGAAGGCGCCCGCCGGCTCGAAGGAGGATCGCCTCGTGGCGGCGCTCACCCGGCAGGCGGTGATGGTCAACCTGCGCTCCGAGTACTCGACCGAGCCGGGCAAGCACGTGGGCGTCGGTGCCGAGCCCTACGCGCGCTTCTCGGCGCCGATGCGCGAGATGGTCGGCGTCTTCCTCCACAAGGAAGCGGTGGAGCTGCTGACCGGCGTGCACCCGCCCGCCGAGCAGGACGAGCTGCTGCGCGCCGACGTGGTGCGCGTGGCGAACAAGGCGCGCGAGACCCAGCGGCGCGTGCAGGACCTCGCGAATGAGGTGGTGATGAATCGCCTCTTCGGGCCCGAGCTCGAGCGCCCACGCCCGGCGCGCACCCGCTTCACGGGCACGGTGATGGGGCTCACCTCCAACAAGGTGCACGTGCGCTTCGACGTGCCGCCGCTCGACGTGAAGCTGTACCTCTACGATCTCGCGCCGTTCTTCAAGGGCGCGTGGCTCGAGCCGGCGGACGAGGGCGCCTGGCTCCGCGCGAAGGGCACCACGCAGGCGCTGCTCGAGCTCGGTCAGCCGCTCACGGTCATCGTCAGCAAGCGCGACGAGAAGACGAAGCGGTGGGTCTTCGAGCCGCTGCGCTGACCTTCGTTGCCGGCGGCGGGCGGGACGATCCATTCGTATTTCTGCGCGCCGTCGCCTGAACGGGGCCCGGCCACCCGGACACTCTCGAGGTGCACAAGGGAGGTGCACGTGAAGCACGGCATCGGTCTCGCGGTCTTCGTCGTGGCGGCGTTCTCGTGTGGCGGCGGCGGCAACCACTCGACTCCGGAGGAGCGCGACGTCTCGGGCAACTATGCGCTCACGTACGACAACCAGCTCAAGGTGCGCCTCGACGTCGGCGGCGCGGTGCGCGAGGTCACGCAGACGGGCTACGGCGGCGTCGTCGACTTCGGCGTCATCAACGGTCAGCCCACCACGCTCGATCTCACCGCGTTCTGCGCGAAGCCCGAGGTCCGCTGCCCGAGCGAGGCCTTCTGGGCGAAGGTCGCGGTGACCCAGCCCGAGCTCCGCACGAGCAACCTCGAGCTCCAGAAGGTGGTGGTGGTCAACGACACGCAGCACGTCCTCGACGCGGGCGTGCGCGCCGAGTCGCTCTCGGGGCTGGTGAACCACGTCGACGACGATCGCTTCCTCCTCGGGCTCGGCGCGCAGGGGGG
>JBMORD010000141.1:0-16036 GCA_049322495.1 Myxococcota bacterium | reverse complement strand
TTCGAGCTCGGTCGAGTCGATGCAGGCCGAGGCCGAGGAGGCGCGGAACGCAGCGGAGGTCGCGCGGGCCGAGGCGGAGAAGCTGCGCGAGAAGCTCGAGTCGATGAAGAACGTCTCGCAGGAGGCCCGGCAGGCCGCGCGTGACCAGGCAGACGCCGAGCGCGAGAAGGCCGACGCGCTGCGCGAGCAGGCGCAGGCTCAGGCGGAGCTCCACCGGGAGATGGCCCGCCACCGCGTCAGCACGGGCGGGCCGGTGACCGTCGAGAAGGACACGCACGTCGACACCGCCGTCGCCTACGGCGGCCCGGTGGTGGTCGAAGAGAACGCGGTCGTCGACGGTGACGCGGTGGCCTTCGGCGGCGACGTGGTGCTCAAGAAGAACGCGGTGGTCAACGGCGACGCGGTGTCCTTCGGGGGCAACGTGGTGCGCGACGAGGGCGCGGTGGTGCACGGCGAGACCGTCTCGATGGGCGGCTCCGGCATCGGCTCGACGGTGGCGCACAACGTGGTGAAGACCAAGCGCGTGGTGCAGGAAGACGCTGACGACGACTCGAGCTTCGGTCGCGGCCTCGCCGGCTTCCTGGTGCAGTTCGCGGTCTTCTTCGGGCTGGGCTTCGTGGTGATGATGTTCGCGCCGCAGCGCATGAAGGCCCTCGAGGGCACGATCACCAGCGAGCCCGGCAAGAACGCGCTCGCCGGCTTCCTCGGTCTGCTGGCGTCGATCCCCCTCACGGCCGCGCTCGCGGTGACGATCATCGGCATCCCGGTCGCCATCCTCATGTGGCTCGCCGCGGGCCTCGCGGTGCCGGTCGGCTTCGCCGCGGTGGCCAACACGCTGGGCATGAAGCTCCCCACGGGTCGGCTCCGCAAGACGCAGGCGCTGGTGCTCGCGCTGGGGCTGCTGGTGCTGCTGCTCGTGACGCGCATCCCGGTCCTCGGCCCGATCCTCCTCAGCGGCGCGCTCTTCGTTTCCCTCGGCGCCATCATCCGCACCCGCTTCGGCCAGCCGCCCCGCGGCACCCCGATGATCGACACGGTCCAGGCGGCGCCGGTGCTGTAACGAACCGCCCGCTGCGGCGCCCCGCGGGCGCCGTTAGCGTGTGGGTATGGAGATCGAGCTGCTCCATGACGGGCCGGTCGTCAGCGTCGCTGCGGCCGGCCCGCTGCTGATCCAGCTCTTCCACGCGAAGCCGGTGCTCGAGGCGCTGGCGCGCGTCGACGAGGCCGAGGCGCAGGTGGCGGCGCGGCACGAGCGCCTCAGCACGCTCACCCTCCTCACCCACGGCTCCCTCGAGCGGCCCGACGACGAGGTGCGCGCTCGCAGCGTGGAGCTCGCCGGCAAGTACGGGCGCCAGATCATCGGCGCGGCGATCGTGGTCGACGCGCGCGGGCTGGTGGCGATGATGGCCCGCACCTTCCTGTCGACCTTCTTCCTCTTCAGCCCGGCCGCCTCGACCAACCGGGTCTTCTCGTCCCTCGACGACGCGCTCGACTGGCTGCGCACGCTCGACCCCGCGCTCGCCACGCTCACCGTGGACGACGTGCAGCGCTTCGTCGCCGCGCACGGTGCGTGAATCTCCCACCGGCGGGTGACGTCTGCACCGGCGATGCTCGCCCTGGCCACGCTCGCGATCCTCGCCCAGTCTCCGCAGGTGGAGTGCCTCACCTCGAACGGCCGTACCGGCTGCGCCGACACGCCCTGGGGGCGCTGCGTCACGACGAACGGGCGCGTGTTCTGCGGCGACCCGGCGCCGGAGGTGTTCCGCGTGCTCGAGGATCCACCGCCGGTGGAGTGCGCGACGACCAACGGCGTCGGCGCGTGCGGCTACGACTGCAAGACGACCAACGGCCGCGTCGGGTGCGCGCGCACGCCGTGGGGCCGCTGCGTCACCACCAACGGCCAGGTGTTCTGCGGCGACCCCTCACCGCTCGCGCTGCGGGCGCGCGTGCCGCTGCCCGACGTGGAGTGCGTCACCACCAACGGCACCGGCGCGTGCGGCTACGACTGCAAGACGACCAACGGGCACGCGGCGTGCGCGGCGACGCCGTGGGGGCGCTGCGTCACCACCAACGGCCAGGTGTTCTGCGGCGACCCGGCGCCGTGGGCCTTCCGTCGCGGCGCGCCGCCGCCGGTGCAGTGCGTGACGACCTCAGGGGTCGGCGCGTGCGGCTACGACTGCAAGACGACGAACGGGACCGCGGCCTGCTCGGGCTCGCCCTGGGGCCGCTGCGTCGCGAGCAACGGCGCCGTCACCTGCTCACGCTGAGAGGGTCTTGCTGCAGATCTCGACGGTGAGGTGGTTGATGGGGGCCGCCGCCGAGACGATGCGCTTGTACTCGCCGAGCTCCTTCGGCTCCTTCGCATAGACCGAGACCACGCACACGAGCTGCCTCGGGCCGACGCGCCACAGGTGGAGATCGAGCACCTTCGTCCCCTCGAGGCGCTCGAGCGCCGCCTTCACCTGAGCGCGGTGCTTCGTCGAGGGATCGAGATCGATGAGCTGCCGGCCGCATTCCCTGATCAGCCCCGCGCCCCACTTGAGGATCACCAGCGCCCCGACGAGCGCGACGACCGGGTCGACCCACGTCCACGCGAGGTAGCGGCCAGCGAGGAGCGCGGCGATCGCCAGCACCGAGGTCAGCGCGTCGGCCACCACGTGCAGGTACGCCGCGCGCAGGTTGTGATCGTGATGCTCGTGCGCGTGATCATGATCGTGATCGTGGTGGTCGTGCGCGTGCTCGTGGCCGTGATCGTGCGAGTCGACGCCGAGCAGCCAGGCAGACAGCAGGTTCACCAGCAGGCCGAGCACCGCGACGGGGAAGGCGTCGGCGAAGTCGACCGGCTGGGGCGTCACGAAGCGCTCCACCGACTCGAGGATGACGCCGATCGCCACCGCGATGAGGAGCGCCGCGCTGGTGTAGCCGGCGAGCGCGTAGACCTTGCCGGTGCCGAAGGCGAACTCGGTCTGCCCGGCGCGGGTGCGCGCGTACCAGTACGCCAGCGCCGAGATGCCGAGCGCCCCGACGTGCGTGCCCATGTGCCAGCCGTCGGCGAGCAGGGCGAGGGAGTGGGTCCACCAGCCGACGACGAGCTCGGCGACCATCATCACCGCGGTGAGCCCGACCACGATGCGGGTGCGCGTCTCGCCCTTCGTGTGCTCGGGCGGAGCGTGGACCTGACAGGCGGGGACCTCGGCGAGCGCGTTCGCGTCAGGCGCAGTCATCACACTTGCCCCGGAGCTGGATCTCGACCTTCTGCTTCTCGAGCGACCGCGGCACGCGCTTGCCCGCGCGCTTCACCGACAGCTTCACCTCGGGCAGGCACTCCACGGTGCCGCAGTCGGTGCAGGTGAAGTGCGGGTGGCGCATGCTCTCGCCGTCGCCGCGCTTGAGCTCGAAGCGCCACACGTGATCACCGAGATCGGTGCGCT
Organism: Myxococcota bacterium; assembly: GCA_049322495.1. GTDB lineage: Bacteria > Myxococcota > Myxococcia > Myxococcales > Myxococcaceae > Archangium_A. The sequence goes on along the minus strand of JBMORD010000141.1, from coordinate 12,605 downwards.
GCACGAGCCCGGCGTCGGTCAGATCGACCAGGTTGCGGTACACCGTGGTGCGGTCCATGCCCTCGTCGGCGAGCGAGTCGACCAGCTCCCCGTGGGAGACGGGCGTGGTGGCCGCGATGAGGCGCCGGAGCACGGCCAGGCGCGGCGCCGTGCTGCGCAGGCCGGCCCCGCGGATCGTGGCCTTCAGTTGATCGAGCGTCGGCGCCGTCGTTGCCATTGCAATTGCAACAGTAACAATTCCGGGTGGCTCGCGGACCGCTATTCCGCCCCCATGAACGGGTAGCCGAGGGTGGTGGGCGGCACGAAGGTCTCCTTGATGGTGCGCGGGCTGGTCCAGCGCAGGAGGTTCCACACCGACCCGGCCTTGTCGTTGGTGCCGGAGCCGCGGCTGCCGCCGAAGGGCTGCTGGCCGACCACCGCGCCGGTGCACTTGTCGTTGATGTAGAAGTTTCCGGCGGTGTGCCGCAGCGCGGCCGTCATCTGCACCACGGCGTGGCGATCGCGCGCGAAGATCGAGCCGGTGAGCGCGTACGGCGCGGCCTGATCGCACTCCACGAGCGCTTCAGAGAGCTGCTCGTCGGGGTACACGAAGACGGTCACCACCGGGCCGAAGATCTCCTCGGTCATCAGCGTGTGGCGCGGGTTGGTCACCTGCACCAGCGTCGGGCGCACGTACCAGCCGACGGAGCGATCGACCTTGCCGCCGGCGAGGATCTTCGCGTCCGCGCCCTTCGCCAGCTCGAGGTAGCGGCCGATCTTGATGAAGGACCGATCGTCGATCACCGCCGACATGAAGTTCCGGAAGTCGGTCGGCGGGCCCATGGTGATGCCCTCGATCATCGGCACCAGGCGCTCGCGGAGCGACGGCCAGAGCGACGACGGCACGTACACCCGAGAGCAGGCGCTGCACTTCTGGCCCTGGAACTCGTACCCGCCGCGCGCGATGGCCACCGCGACCGCGTCGAGATCGTCGGCCGCGCTGGGGTGCACGAAGATGAAGTCCTTGCCGCCCGTCTCGCCCACGATGCGCGGGTACTGGCGGTACTTCGACATGTGCTCGCCGACCGTCTTCCACATCGCGTTGAAGGTGCCGGTCGAGCCGGTGAAGTGGAGCCCGCCGAAGTCGGGGTGCGCCATCGCGGTGCCGCCGATGGGCGCGCCGGGCCCGGGCAGGAAGTTGATCACCCCGTCGGGGAGCCCCGCCTCCTGGAGCACCTTCATCAGCGTCCACGACGAGAGCGTGGCGGTCTCCGCCGGCTTGAAGAGCACCGCGTTGCCCATCAGCGCCGGCGAGGTGGCGAGGTTGAGCGCGATGGCGGTGAAGTTGAACGGCGCGACCGCGAGCACGAAGCCGTCGAGCGGCCGGTAGTCGGTCTGGTTCCACGTGCCGGCGGCGGAGACGGGCTGCACGTCGGCGATCTGCTGCGCGAAGGCGACGTTGAAGCGCAGGAAGTCGATCGCCTCGCACGCCGCGTCGATCTCCGACTGGAAGGCCGTCTTCGCCTGGCCCCACATGGTGACGGCGTTGATCGTCGCGCGGTACTTCGTGGCCAGCAGCTCCGCGGCGCGCAGCATCACCGCGGCGCGATCGGCGAGCGGCAGCGCCCCCCACTCCTGCTTCGCCTCGAGCGCGGCGGCGATCGCCTGCTCCACCTGCTCCGGGCCCGCGGCGTGGGCGGTCGCGAGCACCTTGTGGTGATCGAACGGCGAGCGCACCTCGAAGGTCTTCCCGGTGCGGATCTCCTTGCCGCCGATGATCACCGGGATCTCCGGGCATTCGCCCGCGACCTTCGCCAGCGCGCCCTTCAGCTCGGCCTTCTCGGCAGAACCAGGGGCGTACTGCTTGATGGGCTCGTTGACCGGCAGCGGCACGCGCACGTTCGAAGTGTTCATGCGCGGGGTTGTGCCAGAGAAGCCGAACGCCTTAAAGCCTGCAGCACATGCGCGCGTGGCTCGTGGTGGCGGTGGTGGCGATGACCGGGTGCGAGAGCGCGCCGGCGACGATCGTCCCGCTCGATCTCGGCGTGGTCGACCTCGCGCACAGCCACGACGCGACGCTGCGCGTGGTGAACGCCACCACCCGGGACGCGGTGCTCCGGCGCATCGAGCTGCGCAGCGGCTCGACGGCCTTCACCGTCACGCAGGAACGGGAGCTCACGCTCCGCCCCGGCGAGGAGCGGAACCGCCGCGTGCGCTTCGACCCGCAGCGCCTCGGGCTCGCGGAGGCCCACTTCGTCGCGCGCTTCGACTCGGGCGACGTCGAGTTCACCGTACGGGCGCGCGCGGCGACGGCGTGCGTGGTGCCCCCGGTCGAGCTCGGCGCGCTCGAGCTCGGGCAGAGCGTGGAGCGGCGCTTCACCCTCACCAACCCGCTCGACCAGCCCGGCGAGGCGTTCGTCGGCGAGCTGCCGCCGCCGTTCTCGGTGAGCCCGCGCGGGCGCGTTCGCCTCTCGCCCGGCGAGTCGAGAGACGTGGTGATCAGCCTCGAGCCCACCACGTCGGGGCTCGTCGAGACGCGCTGGCGCGTGCGCCCGTCGAGCGACTGTCTCGAGGCCGAGGTGACGGTGCGCGCGCTCGCGCTCGACGAAGCGCTGAGCTTCACTCCGGGGAAGCTCGACTTCGGCGCGCCCGGCGCGGGGACGACGATCACCCGCAGCGTCACGCTCCGCAACCGCACCTCGAAGCGGATCGAGGTGGAGGCCTTCGAGAGCACGTCGCCGGCGTTCCGCGTGCTCACCGCTGCGGGCGCGCTCGACGCAGACGCCACGCTCGCGGTGGAGATCGCAGCGACCGCGCCGGGGCCCGAGCCAATCGCCGGGGAGCTCCTCGCGCGCACCAGCGCGGGCACGTTCCGGCTGCCGCTGATGCTGAGCTTCGCCGCGCCATGCGTCACCGTGACGCCGGAGCGACTCGACTTCGCGACGGTCGAGGCGGGCTGTCCGTCGGAGGCGCAGCGGGTGACGCTGCACAACCGGTGTCCCCACGCCGTGCGGCTCACGCCGCAGGTGCCCGAGGGCTTCGGGCTCGTCAGCGCCCCACGACGCCTCGCCGCGAACGAGACCGCGGAGGTGGCGCTCAGCGCGACCCCACGGGTCGAAGGACTGCTGCAAGGCGCGCTCGCGGTCGTGGTCGACGTGCTGGACGGCGCCGAGAACGTCTCGCTTCCCCTCACGGTGAGTGCGTCGCCGCCTGAGGTGGTGACGGAGACGACGACCGTCGCGGCCTCCCCCTGGGAGCGCGCCGACGTGCTCCTGCTGATCGACGACTCGCCCGCCATGCTCCCGATCGCCGCGTCGGTGGCGCGCAACCTCGAGCAGTTCGGGGTGTGGCTGTCGGCCACGCAGCTCGACACGCGCGTGGCGGTGATGACGACCTCCACCGCGCCCTCGGCGCTCGGCCGGCTTCGGCTGACGGCTGGAGGTGCGGCGTGGCTGACCCGCCCGACGGCCCCGGCGCTCGCCGCCCACGCGGCGATCACCGGCACCTCGCAGGGCCGATCCTCGTGCCTCGAGGCGCTGCGTGCAGGCCTCGGCGGGCCGGTGCCGCTCCAGGGCCTGCCGCGGCGCAACACCGCGCTGGCGATCATCTGCGTGACGAACGGGCCCGACGCGATCGAGACCGCGCCGATGAGCACCATCGGCGAGATCCTCGCTGCCCTGCCTCCGCAGGCGAGCTTCTCGACGGTGGCGCACTTCGGCGTGCCGAACTGCGGCGGTGAGCTCGAGCGCGGAGCGCTGCGCCCGTTGGTGATGATCACCAACGGCATCACGGAGGAGCTCTGCACACCCGACTGGGAGGTTGCGCTGGAACGGCTGGGCCGCACGAGCTTCGGCTCCTCGACGCTCTTCTACCTGCGCCGCATGCCCGCTCTCGCCCGCGCGCCCCTCAAGGTCTGGGTGGACGAGATCCAGCTGCCGGAGTTCGACCAGCCTCCATTCGGGCGCATCTGGGAGTGGGACGGGGCGCTCAACGCGCTGCGTCTCGACCCCACGTACGCCCTCGAGACGGGGCGCACGCTCAAGGTGCAGTACCACCCCCAGTGCGGTCGCTGAGTCAACCACACGCGATTCGCGCTGTGCGGCGGCGAGAGTGAGGCTACATCTCCGCTCGTCCCATGCCTCGCATCAAACCTCTGGAGTCTCCGGTCACCATCGAGCTCGATGGGGAGCAGCTCCCTGCCCGCGCGGGAGAGCCGGTCGCGGTCGCGCTCATCGCCCACGGAGAGCAGATCTTCGCCCGCTCTCCGAAGTACCACCGGCCCCGCGGGCCCTACTGCCTCGACGGCGGCTGCTCGCAGTGCCTCATGCGCGTCGATGGCGTGCCGAACGTGGCCACCTGCCGCACGGCGGTGAAGCCCGGCATGCGCCTCGAGCGGCAGAACGCGATGCCCGACGGCCGGCTCGATCTGCTGCGCGCGAACGACTTCATCTTCCGCGACTGGTTCAACCACCATGAGTTTCTCGCGGGCGTGCCGCTCGCCGAGGCGGTGCTGCTCAAGGTGGCGCGGCAGCTCTCGGGCCTCGGCGTGCTGCCAGAGCGCGAGGCGCCGGCGCGCGAGCCGGCGGCGATCGAGCACGTGAAGACGGTGCTGGTCGGCGCGGGCGTGGCGGGCAGCGCGGCCGCGCAGGAGCTCCGGCGGCGCGGGGTCGACTTCGTGCACTTCGAGCGCGACGCGTCGTCAGCCGCGCGCCGCGGTGAGGTGGTCGGCCTCTTCGCCGATGACGGCCGCCCCTTCCTCGCGGTGGTCGAGGCGGAGCGGCTGCACCTCGTGTTCTACGAGCAGGCGCTGCTGGCGATGGGCGCGCACGCGATGCTGCCCACCTTCCCCAACAACGATCTCCCCGGCGTGATGGCCGGGCGCGCGGTCGCCACGCTCATTCGCGAGCACGGCGTGCTGCCCGGCGCGCGCATCGCGTGCGTCGGCGACGCCGAGGAGGCGAAGGCCCTCGCCGCGCTCGTGGGCGAGGCGGGCGGCGAAGCGCTGGCGGTCGGCGAGGAGGTGGTGCGCGCCCACGGGCTCCGCGCGGTCGACGCGATCACCACCCGGCCCGGCGGGAAGACGAGCTGCGACGTCATCGCGTGCTGCGGGGTCGCCTCGCCGTCGTTCGAGCTGGCGCGCGCCGCGGGAGCGCCCGTGCGCTGGCATCCCGGGCATCGCTGCTTCGTGGTCGAAGCAGACGCGGCCGGGCGCACCGCGGTGCCCGGGCTGTTCGTCGCCGGCGAGATGTGCGGGCCGATGAGCCCGGCGGCCGCCGTCGAGCAGGGCACCGCCGCCGCCGCGGCCCTCGCGGAGGTCCGATCATGAGCAAGTCCCTCATCTGTCCGTGCGAGGACGTGACGGCGAGCGAGGTCGAGCACGCCATCGCGAAGGGCAACTGCGACGTCGAGTCGGTCAAGCGCTACACCGGCTTCGGCACCGGCATCTGTCAGGGCAAGCAGTGCCTGACGGCCGTGGCGCGGCTGCTCGAAGAAAAAGCACCGAAGAAGCCGAGGCCCGAGCAGCTGGTGGCCTTCACGCCGCGGCCGCCGCTCTTCCCCACCGAGTTCGGCTACTGGGCGAGCCAGTCGTTCGACCCCGCGAACGCGCCGACGCTGGGCGTGCCTCCCGCGCTGGGCTTCACCGTGCCCGCGCTGCGGCCCGAGACGCCGGTGAAGGCGAAGGCGAAGATCGTGATCATCGGCGGAGGCATCATGGGCCTCGCGCTGGCGTGGAACCTCGCCGAGCAGGGCGAGAGCGACGTGGTGGTGCTCGAGAAGGGCTACCTGTGCGCCGGGGCGTCGGGCCGCAACGGCGGCGGCATCCGCGCGCAGTGGGGCACGCCCACGCTGATCACCCTCGCCCGCCGCAGCATCGAGCTCATGAGCCGCTTCGCGCGCGACATGGGCATCAACGTGTGGTTCCGCCGCGGCGGCTACCTCTTCCTCGCGAAGTCGGACGCGGTGGTGCGGCGCATCGAGCGGAGCGCGGCGCTGCACAACCAGCACGGCGTGCCCACCCAGATCCTCACCCCCGATGCCGCGCGCGACGTGGTGCCCGAGCTCACCATGAAGGGCGTGAAGGCCGCGGCGTGGAACCCGAAGGACGCGGTGATCTTCCCCTGGCCCTTCCTCTGGGGCTACGCGCAGCAGGCGCAGAAGCGCGGCGTGCAGGTCGAGACCTTCACCCAGGTGCAGGGCTTCGAGCTCGGCGGCGGCAAGGTGAAGAAGGTGCTCACCGACCGCGGCGACATCGAGTGCGAGACGGTGGTGCTCGCGGCCGGCGCCTGGAGCGCGGAGATCGCGAAGCTCGCCGGCGTGCAGCTCCCCAACGTGGCGCACCGCCACGAGATCTGCGCCTCGGAGCCGCTCAAGCCCTTCCTCGGCCCGCTGGTCTCGGTGCTCGACTCGGGCCTGTACTTCTCGCAGTCGATGCGCGGCGAGATCGTCGGCGGCATGGGCGACCCGAAGGAGCCGGGCGGCCTCAACCTCACCTCCACCGCGCGCTTCCTCGCCCGCTATTCGCAGGCGCTCACCGAGCAGCTCCCGCAGGCCGGGCGGGTGAAGATCCTCCGGCAGTGGTCGGGGCCGTACGACGTGACGCCCGACAACTCGCCCATCCTCGGGCGCACCAAGCACCTCGAGAACCTGCTCCACCTCTCGGGCTTCGTCGGCCACGGCTTCATGATGGCCCCCGCGGTCACCGAGCGGATGGCGAAGTGGATGGCCACCGGCGAGTCCGACGAGCTCTTCGAGCGCTTCACCCTCAGCCGATTCGAAGAGGGCCGCCTCGAGCGTGAAGACATGATCATCGGCTGACCCATGGCGCCCGCCCTCGAGCTGAAGAACGTCACCAAGCGCTTCGGCGAGAAGGTGGCGGTCGACGATCTCTCGCTGGCCATCGAGCCGGGCTCGTTCCTCGGGCTGCTCGGCCGCAACGGCGCGGGCAAGTCGACCACCCTCAAGATGGCCACCACGCTGATGGAGCCGACCCACGGCTCGATCTCGGTGCTCGGCCTCGACCTCACCACGCACTCGCTCGAGGCGCGGCGGCAGATGGGCGTGATGCCCGAAGACATGGCGCTGCTCGAGCTGCTGACGGGCGCGCAGTACCTCCGCTTCGTGGGGCGCATGTACGGGCTCGACGACGCGGAGATCGATCGCCGCGGCGAGGAGCTCTTCGACACGCTCGACCTCAAGCCGGGCCCGCGCACGCTGGTCGCCGACTACAGCTTCGGCATGAAGAAGAAGCTCGCGCTGTGCGCCGCGCTGATCCACGGCCCGAAGATCCTCTTCCTCGACGAGCCCTTCGAGGGCATCGACGCGGTCACCAACCGCACCATCAAGGACATCCTGCTCACGCTGCAGCAGCGCGGCGTCACCCTGGTGCTCACAAGCCACATCCTCGAGGTGGTCGAGAAGCTCTGCCCGCTGATCGCGATCATCGACGAGGGCCGCCTCAAGGGCTTCGGCACGCTCGCCGAGCTCAAGCAGGGCGCCGACTCGCTCGAGGCGCTCTTCGTCAACCTCGTCGGAGGCCAGCAGCGCGGGGCGCTCTCGTGGCTGTGAGCCCCTTCCGCGCGCTGGCCACGGCCCATCTCCAGGGCTCGTGGAACCGGCTGCGCAAGCAGTCGAGCGTGGGCGGGCTGTGGGCCTTCTTCCTGCTGCTCGGCGTGCTGCTGGTGACGCTGGTCGCGCCGCTGTACTTCGGGCTCGGCGCCGCGGGCTACGTGGTGGGCGCGACGCTGGGCACGCCCGACGGGCCGCGCGCGGTGGTGTTCGCCAGCCTGGGCTTCACCGCGCTCACCCTCTTCTCGGGGCTCATCGGCGGGCTGTCGAGCGGCTCGCGGCAGCTCCCCTGGGAGACGCTGAGCGTGTTCCCGGTGCGCTCGGGCACGCTCTTCGCCGCCGAGCTCTTCGCGGGAGCGCTCGAGACGATCACCCTCGTCGAGCTCGGCGCGCTGCTGGTGGCGGGCGTCGGGCTGTCGATCGGCGCGCCGGCCGCGCTCCCCCTCGTGGCGGCGCTCGTGGTGAGCCACGCGCTGGTGCTGCTCGCGCTCCAGCAGCTCGTCGGCAGCCTCGCGCAGCGCCTGACGCGGCGGTTCCGGCTGGTGCTGATGCTGCTCCCGGTGGGCGCGGTGGTGATGTCGTCGCTCGCCCCGGAGCTCGCCCGGCGGCTCAACCGCGGCGCCTTCGTGCGCTGGAGCGAGCGGCTCGACGGGCTCGCGGCGCCGCTGCCCGCGCGCCTGCTGCTCGACGCGGCCGACGCGCTCCTCACCGGCAGGGCGACCGCCGCGCAGCTCGCCCTGGCGCTCGCCGTGACCGTCGGCGCCTGCGCGCTGGTGAGCCTCGCGGCGTGGCGCTTCGTCTCGCGTGAGAAGTCGACCGAGCTCGAGACCGACGCGGGCGCCGCCGCGAAGACGTGGACCTTCGACTCGCAGGTGCTCGGCATCGCCCGGCTGCAGTGGGAGTCGCTCGCGCAGAGCCTGCCCGGGCGCTTCGGGTTGATGATGCCGCTGGTGACCATCGTGCTCATCCGCGGCCCGCTGGCGGAGGTGATCGGCCGTGGGTGGACCGCGCCGCTCGCCTTCGGCTACGCGTCGCTGGCGGGCACCAACCTGCTCTTCAACCAGTTCGGCCTCGATCGCCACGGGGTGAAGGTGCTCTTCCTGCTGCCCATCGAGCCGCGGGCGCTGCTGCGCGGCAAGCTGCTCGGCTTCGCGGCGTGGCAGGCGCTGCAGGCGGCGCTGCTCCTCGGGCTGCTGGTGCTCACCGGGCACCGCGACGTGCACGAGCTGCTCATCGGCCTCGTGCTCTACGCCTGCATCTTCCTCGTGCTGGCGATGGTGGGGCAGTTCGCGAGCATCTGGCAGCCGCGCCCGCTGCGGAAGAACGGCCTGCGCGCCTCGCAGCCGCCCTTCATGGTGGTGATGCTCACCTTCGGCACGCTGGCCCTCGCGAGCGCGCTCCTCTACGGCACGGTGTACGGCGTGCGCCTGTTCGCGCCGGGCTGGGAGCTGCCGATCCTCCTGGTGATCGGCGCGGGGCTGTTCGTCCTCACGATCCCCGTCGGGGCCTTCAACGTGCTGCTGCTCGAGCGGCAGCGCGAGCGCCTCGTCGAGGTGCTCGGCGCGTCGGCGTGAGTTCGCCTCTCCGCGCGAGCTGACTGGCGTGGGGGACAGGCCGCACCTGCTGCGTCCACGTCGGGGCACCACGCAACGACGGGAGGGCCGCGGTGCGCAACCGTGCGCGTTTTCACGACCTCGACTTCGGGCACGTCGCAAGCACCCGGCTTCCTTCGCGCCTCGAAGGTCCAAAGGAGGTTCCCCATGTCGACCCGCGCGCGCTGGCTGTGTCTGGCTCTCGTGTTGCCTCTGTTTGCCTGCGGTCCTGCTCCCCAGAAGGACGCCGGCACCGACGATCTGATCCCACCGACCATCGTCTCGACGTCGCCGCGGGCGGGCGCGGACGGCGTCGATCTCCAGGCGCCGGTGATCGTCACCTTCTCCGAGGCGGTCGCGCCAGAGACGGTGTCGATCTCTGCGACGCCCGCGGTCACCTTCCGTGAGCTGACGCTCGACGAAGACGCCATCACCGTCACCGCGGTGCCGGTCGGGCCGTACACCGGCGGCACGCTGTACACCGTCTCGGTCGCGGCGAAGGACGTCGCCGGCAACTCGCTGAGCGGCCTCTCGTCGTTCTCCTTCACCACGCGCACCGTCGACACCACCGCGCCGACGCTCGTCTCGAGCGTGCCCGCGAACGGGGCCACCGACGTGGCGCTCGCCAGCGGCATCGCCCTCACCTTCAGCGAGCCGATGGATCTCGCGACGGTGAGCGTCGCGCTGACGCCGACCAGCGAGCTCGGCGTGCCCACCTGGTCGAGCGACTCGACCCACGTCGAGTTCACGCCGGTCGCGCCGCTCACGGCGACCACCGCCTACACGTTGCAGATCGCCGGCCAGGATCTCGTCGGCAACGTGATGACGCCCGTCACCGTGGGCTTCACCACCGGCACGCCCCCCGACACCACGCCGCCGACGGTCGTCGAGACGGTGCCGTCGAACGGCGACACCGGCGTGTCGAACAACACGCTGATCTCGATCACCTTCTCCGAGCCGATGCAGCAGGCGGCGACCGAAGGCGCCCTCTCGCTCAGCGCCGGCAGCACCACGCTCACCAACTGCAACGCGCGCTGGCTGTGGAACGGCGCGCGCACCATGGTCTCGTGCCAGCCCGAGCCGGTGCTCGCGTTCAGCACGCTCCACCGGGTGGTGATCTCGGTCGCGGCCCGGGACGACGCGAACAACGCGCTCGCCGCGGAGTACGCCTTCAGCTTCACCGTCGGCTCCGCGCCTGACACCACGCCGCCCACCATCAGCTCCGTCTCGCCGGCCGACGCCGAGAAGGGCGTCGAGCGCAACGAGCAGATCGAGGTGGCCTTCAGCGAGGCGATGGACACCGCGGCCACCCAGGGCGCGACCTCGTGCGTGGTGGGCAGCACGCCCGTCGGCGGCGCCTTCAGCTGGACCAACCGCAACCGCCTGATGCGCTTCTCGCCGAGCGCGAGCTTCGCCCACGGCGCGACGGTGAGCTGTCGCGTGCTCGGCGGCAGCAGCGGCGCCCGCGACGTCGCCGGCAACCGCATGGCGGCGAACAAGACGTGGTCCTTCACCGTGCTGCGCAGCGCGACCGTCGCCGTCCCGCCCGTCGCGACGCTCGACGGCTACCTCTTCAACACCGGCAGCGGGAGCAGCGGCAGCACCACCGCCCTCGTCGGAGACAACGCGGGCAACCTCAGCGCGCGCTCGTTCGTCACGTTCTCGCTCGTAGAGATCCCCACCAGCGCGCGACGCGTGACCACGGCGATCATGTACCTCGCCTTCACCGGCGTGCTGGGCGACCCGGCCGATCTGGGCACGCTCTCCCTCGAGTCGATCGACGTCGGCAGCTCGCTCAGCAGCGCGGACTTCTCGAGCACGCCGTTCCGCAGCACGGGCTGGTCGGTGTCCTTCACCACCGGCACCAAGGGGGTCTCGGTGCTCACCATGGTGAACGACGACCTCACCAACCGCACCGCGCGCGGCAACCGCTCCGCCTTCCGCCTGCGCTTCGCGACCGAGGTGACGGCCAACGGCGCGACCGACGGCATCGTCATCGGCATGACGGAGTACGCCACCGAGAGCCTGCGGCCACGGCTGACGATCACCTACGAGTACCCGTGAGCAGGCGTCACTCCGGGCGTCGGCGCTGACGCCCGGAGCAGTAGGCTCGGCCCGCATGTCGAAGCGGTTCCCTTCCGAGTTCGAAGCGCTCCTGTCACCCGCTGGCCGACGGTTGCTCGTCGGAGCGGGGCCCGCGGCAGGGGCGCTGTCGCGTCAGCCCTTCTTCAGCGCGGTGGGCCTGCTCGACGCGCGCCAGCTTCCTGCGTGCACCGCGCTGCTCGCGCGCACCTTCGCCGACGTGATCACCGAGCAGGCGCAGCGGCTGCCCGCCGCGAACTCGGCGATCTTCGCGCACCTCGATCAGCTGCCGAAGGTGGGGCGGCAGCTCACCACGCCGCTGTTCGATCACTCTTCGCCCGAGGAGACCAGGGCGCTGCCCGCGTTCGTGCGCGCCGAGGAGTGCGGCCTGGCGCAGATGCTCCGCTCGCCGAGCTACCACGCGTTCTGCCAGGCGCTCGCCGGGCGCCCGCTCGAGGGGCCAGCGGCCAACCAGGTGCTCTGCTACCGGCCCGGCGACTACGTCGGCCCCCACACCGACCACCACCCCGACGAGCCGCGGCTCAAGCATGGCTACGTCGACGTGCACCTCACGTTCTGCACCGCCGGCGTGCTCGCGCAGGATCTCTACTACGAGCGCGATGGGCACCTCGCCGAGCAGCGCTCCGTCGCCGCGTCGGGCACCGTCACCGCGTACCGGCTGCCCGTGTGGCACCACGTCACGCCCCTGCGCACGAAGCGAAAGACCGACCGCCGCTGGCTCGTGCTCGGCTCGTTCTTGTTCGCAGACAGCCAGAGCTGACTCGCGATGAACGGCATGGCGCTCGACGGCGCTTTGACCGGCTGAACGACGCTTCGCCCGCCGCTGCGACGCCGCGTCTCGACGCTGGCGCGCAATTCACCGCGTCTGAATCGAACCTCACGCAGCGGGAGACGGCCGCCCTCATCGACGCCTTCGACGCCGACTCGGAATGCGCCGGGCAGCCGTTCGCCGTCGCCGCGACGCTCGCGCTCTCCGTGGACGCGTTCAAACACTTCGCCCCCTTCACGCACGGGTGCCGTTCGCGCACACCGCTGACGTGCGCGTTCATGACTCGCGCGGCGTTCAAGCCCGTCTCCGTCGACTTGTTCAGCGACACTTCGCCCGGCGCTTCACGCACGGCCTGCCGTTCGCGCACACCGCGACGTTCGCGTTCATGACTCGCGCGGCGTTCTGGCGCCTCTCCGTGGACGCGTTCGGCGACACTTCGCCCCTCACGGACGGCTGCCGTCCGCTCACACCGCGACGTTCGCGCTCATGACTCGCGCGTCGTTCAGGCCCTCTCCGTGGACGCGGCCAGCGACACTTCGCCCGCTCCACCCGCTCGACACGCTGCCGAACAAGGACCTCATCGTGCCACCTCGAGC
>JBMORD010000140.1:0-16277 GCA_049322495.1 Myxococcota bacterium | reverse complement strand
GCGCGCGTACGTCGGCCCGGCGTCTGCCGCCCCGCCGCCACCTCCCGTGGCGCCGCCGCCGCCGCCGAGGCTCGCGCCGCCTCCACCGCCGCCGGAGCCGCCCCCTGCGCCCCCATCAGCAGGCTCGACGAGCTTCCCCGGGCACGCCGTCAACGCCAGCGCTGCAGTCACTGCGACGAGAACGCATTCAGGGCGCACCGTAGGCCTCCGTGCGGATGAGGTCGTGAAGCAGGCCGCGCACCCGGTAGCTGTGCGTGTCCTTGAGGGCGCGCCAGAGCGCGACGAACTCCGCGTTCTCCTCGGGCTTCGGCGGGTGGCCGACGAGCAGCTTCCAGTAGTCGGTGGCCACCGCGATGAGGAACGCGTCGGAGTTCGCCGCCACCTGCGCCCACTGGGTCAGCGAGCTCACCGGCTGGCCGAAGATGGCGCCCGTCTCCGGGGTCTGCGTGATGTTCGGCGCCGCGTTCGGAAAGAAGGTCTCGAGGCGGTTGGGCACGTAGCGGGCGAAGGTCGACTGCGAGCCGCTGAGCCCGTTGTAGTTGCGGTACGGGTACGAGAGCGGGTCGAGCGTCGCGTGGCACGCTGCGCAGGCCTGCGCCTGCACGCCCTTGTTGTCGTAGTCGCGCGGCTCGTTGGCGACGCTGAAGAGGCCTTCCTGCTTCGCGATGTCGAGCCCGAGGTACGCGCGGTACATCTGCGACGCGGCGTTGCGCGGCAGCGCGGTGAACATCACGAAGTACACCAGCGCCCACGAGGTGGTCATGTTGCCCGCGCGGTGCGCCTGGTCGACGGCCTGCGTCGAAGGGAGCGTCTGCACCTTCGTGTAGACGGTGGGGTTGGTGCCGGAGCGCGCGACGTAGAAGTTCGCCGTCAGCACGTCGCGCACGTCGTGGTCGTCGGTGTGGGCCCACGTGAAGAGCGCGTAGTCGTCGTAGTAGTCGGCGAGCGGAATGTTGCCCTGGTCCTCCCCCGACTTGAGCGAGCCGACCGGGCGGATCTTCGGGTGGGCCAGGCGCCACAGCGCCCCGTTCTTCCCGCGCCAGAAGTCGGTGCCCAGGCAGCGGTCGAGCTCCTGGTCGAGGAAGGCGCGCTTGAGCTCGTCGGTGGCGAGCGCGTCGAAGGTCTGCAGCATGGCGAACGTCGGCGAGGCGCCGCAGAAGTCGAGCAGCAGCTTCCGGTACGCGTAGCGGAAGTCGTAGTGGCAGACGTTGAACTGGGGGTTCATCCCGCCCGCGCAGGGCAGATCCTGCGGGAAGCTGCGCGGGTCGGCCGGCAGCGTGCCGCGCTGGATCTCGATGAGGTTGGTGACGCCGTCGCCGTCGGTGTCCGTCGCCTCCACCGCCGCCAGCGCTGCGGGGAGCGCGCTCGAGAAGTCACCGTCGGACAGCGGCCGCGGAGCCGCCGGCGCGAGCACCGCCGAGAGCGCGTCGCCGAAGGCGTTCCGCTGCGGCGCGGCGACGTGGCAGTAGGTGCACGCCGGCTGGCTGCCCACGCACACCGGCGCGGTGGGGTACTTCTGGCAGAACACCGCGGGCCCCGTCGGTTTGGCCCACGCGGCGGTCGCCATCAAGGCGAGCACACACCACGGGAGCCACCCACGCTTCGGGCGGAACGTTGCAGGCAAGAGAGACCTCCGGTTGGGCGAACGGGGGAACAGACACGCTAACCCGCGGAAAAAGAAAAAGTCGCCCTCACGGTGCGAACGTTTTCCTCGCCAGCTCGGCGAACGCGGCCGCGGCCCGCCCCGGTGAGGCGGGCAGCAGGAGCCCCACCATGCGCCGCTCGACGCCGTGGAGCGGGCGCGCGACCAGCCGGCCCTGGCGCACCTCTTCCTCCACCGCCAGCTCGGGCACGACGGACACGCCGAAGTCGAGCTCCACCAGCCGCTTGAGCACCTCGAGGCTGCTCATCTCCATCGCCACGCGCGGCGCGACGTGGTGCGCGGCGAAGAGGCGCTCGAGCCAGGCGCGGCTGGCGGTGGTGCGATCGAGCAGCACCAGCGGGTGGCGGGCCAGCTCGGCCGGCTTGAGGCGCGGCCGCGCCGCGAGCGGATGACCCGGTCGGCAGATGACGACGTCGCGCTGGGCGCGGAGCGGCACCTGGGTCAGCGCCTCGACCGCCGACGAGCCGCGCGGCAGCGGCAGCGAGACGACGCCGAGATCGAGCTCGCGCGCGGCCACCTTCTCGGCGATCGCCGGGCTGGGGCGGTTGTCGAGCCGGAGCTCGACGCCCGGGTACGCGCGACGGAACGCGGCGAACACCGGCGGCAGCAGATGGGTCGCCCAGGTGTCGCTCGTGCCGACCGAGACCTGGCCCGTCACCACCTCGTCCAGCCGGGCGAGCGCGTCGCGCGTGGCCTCGAGCGCCTCCAGCACCGCGCGCGCGTGGCGGTGCAGCGTGCGTCCCGCCTCCGTCAGGCGCAGCCCGCGCGCGGAGCGATCGATCAGCGCCTCACCGACGTCGGCCTCGAGCGCGGCGATGGTCTGGCTCACCGTCGACTGGGTGGTGTCGAGCGCGCGCGCCGCCGCCGAGAAGCCGCCCGCGCGCACGAGCGCGTCGAAGACGCGGAGGCGATCGCTGCGCAGCTCGGGCCGCTTCATCGGCCCCTCGTGTAGCAGACGCTGCGACCTCAAGAATTGCTCAAAGCGCCGCGCGGTCCGAAACCGCGCCGCGGAGGGCGTGTTACCCGCGCATCACTCATCGGGGGAGACACCGTGCACAACCGCATCACGTGGCTGGGGATCGTGTTCGCCGTCGGGCTCGCAGGCTGCGGCGCCACGCACGACCCGTACGAAGAGAAGAAGACGGAGTGGGATGACGTGGGGGCGGCGCTGGAGTGCAGCCCCACCGACCCGACGCAGAACTGCCTCGAGCCGAAGGCGAACGTGGTGCGCATCGATGACGAGGCGCGGCTGAAGATCGAGAGCGCCTCGTGGGACGAGGAGACCTCGACGCTCACGGTGCGGCTCAAGGAGGGCGCGAAGCCCGACGCGCGCGTGAAGGTCGGCACCATCCTCTACCGCGGCCGGAAGGATCGCCGCCCGCTGCTTCACCGCATCGACGAGCTGTCGGTGGCCGGGCGGGAGGTGACGATGAAGCTCACCCGCGTCACCATCAAGGACGCGTTCCGCAAGGGGCGCCTTCGCGCGCGGCTCTTCCTCAGCGACCCGGCGAGCACCGGGCAGCCGCTCACCGGCAGGCCCGGGGTCGACCGCCAGCCGCTGGAGATCGCCCTCGGCCCCAGCGACTGCTCGGGCAACGTGCTCGACACGGCCATTCCCCCGCCGGTGACCAATCCGTCCGAGCGGCCGGGGCGCGTCACGCTGGATCTCACGAAGTGCAGGTTCCGTCTCTCGGCGTGGGTCGACGCGGTGCTCGAGTGGGAAGAAGGCTTCGCCAACCTCGACAAGTTCGAGCTCTCGGTCGGCGGCTCGGTCGACGCCGCGATGCACGCGCGCCTGCAGGTCGAGCTGAGCCGGAGCCTCGGCCAGCAGACGCGCATCTGGGAGGGCCCGGAGATCCCCTTCACCGTCGCGGGCATCGTCATCACCGTCAACCCGTCGCTGTTCGCCGGCTACCAGGTGTCGGCCGAAGCGAGCCTGGTCGTCGATCAGGGCTTCGACCTCACCGACAGCCTCACCGTCGGGCTCGGCTACACCGACCGCCTCGACTGGTACACCATCGACGAGCGCCACAGCCGCTTCACGGAGTTCGGCCCCAACGTCACCTTCGAGGGCCGCGTCGACGCGACGGCGTACGTGCTGCCGCGGCTCGACGTGAAGGCCTTCGGCATCGTCGGGGCGACGGTCGATCTCAAGACGTTCGCCACGGCGAAGCTCCGGAGCACCGTGAGCGGGAGCGGAAACAACGTCTCGGGCGAGCTGTGCCGCTCGCTCGAGCTCGGCATGTCGCCGTCGGTCGGCGCGGTGGTCGAGGCGTTCGGCATCGAGCTCTTCCACGACACGATGACGCTCGCGACGGTGCGCTTCCCGCTGGTGCAGAACCGCTGCACGCCGTTCACCGGCGCCGTCCCCACCAACTGCGACCCGGCCTCGGAGTGCTGCCTCGACGGGCAGTGCCCCGTCACCGAGCCCGGCACCACCACGCGCTGCAGGAAGGGGCAGGAGCAGTCGCCGGGGCTCTTCCGCTACCGCTGCGAGACCCTCTACCCGGACCGCTACTGCACCAGCGACGCGGCCTGCGCCGACGAGAGCGTGCGCACCGTCGACACCTGCGACGACTACTCGTGCTCCCACGTCACCAACGACGCCCACGGCGCGGCCGCGCGCGGCACCACCACCACCACCGCGTTCCTCTGCAGCGCGCCGAGCTGCTGCCAGGAGCACAGCGACTGCGCCGACGGCACGCTGCCGCGGAAGAGGTGCGTCAAGCCCGACGGCGCGAGCGTCACGGCGACGGGCTCGTGCCGTTGAGCGTCGCTCACGGCGCGCAGGCCGCGTCGGCGCTCGGGAGCGGGGCGACGACGCGCGGCACCCCGAGCGACACCGCCGTCTCGAAGAAGCAGCCGTACTGGTGGCGCACCGGCGCGTCGTCGAACACCACGAAGTGCCCGTCACGGCCGGCGCGCGCCTGGTGCTGCACCACGGCCTGCGTCGCGCCTGTGCGGTTGCCCGACAGGGGCGCGTCGACGCGCGCGCCACCACCGGCCAGCACGCCCTCGAGGAGCTCCGGCTCGAGCGACGGGCCGACGAGGTCCAGCTGCGCGGCGTGCGCGAGCGCGGCCTGCATGCGCGGCAGGTAGTAGGTGTCGACGAGCCCGGCGACGAGCAGCACCGACGCGCCGCGCGCGCGCCACAGCGGCGCCTGGTTCATCGGCTCGATGGGGTCCCACGCGATGCTCGCGAGCTGCAGCATCGGGTCGGTCGTCTCGACCACGTCGTCGTCGCGGTAGGCGAGCAGCTGCGCCACCAGCTCCGCGCTGCCGGTCGCCTGCTTGAGCACCAGGTTGTACAGCCAGCTGCCGCCCGCGCCGGTCAGCGCGCCCGCGCGGAAGTCGCGGTTGGTGGCCAGCATCTGCGCGCCGACCACCGAGCCCGTCGAGTGGCCGTGGAGGAAGAAGTGGCGCGCGTCGAAGCGGAGCGTCGCCACGCCCGCCTCGGGCACCAGCGCGCCGGGCACCTCGAGCGTGCTCGCGACGGCGGCGAAGCGCTCGTACTCCGCGGCCTGCTGGCGGTGGTTGTCGCGCACCGCGACCGGGTTGTACGGGTTGTAGAAGGCGAAGCCCGAGGTGTCGCCGCTCGGGTGCCGCGCGCCGGTGAGGTTCGGGTCTGCGCACCACGTCGCGAGGCCGCGGCGGGCCAGCGGGAGCGCGAGGCCGTTGCCCGAGGACCAGATCATCGACTCCGCGTCGCCGCCGGAGCCCGCTGCGTGGAACAACAGCGGGAAGCCCTGCGCCGGCATCGGTCGACGCGGCACCGACACCAGCACCCGCACCACCTCGACGCCCGCCTGCAGTGGCCGCCCGGTGGCGTCGAAGCGCATCTCGCCGCCCTCGACGTAGGGCTTGTCGCCGAACTGGAAGAGCGGCACCTCGACCGCCAGCTGCAGCACGGCGTAGTCGGGCAAGTCGCGGAGCTTCGTCACGGTCACCGGCGCGCCGACGAAGTCTCGCGCCGCCTGCCCGAGCGCGCGCAGGCGCGGCGCGTGATCGCCGGTGCGGAACAGCGTCACCGCCACCACCTCCTTCGGGTCGCGGCCGTGCTCGGCGAGCAGCGCATCGAGCCGAGGGAGCTCCGCCTGCAACACCGCCGCGCGCGCGCCCGTCGCCTCGCGGAACGGCGAAACCGGGAGCCGCCGCCCCTGCGGATCTTTGAGCGCGGTGGTCAGCACCGCCGCGTGCCAGGCACCGGGCGCGAGCACGAAGCCCTGGCGGGGGATCGCCACCAGCACGTTCGACGGCGAGTACGACTCGACGCGCGCCTTGAACTGCACCTCGAGCGGGATGAGCTCGCCGCGTCGCTCCGAGCGCTCGTCGACGTTGACCAGGTACACCGCCGAGTCGAACGACGCGCTCGCGGCAGGAGACGCCGGCAGCGACGCCTCGTCGATCGCGCCCGAGAGGGGAAACCAGAAGCCCGCGTTGCGGCCCCAGCCCTCGCCGGACTGGTCGAGCATCGTCAGGTAGCGGCGCGTGAGCTGGTTGTTGCGCGTCGGGAAGTCGGTGACGTCGATGGTCCCGTCTGGCCGCGCGCGCCACGGCGCGGGGAACGGCGCGGCGTAGACGCCCCCCTCAGGGTCGAAGAGGGCGCGCACGTCGCTCGTCACCTCGGGCGCCGGCGGAGGCGTGCACGCGAACGTCCACGCCACGAGCAGGAGCACACGGCACCTCATTCGACGAGCTCGAGCGTCACGTCGTCGTGACGGCGAATGAGGTCGACCAGCGTCTCGAACAGCGTCTCACCACGCCCGGCGCGCGCCTCCTCGAGGCGCTGGCGGAAGTCGTCGCGGTTGGTCGGGTGCACCTTCGGCAGACGCGCCTCGAGCCAGCGCGCGGTCTCATCGTGGCCGAGCGCACGGCGCGAGCGCGCGGCGTTGAGCCACCGCAGCGTGAAGCCGCCTTCGGGTGTCCCGAAGCCGCCACGGAGGATGTCGTTGAAGGCGTCGAGGTTCCGTCCCCACGTGGCGCCGGGGATGAGCTCGCGCTCGACCTCGTCCCAGAAGCCATCGAGCGTCGAGAAGCGCGCGCCGTCGAGGGTCCTCACCGCGCGCCCGCTCATGGCAGCTCCAGGAAGATCACCACCGTGCCGTCGCCCGCCACCTGGTACCGCCAGTGCGCGTCGTCGATCGGCAGCCCGAGCGCCTCGGTCACGCCCTGGTGCGTCCCGGCGACGAAGTCAGCCAACCCTCCGGCGCCGGCGAACTCGACGCGACGGGCCTTCTCGCTCGTCGCGGTGACGGTCACCTCGAGGTAGTTGCACGCCGCGCGGTACCCCCGCTGCACGCGCTCGACCGCGCGCCGCGCGCCGAGGAGCCGCAGCGCGTGCACCGTCGCCGTGCCGAGCAGCGTGCCGCGGAACGACTCGAAGGCCAGCCGGCCGAGCGTGAAGAGGCGCTGCTCGCGCGGGAGCTCAGCGAAGAGCGCCGCGCCGACCGTCAGCAGCGTGCCCTCGACCGCCTCCGCCGAGTACGCCGGCAGCAGGGGGCGGTCGAGATCGATGAAGGGCTTGAGGGCGGCCTTGAGCGCCGGGTCGACCCGCCCCTTGAGCCCGCGCGAGAAGAGACTCTCGACCGCGTCGTGGAACCAGAGCTTCTCCATCGCCCGAGGCATCGCACGCCCGCGCGGCGACGACCAGCCTGACGCGCCTCCCCCGCGCGATTAGAAGCCCCGCATGGCTTCGTATGGACAACGTCGACCGAGCACGCTCCGGCTGATCGTCGGCGTCATCATCGCGCTCGTCTCGGTGGTCACCTACCTCTCGCGCAGCACGCGCAACGAGCTCACCGGCAAGGTGCAGCAGGTCTCGCTCTCGACGCAGGACGAGGTCGCGCTCGGGCTGCAGGCGTTGCCCTCGCTGAGCCGGCAATACGGCGGGGCCGCGAACACGCCGCAGGCGCGCTACGTCGAGGAGGTCGGTCGCCGGGTCGTCGCGCAGAGCGCCGCGGCGAAGTCAGGCTACCCGTTCCGCTTCACGCTGCTGTCCGATCGCCGCACCCTCAACGCCTTCGCGCTGCCCGGCGGCCCGGTGTTCATCACCGAGGCGCTGCTGTCGAAGCTCACCGACGAGGCGCAGCTCGCGGGCGTGCTCGGCCATGAGATCGGCCACGTCGTCGCCCGGCACGGCGCGCAGCAGCTCGCCAAGGCCGAGCTCACGCAGGGCCTCGTCATCGCCACGGGCGTCGCCACCGACGACTCGCGCAAGGCGCAGCTCGCCGCCGTGGTGGGCAGCCTGGTGACCATGAAGTACGGCCGCGACGACGAGCTCGAGAGCGACGCCCTGGGCGTCCGCTTCATGTCGGAGGCGGGCTACGACCCGACGGCGATGCTCGACGTGATGAAGGTGCTCCAGAAGGCGAGCGCCGGTCGCGCCCCCGCGGAGTTCTTCTCGACGCACCCCAGCCCCGAGAACCGGCTCGAGCGCCTCGAGCAGCTCATCGCCGCGCGGCCGCACGGTGGCGAACGGGGCGAAGACCGCTGGCGCGCGCGCGTGCTCGGCGCCCGCGACGAGCCCGAGGCAGCGGCGCAGCCGCCCGTCGTGGAGCGCCCAGGCACACCGGCCGGGCTCCCACCCGAGGCGGCGCTCACGCTCGAGCTCATCGACGAAGGCGGCCCCTTCCCCTTCGACCGCGACGGCATCGTGTTCGAGAACCGCGAGGGGCTGCTGCCCCGGAAGCCGCGCGGCTACTACCGGGAGTACACCGTGAAGACGCCCGGAGAGCGCACCCGCGGCGCGCGGCGGATCATCGCCGGAGAGAACGGCGAGCGGTACTACACCGGCGACCACTACGAGACGTTCACCCGGCTCCGGTAGACCATTTGGCCGAGTCGGTGAGCTGGCGCGACGTCGCGGCCTCGCGAGGGTCTGCGCTACGTGGTGACGCATGATGCGTCCTCTGGTCCTCGGCTCCTTGCTCCTCGCAGCCTGCGGCGCGGCGCCGCGCTCCGACGACGCGGGAGCCACCCTGGACATCGCCGACGCGGGCCCTGCCGACGCCGGTGTCGACGGAGGCATCGACGCGGGGAGCCCGCGGTTCGTGCGCTTCCTCTCGCCGGCCGATGGCGGCACGGTGTCGAACCCCGTGGTGTTCACCATCGCCGCCGCGGGCGTCGACGAGGTGCAGCTCTTCGCGGACCAGACGTACGCGCTCGGGCCGGCGTGGGATCCCGCGACGCGCGACACACTCCGCTACCGCTTCGCCGGCACCGGCTTCCCCCGGCCGATCAGCCTCGTGGGCCGCGTCGCCGGGCAGGAGGTCGCGCGCGCGGAGCTGACCATCACGGTGACTCCCGACACCTGCGAAGAGCGCTTCTTCGTCTCGGAGTTCGATCGACGCAACGTCGACCCCTCCGGCACCGTCGACCTCCGCGCGCTCCGAGAGGACTCGCTCGCGGCGATCGAGGCCGAGGTCGCCGAGCTGCGCGCGTGCGGCGCGACGGTCACCCTCGGCGGCCTGATGTCGCTGCTCCTCTACGAGGGCGCCTTCCGGGTGGCGGCGTTCAACACCCGCTGCCTCGAGAACAGCTACAACCGCACGACGTCCGACTGCGACCTCGTCGCCGAGGCGCTCTACAGCTACCAGTTCGGCATCGGCGCGATTCACACCTCGAACTTCCACCCGTGCAAGGGCGGCGCGTACACGCAGAGCATGCGCAGCCTGCTCCTCGAGCGCATGAACGCGGCAGGCTTCGCGACCGACGCCGGGCTCCTCACGCAGCCGCTCGTCGATCGCTTCCACACCGTCTGCCCCACCGCGACGCCCAACGCGGTCGACTACTACCTGCTCGGCGCGCACGAGCTGTTCGGCGTGCCGAAGAACACCTCGGGCAACCACCTCGCCGGCTACGGCCGCTTCCCGCTCTTCACCCCGGCCGTGTCGATCGCCATGTCGTTTCACGAGCTGGCGCTCTCCTGCGCGAACATCCACGGCGACCGCGACGCGATCCGCATCTTCGGTGGCGCCGACACGAGCTACGCCTCGACCACGAAGCAGGATCAGATCCTCAGCGCGTACGAGAGCTACCGGACCGCGAACTGCCCCTGAGCAGCGCGAGGGCGAGCGCGCTCCCGACGAGGACACTGGCCGCGAACCAGCGCTCGTCGCCCCAGCGCACCTTCGACCAGGCGGTGATCAACAGCCCCGCCGCCGACGTCGCCAGCACCGCGCGCGCCGCCACGAAGCGCCGCTCGACGAGCGTGAACACCACGCAGGCCGAGAGGAACACCGCGTGACCGCTGAGCGCGACGAGCGACGAGACGCCGAGGAGCGCCGCGCGCGCGCGACTCCACTCGAGCCACAGCCCGCCACCGAGCAGGAAGAACGGAGGGAACGCCGTCACCTGGTACCACCACGGCACCAGCTGCGCCTGCGGCGTCGTGCCGATGAGCAGCGGCGCTTCGTGCCGCGAGGCCCACCACGCCACCACCACGCTGCCGACGATGGTCGCTCCGAAGAGCAGCCCCTCGCGCTTCACGGCGGCTCTGCGGGCGAGCGGGCGTTCTGCGGCTCCCGCGTGGCGCGCGTCACGAAGTCGGCGCTGTTGTCGTTGCTGTCCCGCCCGTTGCCCGCGTTGGCCTCGCTGCCGCTCATCGTCGCGCTCGTCGACAGGGCCGACGCCTTGCGCTCGATCGAGCCGGTGCCGTTCGAGGCCCACGCGCCCACCGGCGCGGCGCTGCCTTCGCCGAACGTGGCCGTGCCGAAGCCGACGGCATCGGCGATGGCCGGATCTCCATTCGCCAGCGAGGTCGACGCGCCCGGCAGACCGAGCCGAACGTTGCCGCCCGCGGCGGCGAACTGGAGCACCTTGGTGCCCATCGGCGCGCTGACGGCGCGCGCCTCGTAGTCGGGCGCGGTCGCGCCGGTGTACCCGGTGGCGCCGACCGCCGAGGTGATGAGGAAGAAGCCGCGCGGCGGCACGCTCGCCCCCGCCGGGAGCATCGTGGTCACCTGCCAGCTCGTGCCCGTCGCCGCGCGGTACTGGAGCACCCAGCCCGCGACCGGCACCGGCTGCGACGACGGGTTGTAGAGCTCGACGAACTCGTCGTCGGCGCCGCCCGGCCCCGCAGCCGCCAGCTCCGAGATGACGAGGTCACAGACGTCGCCGCGGCCATCGCCGTCGACGTCACCCTGCCAGGCAGAGGCGACCGTCGGGCAGCTGTCACACGCGTTCCCGAGCGCATCGCCGTCGTCGTTCGCCTGCGACGCATTGCCGATCATCACGCAGTTGTCGCAGACGTCGCCCTTCCCGTCGGAGTCGGCATCGAGCTGGTTTGCGTTCGGCGCAGCGGGGCAGTTGTCACAAGCGTCACCGCGCCCGTCGGCGTCGCCGTCGCTCTGCGTCGCGTTCGCGATCTGCGCGCAGTTGTCGCACGCATCACCGCGCCCATCTCCGTCGCCATCGAGCTGACTGGCGTTGGCCACCTGCACGCAGTTGTCCGTCGCGTTCGGCACGCCGTCGTTGTCCGCATCGGGATCGCACGCGTCGCCCAGCCCGTCGTGGTCGGCGTCTTCCTGGCCGGCGTTGGCGACGTTGACGCAGTTGTCGCACGCGTCGCCGCGGCCATCGCGATCGGCGTCGCGTTGATCGGCGTTCGGTACGGCGACGCAGGTGTCACAGGCGTCACCGAGCCCGTCGGAGTCGGTGTCGGTCTGCACCGGGTTCGCCACCGCCGGGCAGGTGTCGCAGGGGTCCGCCACGCCGTCGGAGTCGGGATCGAGCTGGCTCGCGGTGCACTCCGTTCCGCTGCCCGTCGCGTTGCAGGTGAGGACGCCGCAGCCGGGGCCGCTGAGGGTGCAGCGCTTCCCGAGATCGGCGACGTCGGGCAGCCCGCATGCGTTGCAGTTGTTGCGCCCCGGCCCGCTGCAGACCGTGCCCGTGCCGGCCGTGCTGCACGACAGCGTGCCGCTGCACCCGCCGGTGTTGCACGTCGCGCCGAGGCTCGGGACCATCGCTGCGCCGCAGACGCCGCAGTTGTTCTTCTCGACGGTGCGGCACTCGGCGGTCGTTCCCGCGTCAGGGCACGCCAGCGAACCAGGGCAGCCGTTCGCGCCGACGCACGCGGTGTTGAGGCCGGGGACGTCGGGCTGGTTGCACTGGCCGCAGTTGTTGACGCGACCTCCGCTGCACCTGATCAGCTCACGGCCGGCGCAGGCCCACGTGCCGCACGGCTCGCAGGCCTCGCCCGGGGCGTGCTCGAGCGGCGTGCAGCCGCCGCAGGCGTTGGTGACGTCCTCGTCGATCTTCCCGTCGCAGTCGTTGTCGTCGCCGTCGCAGAGCTCCGGTGCGGGGACGATCTCGCCGTCACACTCACCGAGCCGACCGGCCGCCATGCAGAGCGCCGTGCCCCGACGGCAGACGCCGACGCCGTCCGTCCCGGCCGGGCCCGAGTAGCAGGTGTACATCTTCCCGGGATCGCACTCGCCTCCGCTCGGCAGGCTGGAACAGGAGACGCTGATCAGCGCGAGCACCGCGACGAGCTGAGACCGGGGGAACATCGGTGACGATGATCCGTCGCCCACCCCGGCCGCGCAAGTCGCGAACCCGTCACAGGTGGAGCGTCCGCGACGCCTGGAGCAGCCGGATCAGCTCGTCGAGGCTCGATGCCTCGAGCTCGACCCGCCCCGTCGGCTCGCTGATCAGCGCCGCGTGCTCCGGCATGAAGATCCCGTGCTTCGCGAGGTAGGCCTCGGCCTTCTCCTTCGAGAGCACCAGCTGCCGCACGCGAAACGAGGCCCCCTCCTGCACCACGGCGTGGGAGTGGTGCGGTGAGCCGAACCGGACCGGGGTGGTCGCCAGCCGGGGCGCGCCAGCGCGAAGCCGCGCGAGGAACCGCTCCATCGACTCGGGGGCCATGGGTGCCATGCGCCGCACACTGGCGCAGAATGCCCCCCGCCATGAAGACCCTCCTGACGGCGGTGGTGTTGTCGTTGTGCGCGTGCGGTGCGGCGTCGCCCCTGCCCGACGGCGGCACCCCGTTGGTGACGACGGGCGAGACCTTCGGCCCGACGCACGCCGGCAGCTACCACGTCGGCCCGGTCGACTGGGAGCAGACCCGCTGGACCAACTCGTGCGCGCCCTACCCGGCGGCGATCCAGTCGCTCGAAGGCCGCTTCCTCGCCGGAGTCGACAACTCGCTCAACGGTGACGGGAGCCTCTGCGATGCGTGCGCGCTGGTGACGACGCGGCTGGGCAAGTCGGTGCTGGTGCGCATCGTCACCACCGGCGTCTCGAACGCGCCCGGCGACATGGATCTCAGCAACGAGGCGTACGCGGCGATCCACGAGGACGATCCGCAGGGCACCAGCGCCAACCCGCGACCGATGACGTGGCAGCTCGCGCGCTGCCCGGCCTCGAGCGGCAAGATCGTCCTGCAGTTCCAGACCGGTGCGAACCCGTGGTGGACCAGCTTCTGGGTGCGCAACCCGCGCCTGCCGATCGCGAAGGTCGAGGTGCAGAGCGCGCGACACGCCAGCTTCGCCGCGCTCCGGCGGGAGACCGACGGCACGTGGAACGACGATCAGGGCTTCGGTGAGGGCAGCTTCACGCTGCGCCTCACGGCCTCGACCGGCGAGGTCCTCACGCAGACCTTCCCGGGCTTCCAGGCGGGTCAGCTGCTCACCACCGAGGTGCAGTTCCCGTGAGTCCGCTGGTCGAGGCCTTCCGCGCGCTGGTGGCCCGACACACGCCGCGCCACCTCGACTGGAACCTGACGCACCCCGCGGTGTCTCTCGTCGACGGAAAAGTACAGCTCTGCGGCGCGCTGCCCACCACCATGCACTTCGGCCGCACCACCCTGGAGCTCGAGAGCGGGCGGCTGAGCTGGGTCGACGAGGATCACCGCGATGGCGGCGAGCTCCTCGTGCACTCGGTGACGCTCCCGTCTGCGGAGCTCGACGCCCTGCGCGCGCTGAGCTGAGCGGGCGGAACCCGTCGCGCTCGCCGTTGTCCGAGACGGCATGGACCAGCCTCGTGCGCTGAGAGTCGCCCTCGTCCAACACGGACGAATCGTCGAAGACCGCACCTTCCCCGGGAAGGTGAAGATCTCCGTCGGCAGCGACGAGCGGTGCACCTTCCTGGTGCCGATGGCGGAGGTGCCGCCGATGACCCCGGTGTTCGACGTGGGCCGCCACGGGACGACGCTCCTCTTCGAGCCGGGCGTCGACGGCCGCGTCGCGCTCGACGGCACCGACGCCCCGCTGTCCGAGCTCGAGGCGCGCGCGCCGAAGCGGGGCCGTCAGCACGCGCTGCCGCTGACGGCGAAGGCGCGAGGGCGCGTGTCGATCGGCGAGGTCTCGCTGCTGTTCCAGTTCGTCGAGCCCCCGAAGGCGCCGGTGCGGGCCGCGCTGCCGAAGGGCTCCCGCGGACTCCTCGCGCAGGTCGATCGCGGCTTCCTCGTGGTGCTCGGCCTGTCGCTCGCGGCGCACTTCGCCGGCGTCGGGTGGATCTCCTCGCAGCCGGTGCCCGAAGAGCGGGACGTCACCATCGACGAGTACGACGTCGATCGCTTCGCGAAGGTCGTCCTCCCGCTCCCGAAGCCGAAGCCGACGCCGCCGCCGGCGAGCACCGGCGAGGGCCCGAAGACCGCGCCGACGAAGGAGCCCGCCGCACCCGCGCGCCGCCCCGTCGCTGCGCGGCCCTCGCAAGCCGAGGTCAACGCGCGCGTGAAGACCCTCGGGCTGCTGGGCATCATCGGCGCCCGCGGCGAGGGCCGCGGCGCGGTGGGCGACGTGCTGAGCGGCAGCGCCAACGACGTCGCCGAGGCGCTCCGGGGCGCCAGGCAGCTCACCGTCGCGACCGTCGACGACGCGACCGCGCTCCGTCGCCGCGGCGCTGACACGGGCGAGACCGACAGCATCGACCTGCCGGGCACCGAGGGCGTGAAGCACGTGAAGCTGGTCGAACGCCAGAACACCGACGTCGTGGCGCGCGTCGAGACCGAGCCGGTCGAGGTCAGCACCGGCTTCCCCGACGAACGTGAGCTCAGCCGCTGGCTCAACCAGCGCAAGGCGGCGGTGCAGAGCTGCTACGAGCGGGAGCTCAAGCGCCTGCCGAGCCTCCACGGCCGCCTCGTCATCCGCTTCGTCGTCACCCCTCGCGGGCGCGTCGACGACCTCGACTTCGCGGAAGACTCGCTCCGGAGCAAGCCGGTCGAGGACTGCATCTCCGGCCTGATGCGGAACTGGGTGCTGCCCTTCGCGCCAGCCGACGACGTGCCGGTCTCGTTACCCTTCATCTTCAGCGCGGCGCGGTAGACACTCGCGCTGGTGAAGCCCTCACGTCGCGTCGTTCTGGTTGGAGGTGTCGCGCTCGCCCTGCCCTCGTTCGCCGCGGGCGGGTTCGAGGCCCTCGAGAAGAAGCTGGGCGGCCAGCTCGGGCTCTTTGCCCGTCGCGGCGCGAAGACCGTCAGCTGGCGCGAGCAGGAACGCTTCGCCTACTGCTCGGTCTTCAAGTGGCTGCTCGCCGCCGCGGTGCTCGAGGCGCGGCAGCGCGGGCGGCTCGCCCTCGAGGACCGCGTGAAGTGGACCGAGCAGGACCTCATCGAGCCGTCGACCGGCACGCGGCCCCACCTCGCGACGGGCCTCACCATCGGCGAGCTCTGCGCGGCCGCCGTCACCGTGAGCGACAACACCGCCACCGACCTGCTCGAGAAGCGCCTCGGGGGCCTCGACGCGCTCCGCGCCTTCGCGCGCAGGCTCGGCGACGAGGTGATGCGCTTCGATCGCCTCGAGCCGGAGCTCAACACCAACCTCCCGGGCGACCCGCGCGACACCACCACGCCGCGGGCGATGGCCACGCTCCTCGAGCGCGCGTACACGTCCGACGTCCTCGACGCCGACTCGAAGCGCCAGCTCTTCGCGTGGATGAAGGCCACCACCACCGGCCTCAAGCGCATCCGCGCGGCGGTGCCTCCCGACTGGGACGCTGGCGACAAGACCGGCACCAGCGAGAACGGCGCCGCCAACGACGTCGCGGTGCTGCGCCCGCCGACCGGCGCGCCGATCTACCTGGCGATCTTCACCAACGCGCCGAAGACGAGCGCCGCCGACGCGAGCGTCGTCATCGCCGAGGCCGCGCGCCTCGCGCTCAAGACGCTGGCGTGACCTTCCGCGCGAGCGTCAGCTTCAACACCGGCGGCGTCACCATGGTGGTGACGATCACCATCACCACCACCGCCGAGAAGATCTTCGCGTCGACCACCCGCTCGCCCTTCACCGTGAGCTGACTGCCGATGCTGGCGAAGATGAGGCCCACCTCGCCGCGCGGCACCATGCCCACGCCGATGCTGAGCCGGTCGAGCCCCTTCCCGAGCGCGCCCAGCCCGGCCACCAGCTTGCCCGCCACCGCCACCACGCACAGCGCGGCCGCCAGCGAGAGCACGCCGGGCGCGGCGAACGAGTGGAGGTCGGTGCGCATGCCCATGAGCACGAAGAAGACCGGCACGAGGAAGTACGAGATGGGGTGCACCAGCTCCTCGAGGGTGTGCGCCTCGTCGGCCTTGTTCCGGAAGTCCTTGAAGTGCACGTCCTCGAGAATGAGGCCCGCGGCGAAGGCGCCGACGATGGGCGCGAGCCCGATGAAGTCGGCAAGCCACGAGAGCGCG